>JAFUKL010000037.1 GCA_017473615.1 Muribaculaceae bacterium | reverse complement strand
TGTGTGTGTTTATACAAACTTCACACTCACGCAAACTATTCGATATGTTCTTTAGCACATTCACCACTTTTTTTACATTATTTGTACAAATATAAACATTTGCATAAATAAAACCATTTTTTCCGGCAAAAAAGAATGATATTTTAACCAAAAAGCGACATTTGCGCCTCCGGTTCATCTGAATTCTTTTCCACTGAAAGAACCTTCAATTCCTGTTCTTTCTGTTCCTTTTCTTTCTTTGTCTCTTCCTCTTTTATAACAGCCTCCGCCGTATCGGGTAAAAGCCAATCTATATCGTCAAGTTCGGCATCTATCTCTGTAGAAATGTCCTCCTCGGCTGTTTTATTCTCCAAATCCTCACCTGCTTGTTCCTTTTCGGGAATATTAACAGGCTCAGGCATCGAAAAATCATCAAAACTTTCGGGCTCAAGCGAAACATCAAAAGTTTCCTCCACCGCTTGACGCAAGTCAGCATCAACAAGTTCATCATCTATACGTCCGTTGACATTAAGTCTTGCCTGCAATTCGGCAATTTCAGCTTGAAACTCCCGCACTCTTTCTGCCTCTGCTGCTTTCAGCTCATTCTTCTCTGTCTCATGAAGTGCTTTCAAAGCCTCATAGTCGTTCTTTACCTTCTCTATTTCCGCCTTACAAGCTTCCAACTCGGCTTTCTGAGAATCCACCACCTCGTCCCGCTTATGCAATAATGACAATGTATCGGTATTCTCTTGTGCCAAGGCACTCGCTTTATCGTTGCTTGAAGATAACTCCATTTCGAGTTCGGCAATACGCCCCTTTAATATTTCTTCATCCCGAGCTGCCTCTAAAGCCTTTGCTTTCTCCTGTTCAAGAATCGATATTTTCTCCTGTAAACCTTGAACCTCTTCTTCTTTTTTCTTCTTGAATTCTTCAACTTTATCCAGTTGTTCCTGAATATCATCGAGCATACCGAGGTTATCTGCCATTTCAGCCAATTCCGCCTTAGCCTTTTCCAATTCTCCGGTAACAGCACTAAGTTCCTCCGAAGATTTTTCAACCGATGCTTTCAATGTGGAATTTTCCTCCTTAACTTTCGCTGCCTCAGCTCTCAAATCATTAATAAGAGCATTGTTTATTTCCATCTTAGCGTTATATTCCTCTTCCAACGCCTTCACAGTATCATCGGATGTACCTCCGACAGGCTCTGCCTTCATGCGGGCTATTTCGGCTTTCAATTCCACTATTTCTTTTTCAGCCTCCTCATTGGCATCGTTTCGCACCTGCGAAACCTTCAATTTATTAAGCAGGCTCTTGTTCTCAAGGTCGTACTGTTCTTTTTCTGCCTCTGCCGAAGCCACTTGATCTTCAAGATTACGTATACGTTCTTTCAAAGCCAACTTCTGACGCTCTTCGCTCATCTTCATTGCCTTCATTTCTTTCATATCGTTCTCGGCAGCCTCGCAACGAGCCTTATAATCCTCAACACGGCTGTTGAGCTCGCCTTTCTCTCGCTCCCACTCGGCACGTGCTTGTTCAAGCCCTCTTTCCTTGGCATCTTTCACAAACGTTTTAAAACCGGGACCGAGAGCCTCATACAGATATTTCTTCTCGGCATCCACATCGAGGCATTTCAATACCATAGGCGACAGATTGGCGTTTATTATTTCCACCAACCCATCAAAAACGCCATCGGGAATCTCGTCATCATCCCGAAAACTTACTGTGGCATCCTTGCCGTTTTCTTCCGAAATATCTTCACTTGAAGATGATTCATAAGTGATATAATCATCATCATCTCCCGACCATCCTAATGCCCTTTTCAATCCTCCAAAAAATGACATATCTGTTATTATATGATATACTCTAAATTATTATTCTTTTTTAGCATCCACCCCACCGGGCTTAAGCACCACACCTAAACCTTTCCGTCCGTTTATGGCAACCACCAGCGACTCGTCAAACGCTATTATTTTCACGTTTTCAGTCTCCTCTACCACCGGCAATGCGTTCAGATATTCCATATCGCACTTGTTTCCCTCCACCGTTTCCTTCAATGTGAAATATCCCACACCGAATGAAGTAAGATTTTGGAAGAAATGTGTACCTTGGCTCGGATCTATGGCATTGCCCTTCAACTCAGTTTCAACAATCACCTTAGCTGCCGATATATGCGGCCATTTTACGGGTACACCGAGCGCACTGTCGCTTGACCCCCAACGTCCGGGACCTATGAGAATATAATTCTCGTTATTTTGCGTAAAGTTACGATTTATTTTTTCAATTTCACGTGCAATAGCCAAATTATTTGACATAGAGAATCTTTCCGGTTTCACAATCACTACATACCGAATATTATCCATCATGCCATGTCCCAATGCACCGGTGCTTTTCAACAGAACTTTCTCATCGGCAATACCGGCTACATCCTCATCGAGCATTTCTTTTCGGTCTACCATAGGACGTATCTGCAACCAATAAATCTGTCCTTTCCGTTCATTATTTTCTCTGGTGTTGCGTTCGACCACTCCGGCAAATTCAATTTCTACAGGACGTTGCATGGCAGTCTGCCCTTTTTCAAGCATAAACGCCACAATCTCAGCCAAAGGGAAACATTTATGTTGCAACATATTGGCAAACGTTACCACACGCCGGCCCTCGCCATAATCGCTATCGCGAATCACACCATCATAATGATCGTAAGTACTCACCATATAACGCAACGAGCCATTGGCAGCGGCATCCTGAATGCGTAACTTCTTTATATTAAATCCGTCATCTACGCTGAAATTCTCGGCGGCATTTTTCATGTCAAGTGCGTAGAACCGCGTCTGCGTATCCTTTAACGCCAAATCAAGCGTACTCGTTTGCAACACATTATCGGGATGATGCGGAGAAAAACGCAATGCCTGCCCGCCGTCTACGATATATTTTCCAAGACCTACAGCCACCTCGGCAACACCCTCCTCAGGCTTTTCATCATTTATAGGATAATAATTCAACGAACGCCCCACCCCGGAGAATGAAGGATAATACACATCACCATAACCTGTACCCACAACTTCCTGAATAATCACAGCCATTTTCTCTTGGTCGATGATATTGCGGGTAGCGGTCATATAAGCCTTGCTATCGGCAAAGAACACCGAGGCATACACACTCTTTATGGCATCACTCAACAACCTAAGCATATCATCTTTATCCTTGAGCAAGGGTATCATATATGTGGAATATATACCGGCAAACGGCTGATAATGGCTGTCCTCCAGCAAACTTGAACTGCGAACGGCAAGCGGACGATTCACTACTTCAAACAGTGCATAGAAATCCTCCACCAGTGACTTCTGCAAATCAGCTTTCAGGAATGCTTGCAGTATTTCCTCATCGGGAGCGTCACTAATTGCTATCTGATATAAATTATTGTTCTCCATGAATTCATCGAAGATGTCGGTACACAGCACAACCGTTCGCGGAATCTGTACTGTCACACCATCGAAATTATCGCATTCAGGGAAATTCTTTATGATGGAATCAATAAAAGCCAAGCCTCTGCCTTTCCCGCCAAGCGACCCTTGCCCGATTCGTGCAAAATTGGAATAGTGGTCAAACCTGTCACGCTTGAAGATAGCCACTACACCGCGGTTCTTCATCTTACGATACTTTACAATCAAGTCAAATATAAGCTGCCTCACTGCCGGAGCTTCACTGATGTCTGTAAAACGGTGCATTTTCATCACCTCGGCTATTGGGAACATGGCACGCGAATACAACCACCTTGAAATATCATTATACGACGCATGATATAATAATGATTCCGCCGGCACATAGAATATACTGTCCTGCAAATCTTTCAAGTCCTTGATACGCAACAGCTCCTCTCCGGTATTTGGATTTTTTATTACAAAATCGCCAAATCCGAAATTATCCATGATGGCATGTCCCAAATCAACCGGCAGTTTCTTGGAATTTTTGTCGATGAACGTACCATGAAAATCTTTTACAAACTTTTCGTTCTCCACTTCACTGGACTCTATGATAAGCGGCAGATACGGGTCGCGACTGCGTAGTTCTTTAGCAAGACGAATTCCCGCATGAGGGTCTTTCTGCCCTTCACGCATAAAAGATACATCACTTATCACCCCGAGAATATTCTTGCTGAATCGCTCATAAATAGCCATTGCCTCCTCATAGTTGCGCGCAAGCATCACCTTAGGACGCCCGCGCAGGCGCATCATCTTTTCATGTTCATTCAACGCCTCGGTAGAAAATATAAGCGACTGACGCAATAAGAATTTGTATAAAGTAGGTAAAACAGATGAATAGAATCTGATGGAGTCCTCTACAAGCAGAATGAGCTGTACACCCACCTCATTTATATCATTATCGGCATTAAGCCTGTCCTCAAGCAACTTAATAATGGCAAGCAACAAATCCACATTCCCCAACCAGCTGAACACATAGTCCACACCGCCGAAATCCTCATTGGCAAGACGACGCGACACCTCTCGAGAAAACGGAGTAAGCACCACAATAGGTACATCGGGATAAAGTCGTTTAACCTCCTTTGCATTCACAAATGTACCGCTTATGTCCACACCCGGCATGGCTATCACCAAGTCGTAATGCTTCATCTCCAGCATTTCAAATGCTTGATTAAAATCGTTAACCTGCGTAAAACGTGGTGGGGAACTCAAATTCAACGCCATGTACTCAAAGAACAACTGTTCTTCCACGCGCCCGTCATCTTCCAACATAAAAGCGTCATAGGACGATGAAATAAGCAACACATTGAACACACGACGCTGCATAAGATTCTTGAACGCCGTGTCCTTCAGATACAACTGACTTAACGCAGATTCATTCATTTTCTATTCACGTTTTGTTATTTTGCATCGGAAAACTTTCCGGGGAAACGCATCTCTACAGCAGGATGACGCACAGCATGCACAATAAGCCATATTCCGGCTACTATGAACGGTACACTCAGCACTTGTCCCATATCCATTCCGATAGCTTCACGCATACCTATTTCCCAAGGTTCCTGCACATTCTTAACGTATTCAATGACAAACCGTGCCGAAAAAAGCACCGTAAAGAATACACCGAATATCAAGCCCGGACGACGTTGTGCATTCCATTTCCAATACATCAGCATGAGCAAAGCGAATAAAGCAAGATAGCATAATGCCTCATATATCTGTGTAGGGTGACACGGTACAGTCATAACCGGCTCAGCTCCACGTATCCAAGCCCCCACATTATCAACGAACGAGAAACCCCAAGGCAAATCGGTGGGACCGCCATAAATCTCATGATTAAACAGGTTACCGAGACGTATCAACGCACCTACAAAAGCAATGGGAACAACAAGCTTGTCAAACGTCCAAAGCGGGCTTTTCTTCGTAACTCTCCTTGAATAGATAAAAACGGCTACCATTATGCCTATTGCACCGCCGTGACTTGCCAACCCGCCTTCCCACACTTTGAATATATCGAGAAGATTGCTTGAATAGTTATCCCAATCATAAAAAAATACATGCCCCAAACGAGCACCTACAAGCGTAGCCACAGCCACATAAACAAACAGCGAGCCTACCCATTTCTCAGGTGCGCCTTCATGTCGGAACATACGCCACACTATCTCATAGCCTGCCCAAAAGCCTATCGCAAACATCAAACCATACCAGCGCACCGTTACCGGAGAACTAATTAATTCCGGATTACACGTCCAAGTTATAAAATCAAGCATATCCATGTTATATTAAAGATTTGCGCAAAATTACAAAAAAACATACACTCCGATATAACTTTTACTGCTTTAAGATGCCATTAGTGTTCTTTTTTAGGCTATTTTGTTATATTTCATTATCTTTGCAAGTGAATAGAGATATTATAATAGAAATCAATCATGAAGAAAACAATCATCGATTTATTTGAAGCATCGGTAAAACAGTATCCGAATAATACATTCCTTTTAGAAAAAACAGGAAAGAAGTTTGAACCCACAACTTACACTCAAGTAAAAGAACAGGTTTACCGCCTTGGAGCAGGATTGCAAGCTCTTGGGGTGAAAAAAGGCGACAATATGGCTCTTCTTAGTGAAGGACGCAACATGTGGGTCATAGGTGAGCTTGCAATGATCTATGCCGGTGCTGTTAACGTACCGCTATCCATTAAGCTTGAAGAGCGCAATGACCTGATGTTCCGCCTCATTCATGGAGATGTAAAATACATGATGGTATCGGGCAATCAACTGAAAAAAGTTCGTGCCATAAAAGACGAACTGCCGGAAGTAAAACATATCATCGTATTTGATAAACAAGATAATTACGAAGACAAAGAAATCGCTCTTGAGGATGTATTGAAAATGGGCGACGATTTCCTATCGTCACACTCATTGGAAGAATTTCTAAGCGTAGCACATTCTATCCAAAACGACGACTACGCTACAATCACCTACACCAGTGGAACCACTGCCGATCCTAAAGGGGTGGTACTTACTCACCGCAATTATACTGCCAACGTAGAACAATCACTAACTCTTGTCGACATTGACGAGACTTGGCGAACACTCATCATTCTGCCACTTGACCACTGTTTCGCTCACGTGGTGGGTTTCTACATCATGATGGCACAAGGTGCTACAGCAGCCACGGTACAAGTGGGACGCACACCGCTTGAAACGCTAAAAAACATTCCTCAAAACATCAAGGAAGTAAAACCGCACTTCATCTTAAGCGTTCCGGCACTCGCCAAGACATTCAAGAAGAATATAGAACAGGCTATCCGTGCCAAAGGAAAGACCACCGAGAAACTTTTCAATTTCGGTCTTAAATTGAAACAAACCTACTACGGCGACAGTAATCTTGATTTCAAGGGATTCCGTCTATTACTAAAACCTTTAGTAGCATTATTTGATAAAGTTATTTTCTCCAAGGTGAGAGAAAATTTCGGTGGCGAAATGCGCTTTTTCATCGGTGGAGGGGCTTTGCTCGATAAAGATTTGCAGAAATTCTACGTAGGAGTGGGTATGCCTATGTACCAAGGATACGGTCTATCTGAAGCCACCCCGGTAATTTCATCCAATGGTCCCGATCTATATCGTTTCGGTTCAAGCGGCAAGTTAGTCAAACCCATTGAGCTGAAAATATGCGATGAAAACGGCAATGAAGTTCCAATGGGTCAACAAGGAGAAATCGTAGTCAAGGGCGAAAACGTAATGGCAGGATATTGGAAAAACCCGGAATCCACTGCCGAAACAGTGAAAGACGGCTATTTGTTTACCGGAGATTTGGGATACATGACAAAAGAGGGCTTGCTGTATGTGAAAGGGCGTTTTAAGAGCTTACTTATCTCAAGCGATGGCGAGAAATACAGCCCGGAAGGTATAGAGGAAGCTCTTGTGCAACTTGCTCCGTCAATCGACCAAGTCATGCTTTACAACAACCAGTCCACCTACACGACGGCTGTTATTGTTCCAAACAAAGACTACTTGAAACGCACGTTGAAGGACAAAGGTTTGTCGCTTGAAACAGAAGAAGGACGCAAAGAGGCTCTTAAACTTATCGATGCCGATGTGGCAATGTTCAAGAAAGGCGGCATACATGAAACTATGTTCCCCGATCGCTGGTTGCCTACATGCTTTGCTGTTCTTGCAGAGCCATTCACAGAACAAAACCAAATGATTAACAGCTCGTTGAAGATGGTACGCGGCAAAATCGAAAAGGCATACGCCGACCGCATAGCATATATGTACACACCGGAAGGAAAGCAATTGCTTAACAAGTTAAACCTTGATGCTTTAGCTTAAAGTTCTCCTCAACCCATAAAAAAACACCTGCCCATAAATATTGTGAGCAGGTGTTTTTAATTCGTCTCAAAATAATTTATCTGTCGTTGTGTCGATTAGCCTCAAGAATAGGCAAATTTGTTTCGGTAGGAACGTAGATGACGGTTTTGTCATTCAGATTAGCCTGCTGACGCACCCATAGATATTGAATGTAAGCAGGAGTAAGACTACCATTTTCTATCCTGATAGCTTCCGCCGCACCTTTTGCGCGCTCTATTTCAGCTTGAGCGTTAAGTTTCTCTGCCTCAAGATTGGCTTTAGCCTCCTCAATCTTAATCTTACGGTTCTGCTCTGCTTTTGCAAATTCAGCACGCCCGCTCATCTCTTGTTGCCACACATTATAGTAAGGCACTGCGATAAACAAACCTACGATACACACCAAAATAACGGCAATAGCCCCTAATGTAATTCCAATACCTTTTTTCTCCATAATAACGTTATTTAGATAATAATTAAAATACTAACTACAAACATACTGATAAAAAGCATTCCAAACAAGAGAAAAGAACAAAAACATTCCTCTTACAAGAAAAAACAATATAATCCCAAGGTGAAAAGACAATATTTTTCGGATATAAAGAAAGTGTTTAATTTTATTTCGCTCAATTCCCAATTAAATACTATCTTTGTGCAACTATTTAAAGAACATTCTAAACACTAAAATACAATGAACAAGCAAGAACATCTATTAGCAGAAAAACTATTGCGCATCAATGCAATAAAGTTACAACCGGAAAATCCCTTTGTATGGTCTTCGGGCTGGAATTCCCCTATCTACTGCGACAACCGTGTAACTTTATCTTACCCCGACGTGAGAAACTTCATCAAGATAGAATTATGCAGGCTCGTAGCCGAGCATTTCCCCGAAGTGGAAGCTATCGCCGGAGTTGCAACCGGTGCAATCGCTCAAGGTGCTTTAGTTTCCGACAACTTAGGTCTTCCTTATGCTTATGTACGTTCAAGCCCTAAAGACCACGGATTGGAGAACCTTATTGAAGGTAATCTGAAACCGGGTCAGAAGGTGGTTGTCATCGAAGACCTTGTTTCAACCGGAGGAAGCAGTCTAAAAGCTGTTCAAGCTATTCGCAATGCAGGATGTGAAGTTATTGGTATGGCAGCCATATTCACATATCAATTCCCGCTCGCTACCGAAAAATTCGAAGAAGCCGGTGTGAAATTGGTGACTATCGGCAACTATACCACAATGCTTGAAGCTGCACTCAAAACTAATTATATCAAGGAATCAGATCTTGCCGCATTGGAACAATGGCGCAAAGACCCGGCTAACTGGATTCCATGCAACGATCGTAACGAAGATTAACGCTACCCGAATATGGATATTTTTAAAAGTGAGACAGCAACCATTCATTGCGACATCGATACGGTATACGCAAAGTTATCCAACCCCGAATCATTCAATGAGATAGCCGACAGACTTCCCGATGAGACAAAAGCAAAAATCACAGGAAAGGCTAAATTTGAGAAAGACAGTATTACGCTTATCGCCGACCCGGTGGGAGAGATAAAGTTGAATATCGTGGAAAGGATCGAACCCACACGCATAGTGTTTGCGGCAGCTCAATCACCTGTACCATTACAGGCAGTTATAAGCTTGGAGAAAGCGAGTGAGACAGAAACATACGCATACGCAGAGCTTGGGGTCGAACTAAACCCGTTTATCCGCCCTATGCTGTCAAAACCATTGCAAGAAGGAGCCAATAAATTCGGAGAAATGCTTTCAAAGTTGCCATTTGAACTATTGAAGTAATCTGCCGTACCGCACAACAGAAAAAGCCCGAGAAATCGGGCTTTTCTGTTCTTATTAAGAATCTGGTTAAAATTTTAAATCAACTGTTATCATTCATTGCTGTTCCACTCTTTAAGGGAAGATTCAAGTTCATCAATCTTTCGCTCATAATACCTGAACAACTTAAAGCCTATGGCTCCTCCTATTAATCCGCCTATCATACCCCCTATCATAAGATTCTTGTTAAAGCACAGCAACATAAGCACTATGGTTATCATTCCCAATATAAGGTCAATCAACACGCCATAATGATAATGTTTACGAAATCTGATCGTTCCCCTCAAAGCTTCTACCACTGTTACACGAGACACATTGATACGTGACAAATCCATATACAAATATATCTCCCTTACCCAAGTAAACATGATAAAGACCCATGTCATCACATAGAGCGTTTTTTCCATCCATTCGCTGCACTCCAAGCCAATAAATTCATAACACCATAAGAAATACGGCAGCATCAACGGCACAAGAACTGCTCCTATCAGGCAATGTCTCTTCAGTCTTTTCAACGGGGATTTTGCCTTTCCTGCCATCACCTGATCGGTAAGTTCACGTATCTTGTCATCCTGAGCCTTTACATGCTCGTCAAGCTGTTTCCATTTATTCTTTAGTTCATCCAAATCCATAGCTATAGAATTTAAGAGTTTGCCATATTTGTCAATTTTTCTTTCAACCTGCGCAACTTCGATGCCACATTGTTACGACTTATGCCCATAATAAGCCCTATTTCTTCGTATGACACCTCATCAAGCCACAGCAGGATAAGAGCTTTCTCAAGTCTGTTGAGCTTGTCGATAAGCCTATATAGTTCCTTCAATCTCTGCATATATTCCTGTGAATCATCATAGAAATACATGTTATCGCTTAGTTCATCATGCTCCACATGCTTACGCTCCTTATTGGTATAGGTGATACACGTATTAAGGCTCACCCGATAAAGCCATGTGGACATTGCCGAACGGTTCTCAAAGGTCTCAAGCCCCTGCCATACATTGATAAGTACTTCTTGCCGCAAATCATTGAAGTTTTCCATATCGGATGCGTACATATAGCAGATTTTATCTATGAGCCTGCCATAATCCATAACACACCGTTCAAAATCATTACGCCTATCCGGATCGGTTTTCCCCATTTTCTGTTTACATTTAAGCCGGAGCATGCACAACATGATTTCCGGTTCTTATTATTATCATTCTCCTACTATTAGACACCAATATTTCAAAAAAGTTGCAATAACAAAAAAAGAAAACGGTGTTTCGCAACAGCGTTTCCTTTTAAATCTACAATCTATAAAAACATATATATTTCTACTCTACTTATGACGACTCACTCGTCATTCAGCTATTTTAATATCTCAAAATTATACACTTATCGCAATTATTCCAAATTTATTCAAATTTATTTTTTGCACACATTACCAACATTTGCGCAACACACTATCAGTCAATACATTAATGATTTATGTTTTACAACATTGTTTTTAAGCCATACCTAAAATTACACTAATTTCATTAAAAACGGTTACAATACGAATAGAATTTACTAACTTCGCAATATTATGGCATACACTGATTTACCCAACGATCCATTCATGTTGTTAAGTTTTATCAACATGAAACTGCGAGATTGTTACCAAAATCTTGACGAGTTATGTGAAGATCTCGATATAGACCGCAATAAACTTATCCTGCGCATGCGAGCATCAGGTTTTGAATACGATTCCATTCAAAACAAGTTTTGGTAACCTCAAGAAACTTTTAAATTTTCTTGAAAAGTAAGAAGTCGTTTTGAAAAAGTAATTATAACGTCAGAAAATGGCAGAAAAGACACTGATAGTAATAACAGGTCCCACCGGAATAGGAAAAACAAAAATCGCCATCGAGGTGGCAAAATATCTCGATACCGAGATAATATCTGCCGATTCACGACAGATATTCCGCAGTATTCCCATAGGTACAGCATGCCCCACAAGCGAAGAACTTGCCACCGTAAAGCATCACTTTATCAATATACTGAATCTCAACGAATACTATAGTGCAGCACAATTTGAGAATGATGCACTTAAACAATTGTCACAGATATTTGCAACTCATGACCACGCAGTAATGTGTGGAGGCTCCATGATGTATGTGGATGCTGTGTGTAACGGTATCGACGATATCCCTACCGTGAGTGATGAAATACGCTCTAAGGCATACGCACTGCTTGACAAGGAAGGTATCGAAGGTATCGCAAAACGGGTTGCTGAAATTGACCCCGAATACTACGCAATAGTTGATAAACAGAATGCCAAACGCTTAGTACACGCATTGGAAATATACATGCAATCAGGTAAAACGTTCTCTTCATTCCGTACCGGGGAAAAGAAAAAACGCCCGTTCCGCATATTGAAATTCGCACTTAACATGCCGCGCGAGGAACTATTCAACCGCATCAATACCCGCGTGGACAAAATGATTGAATCGGGACTTGAAGAAGAAGCACGCAACGTGTATCACTTGCGCCACCTTAATTCGCTGAATACAGTGGGTTATAAAGAAATGTTTGCCTATTTTGACGGAACAATGGATTTCACCACAGCATGCGAACGGCTGAAAAAGAACACCCGAGTTTATGCCAAAAAACAACTCACTTGGTATGCTAAAGACCCCGACATCATCACACTACATCCAGCAACCGCCGTTACCGAAATCCTTTCCCGCCTTTAATACAAGTGCCTGCAAATACTTTTCACTCTATGCCTGTTTTTTTATATCATTTTTCGTATGTAAGGAAAACGAGGTATTTGCCGGTGGCACTTATAGTAAACCTATTCTTTTCACTTTCATTGAGTGTACCCTGCCACCAGTTGGTAAAGTCGCTTAACGGATACTTCAGTCCATCGGCATACATTCCTATTGCTCCGAAACTGAATATTGAAACCTGTTGCCCCGGGAAAGACTCAAATTCACAATTACCATCGACGGGAATAAACACGCCGTAATCGGTGTACATGCGCACATCAATACCCATCGCCATGTATTCAAGCAAGAGTGAAATATTTCCAAGTGTGTGGTCTTCTCGTTTGCCGGTGGCTCCTACTATTGCAATACGCTTATATCCGAGTGATTTCAAGTGTGTCACTGTCTTGGTGAGATCGTTGGTTTCCTGCTCCGATATTTTTACGATTATAGATGAGAATCGATTACGATTTTCGTCTGAAATTGAATCTCCGTCGCCTACAATCAACCGAGGAGTTCCACCATCTGCCACAAAGGAATCTACAGCCCCATCACAACAAGCCACAAACGGGACCTTTCCCAGCACAGCGCACGGGATGTGGCTGCTCGGATAGTCTCCATCGGCAAGAACCGCCACTTCCGGAATGAAATTGCGTTCTATCACTCTTGTCTCATCATTCGTTTCCATTTGATATATCCAAAGATAGCAATTATTGTATAAAGTGCATATAATCCGGCCGTAAAATACAGATCTTTATATATATATAATCCGGCACTGACAATATCCACAGCAATCCAAGTCAGCCATTGCTCTACATATTTTTGCGCCAACATCCACATTCCTACGATACTTAATGCCGTGGTGAAACTGTCAAGCCACACCACATCGCTATTGGTATAATTGGCAAGAACAAAAGCGATACCCAGCCATGCAATAACAAAAACTGCGATAAGCGGTAAATACTTCTGCAACGGCATGCTTGTAATAGGCAAATCGTCAGTATTCTTGCTCTTTCTTCCCAATTTCCACACAACCCAGCCATATACAGCAGCAAACAAATAATAAACATTTATTCCGAAATCGGCATACAGCCCGGCCTTATAATAAACAAAAATATAGATAGCAGGCATGATAATACCTGCTATCCATAAATATATGCTTGCTCGGTATTCGAGTATCAAATAAATGATACCTACCACAGTTCCTAATATTTCAAGATAATTCATAATTGTGAGTAGAGGATTTTAATGATTTTTGAAATATCAGAATTTAAGCGATATGCTGCCCATCACGTTTATCGGAGCCTGAGCTGCATATCCTGCATAACGATAGATTTGCTTCTCTCCGTTATCATCCACATTATATCCGGCACCGGCATAACCATTGTTCTCATACTCCTCATTGAAAACATTATACACAGAAAATCCCAAACGAACAGATTTTACACTCGGCAGTTTAAACGTGTAACCCAAGTGCAGATTAGACACAAAATATGCGTCGAGCACTTGTTCTTCACTCTTAGCGTTACTCATATACTGTTTTGACACATATTGCGATTGTAACGACGCATCAAAACCTTTCCATGAAAAATTAAACGCATTGTTTAACGTCACATCGGGAGAGAACGCAATAGGAACTTCACCATGATTGATTGAAATAGGGTTAGCCCATTCTCCCTCATAAATCATCTCAGTAAAATTCTTTATGCGGTTTTTGCTCAAAGTGGCATTTATATTCCAATCGAACCAACTGCACGGGCGTAATGCCAACGACAATTCCGCACCCATTCGGTAACTGTCAGGCACATTCACCGACATGGGATTACCCGTATCGCTTAACTGACCGGTAAGCACCAATTGGTCGGTATAATCCATATAATACAGATTTACCCCCGCACTTATAAACGAATTACCGAAATTATAGCCCAACTCATAATCATACAACTTTTCCGACTTAGGATAAGCCTTAGGGTCTCCATCGGTATAATTGTCTCGGGTAGGTTCTTTCTGTGCCACCGAGAACGATGCAAACACGCGGTTATTAGGGTTTATCTTCCAATTCAACCCAAATTTCGGATTAAAGAAATCAAAAGACTCATCCACAGCAAGTTGCTGCATCTTACCGTTATTCCAATCGTATGTATCGCTCACTCCGTCAATAGTATATTTGATATGACGGTATTGCAAGTCGGCATAAGCATTCAACCCCTTAGCTATATCCACGTTGGCACGTGCATAAATGTTACCGTCGGTCTTTTTACCCTTATTACGGTAATACTCTTGATTAGGATTAATCTCACCCGCATAATTACGCACCCAAAGTACTTCGCCAAAGTGCCAACCACTGTATTGATTCAATGCACCACCGAGAACAGCATCTATGCGCCCCTTCTTGTACATCAAAGAGAATACACCGCCGCCAAAGCCGTTATCCATCGCCTTTTTGCGTATCAGATCACTTTCCTCCACACTTTCACCGTTCACAATGAAATCGTATAAACCATACTCACACAAAGTGCGGTCTGTTTTATACTGTTCATAATACCCATCGCCCTTGGTGTAATGTAAAGCTGCATTCAAGCGCCAATATTCACTCAGTACTTGACTTAAATGCAACTGGAAATTATGCTGGATATAATTGTCGGTCTGGTTATCATAGAATGCCACATTCCCATCCTTATCTTCATACTTTCCGCAAGGATTATACCGGCGTCCATACTCTTTCATCTCTTCTTTCGACGCATAGTCCCATGCGTGATAAGTCTTTTCCGTTCCACCGAAAGCAATCATACGCAACATGGTATTTCCTCCATAGTAGCCGGCTTGCGCAAAATATGAGTATAAGTCAGCCTTGGCACGGTCGATATAGCCGTCAGTACCGATATTGGACAATCGGGCATCAAAAGCCCATTTGCCATTAATCAACCCTGTCCCTACCTTAAACGTCTCCTTATGAGTGTTATACGTTCCGTAAGAACCATTCAGTTCTGTATACGGAGTATAAGACGGGGTTGCAGTAAGAAGATTTATACTCGCTCCGAAAGTTCCTGCACCATTAGTGGATGTTCCCGCACCGCGCTGTATCTGCACATCTTTTAAAGATGAAGCAAGATCGGGCATATTCACCCAGAATACATTATGGCTTTCCGAATCGTTCACAGGAACTCCATTAGCAGTGATATTTACACGCGACCCATCGGTACCGCGCACTCGCAGCGATGTATAACCTATACCGGCACCGGCATCACTCGTCGTAATCACCGATGGTGTCATAGACAGCAGATAAGGTATATCCTGCCCGAAATTTTTCTTTTCAAGTTCCTCACTCGTCACATTCGTGAAAGCAATAGGAGTTTTTTCTGTTGCACGAGTGGCAACAACCGAAACCTCTTGCAAGTTCACGCTCTTTAGGGTGTCGTTGTATGCTGTATTCTCAGCACAAACGACAAAGCCGGCAGCACAAATCATGGCTGCAGCCGTCAAAAAATTTTTCTTCATGTTTGATTTTTTTAAGTTCTCTACGCCGGCATTATCCGGTTCAGATTCTATGGGTATGATCTCAGCCCGTTATATTAAGGCACCCCTACTCAGCGAATCGCCCGCAAAGATAAAGCAAAATCCACAACTATGCAACCCCCGGTGAAAACTATTTGGACATAATATCGGCTACAGGAACAGGACGGTTATGGTCATTCAGGTATATAGGTTCATCACAAGGCTCGAAATCCTCGCTTGACAACGCATAATAATCTTTTTTATAAAATGTCGTGATTCCGGCAAGATCAAGCAACGTATGGAACACGGCAAGATTGGTGGCGACTTCTTCTTCGGTGTTATGTAACAGATTTTTACGTTTCTGCGGGAATAGTTTGTCATATTCCTCTGAAGTCCATATCATAAACGGGACATGCAACTGATAATGTGACGGTATGGGTGAGGCATGCAAAAACAGCTTACGCTCGTCATCATAAATATCCTCCCCATGATCGGACACATACATCACCGCCGATGCCGCCCCTTGAGCCTCTATTTCCTTTATTAGTTTATACAAAAATTCATCGGTTGCACGTATGGAATTATCATAGGCATTTATGAGCGTTTCTCTATTCTCGGCAACAGCCGATATCGTCCTATCGGGCTTGAAATACGCTTTATCGGCAGGATAACGCTCGGAATACTCAAAATGCGACCCATAGGTGTGCAGTACTATGAAATTCTTCTTATTATCGGTCGACGCCATGAATTCTTTTACCAAATCCAACAAAGCATCGTCACTCACATTACCGTTTCCCGGTAAATCCTCCTTTACGAACTTATATACATAAGCTTCTTCACCAAAGAAATCGATAAATGAATGATTCCTACGCTGATTGGAGAAGAAAGCGGTAGAATAGCCCACTTCGTTGAATGCAGTGATTATACTCTTTTGTCGGTAAATGTCATCGAAATTATATGCCGATACAGCCGACATAATCATAGGCACGCTTTTATGAGTGGTATTAGACTGAGTCATTGCCTCCTTGAATACAACCAAGTCGTTCATACTGCCCAATAGCGGTGTGGTATTCCTGTTATATCCATAAATGCCGAAGTTATTGGCACGTGCCGTTTCACCTATCACCAACACATACACCTCCTTTTGCGCCGCATCCCGTACGGTCTCGGCATTAAATGCAAAATCCTGTGAAGTGTCGAAATATTTGCTTAACTTGATTTCCCTTTCTACAGCAAGCCCCACGTTATACAGCACATTAGCAGGATATATATCATTTTCCAGTTCAAAATTTTTATCAAGAACATAACTTCCTATGAGTAACACAAGACCTGCTCCGCAGCCGTATTTTGCATATCGTCGCTGGCGTATTCTGAATTCATCGGGTAACGGTTCTTGAAAGAGAGTGCAGATACTTAAAAACAGCAGCGGTAAATATACGACAACCACAAAAGCCACAGCCAATAAGATGTTAGACAACAATTCTCCCACCTCTGTAGGATTAGTGGTAACAAGATTGAGAAACATATCTACTGCGATGACAGAATTGCCAAACAGATAAAGCAAGACTATCTGGAATGCGGCAAAAAACACCAAAACGAACATCCATAAATATGCCTTACCCGGTTTTCGGCTTAATGTCATAGCCAGCCAGTAAACAGAAACCGGCAAAACCACATTACATAAACGCACTATAAGTGAAGCCTGCTCTGTAAAAAACAAAAACAAATTAGGCAACGACAATGACACCACACAAAGAATAAACAATAATTTGCGGCTGCACTTCACACCGCCCAACCAATCTTTTATTTTTTCAAAAAGCTTCATTTATATTAAAAATAAAACCGTTTTGCCCTGACTTGCCAAACCCTAAGTCAAGACGTACATTAACCCTTTTCTTAAATTCCCAACGGTATCCTATGCCATAATTCGGAAGAATTTTCTTGAATGTACGAGTGTCATGAAATACATTTCCGGCACCGACCCACAAAGCTATACCGCTACGATTCCACACGTGCTGTCTCAGTTCCATTTGAGCCGACATACTATGCTTGTCGCGGTAACGCCCCTCATAATAGCCGCGCATGGAATTAGAACCGCCAAGTTCTGCCATTAAAGCCCAAGAGGGCTCACCAAAATTAAACATTCCCTCCACCTCGCCGGCAAGTATTCCTCCTGCCCATACCGTTTTATAGCCTCGGGCTATAAATTCAGTCGTCCCAAAAGCGACCTTATTGCCAAGCCAACCGGGACGAAAAGTCTGCGCCAAATACAAATACACTCCGCGACTTGCATTATTCATAAAATCCCTTGTATCATATTGGACTGACGCACACAATCCATAGTGACGCTGCACCAAGGACATACCGTCAAAGAGATTCAGCCCGCCGACAGGTACATTCTTTGCCTTGGCGTAATCCCACACAACACCGGGACCGAAATAGAAATTATCAAACAACTTTATCAAGAACTCGGCTTTCATGCGAGCTTGAAAACGATCGATTTTAGTTTTATTACTATTTCTATTGCCATCATAATAGCCTATACCCCAATAATATGAAGGGAACGAATAAAAGAATGTTGTATAATTCAACCTATATTTGTCTTCCGGGAAAAGATTATTTCCTCGTATTCCCAACATATAAAATCCCACCGTGGACACACTGCCAAACAAGGAAACATTGGACGGTTGCATAGCCTCACCGCATCCATTCATTCTATACAATCCGGCACCTACGAACCCTATTCCCAACTTCATATCCGAAGAATAATAAGGACCACCTATGAAATTCATATCGAATTTCTTCTCCGGTTTTTCCTCGTTGGAGTCTTCGAAATAATCAAGAATCTTCCCCAAAAACCCGGAACGCCCGGTCTCTGTCTTATTCCCGTTTACACCGGTTTGTTGCTCTTGCTCGGCTTTCAAGCGCATCGGGAACAACAGCAAGGCAATAATTAACGATATGTATATTTTCTGTTTCACTATTAAAGCACACCAAAGTGGTATGATATTATAACAATCATATCACAAAGTTACTAAAAAGTTGTTCAAAAAAAACGTCAAGCAACAAACTACTTCTTTTAATCCAAACAAAAACGCCCTTTTGCCCAATAATAACAAAAATTTCAGAAGTCCCAAAATCATAGTTTTCGAAAAAACAATTCCCAAATGAGACATAATCTGCTTCTATTTCGAAATTGTTTTTATTTTATTTCGAGATTTTGTTGTGATTTTAGCTGTGAATGCTTAAATTTGTTGTAGCAAGGAGGTGTGTTTGCTATTATCCTTTAAATTGTGTGCATCATGAGAGCGAATTGCCGATTCACAGTTGTTTTGTGTACGTTGCTGTTTGTTGCGTTCTGCGCATGTCACGCATACGCTCAGGAACGGAATTATGTGCGCAGTGCCGTAATGACCTATCCGTTAAAAGAGGTTTCCGGGACGGAGTTCGATTTGGCTCGCGTGACAGTGACCTATTACGATGGCTTGGGACGCCCTATTCAGCAGGTGCGTCAGGCTGCCGGCGGAAACGCTTTCGACATTCACACCGTTACCGAATATGACTCCTACGGTCGCCCTTACAGAACATGGCTGCCGGTGGAGAGCAACGGCACAAG
>JAFUKL010000036.1 GCA_017473615.1 Muribaculaceae bacterium | reverse complement strand
TGTCCGATAAAATGTGTACTTTTGCCCATGGTTATTTAATTGTTTGTGGTGAACGTAAAATAACCAAAAAGGGCTGAATCCTGCAAATGGAATCAGCCCTAATTTTTATTTATTCAAAAAAGTTTTATCGGACACCAATAATTCTAATTGTAGATGGAATTTATCGTTTCTGGAATTCATTGTAGATTCTGCCTCTTATGTAGAGTGGCTCTCTTCTGGCATCACCTATACGTGATATTTTGGCGGGCAGAGGCGCTCTTTTACCCTTGGAGTCGATAAGAGCCCATTCGTCGCTACCATCATCATTCTTGATAGAGACAACGTAAAAATCGCCTATATTGGCGTTGTTGTTGTAGCATTGTTTGAATATTGAGGCCAGTCTTATGGTGTTACTCACACTAATCTTAGTTGAGGTCAGAGAGTTGCCCTTTTCGTCAGTGAGATAGCCTCCTGCCCACTCACTTTCATTATTTCGCTGTACTACAAATACATTATTGCCCAAATGATATAATTCAGAATATTCAGGTTGCATCAGCACTGTGCCGTCAGTAGACATAAGTCCATAAAGGCGGTTGTAAGGGTCAGCACGGTAAATTACTTTATCGCCCAAGTAGGCTTCATGGTAAACCTGTTCGTTTGTGTAGGCTTCGGGATGCGAGAACAGTTCGTTCAGCTCAAGGTCAAGCACTACAAGGTGACCATCTTCTGTGCGCTTTATGAAATAACCGTCGAGCCAGCAGTTTTCGAAATTCACCAATTGGTCGGTAGTTTCCCAAACCGGTTCTTCAGCTATATCATCACGTCCTTCATATGCGGCATAGATTAGTTCACCAGTAGACGTGTTACGGAATACTGTACCGGTCAGCTCGGGACCAAGAATTGTGTTCCCCTTAGGATCCTCGGCGATTGATTCCATAGAAGCAACCACTTTTTCTCCTTCTTTGTCATAGGTATAGAAATAATCATGTGCAAGGTGCCATACCTTGTGGCGGGCCAATGAGCCTTTTCCGTTTCTTTCACCGTCGTAGCCAATAAAACTGAAGTAGCGCTCACCATCTTCGTATTCGGTAAGGATTATTGCTGTGCCGTTATGGAAAAGAGTGCCTGTTTTCACGTTCTCATCATAAAACGCAGGCGATTTCAGATTGTCAACGTGGTAATATCCGCTGTCGGCAATAAAAAATCCTTCTTTAACGAGAGTGGGGGTATAATCAGAGATGAGCTCGTTACGTTTTTCAACTTCGCCGTCAGAGTTTATGAGACTCCAGTTTTTGTCGCCTTCAAATTTTACAAGAAGATATTCAAACGAGGAATCGTGGCTATTGCTACAACTATTTGTAGACAATGCAAAACCGAATAATACGGATACCGCTGTTAAAATGCTAAAATATTTCATATCTAAACATTATTATTGATACGTTAACAGACGCATCTAGGTTGTTAATAATTAAAGGTGTTAAGTTTCGCAAGCTCAATTTTCAATAGTTAAAGGAGTTAGAGCAGATAGCTCCATCACAAGTTTTTATTTGCAAAAATTGAGTTTTATTTATTATTCTTATTCAACGACTCCCAAACAGTTCTTCACTTCAGGCGTAATATCTATGACATCTGCACTCTTGAAAGCCACCGGGGTTTTAGAGATGTCAAAAACAAGCATATACCCTCCGGCATTACCTACACTGTCAATAGCTGCCTGTATTCTTGCCTTTATGGGATTCAACAACTCGGCTTTTTTCGTTTCCACATCCTGATTCACCATCTGCTGATAGCTTGAGATTTTTCGCTGGTTCTCCTGAATTTCCTGCATGCGCATGGCTCTAATCGACTTAGGTGTAGCCGGATCTAATGCTTGAAAATCGGCATACTTCTGATTGAATTCTTTTTCCAATTTCGCATTCTCTTCCTGATATTGTGCCAGCAAAGTATTTATACGGCTTTCTGCCTCTATCTTATCGGGCATCACATCAAATATAGCTTTGGAGTCTACAACTCCTATCTTCTGAGCCGAAAGGCACATGGGAGCCAGTAATACGGCTGCTAACATTACTTTCTTTATCATAGTCATGAATATTATATGTTTCCGTTTTGCAAAAGTAATACTTTATTTTGAATAAAATGCAAGAGAGCCGCAACATTCAAGTTACAGCTCTCCGTATGAATTTGTTCTATCTATCGATTATTATTTTATACCCAATTTAGCTTTTACAAGCGGTGTCACATCTTGCGCACCTTCTCCTGTATAAATCACAGCCGGAGCAGACAAATCATAAATGAAAGTAAAGCTACCTTCAGCACCTACAGCCTTTATAGCATTCTGCAATTTCTCCATAATGGGAGCCAACAAAGTTTCTTGTTGACGTTGCAAATCTTGGTTTGCTGTTTGTTGGAAATTCTGTATCTTTTGATAAGACTCCTGCAACTCCTGCATGCGGCGATCCTTTATTGCTTTAGGAGTTGTTGCATCTTCTTCCATTTTCTGATATTCTGCCTGCAATGCAGTGAAAGCATCTTGAAGCTTCTTACCCTCTGCGTCATACTTTGCAGCTGTTTCTCTCAAAGTAGCTTCAGCAGTAGCCTTTTCCGGCATAACATTGAAAATCTCTTGCGTATTAACTGTTCCGAATTTTAGTGTTTGAGCCGAAAGGCACATAGGAGCTGCCAATAATACAGCCAATAATAACTTTTTAATCATTTCTATAATTGTTTGATTTTATAAATTACATAGTTCTAAAACAAGCACAAAGATAGTGCAAATGAGCGCAATAACAAAATAAATAAAGCTGTTTTTTAGTTCTATTACGCCTTTTGACAATCTTTATTTTGCATAGCCCAATTTCTCAAGCACAAGATTGCTCACATCTATTCGAGGTGAGGCAAATATTATGCTTTGGGATGATGCGCGATCAAATATAGCTTGATATCCGCGCTCCTCACTCACTTTCTTTATTGCATTATACACATCGTCTTGAATGGGTTTTATCAAAGACTCACGCTTTTTAAACAGCTCTCCTTGCGGTCCAAAATACTTATATTTCAAATCAGATGCTTCTTTCTCTTTTGCAACGATTTCCTGCTCTTTCTTTTTCTTCTGTTCATCTGTCAGGAACACCATATCCCCCTGAAAATTCTTATACATGGTCTCAGCCTCTTTTGAGAGATCTTCCACCTCCTTTTCCCAACGTAGTGACACTTGATTCAACTGCTCATTTGCCATTTCATAAGCCGGAATATTCTTAAGTATATACTCCATATCCACTAATGCAAACTTCTGAGCATACATACCTATTGAAACAGCCGCAACTGTCAACATAGTTATAAAAATTCTCTTCATCATAATCAGTTTTAAGTTTATAATCGCAAATTTGACACTTTTAATCCGTATTGGTTTAATTCTTTGTGTTTTTTTGTAAAAAATTTCCTTAATTTAGAAGTTGCTTAAGATTAAGCATTCTCTGTAATCTGTCAAACTTAAAGCCCTTAACGCACCTATTATGCATTAAGGGCTTTTATAACTACTGCACGCTTTACTGCTATTAGAATTCCTGACCTAACACAAAGTGGAAGTGACTGCCCCCCTTAGTTCCATACACCTTATCGAAACCATAAGCCCAGTCAATACCCATCATACCCACCATAGGCAGGAATATACGCACTCCGGCTCCGGCTGAACGTTTCATATTGAATGGTTGGAAATCTTCTACGCTCGTCCACGCGTTACCACCTTCAACAAACGCCAAACCATAAATTGTGGTACTCGTCTGCAGCATGAACGGGAAATGCAATTCAAAGCAATAACGCGTATAAGCATAACCCTCCTTTGTATATGGAGTGAACGCACCATTGTCATATCCGCGCAATGCGATGGTTTCAGTCGCATAAGTGTAGCTGCCCGACATTCCGTCACCACCCACATAGAATGTTTCAAACGGTGATTTCAAATACTTATTATAGCTGCCAAGCAATCCCATATCGGCACGTGTCATCAACACCAAAGTCCATTTTCCATCGACATCGGTAAGAGGAGTATAGGTACGTGCCTTAAATTTCAATTTCCAATACTCTATCCACTTATACATTTCCTTTTTAGACTCTACCGTATTGGTTTCAGCCAAAGCCTTCCAATTCTTTTTACCGAACAATGATGCCGGAGGCGTAGCATGCAAACTCAACGAGAAGTCACTACCACTACGTGTGTACAATGGATTATCGATACTGTTGCGCGCAAATGTCAATCCGAAGATGATTGAATTTGACACACCGGTATTCATATAGTATAAGTAGTCCCAGTTTTTCAGATTATACCATTGATAACTCAATTCTGCTGTCAAAGTAAAGTAATCATCAGGCCATTTCAAACGCTTACCGAATCCTAAGGTAACACCTGCCATCTGCAAATACTTGTTAGGATCGTATGCACTTTCATACGAATAGTTGTCACCGTATCCGTAATTGTTTCCGTACCCATAGCCATAACCATATCCGTAATTATACATATAGTTAGTATAGTTACTGTTATAGAACGATGAGTTGATTCCGGTTTGACGAGAATAGAATGCCGATACCGACAATGAGTTTGGACGCTTACCGCCGAACCAAGGGTCTAAGAACGACACGCTATACGCTTGATAGTATTTGGCATTGGTCTGTGCGCTTATTGTGAAAGTCTGACCTTCACCCTGCGGGATAATACCTCTGTAAGAAGAAGGCTGGAACAAATTCTTTATGGAGAAATTGGTAAACTTCAAACTCAGTTTACCGATGATACCTGTTTGTCCCCAGCCGGCAGAAAACTCTATTTGGTCGTTGGCTTTTGACTCAAGGTTAAATAAAATATCCACTGTTCCGTTTTCTTCATTCGGTTCAGGACGTATATCCATTTTTTCAGGGTCAAAATGTCCCGTCTGAGCAATTTCACGAGCCGAACGCATCAAGTCGGCTTTTGAGAACAATTCACCCGGTTTAACGCGCAACTCACGACGTATCACCTTTTCATACAAGCGGTCATTACCATTGATTTTCACCTTATTGATACGTGCTTGAGGTCCTTCTATCAAGCGCATTTCAAGCTCGATAGAGTCATTCTGTACATTGTTTTCAATAGGTACAAGATTGAAGAACAGATACCCGCGGTTCATATAGAGGTTAGCGACCGCATCATCATCTTCCGATATACGTTTATTTAACAATTTCTGATTATATACATCACCCTTCTTCATGCCAAGAACATCGGCAAGAAAAGCTGAATTATACAATGTATTTCCCACCCATTTTATATCGGAGATGTGATATTGGTTGCCTTCTTCCAATTTCAAGAACACATCCACGCTCTTCTCATTGTAGTTAACAACACTATCTGCCACGATGCGGGCATCACGGTATCCCATCTCATTATATTTTTCTATGATACGGTTTTTATCATCTTCATAATCAGATGGTACAAATTTCTTTTGAGAGAACCATTTCCTGAAGTTAAAAAAGCCTTTTTCATTAGTCTTTTTCATAGTTCTCTTCAGTTTACTATCGCTAAGCACCTCATTACCGTCGATATAAATCTTGTGGACTTTTACCTTATCATGACGATCTACCACAATATCAACTATAACTTCGTTCTCGTTGCTTAAATCCTCTTTTTGGTTGACATTGACTTCAGCATTCTTGAACCCCTTGTCATCATAGTACTTTTCAATGATTTGTTTTGCGCGAGCTGCGATATTAGGCGTTATCTGATTACCTTTCATCAATCCAAGACGCTGCTTAATATCTTCTCGCTCACCTTTTTTCATTCCTATATAATTAATATCGGAAATTCGAGGTTGTTGACGCAACGACATTTCGAGCCACACTTTGTCTCCGCATATTTTTTCGGCTTTAATCTGCACTTTTGAGAACAGACCTTGACGCCAGAAACGTTTCGCAGCCGCAGTTATATCATCGCCGGGTATATCGATACGCTGACCGACCGACAAACCGGAATAACCTATGATTATATAATCTTCATAATTATCCACACCTGTCACTTTTATCCCTGCAATCTCATATTTTTGGGGCATTCCCGTATATACGATTCTCGGATTATATATCGTATCATTCTGTTCCTGCGCAACAGCCTTGGGAGACATCGCTCCGGCTATTATAGAAACAATTGCAAGCAGTATCTTATATCGCATATCTTAAGTAATAAAATATATTCGTTTTTTGTTTTTTACTTTTCACTCACCTGTTCACTCGTCTTTCCGAAACGTCTTTCTCTCGCTTGATAATCAACTATAGCCGCATAAAAATCCTCTTTAGAGAAATCAGGCCATAGCGTAGTCGTAAAATACAATTCGGAATAAGCTATCTGCCACAGCAGATAATTGCTTATACGCAAATCTCCGGCTGTACGAATCAGTAAATCCGGATCAGGTATATTTTTTGTGGTCAGATTTTCACTGAACACAACATCATCAATGTCTTCAATCGCCAAATCTCCCGTCTTAACTCTTTCGGCAACACTTTTGCATGCCTCCAAAATTTCCCATCGGGAAGAATAACTCAAGGCAAGAATAAGTGTAAGTCCTGTGCAGTGAGATGTATCCTCCATACATTTGCGTAACCGAGTGGATGCAAATTCAGGCATACGCTCAATATCACCTATCATCGTGAGACGTACATTATTCTTTATCAAATCGGGTGTCTCGCGCTCTATTGCCACCACGATAAGGTTCATCAGCGCATCTACTTCAGCTTTCGGACGATTCCAGTTTTCAGTGGAGAATGTATATAAGGTAAGATACCCTACACCTGTTTCCGAGGCAGCCTCAGTAATGCGACGCACAGTATTTACACCCTCGACATGCCCCATCGACCTGTCAAGGTTGCGCTGCTTCGCCCAACGTCCGTTTCCGTCCATTATCACCGCCACATGCTTGGGCAGGCGAGCTTTATCTATTTTATCTGCCAATGACATTCTCTACCTTCTAAAATCTTCAACTAATCTACGTAATGGCAAGTCTTACATCGTTTACTGAACTCATAGGTTATCGTAAACATCGTAAAAGACGACCAATCAGTATTTTTAGCAAATGAACTTTTAATTCCGTTCAAATCGCTCAATCCGTCCAGTTTGTCGCCAAATGCCTTACGCATGGTAAATTCCACACCAAGATTCAAGCGTTCTTTAAGCTTGAACTTAATGCCAACACCTAAAGGCATATTAACGGCGAACGAAGTCTTACCCGATACTGACGCCACAGTACCGCCTATTCCCAATGTAATATATGGAGTGAGACGTTTTAACTTCAAATAAGCCGGACCTAATCCGTAATCAAAAAAGTTAAACTCCATCTGTGCACCCATATCATATAGCGTTGAATTGAACTTATAAGAATTACCTCCGGGAAAGACCAACTTATAATCATCCGAGTTTCCGCTTATTCCGGCTGCATATATATTAGCTTTCAACGCCCATCTGTAGTTTGGTATATAGCGAAACAATACGCCACCCGCCATTCCGGGATGTTTCAAAAAATTACTTTTATTCACGTCCCCCAGATAGCCGCTCACACCAAGACCGGCACCTATTTCATAGCGATAATCCTGCGCATGCACTACTCCCCACGCCGATAGAAACATTACTATAGCAATCAATATCTTTTTCATAACTTCTAAAGCCTTTCTATTCTTAAACGGTTCAAAGCGATAAAAAAGTATATTAAACCTATTATTGTAACGTTAATAAAGCGACTTAAAGGTCAAACGGTTTATAACGCCGCGCCATATATTATTATACAACGTGCCATTTGCTGTTGTTCCTCCGAACAAATATACATAAGGACACTCCCAACTTGTTATTGCAGTCACCGCTCTTGAGTTCACCCGCAAGCTTGCCGGCAATATTCCGTCAGGCATCGCCTCCCAACCGTCACTGCTGCGTGCATCAGTAAGTGTCTTATTATAAACGAATGCTTGCGCATCGGTAAAATCGGGTATATATACCGGCAATTGCAAAGATGTACTTGCCTCTGCCCATGTTACGCCTTGGTCATCTGAAATATACATTGTCCTATTCATTGTGCGTCCATCCTCTTGTACTCCTCCCACTGCAAGTAGTACCGGCTCGTCATAGGTTTTCCATGCGTCGACATCAAAATAGGTATAATAATAAGCGAATAACGTCATTCCCTTTGCTGCAGGAACTCCGTTTTGGCTCACCTTACCCCACACGGCACCATCAAAGCCCCATACTGCACCTGTATAAGCACCTGACGCTGTAACTCCGCCCACCATGATACGCTGGTCATCGACTGCCCATTTTGAAGACAATGTAATCATAGGAGAAACGCCCGAAACAGGAAAATCAACATCGGTTTCATAAGGAGCAAACCCATCACTCATAGGATACTCTGTATGCTTATAAACACCGTCTTCATAAATTATACCCAGCAAGCGATCAGCATAAGAGCCGCTAATGCTGTACATTTTCACACCGCAATCGCTCCAAGTCAATCCATCGGGCGATGAATATAATTCATTGTTTACATCAAGCATGTACAAGGCATTATCAGCAGCCGTAAAACTACTTAATTTAGGTTCAAAAGGCAGTTCTACTTGAGATTTTTCCCATCTGTCGGTAGACGGGTCGGAATTCACAGAAAGCACATAAGCCTTAGCATCCTTAACCAAGCAATATACGTCACCCTTGAACTGAACCGTTTTTTGAGCAACAGGATTCATGGAGAATGCCGGTAAATCGCGACGAGCAAGCTCATTCCAATACAATGTATCTGGCTCAATCTTGTGGACATTCACTTTTATCGTATATTCCTGCTTTGCCGACAAATCTTGTGAAATTATAGTAAATTTCACATTTCCGGTAAAGTCTATGCTATCATCTTCACTATACACAAAGGTCGTATCAGCCATTTTTTCACCGCCCGTAACATGAAAAGACGCCGAACTGCAAGTAACATAATTCATTGTTACTTTCAACCCCGATACATCTGTCCCAAGCGGTAAAGAATCGGCATTATAAATTTCAGCCTTATCCAAATCTATCGTAAAGAAAACCGAATCCAAATTTTCCAGCACATCATTATCAGCCTGCAACGAAAACGCTGTTATTGCTGTTGCACTGCTTATTGTTTCGGTATTCCCGGATTCATTATCATTGTCATCACTGCACGAAAATAATACAGATAAAAGCAGCATACTCGACAATAGGTATATAGGAAATTTTCTGTCCATTTAATTAATATGTTTTGAAAATGCAAATTTAGCAACAAATTTCATAAAAAACTGCTTATAAAGTTTTTTTTACGCTTGTTTACACAATATGCCAATTTTTAATAGTCATTTTTCTGGGTACAAATGTAGTAAAAATAGTTCGTTTTCGACTTAAAAAATGTATATTAAGCCTTAATATATCGCTCCTATCCCTTATTCACCCCCTAATTGTCGCAAAAAGTGTTTTTTGTGCTAATATTTTCAAAAAAATCAGTCCTACAGCCATCCTTTAACATAATTATAAGTAACTTTACACCTATGGAAACTACCATAAAGAAAATAAAAGAGACACTGACACCCCAATATTCTCAAGGTGAAATCAACAGCATTATCAAAATCATCTTCGATAAGCTGAAGAACTATTCCCATGTTGATATTATCATGCACAAGGATGAAGTCCTATGCGACCACACAAAAAGGGAAATAGACGATATACTGAAACGGTTATTAAATCGCGAACCTATTCAATACATATTCAATGAGGCTTATTTTCAAGGATTCACATTGAAAGTTACACAAGACACTCTTATACCCCGTCCGGAGACCGAAGAACTGGTTGACATTATAGTAAAAGAAAATAAAGGCTGCGATTTGCACGTTTTGGACATAGGCACCGGAAGTGGAGCAATAGCAATAGCACTCGCCAAGTCGCTTAGATTTCCTATCGTAAATGCCACCGACATCTCTGATAAAGCTATTGAGATTGCCATGTCTAATGCAAAGAGACTGAATGTTGACATAAACTTCAGTATTGAAGATATTCTGACTGCCACCCCGGTTCATAACAATATATACGATATCATCGTGAGTAATCCTCCATACATTGCCAATAGTGAACGAGATTCTATGGAAAAGAATGTGCTTGACTATGAGCCACATTCGGCACTTTTCGTTCCTGACAATGATGTATTACTGTTTTATCGAGCCATTACAGAATATGCAGTCAAGACGTTGAAACCCGGAGGAAGAATATATTTTGAAATAAACAGCAGATTCGGCAAGGAGACAACACTGTTATTATCACAATACGGCTTTATGGATATTGCCATTATTAAGGATATGTACGGGCTTGACAGGTTCGCCGTTGCAAAAAGAACTAATGATTATGATTTCCGGTAAAAAACTTACACCCGAAAATGCGCTGAACAGAGCAGCCGCCTTATGTACCCGCAGCGAACAAGCCGCAGGCGACATACGCACAAAGTTAAAATCTTGGGGTATATCAACTTATGACGCCGATAATATAATAAAACGGCTTAAAGAAGAGCGTTTTATCGATGAACAGCGTTTCGCCTACGCCTTCGTCCATGACAAATTCCGTTTTGCAGGCTGGGGAAAAATCAAAATCGCATATCGATTAAAATCAAAGCAAATACCTGAGCAAGCCATCAATGAAGCTCTGGCAAATATCGACGATGAAGCATACACATCAGCATTAAGACACATATTAAAAAACAAATTACCGGAACTAAAAGGTAAAGAACCGCTACAAGTTAAAGCATCTTTATTAAGATTTGCCGCATCCCGAGGGTTCGAGCCAGACTTAATTTATAGGATATTGCCCGAATTTATTAATTATAACGATGAAGATTAAAGACATAGGAAACAGTCTGCTTGACCTGTTTTTTCCACGCACTTGTCCTGTGTGTAATCGCACTTTGGCGTCACACGAAAAGCATATATGCACCGAATGTATGCTTGATATTCCACGCACCAATTTTCACCTACAGGATTTTAACGCTATGGAACAATTGTTTGCAGGGAAAGTTCCGATAGAAAAAGCGGCAGGTTATTTTTATTACGAAAAAGGCAATCCATACTCAGGAATACTCCACAGAATGAAATATCACAACATGCCACAAATAGGACGCTATACAGCAGCTTTATATGCCAAAGAACTTATCTCATGCAAAACATTTTTCGGGATAGATTGCATAATACCAGTTCCTTTGCATCGCCATAAACTCATATCAAGGGGATATAATCAGAGTGAATATATTGCTGCCGGATTTGCCGATATTTTCAAGATTCCAATATATAGCGACATCATCATTGCAACCAAAAGCCACGAATCTCAAACTCACAAAGGTATATACGAACGTTGGCTGAACACTCAAGGAATATTCTCAGCACGCAACACCGAGATTCTGAAAGATAAGCATGTACTGATTGTAGATGATGTGGTTACTACCGGAGCAACCTTATTAAGTGCAGCACTTACCATATCCGGTATTCCGGGTATAAAAATCAGCCTTGCCACATTGGGAGTAGCAAGGCTTGAATAATCAGCGGTAAATTACAACAGCATTACGAAACCGACTGCCTGAGTGTGCCTCTCCCGAGAAATTCAGATATAATAATCGACAAGGCTGCACATATATCCTCTCCTTTTGTATCCCGCAACAAGCCCCATCTACATTTATCACCGATAACACACGCCGCTCGCATGTCACTCCGTCACTTCCCGATAATTCTATTGTTCCGCCCAAGGGAAATGTTCCGCTAAGATTCACAGCCAGCAGCATCGGAGCCGCAATCCCCTCGTCCTTCATTTCCACCGGGAAAGTTTCAAAAGAAGAATACATCACTGAGTCATTCTCCTCATTCAAATCCAATATATTCCCATCCATATCCAATGCGTAAGCTCCATAGAAATCACCATAAAGATACTGCAAAGATACACCCCTGTCGTATGCACGTCCGCTTGACATTATCACACTCACGCCACCATCTTTTTTAAGCAATAGTAATTCTTTATATTTCTCGACCCAAACCATTTGCTCTGCCGACCCATATTCTCCAAGTTCGGTAATATCTTTCCCCGACACATAACATAATTCTCCTGTATAAGTTTCAAAAAACACTTTATCACCTGTTACGGCTATGGTCTTTTGATTTCCAAGCCGCCTTCTATCAATCAATTGCACATCCTTATAATCCCCATGTTCCATATATGATACGGCATAAATACCAGTCGATGTGAACACATATACCGGATAGCGACCAAAAGTACTTGAATATATCGATCGGGACACAGCGGCAAAACAATACAGCTCGCCTTGACCTGCATTTCGGCACTGTTCCACGACAAACGGATTTCCCGGGGTACTTACAATAAACTCGGAATATGCAGGTTCTTCGATATTTTGCTCCGTGAGTTCATAGAATGAATATCCTATAGACAACTCATTATCTTTCATATCATTATTTATAAAATAAGCCATTCCTGATTCATCACAGCCTGCAAGTATTCCGTTCCATTCAGTTATGGTATCTCCACACAGAATTTTTACCGATAATTCCTTAGCTCGGGCATCGGGATAAGAGACTAGCGCATTCAAGCATTGAGGTGTATAGTCATAGGTTTCTTCATCCACCTTTACGGTTTCCCCTTGTCCGGTACGTAATCGTGCGGTTATTAGTACACGGCACGATTGTCCTAACACATTTCCGCCCCAATATTGCACAGATTTCCACACATGACGCATGATACGTTTATGCCCTCCTGAATACAACCTTCCATTAAGTCCCAAACCGGAATCGGCAGCAATATCCCGATTTATATTTCCTGTCAAATTCGCAACTTCAGTGCGACCCAATGTTCGCTTATACAAATCACTTCTCGACAATGCTGTTGCAGTACCGTTAAAGACATCAGGCATTCCGGTTACCACCGGAACGGCATTAACTGAATTAATTTGTTGTTTCTCACACAACGACACTAAATCGGTAATACTCGACAACACATGCCATTCAGCAGGATTAACAACTTCCGACGTCATCACCAACCGTTCTTTTTCCCTTAATCGACAAGTCACATAACGTGTCGTTCCCGACGTTTCACACCTGCATTCCGCATTTCCTAGCACAAAAGGAGCTATTTCTTCCCCCACAAGAATATCCACCGATTTTATAAGTGGCAGCCATTCACGAGACATGGGCTGTACTACCGCAACACCCACATTATATGTATTGACCGTCATCACAGTATCGGCACATCCGGAAATAGAACTATCCACTTCAACCGAAAGCGGTGAAGACAATTGAATTCCCTCACCCACTATTACCGGTGCACTTATCCATGCATATTTATCATCCCAAAGCCTTAATGCATATCGTACTGAAACCGGCTGTATAAAAGTTCCTGTTTGTTTAGCCCTAACCTCCAAAGACTTATATGCCGAGGTTACAGCATCCTGTATATTTTTGCAGTCTTTAGCCTTCAGTACGCTCCACTCCGAATATTCTGATTCAAACGATACACCGCCTACGGTTTCATTCATACCGGACATATTCACCGCACTAAAAAACAATTGAGGTACAGCTTGAGCCACATCAAGAACAGTGTACTGCCCGTTGTTATAGCACAAATACCTATGCCCTTGCGTTGTACCTGCAACGACAAAGTTTCCTATACTCTGCAGCCATTTCACATCGCCGTCAAAAGTGCATATAAGACTGTTTTCTTCCGAGAATAAGTTATTCTTACGCCTGCCACACATATAAACAGAACTTTTAGAACAAGCCAAATAACAATCCTCATCTTTTCTGCGATCCACAAGCATCAGCCTACAGCCTTCCGGCATTTTCCCCAATGTATTCCATTCACCGACCACCTCCAATGCGCCGGAGCATTCTCTCATATTCTGCAACGACATACATTCTCCCAGTTCACCGTTTTCTTCATTACAACGCACCGTCTTTCCCTTAAATTCCATTTTTAATCTTTTCATAACCTTACATATTACTTGATTTATACCTTATATATGCTTTCTCTATCAATTTGTCATAACGATTAGCCTTATATCCTCTGCCATTATAACGCAATGCGAACAACGCCCATTTGTGCCTACGCAGACATTCATCAAGCCCCTCATGTTGCATAAATCTCACCCATAGCAACAATTGCTCTTTTGCTGATTCACTCATTCTATCCACAAATTCCAATACATCACCACAGCCGCATTTACCATAATTGAATCCCATAATCTGGAACAAGCCCCAACTTGTTGACTCCAATGCCGCCGTTCTATGTATCTTAACGGCACGTTCCAGCCGGTCATACTCTTTCAATCCTCCCCTATAATAACGCCGAGTCCATTCCTGATGGAGGATTTCCTCATTACCGCGCATATAATCCATAGGGGTCATGCCATAAAGTTTTAACCGTTGCCAGAATACATGCCCCTCAAAAAGAATTATCGGTTTTCCCGGAGCTACAAAGCTACCCCTTCCCCCTGTTTCAACATCTATTACAGCCTTTACCACAGCCGGTTCCAAATCCAAAACCGTTGCCGCCTCAATGTAATTCTCGTCTTTCAATGTGTTTTTCATAAATATCCTTTTTTCTCGCAAAATTACCCTCTCTCACACCTCAATACATTCCTTAAAACACATAATAAGAAACTGTTTGAATTTTATTTCGAGATTATTTTAAGGAATATTCTGAAAACAAAAACCTTTTCCTCTATTTTTAAGGGAATACAACACATTCACGACAACGTATTTTTGTCCACTTAAACAATTATTCTATGAAAAACACACAACAAATCGACTTCAATGCTATAGCCGCCGAAAATGCCATACGCAACGAAAAGTTGAAAACCGACTATGATCCTATAACAGGCAAAGGCTGCTACGGCAAACGCAAAGCAACTGAGTTCAACGGCAAAACCTATTACCTACCGGCTGAGATGCTTAAAAAGCATACCATAAGTTCACTCACATCACCGGAAGAACTTGAACTGATTAGGATTCGTTACGACTTTGAGTTCTGGTGCGCTCGATGCGTCATCATCAAAGATAAAGTATCGGCGCGCAACATTAACTTCACACTCAATGCCCCGCAACGGCGAGTGCTGGCTATGCTTGAAGACATGCGCACGGCTCTTATGCCAATCCGCCTTATTATGCTCAAGGCGAGACAATGGGGTGGCTCAACTTTGGTACAGATTTACATGTCGTGGATACAAATTGTACAATGCTCTCACTGGAACAGTCTTATATGCGGGCATTTGAAAGACACATCATCGGCAATCAAGGGTATATATAGCAGGTTGTTGAAAGAATATCCGGCAAAGCTGAATTACTGCGACACCGCTATGGCATTCCGTCCTTTCGAGAAAAGCCGAAACGTAAGCGAAATTACGGGCAGGGAATGCCTTGTCGTCACCGGTTCGGCTGAAAGCCAAGAATCTATAAGAGGTTTTGACATTGCAATGGCTCACCTCACTGAAGTTGCATTTTGGAAAAGTACGGCACATAAAAGTCCGGAAAGTGTGGTACGTGCTGTATGCGGGTCTATAGCCCTTTTACCGCTTACCGTTATCGTAATGGAGAGTACCGCCAATGGAGTGGGTAATTTCTTTCATACCGAATGGCTGCGCGCCAAAGCCGGACAAAGCGACAAGCGTCCGGTATTTGTTCCTTGGTATGAGATAGAAATATACCGTTCGCCTGTAACTGACATAATAGCACTATGGCAGGAACTTGATGAATATGAACTGACACTATGGGAAAAAGGATTGACTTTAGAGATGATAGCATGGTATCACGTCAAACGCAAAGAATACAACTCTCACACGCAAATGATGGCAGAATATCCCACCGATGACATCGAGGCTTTTGCCAATACAGGACGGTGTGTGTTCAATATAGCCGATATTGAACGACTGCGTGAAGACTGTTTTCCTCCTCTGTGGACGGGAGAATTGGAAGGTAAAGGGCGTGAAGGACGTGCTGCCATGCAGGATATTGGCTTTTGTGAAATGCCAAGCGGGAAACTGCACATCTGGCGTAAACCGGCTACTGTTCCTCCCGGCAAAAACAATCGTTACATAATCACTGTAGACGTGGGAGGCATAAGCGACAATGCCGATTTTTCCGTAATCACAGTCATAGACAGGCTAAGCCCCCTCGGTAAGCCCGAAATAGTGGCACAATGGCGGGGACACACCTATCACGATTTACTCGCATGGAAAGCAGCACAAATTGCCCGCTGGTATCATAACGGATTATTAGTAATCGAAAGCAATACTTTAGAAACAGAACTTACCGAAGGCGATGGTAGCGGATATATACTTGATCTTGTAAATGAGGTCTATTCCAATTTCTATTGGAGAGAACCTTCGCCATCATCTCCCCAAAAAACACGGCATATAGGATTCCATACCAACAGACGCACCAAAGAGCAAGTGATATACTCGCAAATGCGCATCCTGCGCGACCGGCTGTATATCGAACACGACATACAAGCTCTTGATGAATACAGTTGTTATGAAAAACAGCCTAACGGCGGTTACGGAGCTATGAAAGGAAGGCATGACGATATACTTATGACACGGTGCATAGGTTTGTACATCGCATTTGAAGAGACAAAAAAAGATTTACGCCGCAAATCTGTTACAGCCCTCAAGCGCCAATAGTATAGCATCTTGCTCCCCGAGACACTAACAGACCATAGCCCAATTCATCATCAACAAGATTGGACGTTCTCATTCCGTCTTGCCTTATTCTTTCGGCAAGACGGTCTATTGCAGGCAATTCGAAATATTCGCCATCACCGAACCGCTTGGAATGCATTTCATTCAGTTCCTGTCGGTTCATTGAGTGAAAAAGCAATAAATTACCATCTGCTGTTAGATTACGCTCAACTAATTTTCTCAATGCAGTGAACGGATGACGTAAATGCGGAAACATATTAAACATTACTATATGATCAAAGTGTCCGGGTAAAGACTCGGTTTCCACATTTACTTGCCTGAATGAGACATTAGGCAGAACGGAATTCTTTTCTTGGGAAACATTGAGCATACCCGATGAACAATCCACCGCCAGAACAGAACCGGCAACACCTACGTTCCATGACAGGTACGGAAGCAAAATACCCGTTCCGCTACCCACATCAAGCACTCTATCACCTTCCTTTATACAAGCTATGGATAATATTGTTTTAATCCTGTCCTGATCGGGTTTCGTTCCATTATCCCACACCGAAGCAAGATTGTCAAAATACCGTGAGACGTCAAAACCTGCTGTATTCATAGTTTTTTTATTTTACAACAAATTTACAGTCGTATATGTTTATAGAAAAAAAGCACCGCGAAATCACTTCGAGGTGCCCTAGGAAAAAAATAGTATGAATAAAATGTGGTATTAGGGTTAACTTTTTGCCATTATGAAAATTATGCATTACATATTACTCTCTTGTTTCTTTTAACACACATCGCCTTAGCCATATTAATGAATTCTCGGGGAAAGTCTCTTGAATATTTGCACTTAATCCTATTCATTCTATGCAGACGACATCTGTTTTATGCTGCAATTATAGCAAAATGTCAGTCTCAAATACCGATTTGCGTAAGCTGTCGGTATTTTCACTTCACAAAAGTAATCAAAAAAATCGAAACAGAAAACAACCGCGCTATCTTTTTTACCCATTTTTAGCTCTATAATATTTCTTTTACGACACAATTACCAAATTTTATTCCTTAATGTCAAAAAAAAGTGCTTATTTTGCGTAATTAAACAACTATCTGTAACAACATGAAAACTAAAACAATAATAGGAACATGCCTTTTGGCGGCACTCTTAACCGGATGTGAAAACAAAAAAAACATTACTGAAGGTATTATCGAAAGTAATCAATTTTATTTCGTAACAGGCGACAGCGTTGTGCAAGGTGACTTCGTGGCTAAAGCCATAAGCGATACTGAAGTTATAACAAACTACACCTCTCCTGCCGACGAAGCTCCGTCACCTCTTATAGAGTTCCGTCTGTCACTCAATTCTCGCGACAACGAGTTGATTCCCGGCGAAACGCACTATTCAATTGTAGGATGTGACACTATAATTCCATTAGGCGTGCCGTCAACAGTCAAGCCTGAATTGCCCGCCGATACTGAGCCATTGGGTAAGAACGCTGAATGGACACTGAAAGTCAACGTTTCTCCTCTTATAAACAGTTTCAAAGAAAAAGGACTTTATGTAACCAACACCAACGACACTATCTATGCCGATGATTTCAAAGGTATATGGGTTGCAGGAAACATCGACCCGCTAACGTGGGATTTCGACAACCTCTATGGTAAAGACCTGCAGAAATTATCCCCTATAGAAGGAGATACTGTTTATGGCGTGAAGATTGCGCTTAATCCTAATATTCAAAAGACCGATCTTCCCAAGAACTGGAAAATCGATGCACCCAACCCTGATTATCCTATATATACTTCTGACCAAACTTTAATAAATGCTCTATATAACATGGCAATTGAAAATATGCTTGCCGTTGTAAACAAAGATAATGCTTTTCGTGCCGGAGAAAATTGGGAAGGCGTATGGACACGTGATGCAAGTTATGCCATACACCTCGGTATAGGACTTATCGACCCTGAGCGTTCAATGAACAGCCTTAAACTAAAGGTAAAAAACAACCGTATTATACAAGACACAGGAACTGGCGGTTCATGGCCTGTATCAAGCGACCGTGAAGTGTGGAGTATAGCCGCATGGGAAATATACAAAATCACAGGCGACAAAGAGTGGCTGAAATATGCCTACGAAGTTATCAAGAACTCTGTAGCCGATGACATACCCACCATTTGGGACAATAAATTCCGGCTGATGCACGGCGAACAGTCCTACCTCGACTGGCGTGAACAATCCTATCCGAAATGGATGACACCTAAAGACATCTATGAATCAATGTGTCTCGGTACTAACGCAGTATTCGCAGAGACCTATTCAATTCTTGCCGAAATGAGTGAAGAACTTGGTACTGACGGCGAAAAATACGAAAAAATAGCCGATGAACTAAAGAACGCCATCAACCACAACCTATGGATGGAGGATAAAGGATATTACAGCGGATATATCTATGGCGGTGTGTACCCTCTGAAGTCACCGATGACCGATGCTTTGGGGCAATCACTTTGTGTAATATTCGACATCGCCGATGACGGACGAGATGAGAAACTTATCGCCAACACTCCGGCTACACCATACGGTATTTCCTCAATATACCCTAAAATACGCAATATAAAACCGTACCATAACGATGCCGTATGGCCGTTTGTACAAGGTTACTGGAACTGGGCTGCTGCAAAAGCAGGCAACGAAACTGCACTATGTCACGGCTTGGGGGCAATTTATCGTGCAGCGGCTTTGTTCGGAACACATAAAGAACTATTCGTATCCACCACAGGCGATTACCGCGGAGCAGCAACCAATAGTGACAAGCAACTATGGAGTGCCGCCGGAAATCTCGCCATGATTTACCGCGTTTTTGCCGGAATGACTTTCTTATCGCACGGTATCAAATTTGAACCGTTTATACCCGCTGCCATATCAGGAACAAAGAACCTGAAAGGTTTCCGCTACAGAAAAGGAATTTTAAATATCACAATAAATGGAACCGGCGACAAAATAGCAGAATTTACTGTTGACGGAGAAAAACGTAACGACCATTTTATCCCCGCCGATATCGAAGGTGAGCATAATATCACCATCACAATGGCAAACAATACAATTAAGCAAGCTAAAGCTACCGTGAAAGAGCCGCAATTTATGCCTGCTACACCATGGACTGTGTGGGATGGTAATGAAGCTCGCATAGCTACTCCTGAAAAGAATGTGAATTATGATATCTATATAAACGGGGTAAAATCAGGCACAGCCAAAGACGGCAAATTTGATATCAAAAACGTAAATAAATACACTACAGTAAACATTGTACCTGCCGGCAAAGAATTTACCGGATTTATGTCGCGCACTCAAGAAATCATTCCGGAAGGTATTATGTCGGTTTATCAATTTGAAAACGTAGCTCCGGCAGGAACAGAGCTTGTTCCCGGTAATCGCAGCCGCAACTTCGTGGAAACATCAATTGAAAAAAATACCGATATAACATTTGCAGTAAATGCCGAAAAAGCCGGAACATACCTTATCGATGTAAGATACGCCAACGGTAACGGACCGATTAACACCGATAACAAGTGCGCCATACGCACTTTAATCGTCAACAATCATGAAGCAGGGGCTATCGTGATGCCTCAACGCGGTATAGGCGAATGGCTAAGCACGGGATTCAGTAATATGCTGCAAGTGGAACTGTTACGCGGTAAAAACATGATTCAAATCAAGTACGTAACACCTCAAAACATAAACATGAATGGAGATGTGAACACAGCTCTGCTTGACTATATGCGAGTTATCAAAAAATAAAATAAACAAACAATGAAAACCAACCTAAGATTCTTATTTATTATTACCGTTTTATGCGCTTTTGCTTCAACGGTTTCAGCTAAATCCGCAATATCGGATATAGAGCCTCCTTTTTGGTGGACAGGAATGAATGACACCCGGTTACAAATAATGGTGCATGGAGAGGGAATACGTGACGCTGTACCCGACATCGACTATACCGGAGTGACTATAGACAGCGTGGCACGGCTTGATAGCAAAAACTACCAGATTCTATACGTAAACATATCCCCCGAAACTCAACCGGGTACTATGACCATTACGTTCCGAAATGGAAAGAAAAATATCAAGATACCTTACGAACTGAAAAATCGTGATGGAGTTCTGCCTGACACATTCTCTTCGGAAGATGTACTATACCTGATAATGCCCGACCGCTTTGCCGACGGCGACACCGGTAATAATACGCTAAAAGAACTTCATTTCCCTGTAAAAGTCAACCGCAATGACCCTAACGCACGACATGGCGGTGACCTTAAAGGAATCGAAAAAAATCTCGACTATATCGAATCGCTTGGAGTGACTGCCATTTGGCTTAACCCGGTATTGGAAAACGATATGCCGGGCGGAGCCTATCACGGCTATGCCACGACCGATTACTATCGTGTAGACCCACGTTTCGGAACAAATGAAGAATACCGTAACCTCATTGCCGAGTCACACAAGCGCGGTATTAAAGTGGTAATGGATATGATTTTCAATCACTCCGGCAGCTCTCATCCTTGGATTGACGATCTGCCAAGCAAAGATTGGCTCAACTATCCGGATGGAAGTAAACTGACTAACTTCCGGCTTTCTACTATTAATGACCCTTATGCCAGCGACTATGACCGCACTCGTTCGGTGAAAGGATGGTTCGTTCCGTCTATGCCCGACCTTAACCAAGAGAATCCGCATCTTATGCGTTATCTTATTCAAAATTCAATATGGTGGATTGAATATAGTAAGATAGACGGAATACGCATGGATACATATCCATACGCCGACATGAAACCAATGGCTCAATGGATTGCAGATGTTCAGAAAGAATACCCCGGTTATAATATCGTGGGAGAAGCATGGTATGGAGATGTGTCAGGTACTGCATACTGGCAACGGGGCAGCCGCCTCAACAAGCAAGGAGACCCTAACCTGCCTACGGTAATGGACTTCCCAACTATGATTATAGCCACTCAAGCGTTCCATGAAAACACGCTTGAGTACGGCAAAGGATTGAATAAGATTTACAATCGTCTGTCTTTAGATTATCTATACGAAGAACCTAAAAATGTACTCACTTTCCTTGACAACCACGACACCGATCGATTCTTGCTTACTGAGCCTGAAAATCTCGGTGCATGGAAACAAGGAATAGCATTTTTGCTCACCACACGCGGTATTCCTCAAATATACTATGGCACTGAACTCCTTATGCACGGCAATAAGAAGAAAACAGACGGCGACGTGAGGAAAGATGTGCCCGGAGGATTCCCGGGTGACACCGTAAACGCATTTGCTAAAGAAGGGCGCACTGCATTACAGAACGAAGCAATAGACTTCCTGAGCAAAGTAGCCAACTGGCGTAAGGGAAACAAAGTGATTTCTGAAGGTTCACTTAAACATTTCATGCCGGAAAATGGAATGTACGTATATGAACGTCGACTAAATGACCGCCGGGCTGTCATAATCATGAACGGAACCGATACAAGTCTCACTATCGACATGAGTATATACAGTGAAATACTTCCGGCGGGAACGAAACTACATGATGTGGTTACCGGTGAAGACATCACTATCGTTCCACAAATGACGTTCGCTCCGCGTGCTCTATATATCTTAGAGTAGGTACTTTCGAAATTTCCATCAAAAAATGAATCCGTTCTGAACTGTTTCCATAAATTCAGAATGGATTCTCTGTTTATATCCGGAATTTATCTTAACTTTGCAAACGTAGAACAATTACGACACTGACAGATGGATATTGATTTTGTAATCACGTGGGTGAACATGGATGACCCCAAATGGCAAGCTGACTTCTCAAAATACTCAGGGAAAAAGGAAAACACAAAAAACGGCATATCCAAAGCCCGTTTCCGTGATTATGGCTTTTTAAAATACTGGTTTAGGGGAGTTGAAAAGTTTGCACCGTGGGTGCGTAAGATTCATTTTGTCACCAGTGGACAAAAACCGGAATGGCTCAATGAAAACAATCCTAAAATCAATTTAGTAAACCATAAGGATTACATTCCGGAAAAGTTCCTGCCTACTTATAATTCGGTCGTAATTGAGCGATACATACACAAAATACCCGACCTGGCAGAACATTTCGTTTATTTCAATGACGATTTTTATATAATAAATTTCTTAAGTCAAGAACGTTTTTTCAAGAACGGTCTGCCCTGTGACATCGCCACATTCCTATATAACCCTTCATGGTCTCAATGGTATAAAAGGATAAAGAATAATCTGAAAATCATAAATAAGCACTTTGACAAAAAAGAAGTAATGGCTCGAGACCATGATAAATGGTTTCATAAAAGCTACGGCTCACGAGCAAAATGGAATTATATACTGAAACCCTACGGCAAGTTTATCACATTACGCACACCTCATAACGCCCAGCCCTACCTAAAAAGCACTTTTGAAGAAGTGTGGGCTGTGGCAGAAAAAGAATTAACCGAGACATCGGTTAATCGATTCCGAGCTTTAAACGATTATACACCGGAACTTTTTCGCACTTGGCAGATTTGCCGAGGCAATTTTGAGCCATACAACACCTATAAAGATACAAAGATGTTCCCTCTCATGCTCAGACCCAAGCAAGCTATTAAGGCAATCTACGAACAATCCTATTCTCTTATATGCTTGAATGACAACGTACATATACGCAATTATGCACAAGTCATGGAAGAAATCAAGAACGCATTTGAGAGTATTCTCCCTGAAAAATCAAGTTTTGAATTATAACAATCAACAACATGAATAAGGTACTTGCAGAAATCATAGCAGGAGTCATCCCATGTAAAATGGAACGAAACAGATGGCGAGGCATTTTACGTTTCGGTCTTTGGAATGCCATAAAGCTAAGATATCAACTTAAACATGATCACACACAACCGAAATATTATTTAGCTGTGTGTGCCATTGCAAAAAACGAGGGATCTTATTTCAAGGAATGGATAGAATGGCATCACAAACATGGCGTAGAGAAGTTCTACATCTACGACAACGAAAGTACCGACTGTACCAAGGAAGTGCTTGAGCCATATATAAAATCCGGATTGGTGGAATACAGCTATTTCCCCGGATACAGAAAGCAATTGGCTGCATACGATGACTGCTTGGCAAAACATCGCATGGAGAACCGATGGATTGCATTCATTGATTTGGACGAATTCATTGTACCTATAAAAGACAATTCTATCCCTGATTTCCTAAAACGTTTTGAGGGCGTTCCTGCCGTAGAAATTAATTGGCTTGTGTACGGCAGCGGCGGAGCTAAAGAAAGAACTCCCGGCACGATGATGGAACGATTCAAACGTCACTCACAACCAACCCATTATTTGAATCGACATGTAAAAAGTATTGTAGATACACGAAAAATATATAATCTTATCGGCTGCCACGAAGCTTCACGTATTTCCGGTTATGCCTCCGACACTCATGGCAATCCCATTAAGAAAAATTTTCGCTCACGCGAACCACTACAAGACATTATCCGTATCAATCATTATGCTGTAAGGTCTTTCGAAGAATTTATAGAAAAACAATCTCGCGGAAGAGCCAGCGGAACAAACAGGACTGTAGAAACCGAATACTTTTATAAATATGACCTTAACGATATCGCAGAATAAATAAGCTACTTTTCAAACTGCGATTTTTCAGGGAAACGCCTATCCAAAAATTCAGATGCCATTCTCCTGTCAGTATCTTCAGCATATTCCGAATCATTCATACAAAAGAAAATAGGATTAAACCTTTCCAACTTACCATAGTGTCTTTTGTTTTGAATATGAAGCCTAAACGATGTCTTTTGTGTAACATAATGCAAATGTCCTCGTTTTTCTGCCAACGGAACATAAGAATATATATTACGCTGCACATCATCGGCTTTACGAACACGGTTTTGCAATGTTGCCCCTATTTCTTCCTTAAACACCTCTCTCACACGCAAACAATTGCTTTTCAAATAGCTATCGATATTATGATGCGTTTTTCCTCCAAAATAGATACCGTATTTTCTTTCCACCAATTCAGCCGTATTCTTAATAGCCATAACATAGTTACTTAGCTTTTTACATAAGACCTTTTCTTTGAACCACAAGGAAAATTTTCTGAAAGGACGGCGATTAAAGCGTATAATAGGGAGACCATCAGAAGCAAAGAATGTATCGGGAGAAACAGGCTTATTTATATACATATCATCATTACCATACAAGAAATGCTCGGCAAGATCCGGTATATGACATAAAAAATGTTCTATCAGACGTGAATTAAAACAAGGAAGACTTTGAGCCGGCATTATTTCTTTATGATCTATAATTTTAATTCTGGGATGGGACGTATCCAACCAACTCGGAATCTGATTATCTGTAACTATAAAAATCTTTCGAATCCAAGGTGCATACATTTCCAATGAGCGCAGACTGTATTTCAATTCATCATTATTGGCATATCTGCCCTCACAATTTACGGCCGATTTCTTCTCAGCTTTTCCAATCCATGCATTACGCTTTGCTTGCCAAACGGGATCGCTGCCGTCAACCCATAAATAAACAAAATCAATATCCATCAGTCTTCTATTATTTTTTATATCCGATTCTTTCTCTTATTTCAGGATACTCCTCAAGAATAGTTCTCAATACAGTAGCATTCCTATCTACTCCCGACCTGAAATTTACCGTTTTTAAAGACAATTCGCTCGGTTTTTCTATATCTACAGGTCTGTAACAACCAAAAGGCACAGGTACTATACGCGTGCCGTTAGCAACAGCGGCAGCCCAGAACCAGATATCATCAGTTGTCGGAGCCATCTTTGTAAATAACTCCTCATCTATCATTTCCTGTTTCATGCAATGTGGAGGATACAACACTCCTCCTACACCGGTCTGCAAATTTCTATAACCGGCATGAATCCTTTTTAACAAAAAATAAAACCATTTATATTTATGCCATTTACGATAAGGTTTATCCGGTCTGATACGTCTCACCCGATGAGCAACTATCGCATTGGGAATCTGTTTATGCACACGCAACAACTCTTTCAGCATATCAGTATGGTAAATCACATCATCATCAATAGTCACTATTACATCATCAGGAAAATCCAACAACGCCGGTACCAATTTTCTATATGAACGTATATCTCGAGGATAGTCTCGTATTTCAAATCGAGGATTCTCCTCTGCCAACTTCAATAGTTCTTGCGGTATATCCATACCGTCCTCTTCGAATTGAGAGAAAGTGAGATAAAGCACTATTTTATCGGGCAAAACAGAACCTTCAAGAATGGATTGAATAGCCCGACCTGCATACGGTATTGCCGCAGGAAATGAAGTCAGAGTTACTACAATCTTTTCTCTACCGTTATTCTTATTCATCATTTTCCATCTTTTGTTTAACAAGCGGGAATCTTTCAAGAACAGCCTTTAATGCCGAGACATTTCGATCAGTTCCCGATTTGAAATTGGTGGTTTTCAACGATAATTTATGCGGTTTTCCTAAACCTTTTGGCTTATTATAACCGAATGGAACAGGTACAACAGGATAATCATTGGCAACTCCGGCTGCCCAAAACCATATATCATCAGTCGTAGGAGCCAATTCGGTAAACAGTTCCACAGCAAGCATCTCCTTCTTCAATGAATGCGGCGGATATAGCACACCGCCTACACCGGTCTGCATGTTTCTATATCCCGAATAAATTCGTTTCAGTAAAAAATGATACCACCTATACTTACGCCATTTGCGGTAAGGCTTATCAGGTATTATCAGTTTGGCTCTATGTGCTAATATCGCACACGGCACCTCTTCATGCAATCGAAGTAAATCCCGCAACATATGCCTATGATATTTCACATCGTCATCAATGGTCACTATCACAGCATCGGGGAAATCAATCAATGCCGGTATCAATTTCCTATATGAACGTATATCCTGCGGATAGTCACGTATTTCAAACCGAGGATTTTCCTCTGCCAACTTCAATAGGTCTTGCGGTACATCTATACTTTCCTCTTCAAATTGAGAAAAAGTAAGATAAAGCACCACCTTATCGGGAAGAACAGAACCTTCAAGTATGGATTGAATAGCCCGACCTGCATACGGTATTGCCGCAGGAAATGAGGTTAGAGATACGATAACCTGTTGCTTGAATTTACTCGGATTCATACGTTTCACTAATATCCTTATTCTTCACAAAGATAGCGAATATTTAAAGACCACACAAAAAACAATACCTTTTTGAGGTATAAAAACCTCCTTTTTGTGTTTATAAAAAAACGGCAGTTTACGTTGGCTAAGAATTATTTGGAATAATTCCAAATAAGAAGATTATAACACAGTCACATATTCACGACAAATAAACACTCATTTCAGCTAAATAATCTACGATTTCAATTCGTTATATATTTTTAACAATTGGGGGGGGTAAATACACTCATCTTAACCTACCTTTGCACCGATAATTAACAACACCTATTAATAAGGAAAAAATTATGAAGAAATTAAATTTGTTAAGCATTTTACTGATGCTTTTTATGTGTGCAGGGTTTGCTGCTTGTGAGGATGACGAAAAAGGTGAGAACGAAACCACTCCTCCGGGCAACAATGACATCGTTGAAACACCGGATGACGACACAAGCAATCCGGGAGAATATTTTGAAACAACAGCAGAATTATTCCTTGAATATTTCAACGCCAACGACCAGAAAGCTGTATTGACTCTTCTTGATGATTTCATTCAGGAATACGGAGACTATGACATTGAAATTGAAGAAAACCGCTCATCGGCAAAACCTCTATACGCATACGTTAAAAAAACACACAAAGCCATCAATACCGGTAATTATTCTCGCGCATCAAGCTCCGATGTGTGGAAATTCGCCGATTTCACAGGTATTTATGAGCCTAACGACAGAACTTGGTGCTGGGAACGCACAGGAAATTCCGATGCATTGATTTTCAAGTTCAGTCACCGCGGAGCATCTTGTGAATTTAAGATTTCGGCTTCAAGCGACAAATACACTATAGACATCGACAGTTACGAATCAGTGGAAGTGCCGAAAACAATCACAACTACACTTACCGAAGGTAATACCACTCATTTGAAATCAGTATTCAAATCAAACTACAGCTCTACAGGTCACACTATGAGCGCAAATCTTAATCTCGCCATCGCCAACCTCGTTTTCGTAAGCAATATCGAGGGTAACGACAGCAAGCTAAGCGTATCTCAATCGTTCACCGTTGGAGATAAGACTTTAAGTACAGCTTCGGCAACCATCAACGGACATAATCTATGTAACCGTTCGGCTATCGAGAATGCCATCGAGGATGACGATGAAAGAGCTTTGGATAATTTCTTCTCCGATGCAAGCGGGGAAAGCGATGTTCTCGGACGTGTACAAGTCAAAGCTGAAGTCAACTCTCTTTATGCAATCGTCAAAGCAATTAATGACAGAGATGACGCTTATGAATATTATTCTAATCATGACGATGAAGAACAAATTGAGAAGAAGTATGCTAAAGCAATGAATGAGGCAATAAAAGGCTCTTTCTATTTTGCACGTAAAAATCAGAAGCAAGGTGACGTTCTATTTAAAGCAATCTGCGAAGAAGATACTTGGGGTGGCTATACTGACACCTATTGGGAAACCTATATGGTTCTTCAATTCAACGATGGAAGTAACTATACATTTGAAGAATATTTCGGAAACGGTAACTTCTACAGCACAGAATCACTATTTACCAACTTGATTGACTCCTACAAAAACATTCTTGGAATCGATTAAGTAACACACACTCACTCTTTTTATTAATTCAGCGAACAATAGTCATAGCATGAACCCACGTAACTGCATATTACTATTGTTCGCTATTCTTTTATCGGCGGGTATTAAAGCACAAGATACCAAACCTACGCTGATAAACGACACCATACAGGAAATCACTGTCACGGCTAAAGCACATAATGCCACATCCATTTCACGCCACGGCGATAAGATAAGCCTATCGACCCACAACCTCAGCAGGCAAGTAAATATTTTGGGCAGTGCCGACGCTTTCAAATACATACAGCTATTACCCGGTGTCAAGACCAACAGCGATTACACTACCGGGACATCCGTTCAGGGATGTGACTTCTCACACACTGCCATAGAAATGGATGAAGCCACATTATTCTATCCATATCATTTATTGGGTATTTTTTCTGCTTGCAATAACGACCATTTTTCTTCCGTTTCTCTTGAAAAGAGCATACATTCAGCTGATTTTGCCAATAGGCTCGGCGGAAAAATATCAGTCATGCCACATAACGTGCCAATAAAGAAATTCACAGGCAGTGCCAATATAGGTCTCATTTCCTCGGGAACATCTCTGTCCATTCCCTTATCATCCCAATGCGCTCTTATCCTCTCCGGCAGATTATCCTACCTGAACACCTTGTATTCCGGTCTTATGGAAAACAAAGACAATAAAATCAATTATGATTTTTTCGACACCAATCTCACGTTCATCTATAAGAAGAATAAGGCAAACACGCTATCAATAAACGCATTGCTCGGACAGGACAGGCTAAAATGCTACAATAAGGAAAGTTTTCTCAATCTAAAAATGGGTTGGGACAACACTGCCATTTCTGCATCTTGGGAACATACCGGAAAGACCTATCATAAAAGCAGCATTTCCTTTTCCGACTTAAAAAATGAACTACAGCTCCAAATGCCGGAATTTAACATCGGTATTCCTGCCGAAATCTCACACTTTTCAGCAAAAGAAAAAATCACCGTTGCCTTAGGAAAAAAATTATCATTTAATACAGGCTGTGCATTAGAATACTACCGTCTGCTGGAAAACAACAGCAATATTAGCGGTATGCCTGACGAAAACCACACAAGCGATTCGCACTATAGTGCAACAGAAAGCCGCCTACATGGCGAATTAGATTATCTATTTCATGAAAACTGGGAACTGAGAGCGGGTATAAAAGCTACATATTATCATACTTCAGATTATGACAATGTGTCGGCTGACCCGCTTTTAACATTACGATTCACGACACCCGGAACAGGTGCAATAGCCGTCCACACCGGCATATACAGTCAATATCTGCACCAAACCGGTTTTTCTTCCAATGGACTACCCACCGATTTCTGGTTCTTGGCAAACTCAAAGATGAAAAAGCAGAAAGCTTTTGGCATATCAGCATCGTGGAAACATAAGATAAAACCTTTCAACCTTAACTTCGTCATAGAGACCTATTACAAACGCATACTCGACCAACCCGAATTCAACGGTTCGGTCATGAGTATGATATACAATGAATTTGACGCTTACGACAATCTTCTGAATACCACCGGATTCAATACCGGAATAGATATAATGCTGCAAAAACAATTTGGAAAACTTTCAGGATGGCTAAGCTACTCTCTCGGAATAGCAAGAAGAAAGATACCGGAACTTGCCGATGGTTACGTACCGTCTTCCGGTGAACAATTGCACAATCTTTCAGTCACGGTAAATTACAAGCTCAATAATATTTGGTCTTTTGCATCCAACTTCGTTTTTGCATCAGGAACACCCACCACACCCATACTTTCGGTATTTATGCTGGGGGAAAACATCATGTGTAACTACGGAGAGTATAATTCTTGGCATCTGCCCGATTATCACAGATTAGATCTGTCAGCTACATGTACACTGCCACGCAAAGCTTTCGGCAAATACGCACATTCCCTGAATTTATCCATAGTAAACGCCTATGCAAATAAGAATGTCATGCTGCAATACTTCTCCTATTCCGAAGATGATGCCACATTCAAATTCAAGGAGGTTTCCACCATGTTCAAAATTTTACCGTCTATCAGTTACCGCATAGAGTTTTAAGCACATGAAAAGTCAAATCGCAATAATCCTATTACTGCTACTTAATATTCTTGCTTCATGCAGCAAGGAATATCCTGCCGAGGAACAAAAACTCGTTATCGAAGGATGGATTGAAAACGGAGAGTTTCCCGTTGTCTTGGTAAGTTTGAGCGGAAATATCGACAATGACGGAGACGAAGTCGCCGATTTTATGGTACGCTGGGCAAAGGTCAGCATACATTTCGACGACAAAACATATATCTTGACCGGCAGCCCGGACAAACGTTATTTTCCGCCCTACTCCTACATAAGTTATGACTTCAGAGGAGAGGCAGGAAAGACCTACACATTAGAGGTTGAATACAAAGGCATGAAAGCCACGGCAAAGACCACCGTTCCCACTCCTATTGAAATAGACTCTATATCCGTAGGGAATGTGGAAGACAATGATACACTACGTTCCATAAACGTTCATTTTACGCCTGATAGAGACGAAACCGACTATTTCAGGATAAGATACCGGGAATACAACACCGAAAGCAGGTTTTACCCCTCATTCCTCGGCACAATCAGTACCCGTCCTTCCGATGGCAAAATATCCATACCGCTATACCGTGCCAAACTCAAAACCACAAAAGATTATATACCTTATTTTCCGATTGGCTCTGTTGTAGAAGTGAGATTATCACGCATCAATAAAGAAAGCTATGATATATGGTGTGATTACGACAACATCGTTAATTTCGGCTCAAATATATTCTTCAAGCAGCAAACCAATCTTTATACCAACATTCAAGGAGGCTACGGTTATTGGATAGGCTACGGTATCAGCAAATCACGCATCAAAACAACAAAATAATCCATTTCTTTGTTATTGGCATCAAATATCGTATATTTGCACATAACAATTTTCTATATGGAAAGATATAATCACATAGAGCCTGATACGGATAACAATAAAATCCATTTCGCAGTAATTGCCATTGAAGCCACAGCAAAAAGAATGAATCTCAGCCCTGAAGTTCTGCTTAACAGACTTAACAATGTCAATCTCTTGAACAAATTCATTTTTGGCTGTTACGATACATTACACAGCGAAAGCATTGACGCTGTAGCCGAAAATGTAGAAGAAGCACTCCTGCTATGGGAAAAGAAAGGAGGAGTACTTTCATGATTTTATTATATCATGGTTCAAGTACCATCATCAGTGAGCCTTTGGTGAATATTGGCAGAAAGAATTTGGATTTCGGTCCGGGATTCTATCTGACTTCCATATACAAACAAGCCGAGCAATGGGCAAGAAGAATCAGTATCCAACGAGGTTCAAGCACAGCTTATGTGAGCCATTATGAATTTGACGAACGGATTTTTAAAGATAACGCCTATCGGATATGTCGTTTTACTTCTTATGATAAACAATGGCTGGAATTTATCGTTGCAAGCAGAAAAGGAGAATCACCGTGGGAACTCTATGATATTATTGAAGGAGGCATTGCTGATGATAAAGTCATAGAAGCTGTAGAAGCCTACATTGCAGGATATGCATCGGTAGAAACTACTTTGGGGCAATTGGCATACGCCAAACCAAATCACCAAATTTGTATTCGAAATCAAGAAATAATCGACACTCACTTAAAATTCATCAAATACAACAAATTCGGTTTATGAAAGATTTTTTGATGTGGAATAAAACAGCTCGTATAATACTGCTCTTGGCTAAAACTCTGGACATATCACCGCAAAGGGCTCTGAATATATTTTACAATAGCAAAACAAGCCAAATGTTCCGGATGCAACAATCAGGTTTATACCTTATGAGCGATGCCTATATTGTAGAAGATATTATCCATGAACTTCGCAATACACAATAACAACAAATCACGCATCAAAACAACAAAATAATTGCTCCGAGACAGCCCGTATTCGGGATGAATTAGGGATTATTTGGAATGATTCTAAATAACAAAGCAACAACATAGTCAAATATTCACTACAAATAAATGCCTATTTCGGGCAAATAGTCGGTTATTTTAATAATTTAGCTTATTTTAACAATTGGGGGGGTAAAAATAACACTCTTTAGTAACTTTGCAGCCGAAACAGCACAATTGTAAAATAAGAAATGATAAATCTAAGAACAAAATTTCATTCCGTCTTCCACAAGATAACCATGCGAGGATGGAAAATGACGCTCATTTGCGGTTTGATATGCGCAACTTGCAGTACCCACACTACAGCACAACAAAGTCGTTTAAACGTAAAGAAAAATCTCACCTATCGGCAACAGGTCAATCCGGAAGTCCTCGATAACTATCTTTACAGTACCTATTATGGGACAGGCAAAAAGACTTACAATCTTAAAGGATTCACTATCAGCCAATCTCCCATGAAGATACAATCTATCAAGGTAAATCCCACAGGTACATCCTATGCAATTCTCTCAAGTAACGGCAAGCGTAGTGTAGTTGAGATTTATGATGCAGTCACCGCCAACGACAAAATACATGAGTTTAAGGACATAAAAAACCCTACGGCTATAGCATATAGTTATGATAGTAAAAAATTATATATAGCCGCATCCGACCGTATGATATATGTGTATGACACCAAGACGTTCCGTTTCGTAAGAGCCATACATTCACCTTGCGTACCCGGTAAAATGGAAGCAAGTAAAAACGGTTATTTCTTGGCAGTATCCGAACCGCACACAACAGCTGTAATCGATATTGAAAACGGCAAGGTGAGAACAAGTATTTCTCCCGATTCCGATATTCGCCATATATCATTCTCCGATGATTCTTCAATGCTTGGTATTTTAATGTCGAGTAGCATAACAATCTATGACACAAGAACTTTCTCTCAAAAAACAACCATACAGCTCACCGGGAATCCCACTTCGTTTTCTTTCCACCCCGAAGGTAAATACATATCGGTTGCATCATCATACAACACTATATCATTTGTGAATATAAATGACATCGGCGACCGTCCATTCATTATAGAACCGGACGGAATGGTTTCCTACGTTAAATTTGTTCGGGATGGCAAGCAAAACATCTATCTAAGTTATAACTCCAATAAATCCATAAAATACAAGCAGTTGACAGGATTCTCTCCTAATTATACAAAGATGTTGAGAGACGAACTTCTGGCAAAAATGGAAGAATGGGCTAAGATTCGAGACGATGAGAGCCTTGATGAATATAAACTTCGTGTCAATGAGGAATCACGCATTATTCAAGCAAGACTATTCGAACAGGAAATAGCCACAAGACTTGCCGATGATATGGTTACGATGTCTACAGTAACGCTTGGCGGATACAATCCGGAGAACAGCATGTTGACACTTAATTTCGACAATCTTCCCACTGTATACCTCACAGTTCCGGAAAAGGAAGTACAGGATTTCATGGTAACGGAAAATCTTGAATTCAGAAATGCAGTGTATGGCATAACAAAGGACGACAAGTTTGAGCTTATTTATGCCGACGTGTACAACAAGGCAACAGGAAAACAATATACTTTCAACAACTTGAACCGTCAATCACTTGATTTCCTCTCAGCCGAATCGGAATTTGTACCTATCGAAATCGTACAGTTGTCGAGCATGGAAGAGGTTAAACTCAACACCATCAAAAAGAACGTGGTAGAAATGGCTAAGAAGCAAAAATTGATTTCCGACCACACCAATATTCAAGTCAATACAGCCGTTGTCTCCGATTTTGACGCAGCAGGAAACAAAATCACCAATTATAAAATAGGTTTCAACTACACAGTAGAATCGGGATATTCCACTCATGAGGATTTCCCTGCAGGAAAATACAAAATTAAAGAATCCAATGCAGCTGAATCTATGTTGAAAATCGTAGCTCAAGCATTTGAGACCGACTTTGCACAATATATACAAGCAGGCAAGAAAGTTAAGGTAAAAATCACAGGTTCAGCCGACGCTCTACCAATAAACGGCAACATCGCATACGATGGCAGTTATGGAGAATTTGAGAATGAACCGTGCCACATCGACGGCATGATGAGTTCAATCAGCGTAACACAAAAATCAGGAATCAAGAAGAACGAACAGCTTGCTTTCATTCGTGCATCAGCAGTCAAAGACTACATTCAGCGTAACGTAAAAACATTGAACGATATGAACACCGACTATCAGTACAACATAGAGTTATCTGATAAAAGAGGCGGAAAATACCGCCGTATTAATGTAGAGTTCACCTTTATAAATGCTTTCTGACATGCGTAGAAAATCAAAGATATTTTACCTGACAGCATTGTTGCTTTGCTGTTATACAACATCAATGGCACAATCCATAAAGAATGCTGTAGCACATTACAACGAATTCATTAGAAGTAAATCTGCCTCCGGAGAAAGCCGCAGCACATATAATGAGCTATATCGTAGCTTTGAGCAATATTGGGGTGTACTGAACATGAATAACGCCGACTTTCAGCAAGCCAAAGCCGGCTTAAAAAAGTTATATCCTCTCCTGAGCGATGGTGTTTTTTTCTATTACAGTTTAAAAGAATATGATAAAGTTCATCAGTTCATCCAAGCATATATTGACATTTCCATGCATGAAACTATGCAAAACGAGGCATTGACCTTAGCACAAGAATATGCTCAATTCGCATATATGGGATTGGTGGAAAGTTGGAACACAAGACAATATGACAAAGTCATAAAATACTCTCAAGCATATATCAACTCGGGGAAAGCCGAACATAGAGCCGAAGCCTATTATAGAATGGCTAAATCCTATGAACTGCTGAACAACATTCCCCAGTCACAACACATTTTGGAACAAGGGCTTGTTCTATATCCCGACCATGTAGAAATGCTTCAGTCAATCATAAATATTTTGGGCGAAAACAAGAGTAATGATACGGCTCTTCAACGGTATATTTCTAAATTGAAATCCAATAATCCGCAAATGAACCGGAAAAACAAGGAAGCATTAATTTACATTCAGGCACAACTTTATGAACGTACCCAAAACTTTGAGCAGGCAATAGAGATGTGTAAGCAGCTGAGGGAAATGAAACCACAAAATCTAGAATTTGCACGTCACCTTTCGGTTAACTATTACAACGCCGGTGCAATATACGCCAATAAAGCATTCTCTTCTGATGCAAGCAAGAAAGAGACAGACAAGTATAAACAAAAAGCACTATTATACTTCTCTTCGGCGGTAAAAGAACTCGAAGCCGTATTTTATAACGATCCTTTGGCTATCGATTATGCCTATGCTCTTGCTAAAGCCTATGCCTACATTGGCGATACCTACAACTTGAATGCCATAAATAATAAAATTCAAGCTATAGGATATTCTCCTGCTGTAACCACGGAGCGCAACATGCAATTTATGGCTTATACAAGCAAGCCCAAGACACCTAACCTGATGGCTCCTGTGTCACAACCGGTCACGTACGCCGACAATACGCAACCGGCTCAGCCCGTCACTCAGCCACAAAACAATGCAAATCAAGCTATCTCAACTCCTGCACAGACAAAATCGGATGTAGACATTGATATTCCTGTAAATAAGACCAACAACGATAACACATTCGCCATCATAATAGCAAATGAGAAATATGATAAGGTGATCAATGTGAAGAATGCCGAGAACGATGGCAACGTGTTTGCCGAGTATTGCCATAAAGTCCTCGGTATCCCTAATGATAATATAACCAATTACAGAAACACTACTTTCGGAGAATTAGTTGACGCCATTGAATATATGAAAGCACTTGCTGCTGCTAAACGCGGCAATTGTAATTTCATTTTCTATTATGCAGGACACGGTGTTCCCGATGAAAAGTCAAAGTCAGCACATCTGTTACCTGTCGATGCCGATGGAAAGCAAATGAGAGTGTGCTATTCTCTTTCTTCTCTATATACTGAATTCAGCGAAATGAATGCTAATTGTGTAACAGTATTCCTCGATGCTTGCTTTAGCGGAGGCTCAAGAAATGTCGATGAAGACGGTAAGACTGAGATGCTTTTCGCTGCTCGCAGCATAGAAATCGATGTCGATGAAGAAGATATTGAAGGAAATGTGGTAGTGTTCAGCGCAGCATCGAGTAGCCAGTCGGCATTGGCTTACGATGAAAAAAAGCATGGTATGTTCACATACTATATACTTAAAAAACTCAAAGAAACCCGGGGAGATGTGAGTTTGCAGGAATTAAGTAATTATGTAACAGCAGAAGTATCAGTAAAATCTCTTCAGAAAAATCACAAATCTCAAACGCCTACCGTTGTGTCAGGATTTACAATGGGCGACAAATGGAAAAATCTTAAACTTAAATAACTAACAAATTAAATTTAAAAAAAGATGAAAAAATTTTTCTTAATCATCGCACTTTGCTGCATGGGCGGCATAGCTGCATTTGCTCAAAACACAAAGATTGTGAAAGGTGCTGTCATTGACAAGAATGGAAATCCTCTTCCGGGAGCCGTAGTAGAAGCTACAGGAGGAGCTGAGAGTGCCGTAGTGGATGCCGATGGAACATTTTCCATTGAAGTACCGGTTTGGCTGAAATCGCTTACAGCAAAATATGCCGGCATGAAAAACAACAAAAAGAAAATCTCAAGAGGAGATTTGGTATTCAACATGAGCCCAAAGACCGGCAAATGGTTTGTCAATATTATCGGAACGCGCGATTTAAGCGAAGAACCTTACTCTCGTTACGGACTGATGGGCGGTTGGCTTGATAATTGGGGTGGTTATCTCAAAGTTACTGCTCCGGTATTTGATGATGAAATACGTAGACCTGCTGTTTCCATAGGTGTTATCAAAAGCATTGCGCAACCGGTATATTTCTATCTTGGCGCAGGTTATGCTAAAGCTTATTACAACTTAGAATATTGCGATTCTCACGAAGAAAAACATTTTAATGCTGCAGACGCTCTATTACTTGAAGCAGGCTTTATCGTCAATATCGCAAAGAAATTCAATATCACAGCAGGATATGCTCACTACTGTACGGATGGTTCTTTTGAAGATTTCAATACTCAAGAAATCCACTTCGGTATAGGTTTTTGTTTCTGATAAATAAGCAAAACTGATGATAAGGAGAATCATAATTATTTTCTTCTGCTTATTGTCGTATGTTTTGCCCTCATCGGCAAAATCGACGGTAACGGTAGAAGGCGCATACACCTTTTATGCGCCATCTACCATGTCGATGGCAGAAGCCGAACAGGAAGCCATACGCCGAGCGCAATTTGATGCACTGCAACGCCAATTCGGACTTGTGGTAGTGGAAAACACCACATCGGTATCCACTGAAGACGATGAGCATTTCTATCAGGAGGGGAACACGCATGTGAAAGGCGAGTGGATAGAAACAATAGGTACACCCGAGATTAAAAAAGGCATTTATGAGGATGGATTCTATGTGTCATGCAAAATCAAGGGCAAAGCGAGAGAAATAGAAACATCGAGAACCGATATAGATGTAAAAATACTATGCAACCGTCCCGACACCGGATATGAGCATACGTCTTTTAAGGACGGCGACAAGCTATACCTTAGCTTTAAATCTGCCGACAACGGATATATCTCAATCTATCTGTACGATAAAGAAAGCGACAAGGTATCTTGTCTGCTGCCATATATAAGCGACACACATAGTGTTAACAAGATAGAGAAAGATAAGGAATATCTGTTTTTCTCCAAAGAAAAGAACCCTTTCTTGGTAAAAGCATTGGAGTATAAAATGAGATGTACAGATGACATATCGGTTAACACCGTTTATGTACTTTTCTCAAAGAATGAATTTTCAAAACCGGCATTAACTGCCGGTACAGGCAGAAAGTCTCTTCCTTCCCTATCATACGACCGTTTCCACAAATGGCTTACCAAATGCCTGTCGGAGGATGACGCATTTCAAGTCATAAAGAAGAATATTGAAATATCTAAAAATTGATTTGAGATAAATAACCTTTTTACTAACTCAAAACCGACTACTTGTTATGAAAAAAATTATCTTTATTTTATTGGCATTATGCCTCATGGCTCCTATTGCAACAATAGATGCCAAAAACAAAGAACTCGAAAAAGCATTGAAAAAAGAATTCAAGAATAAGAAAAAAGAACTAAAAAAAGAAAAATGGAAATTATTCGGCAGCTCACGCAGTTTGGATGTTGCACTGCTTTCACACTATGACAAATTAAACACTTTAGGTGATGACGCTCATGAAATAGTAGGCGTAGCAAGCCGGTTCAAGTCAAAGAATGTGGGTCATCAAATGGCTATCAATAACGCTTGTATCACATACGCCCAACAAGCCGGAAGCCACGTGAAGGGACGTGCATTAAGCGATATGTCGGGAGACGGTGTGGAAGCCGATAAAGAGTTTGACCATTTTTACGCAGCATACGAAAGATTGGTTGAAAAAGAAATCAAGGGCGAGATGGAAGAATCTTTCAGCATAATCAGAGAAAACAATGACGGCACGTTTGAAATGCAGACTTTCTTTATCGTAAGCGAGAAAGCGGCATCCAAAGCCCGTATAAGAGCATTGGAAAATGCAGCAAAAGAGAGCGCAGCAGCTCAAGTTTATGCCGATAAGGTGGCAAAGTTCGTGCGCGAAGGTTTCAAATAAATAATCCCTAAACACACATAGTAAGAGTGCGCCTATTCCATAATCCGGATTTTGGCGCACTCCAACTTAAATTTTATTTAAATTTTATTTCGAGATTATTTTAAGCAGTATTTTGGAATGGATTTTTCATCAAATTGCGCAGATAATAGCAAGCTATTTCCAAGCGATTTGATAAAAAAGACAACCAAAGAACCTTAAAGAATCTGAAACTTGTCCCAAGTAGAACTGTAATAAAAATTTCAAGAAAATTTTAAACAGATTCTTAATATTTATCGAAAAAGCCGAAACGGTTTATCAGAAAGGGAATGTGGATTCGGTATAAACATAGCGGTCCTCAAAAGCCTCTTCTGTCATGGTGAACATCAAGATTCCTTGGATAATTCCCATAACGGACAATAACGTTGCAGCTATTCCGCACGAAAATATAGATAATACCAAACATATTATTCCCGCTGTATTTTTGCCCAAATAAAAATAATGGATTCCAAGATAGCCTAAAAATATCGCCAATAATGCAGCCACACCTCGGCTTCTGCCTGATGGTCCTGACTCGAACACATTTCCGCCTACATTGTTAGCGGGTTGGTGAGGGGTTGAAGAAGGAGCTGTTTCATATTCACAACCGCAACTTTGACATTTCACTTTCAATAATGTAGACGATGAATAGGTAATATTACCGCACACCGGACATTTATAATCAATCATAGCTTTATATATTTATTAGTTTTTTCAGTACAACAAATTTAGCATTATTATTTAATTCCACACTCCATATACCAATCTTTCTACGTATTTGACGTATCAGCGCCACACTTTGGTTGCAACTTTGCAAAAAAAGATAAAGACGCACAGGTTTTCTACCCTGAACGCCTTTACCATTAAAATCCTACGTACAACATTAACGACGACCTTTTCCGTTACGGTTGCGACGAGCCTGTTCCTCCATCATAGCCTTCTGCTGGCGCTGAGCCTCTTCAAGTTTTTGTGCCCACCAACCTTTTTTCTTCGGTTGCTTGGCTTTTTCTGCCATCATGGCACGCACCTTGTCTTCTTTCACAAACAAGCGGCATACGTATGCCTCAATGATTGTGATTAACAATGACAAGAAATAATAATAGCTCAATCCTGCCGCATAATTATTGAAGAATATAAGGAACATGAGCGGCATCAAGTACATCATCCACTTCATTCCCGGCATTTGGCTGCTTGAAGATGCCATAGTCACTTTCGTATAGGCGATATTGGTTATAGTCATTAACAAGCAGAACAAACTGATATGGTTACCGAAATAATCGGTTATAAACGGGATATGCGTTGTCCATGTCACAATAGCATCGGGTGCCGACAAGTCATGAGCCCACAAGAATGATTCTCCGCGCAATTGAATACATGACGGGAAGAACTTGAACATGGCAAACAGCAACGGCATCATGAGCAACATCGGCAGACATCCGCTCATAGGGCTTGCACCGGCACGACTATAAAGCTCCATCGTCTTCTGGCTGCGCACCATTGCATTTTCCTGTCCGGGATATTTTTCGTTGATAGCCTTGATATCCGGAGCAAGTATTCTCATTTTAGCCTGAGAAATATAGCTCTTGAACTGGAATGGAGCAAGCACAAGCTTGATAATCAACGTAAGCAGCAGTATCACCACTCCGGCATTGCTTATATACTTACTCAAGAAGTCAAATACGGGTATTACGAAGTACTCGTTTATCCAGCGGAACAACGACCATCCGAGAGGCAATAAACGTGTCAACTCAAGGTCTTCATCGGGATAAAGAGTGTCATCATAATGTTCCAGCAATTCATAAAGGTTAGGACCGAAGAAAAACTTGAATGATGCAGGTTGTGCATCGGCAGCACTATAGTCTATTTCACTTATAAACGAAACATCTTTCAGATAGTCCTTATATAAAGAAGTACCTTTTTCAAACGGAATGCTGCTCATCTTGGCACCGGTAAAATTCTTATCGGCGATAAGAACGCTTGAAAAGAATTGGTTCTTAAAACTTACCCATTTGAATTTATCTCTGAAATCCTCTTTATCCTTGCTTGTCTCACTCAAGTAATCAACATCACCGCCAAGAAACTTATAGTAAACACCGCTGTTTTGCTCCTCAAACATCTTGCCTTCTTCATGACGGTTTATGCGTTGCGTCCAAGAGAAATCCATTGTAGGGATATTGGACGGTATCACACCCTGCATGTTCTCTTGTACTACAGCCATATCCACGATATAGCTGTCTGAAGCCAAGGTATATTTGATACCCCACTTACTGCCGTTTCCAAGATCCAATTGCATCAGCACAGATGTATCGCTAAGCGCAACCGGAGTAAAATAGAAATCCTTGGTATCAAAATGCTGTGAGTTGGTATTCAATCCGAAACTATAAGAATTTGTTTCAGCATCGAAAAGTTCCACTTCGGGAGCATTGTATGCCTTATACTTTTTCAACGTAGCACTTGTAATCATACCGCCTTTGGACGAAATAGCCACTTTCAGCGAATCATTCTGCAACACTACGGTTGAATCTTTTCCTGTAAGGCATTTTGCAAACACACCATTCTTTACATAGCGATTCACTGCGGTACGCAACTTCGCCAAAGCCCTGTTATGCACCACCGGATTGGATGCGGTATTGCTCAAGGCATCCTCTACACGCACTTCAGCGTCACCAAGAGATATTATACCCGTAAGATTATCGCCGTTTACCGACACGTTCACACCGTCGCCGTTCAATGTCATAGCACCATTTGAATCGGCAACACCATACTGCATGATTGCCGCACGAAGCAAATTGACTTCCGACGATGATATTGTATCCACATTACCCAGCATTCGCATTTCCTGCTCTTCCTGAGCTTTCTTCTCAGCCTCTATCCTTTGAGACTCTGCTTGTCGGCGACGAGCCGCCAACTCTTCCTCTGATGGCTGTTGCAGCCACATAAACCCGAAGATTACAGCTGCCATCAGCAGCATTCCTACTATCGTGTTTTTATCCATTCCGTGTTATTATCCTCTCTTTTTTATGGTTAATATTATTAATTATTTTTCTTCTCCAATACTGCCCTTATGAAATCCATAAACAGCGGGTTGGGGCGCAATACCGTACTATTATATTCCGGATGGTACTGTGTTCCCACAAACCACGTCTTACCGACCAATTCTATTACTTCCACCAATCCTGTTTCAGGGTTCACACCTGTGCATTTCATCCCGGCAGCCTCCAATCGCTCGCGGTAGTCATCATTCACTTCAAAACGGTGACGGTGTCGCTCGCTTATCAGCATCTTGCCGTATGCCCGAGCCGCTATAGAGCCTTCTTGAAGCATACAATTAAAAGCACCCAAGCGCATTGTACCCCCTAAATTGGATATAGCTTTCTGCGCCTCCATCATGTCTATTACATTATATGGAGTTGCAGGATTCATCTCTGTGCTGTCAGCCTCTTTCAAGCCAAGTACATTACGGGCAAACTCTATCACCATGCACTGCATGCCGAGACATATTCCGAATGTAGGCATATCATGCTCTCTGCACCACTTCAATGCAGAAAATTTGCCTTCTACACCACGCTGTCCGAAACCGGGGGCAATAATCACCCCATCCAGTTCTTTCAAAGTATCCTTTACATTACCGTCATTCAACTTTTCAGAACTTATGTACCGCAAGTTCAACTTACGGTCGTGGTACACAGCCGCATGCAAAAGAGCTTCGCCTATCGACTTATATGCATCTTGCAGTTCCACATATTTCCCCACAAGACCTATCCTTACCTCACTTGTAGCGTTATACAAATGATTCAGAAATCCGTTCCATTCTTTCAAATCGGGTTCACCCGTATATGCAGTTGCGGTTTTTCTCAACAAAATCTCCTCGAAACGCTGTTCATGCAGCATCAACGGAACCTCATAAATGGTAGGTACATCGATAGAGCGTATAACAGCATCCTCTTCAACGTTGCAGAACAAAGCTATTTTCTTTCTTATCTCAGGCGACACCTCATGCTCGGTACGCAACACCAATACATCAGGTTGAATACCCAATTCCTGCAATTGCTTTACTGAGTGCTGTGTGGGCTTGGTTTTCAATTCCTTTGCGGCACTTATATAGGGTACATACGCCAAGTGTACACATACACAATTCCGGTTCAGTTCCCATTTCAATTGCCTTACTGCCTCTATAAATGGTAAAGATTCTATGTCTCCTACCACTCCACCTATTTCAGTAATCACAAAGTCATACCTTCCGGTTTCGCCCAATGCTTTAACGTTGCGCTTTATTTCATCCGTTATATGAGGAACCACTTGTACTGTCTTACCCAAATAATCTCCGCGGCGTTCCTTGTTAATCACACTCTGGTAGATACGTCCGGCGGTTATATTATTGGCTCGGGAGGTCTCTATATTGGAGAAACGCTCATAATGTCCCAAGTCAAGGTCAGCCTCATGTCCGTCTGCTGTTACATAGCACTCACCATGTTCATAAGGATTAAGTGTTCCCGAATCAATATTGATATACGGGTCAAACTTCAGAATTGTCACTTTAAAGCCGCATGACAACAGCAAGCGAGCCAATGATGACGATATAATTCCTTTCCCAAGAGAAGACACAACTCCTCCGGTAACGAAAATATACTTAGTTTCCACTTTCCTTATAAATTTAATAATTCAAATTGCAAATTTAGCAATTATCCGCCACTACTAAAAGATTTAATCGGCTTTTTTAGAATTATTATGGATACCAGTCTCTAACAGAACGAATTGTATTAACACCTGTATGCCCTATCGAAGCAAAATTATAACTGAATTGCCAACTGTAATATCCGGCATCATGTCCATTACCTCCGGTAATCACATCTCCATTGGAATACCAAGTTCCCACCATTGTATAACCACCATTCCACCATTCACTCGGGCAATATAACGCCATAAGGTTTTTTTTGCATTTCTTGCTCAGCAGGATTTGCAACCTCATCATTCACACAGCTCACAAGTGACATACTTGCAATTGCTGTACATAATGATTTTTTAGAGAAAAATATTCATTTCGGAAAATTCAAAACAACTTCTTATCAACTTCTTAAAATAAAACTTTATTTTTGACGTTTAATTATTTATAAGAATAACAAGAAATTTATGATTTTCATTAAACGACATATATACGTTGTCATTTTCATGATATTGACATGCCTCGTTTCTGTTGAAAAATCATTTGCGTTGTCTGCCGATTTTTATGCAACAGAATCAATGCTCGCAAAAGGGAAATGGGTCAAGATAAAAACCTCCGGCAGTTCCTTACACGAAATCACTGCAAGCGACCTGAGCAACTGGGGTTTCAAGAATCTTAATTCAATAAAAGTATTCGGATGCGGTGGTGCGCCCTTATCTGCCGTATTAGATTCAAAACAGACCGATGATCTCGTTCAAGTTCCGGTACTGAACACCGGTAACCGCATTGTATTCTACGCACAAGATGTAACCACATGGAAGACCGACCCGGAATTCGGATTCATTCAATATCAACATCCATACGCTACGGAAACATTCTATTTCGTTACCGACCGCGATGACATCGAACAACTGCAAATAAGCGAACAGGATGCCAAGCCGTCAACAGGTTCTGATGAAATCACCACTTACACCGAACGCATATTCCATGAACAAGAAAGCACATCGCCTTGCGAATCCGGAAACTACCTGCTCGGCGAAGATTTCAGATTCACCACATCTAAAGAATTTAAATTCACGCTCAACAAATATATCATAGGTACTCCGGTAAAAATTCTTACCGCATTTGCAGCAAAAACCACAGGCGGCAACGGCAGCATGCTTACATTCTCCGTCGACGGCAAAGCCCTTGAATCGTCAAGCAACGACAGAATACCGGCTATGAGCAACAATGGATATTCTTTGATAAATACCACTAGGTCTATCAAAACCATAGAGCCTGCAAACAACGAATTTACATTCTCTATAAAATTCACACCCACGGGAACTGTAATGAATGCCAATCTTGATTATATCACTATCAATTATACGGCAAGCATATCGACCGCAAGAGGTTTCCGCACCACAATAAACACATCGGTAAACGACATCATCAGCGTAACCTCTTCCGGTGAAAGCACCCGGGTGTGGGACGTAACCACACCGCACATGCCTGTAGCTTTAAGCGGTGAGCTGAGTGGAAGCAACTACCGTTTTTCACCTATTGTTTCAGGACATCGGGAATATTTCCCTTATGACGATGCCGTCACATATCCACGTCCCTCACTCGTTGAGAAAGTAAGTAATCAGAACCTACACGGTGAAGACACCCCGGACATGATAATCATCACTCCAAGCGAATATAAAGAACAAGCACAACGCATTGCCGACCTGCATTTACAGCTTGACTCGATGCGTGTTTTAGTGGTGGAACAACAAAAAATTTTCAACGAATTTTCTTCAGGCATACCCGATTTTATGGCATATCGCAAACTCGCTAAAATGTTCTATGACCGAGGAAGCGATGAAAACGGACATAAATTAGGCTACATATTGCTGTTCGGCAGAGGAACTTACGACAACAGGCAACTCACTTCTTCGGTCAAAGCATTGAAATACCCCAAACTGCTCACTTGGCAAACCGACAACGGAACCGATGAAATAGATTCCTATACAAGTGATGACATGCTGGGCATGTTGGATGACGGCTCAGGAGCAAATATCAGTTCCAACGCAATGAACATTGCTGTAGGCCGAATGCCGGTAAAAAGTGTTACCGAAGCCAAGAACACTGTAGACAAATTATATTCATACACCACAAAGCAAGACTTCGGCACATGGAAAAACAATATACTGATTATAGCCGATGACATGAACAACGCCGTACACATGGAGCAAGCCGATGCCGTCATCAACAATCACAAGCGAAACGGCGGAAGTAACTATGTCTACAATCGAATTTATCTTGACGCCTTTGAAGTTGAAAGCACTGGTTCGGGACGTTCATATCCCGAAGCACGAAAAAAAATGTTCCAGAAATTGAATGAAGGTGTACTATATCTCAACTACATAGGACACTCCGGAAATCTCGCATGGTCACATGAAGGATTACTAACATACAACGACATTACCGGATTATACCTGAAACATCTACCGTTAATGCTTACTGCATCATGCGAATTTACCCGGCTCGACAAAATAGACGAAACCGGAGGAGAAACGCTATTCCTTAACCCGAGAGGAGGTGCTATAGCTCTCATAAGCACAGCCCGACAAGTCATGATTTCCGATAACGGTTCGCTTAACAAACACATTGCCAACTACATGTTCAATTACGACCGAGACGGTAAGCACTATCGTATAGGCGATATACTGCGGTTAGGCAAGAATGCTATGGGGAATAATACCAATAAGTTGAAATTCTTCCTTATAGGAGATCCTGCATTAAGATTGTCTTACCCTACTTACGGGGTCAAACTTGAATCCATTAACGGCGAGAATATCAGTGATAGCAATATGCCTGTATTCAAAGCAAGGCAATCAATGACACTAAAAGGGTACATAGTGGATGAAAAAGGCAACAAGGCAACAGATTTCAACGGTTCGGTTATTCCCACACTCTATGACACAGAAACCGAAGTCACCACACACGGATACAGCAGCCAAAGCTCAAACGATGGCAAAGTGCATGTTTTCCTCGACCGCTCCAATAAGCTGTCGATAGCCAAAGATTCTGTCATAAACGGAGAATTCACAGTACAAGTTGCTATTCCGTCTGAAATAAATGCTCCATCTGCATTTGACAACTACACTCCGGGAATGATAAACTTCTATGCAAGCAGCAATGAAGGCATAGAGGCTAACGGTAACAACGAGCAATTCTACATCTACGGTTATGAAAGCGATACCGAGACCGACACAATCGGTCCTGAAATCAAAATGTTAGTCCTCAATACCGAATCCTTTAAAGACGGGGACAACGTGAACGAATCCCCTCTTGTCATCGCAAATATCAGCGATGAAAGCGGAATAAATCTCTCAAGTAGCGGAATAGGACATCAAATGACGCTCATGCTCGACAGCGTAACCACCTACTCCGATGTATCATCCTACTACAATCCCGACTTTTCCAATACAGGAAATGCCGGATACATAAACTATAGTCTGAGCGACCTGTCTGAAGGCAGCCACACATTAAGGCTTAAAGTGTGGGACACATTCAATAATTCTTCAGAACAAACCATTTCTTTCAACGTCATAAAAGGTATGCGTCCTGAGATGTACGACGTGTATGCAATAGGCAATCCGGCTACGACCGAAACAAAATTCTACATCAGACATAATCGCCCCGACGCACTCATCACAGTATCCATTTATGTTTACGACCTGATGGGACGGCTTGTGTGGAGTACTCAAGAAAGCGGTAAGAGCGATATGTTCACTTCATTCCCTATCACATGGAACCTTACCGATATGTCAGGACGACGCATTCCAAGGGGTATATACGTCTATAAGGCAGGAATCTCCACCGATGGGGTAAAAGAGACCACCAAGGCAAAGAAAATAGCGGTTACAGCAGAATAACCCGCATTATAAGACATAGCAACGAGTTAAAAACTATTGTTTTACTTTGTTCTTAGCGGGTCTTGCACTATCTTTGCATATTGAATAAATAAAAAAAACGAACCTCCAATGAATAAAGACAAATCGGTATTCCGGTGCGGAGCTGAAAACGGCATTTCATTCGGCTTATACCTGTCGGCAATATTTTTCTCATTTGTTTATGGCAATGCCTCATTATTTATCAGCACAGCCGGGTTAGTTCTCATATTGGCTATCCCGATTGTATTATTCAGATACATGCGCCGATACGGCAATACACACATCGAGACCTCCAATTTCAGTTTTCTGTGGATGCTTGGGACAATGACAGTCCTCTTCGGTTCGCTCATTTGTGCAGCGGTCACTTATATTTGGCTTGACATCATAATGCCCGACTTCATTTTCAATCAGGCAGAAAGCACATTGGCGGCATACGAACAAATTCCGGAATTAAAGAATCATGAACTCACAAAGGTTCTTCGCCAAGCCATAGAGAATAAGTCTTTACCCACAGCAATAGAATTTGCAGTCCAAATGCTTGGGTCTACATTCTCGATAGGTGTAATTCTCTCATTGATTATAGCACCGCTTGCACGACCGGTAAAGAGATTCAGAAAACAATAGCAGCAATTAAATAAAGCATAACACAAAATGGATATTTCGATAGTAGTTCCTTTATATAACGAGGCAGAATCACTGCCTGAATTAGAAACATGGATTGCACGAGTAATGCGCGAGAACAGTTTCTCCTATGAAATACTGTTCATCAACGACGGCAGTACCGACGAATCATGGGAAGTAATCAAGAAATTACAAGAACAGAATCCTTGCGTAAAAGGCGTATGTTTCAGACGCAATTACGGCAAGTCCCCGGCTCTTAACACAGGATTTCAACGTGCACAAGGCGATGTTGTAATCACGATGGATGCCGACTTGCAAGACAGCCCCGACGAAATACCGGAACTATACCGCATGATTACTCAAGAAGGCTACGATCTTGTGAGCGGCTGGAAAAAGAAACGCTATGACCCGCTGTCAAAAACCATCCCCACCAAGTTGTTCAACGCAACGGCTCGCGCAGTAAGCGGCATATACCTGCACGACTTCAATTGCGGACTTAAAGCATACCGTAAAAAGGTGGTAAAGCACATTGAAGTATATGGCGACATGCACCGATACATTCCGTTCCTCGCCAAGGCTGCAGGATTCAAAAAGATAGGTGAGAAAGTTGTACATCATCAAGCGCGCAAATATGGCGTAACAAAATTCGGGCTTAACCGCTTTGTAAACGGATACCTCGACCTTGCCACACTATGGTTTCAAACCAAATTCGGCATAAAGCCTATGCACTTTTTCGGATTGCTTGGCAGCGTGATGTTCCTGCTCGGACTGCTTTCGGTCATCGCAGTAGGAGCTACCAAATTATACAATATGCACATGGGTAACCACTACATTTTAGTTACCGATTCGCCATATTTCCACCTCTCGCTCACTGCCATGATTATAGGGACACAACTGTTTCTGACCGGTTTCATAGGCGAACTTATTGCTCGCAATGCACCCGAACGCAACCATTACGAAATTGAAGAAGAACTATAGTTCAATTAACTACAAAATGAGAAAAATTTCCGTTATAATATCACTCGTTTTTGCATCATTGGCATTGCTGATTTCTTGCAACAGCAGCGAATGCTTTAACAACCAAAGCACTCTGCCGCTCGCAGGTTTCTATTCAATGCAAACCCAAAAGGCTGTCACAGTGGACTCGCTCACCGTGTACGGAATAGGCGCACCCGGCGACTCTATCCTGCTCGACAACGGCAAAGCCACTACACTCTATATGCCGATGCCACTTTCGGGAAATTCGGTGCGTTATGTATTCCACTATAATCAAAAGAAACTGGACTACATAGAATTGAACGACACTCTTACCATAGGCTACAACTGTTACCCGCAATTCGTGTCAAACGAATGCGGAACAATATACAAATATGATGTAACGGATTTCAGCTACACCGACCACCTGATTGACTCCGTAGCAATACCTACGATGGAGTTCAATAATATCGACATGGAAGTAATAAAAATTTTCTACCGAACTGCTACAGAATGAAAAAGGCTGTTATCATAATATTGGTTTCTTTGATATGCTCCGCCAATTGGGCTGTAGCACAAAAACGCCGTGCCAACCCGGTAAAAGAAAATTACAACACTATTCTTCCTGCCGACATCAAGAACCAAAAGAAACCTCCGTTTACAAAGAAAGTCCCCGGGCTGAAGGCTGATACAATCATCAGAGACACATTGTTTATTGCAGTAGATACAACTAAAAAGCATATAAAGTACCCGAAACTGAACAGTATCATTATAGGAGCTAACATTTGGGATCCTTTGATGAGACTGATGGGACAATCCTATGGAGGTATAGGGTTCTCTGCCGAACTCAGCATGTGGAACAAATTGTTCCCGCACATAGAATTGGGCGTAGGCTCTGCCAACAACACTCCGGAAGACATGAATTTCACTTATAAAGGGAAAACCTCACTCTATGGAAAGATAGGGGCAAGATACAATTTCACTCATAACAATACTTCCGATTATCAGGCTTTACTCGGACTGGACTTTGGGTATTCCAACTTTAAATACAGCATTGAGAATGTAACCATAGATTCCGATTATTGGGGAGAACACATCACGACGTCTCTCCTTGACCAAAAGTCACATGCAACATGGGCTGAACTATCGTTTTCGCTAAGAGTGAAATTGATTAGCAGCATATCTATGGGATGGTCATTCATATATCATTTCAAACTATCGGAAAAGAAAAATCCGCAGTCTACAGCATGGTATATACCCGGATTCGGAAACAGGGATGCCAAAGTAACGGGAGCTTTTTCCGTTTACTACACATTACCTATTAAAAAGAAAGGTACTAAAGCCTTAGAAAAAGACGCCTACACAGGAGAACCGCTTAAAGACTGAGAATCTGCTTAAAATTTTATTAGAAAAATTTTATTACAGCTATGCTCAAAACATCTTTCGATTTTCACAAAATCAGTCTTTTTCTTTTCAAAATATCATCACAAACAAGGATTTCAATCACAAATTGTTAGCTTAATACATTTAAATTTTATACTTTTGCAAAAATATTTATTATAAGCAATAAAACAACAATATTATACTATGAACAAAATTGTGAGCAAATCACATTTCTCCGAAAATGTAGTAAAGCTCGTAGTAGAAGCTCCTCTTATCGCCAAGTCGCGTAAGGCAGGGCATTTTGTTATTGTCCGTTGTGGAGAACACGGTGAACGTATTCCGCTTACCATATCTGATTCCGATATAGAACACGGCACTATAACTTTGGTAATACAAGCAGTGGGTGCATCTACCCGCAAAATATGCTCCTTGAACGAAGGCGATTACATTACCGATGTGGTAGGACCTTTGGGACAGGCTACACACATCGAGAACTACGGTACGGTAGTGTGTTGCGGCGGTGGTGTAGGCGTTGCCCCGCTTCTTCCCATAGTAGTGGCTTTGAAAGCTGCAGGCAACAGAGTGATAAGCGTTCTCGCTGGAAGAACAAAAGAGTTGATAATCCTTGAGGATGAAATCCGTCGCCATAGCGATGAAGTTATCATAATGACCGATGATGGTTCTTACGGAAAGAAAGGTTTGGTTACCGCAGGAGTAGAAGAAGTAATCCAACGCGAAAAAGTAGATAAGGTGATAACCATAGGACCGGCTATCATGATGAAATTCGTAGCACTGCTCACAAAGAAATATGAAGTACCAACCGAATGCTCGCTCAATACGATTATGGTGGACGGAACGGGCATGTGTGGCGCATGTCGTATCTCAGTAGACGGAAAGACCAAATTCGTATGCGTTGACGGTCCTGAATTTGATGCGCACAAAGTGGATTTCGACGAAATGCTTATGCGCTTGAAGTCTTACAACTAACAAAATGCAGCAACAATGGAAAACAACGATATATTGGCGCAATCACGCAATGAGGAATGGCGTGAAATATTGAGAAAATCAAAGAACGCTAAAGAGCGTACTTCTATTGAGCGTGTGAAGATGCCGGAACTTTCACCGACATACCGCATCACTTGCAAGGAAGAAGTAAACCAAGGTATTACCGAGGAGATGGCATTACTTGAAGCATCACGCTGCCTCGACTGCCCCAATCCGCAGTGCGTAACAGGCTGTCCGGTAAATATCAACATTCCTAAGTTCATCAAGAATGTAGAGCGCGGGCATTTTACCGATGCGTTGAGCGCAATTAAAGAGACCAGCGCACTTCCTGCCGTGTGCGGACGTGTTTGCCCACAAGAAAAACAATGCGAAAGCAAGTGCATGTATCACAAAATGGGTAAGCAGCCTGTAGCCATCGGTTATCTTGAACGATTCGTTGCCGACTACGGACGCACTCATGAGAGTGAGACAAAACCGGCTGAAATATCTTCAAACGGTATCAAGATTGCCGTTGTTGGCAGTGGACCCGCAGGACTTTCTTTTGCCGGAGATATGGCAAAGCGCGGCTATGACGTAACAGTATTTGAAGCACTTCATGAGATAGGCGGTGTATTAAAATACGGCATTCCGGAGTTCCGCTTACCTAATGCTATAGTCGATACAGAAATTGACGGTTTGCGCGCACTTGGGGTTAAGTTCATCAAGGATTGCATAGTGGGGAAGACCATAACATACGAAGACCTTCATGTTGAAGGATTTAAAGGTATATTCGTAGCTTCCGGAGCCGGGCTGCCTCGTTTCATGGGGATTCCGGGCGAAAACCTCAACGGTATTATGTCAAGCAACGAATACCTTACTCGTATCAACCTCATGGGTGCCGGCTCTGACGGCTGGGATACTCCGGTACTCAAAGGTGACAACGTAGCTATCATTGGCGGAGGAAACACCGCTATGGACTCTGTACGCACCGCTATACGTTCAGGGGCAAAAAGAGCTATGTTGATATACCGACGAAGTGAAGATGAAATGCCGGCACGCGCCGAAGAAATCAAGCATGCCAAAGAAGAAGGAGTTGAATTTATGACACTTCACAATCCGGTAGAATACCTCGGAGACGAAAAAGGACGCGTGCGCGCCATGCGAGTACAACGCATGGAATTAGGTGAACCCGATGCATCCGGTCGCCGTTCACCCATTCCGGTGGAAGGTGCAATAGAGGAAATACCGGTAGATTTGGTAATCGTGAGTGTGGGCGTTTCCCCCAACCCCCTTGTACCTCGTTCTATCGAAGGACTTGAAGTGAGTAAACGCAACACTATTGTCGTAGATGAAGAATCAATGAAATCATCACTCGACGACATATATGCCGGTGGAGACATAGTACGCGGTGGTGCTACCGTAATACTTGCTATGGGAGACGGTCGCCGTGCGGCAGCTCACATGCACGATGCACTAAGCAAATAAAATTCAAAAAAAACATTATACTATCTCATTATAGTACAAGACATTGCGAATGCCCGAAAAAAATCGGGCATTTTTTATTCTATAAATATTTGTAGATTTTGAAAAAATGCGTACCTTTGCACTCGGGTAAGTCCTATACGGCCAGCTCCTTGTCAACTCCCCCAGGTCTTGACCGAAGCAAGGGCAGCAGGTTGTAGCGGCGCGATGTAGTAAGCTTGCCCTCTTTGCCTCTTTAGCTCAGTTGGCCAGAGCACGTGATTTGTAATCTCGGGGTCGTTGGTTCGAATCCGACAAGAGGCTCAAAAGGAATCAACTTTCAGTTGATTCCTTTTTTATATTAAAGTCGGCTTAATATGCAAAAAGTAGGCTGAAAAAGTCACCGAAACCGTCTAATATGCCAAGCAGAAGTTTAAAATCATCTGATATGAGAATTTTTTTGCACTCGCATTGTAATGCAATTTACATACTACTCGTTTCACTACTTGTTGTATTTTTATTGGCAGACTATATACCTAACGTGAATACATTCATCACACCACCGATTGCATTGTTCCTCGGTCTGGCGTTTGCTCTGATATGTGGCAAGGCATTTCCTGCATTCAACAAGAAGATGTCAAAGAAACTCTTGCAATACTCCGTCATTGGTCTCGGATTCGGCATGAACCTGCAAGCATCACTTGCATCGGGCAAGGAAGGTATGGCTTTCACGATAATATCAGTTGCCGGTACGATGCTCATAGGCTGGTTCATCGGACGAAAACTATTAAAAGTGAATCGAGACACCTCATATCTCATCAGTTCCGGAACAGCCATTTGCGGAGGAAGTGCAATAGCTGCAGTAGGACCGGTAATAAAAGCTAAAGACACCGATATGTCGGTTGCCTTAGGTACAATATTCATACTCAATGCCATTGCCCTATTTATTTTTCCTATCATAGGACATCTGCTCGGCATGAACCAAGAACAATTCGGGTTATGGGCAGCAATAGCCATTCATGACACCAGCTCGGTAGTCGGGGCTGGAGCTGCATACGGGGAAAAAGCTCTCGAAGTGGCAACCACGGTTAAACTAACCCGTGCTTTATGGATTATCCCGCTTGCAATTACTACTTCGTTCATATTTAAAACAAAAGGGCAAAAGATTTCTATTCCGTGGTTCATTCTTTGGTTTGTAGTGGCAATGATAGCAAACACCTATATATTGAGCATGACCGAAACTGGAATTGAAATAGGTAACGCCGTTAACGGACTTGCACGTAAGACACTTACACTCACGCTATTTTTCATAGGTGCATCACTCTCGAAAGACACACTAAAGGCTGTGGGCATAAAGCCGCTTATCCAAGGAATACTCCTATGGATAATCATAAGTCTTTCCACCCTTGCCTATATATATTGCTATTAATCAGCAGCATTATACAGAAGTTGTTTTAATTTATTTCGAGATTATTTTAAGAAAATTCAAAACAGCTTCTTAATCCATTTTTTTGTTTCTTCAAGAGATTTGCCGGTGCGATGAGCATAGTCGATGAGTTGGTCTTCCCCTATTTCCCCTATCACAAAATAACGACTTTCTGGATGTGCAAACATCAACCCGCAAGTACTTGCCGCCGGTGACATCGCCCCGTTTTCGGTAAGAGTTATGCCTATTCCCGACACTGCAAGCAACTTATCAAGTGTAAAAATTACACTTTGGTCTGGCAATGAAGGGTAGCCGACAGCCGGACGTATACCACGGTAGTATTGTCTTAACAGATTGCTCACATTGTTATCCTCATTATGAGCATATCCCCAAAATTCCTTTCGCACTCTCTTATGAATAAATTCCGTCGCAGCTTCCACTAAGCGATCGGCAAGTGTCTGCATAAGCATAGCCTTATATTCATCACCGGCATCACGATACCCGGCTATCATATCATTTATACCCCTACCTACCGTTACAGCAAATGCACCCAAATAATCATCGGCAGGAGCAACATAATCACATAGAGACAGCGACACTTCGTCGTCTTTTTTAGTCTGTTGACGCAACATCTCAATACGTTCTCCCGAAACGACTACAGCTTCTCCGTCACGATATGCAGGAAACAGACCGATTCTCGCCTTTATGCTATCTCCGGCAAAATGTTCCATTTCATCAAGTGCCTTGTTTGCCTCCTTAAACAACTGCATGGCTTGAGCCGCTGCATTCATGTCCTTGGTATCATGCCCTGCCAGCCATACTGCACGCATGCAGTCACAACCTTTCACATCGGCAATACTCGCAAACGACGCATTAAGTTTCCATGCAGTAAAGAACGGTCGCCAATTTATAAAGTTACGAACCTCCGATACTGTTACACTATACATTTCCACACCCTTTACCCTCGGCTCAACCGGATCATAATCATATACCGGAGCGTTTGCCCTTGCCTCAGTCAAAGAGTATAACATATTAGAACTTTTATGCCTGTTTCTTATTTCATCTTGCCTTGAAGTCCATTCTGCGACAAAACCATCTCTATCGGTAAGCAGACGCTGCGCAACTAAAGGCATCATTGCGGCATCACGCGTATGTACGACAGGCGCCGAATATTCAGGAGCAATCTTAACAGCTGTGTGAAGTTCGCTTGTGGTAGCACCACCCACCATTAAAGGTATATGCAATCCGCGCTCTTGCATGAGCCTTGCCACATGGCACATCTCCTCAAGCGATGGCGTGATAAGCCCACTCAAAGCCACAATATCAGCTTTTTCTGCAACAGCCCGCTCTATAATATCCTCCGCAGGCACCATTACCCCCAAATCAATTACTTCATATCCGTTACAGCGCATTATCACGGAAACGATATTTTTACCTATATCATGCACATCGCCTTTTACTGTGGCAATAACAATCTTTCCGGTGTTCTTCATGCCACCCGACAAGTGCTTTTCCATCTCAATATGCGGATTAAGCCATGCAACGGCTTGTTTCATGATACGTGCGCTCTTCACCACCTGCGGAAGGAACAATTTTCCTTCACCGAAAAGCCGTCCCACTTCATTCATTCCGTCCATTAGCGGTCCATCGATTACTGCCAACGCAGAACCCAGCTCCTTATGTACAATAGACAAAACATCTTCAAGCATATCGTTCCTACCCCGCACTATCAATTGGCGCAAATATGCACCGGCTGTCATATCAGACAAAACCAATGATTCCGCAATACTTTCGCTCTTTGTCCCGACATCCTTTATTTCCTGCGCTATTGCAATCAAACGATCGGTAGCATCACTATCGCGGTTAAATATTACATCTTCTATGGCATTACGCAACCTAACGTCTATTTCATCGTATGGAATCATGGCACCTGCATTCACGATAGCCATATCCATACCTTTAGCTATAGCATGATAAAGAAATACCGAATGCATGGCTTCACGCACTATGTTATTTCCTCGGAATGAAAAAGACAGGTTACTCACACCGCCACTCACTTTAGCTCCGGGGATATTCGTTTTTATCCATTCTACTGCACGGATAAAATCAAAAGCATAACTATTATGCTCCTCTATTCCTGTAGCAACAGCCAGCACATTGGGGTCAAAAATTATATCATTGGGGTCAAAACCTACTTCCTCTGTCATAATACGATATGCACGAGCGCATACATCAATACGACGTTCATACGTATCTGCCTGCCCGTTTTCATCAAACGCCATAACCACAGCAGCGGCTCCCATTCGTTTTATATATTCTGCCTTAGACTTAAACGTACTTTCCCCATCTTTCAAACTTATGGAATTAACGATACACTTACCCTGTACATTTTTTAATCCGGTCTGTATCACTTCCCACTTTGAAGAATCTATCATCACAGGAATGCGTGCTACATCAGGCTCGGTAGAAATCAGACGTAAAAAATGAGACATTTCCGCCTCGGCATCAAGCATTCCGTCATCCATATTCACATCGATTATTTGTGCACCGCTTTCTACCTGCTTGCACGCTATCGACAAAGCTTCCTCATAATTCTTCTCGCCAATCAGACGCAAGAATTTGCGACTTCCCGCCACATTACAGCGTTCACCTACATTCACAAACATTCGTTCGGGCGTAATCTCAATCATTTCAAGTCCCGACAAACGCAATGCGTCTTTACGTTCAGGTACAACGCGAGGAGGATACTGCTTCGACAATTCAGCAATAGCCCGAATATGTTCAGGAGTTGTTCCACAGCAACCGCCTATGATATTCACCAAGTCTTTTTCAAACATCGGTATCACATGAGCCGCCATCGTTTCGGGAGTTTCGTCATACTCACCCATTTCATTAGGCAGCCCGGCATTGGGATACACACTTACCGGGCAAGCGGCGATAGTAGAAAGTTCCTCCAATCTGTTTATCATACCTTCCGCACCGAATCCGCAATTCAGACCAACACTAAGCAATCGGACATGTGACACACTTGCAAGAAAGGCATCTATAGTCTGACCGCTCAACGTGCGTCCACTCTCAGTGAGCGTAACCGACAACATTATCGGCAAGTCGCGTCCACATGAAGACATTGCCTCTCCTGCAGCCCATAAAGCAGCCTTTGCATTCAAGGTATCAAACACGGTTTCAATCAACAGCACATCGACACCGCCATCGATAAGTCCGCGCATCTGTACCGTATAAGCATCTACAAGTTCATCCCAAGTAATACTCCTTGCGGCAGGATCGTCTACCGTGGGCGACATCGACAAACTTTTATTCGTTGGTCCCACGCTGCCGGCTATCCATTTCGAAGAAGAATCGGGATTTTCTACGAGCCACTCTTCAAGTGCATGCCGAGCCAGTCTCGCAGCCTCCAGATTTATCTCATAAGCATCGTTCTGCAAACCATAGTCACTCAACGACACCGCATTTGCATTGAACGAATCAGTCTCAATAATATCAGCTCCGGCATCCAAATATTGTTTATGAATTTCAGCTATTACAGAAGGACTTGTCAGGACAAGAATATCATTACAACCTTTCAATTCTCCGGAAATGCCACTCCAACGAGTACCGCGATAATCTTGTTCTCTCAAACCGGCAGCCTGTATCATTGTGCCCATGCCACCGTCAAGAACCAATATTCGTTTCAACAACGATTCACATAATTCTTTCTCCTTTACTCCAATGCCTTTGCTTTCCATAAACAATCTTTTACCGTAAAATTTCTGCAAATTTAACAAAATCCAATCATATTACTAATATTTAAATGCACAAACATATCATTTTGCAAAACCGGCTCCAAACAGTAATCTCAGTCAAAACCCTCACATTGTTAATTATATTTGTAAATAACGGCAAGAGTAAACGCTAAAATAAGTTAAAACACAGTTTAACTCTATTGTTTTTTCAACAAAAAATTGTAATTTTACGACGCTAAACAAAAATGTGACGCAAAATAATAAATCTTTTCATACTATTTGTAGGGCTATAAATTAAGTTGATTCAAGAGAAGGAGCTGCTCGTGGGAGTCGCTCCTTTTCATTTTCTTAACACAAAGCACAATCGCTCATACCAGTTCATCCAACAGTGCTGCACAAGCATCCTCCAACAAGTTCAGCACTAATTCAAATCCCTCAGCGCCCTCATAATATGGGTCAGGTATATAATCATAATGCGGATAATGTCGTATATAATCACCCATCATAATAATCTTGCGACTTTCATCAACGGTTGCAGCCATTTCCTGCAAATTATACCTATTTGAAGCATCCATAGCTACTATCAGGTCGAAATCTTCTAAATCTCTGCCGGTAACCCGCCTACTGCGATGCGTTAACTCATACCCACGCCGTTGTGCATGTACCCTCATTCTCCTATCCGGTAATTCCCCGGCATGTCCGCCATAGGTTCCGGCAGAATCAAGATAGAATCTTTCGTTCAATCCTCGTTCATCAATCAAACGCTGCATCACACCCTGTGCAGCCGGGGAACGACATATATTTCCGAGGCAAACAAAAAGTATTTTATATTTTCCTTTCATTTCCATAATCACTTATTTTCACAATTATTTATCTCCACTATCCGCTAATCTTTTCAGTATTCTTTCGGCTGCAGTTTCAGCACTCTGAGCATTGGTGAGACGACGAGCTATTTCCTCATAACCGGTTTTCACCGAGCGGAAACACTCGCTATTTCTATCAAGCAACAAAGATAATTCTGCAGCAATATTGTCGGCATTACAGAAATGCAGAAGCAACTCTTTCACCACCGGTGCATCGGCAATGAGATTGGGCAATGACACATACTTCACTTTAAGCAAACGAGAATAAAACCTATATACCAATTTGCTGCCCCCCATTCGGTAGCATACCACCTGCGGGGTATTCAGTATGGCTGTTTCCAATGTTGCCGTTCCGCTTGTAACGAGTGCGGCATCAGCATGATGCACCAACTCAAATGATTTGCCAAACAGAACAGTCGGTTTATTTGCCGCATACCCCAATTGTTCGAAAACCGTATCATAGAACTCCGCATCAAGCCCCGGTGCACCTCCCACCACTGCTTGGCAATCGGGGAAACGAGACACTGCCGACAGCATCTCTCTTAGATTTTCTTGAATTTCTCGCTTGCGAGAACCGGGTAATACGGCAATCAAACGCTTATCAGCATGTAATGCGTTATCCACATAAAATTGTTCTCTCGAACGAAATCCGTTTCTCACCTCCTGAATTTCATTTACAGTAGGATTTCCCACATATTCCACACGATAATCGTGACGTGCAAAAAAATCAGTTTCAAAAGGCAAAATAGAATATAATTCTGTTACATATTTCTTGATTTGCTTTACTCTGTATTCTTTCCATGCCCAAACTTTAGGAGAAATATAATAAAAAACCGGCACACCTGCCGAATGTGCATGTTTGGCTACTTTAAGATTGAACGACGGATAGTCCACAAGAATCACAGCATCGGGTCTCCAATTATCGATTATCCCGTTTGCAGTCTTCAAGAAACCCATTATAGTACCTAAGTGCTTTATCACCTCTACAAAGCCCATATACGCCATATCCTTATAGTGAACTACAGGTTTCATCCCACAGGCACGCTCCATAAAGTCCCCGCCAAAGAATTTGAATTCAGCCTTATCATCTGCTGTACGCAAAGCCTTAATCAATCGGGCTGCATGTATATCACCCGACGCCTCTCCTGCTATTACAAAATATTTCATATCCGCAAAGGTAAAACAATTTCAAAAAACATAAAAAAAGCTGTCGCTCTCATAGAGAGTAACAGCCTCAAACTCTTTAATTCTTGCTATATAATTAAGCCTTAACAGTAGTATCAGCAGCGCAAGAATCTGCAGCACAAGAATCTGTGCAGCAAGAATCAACTACTTCTACAGTATCAGCAGCAACAGCAGCAGAGTCAGCAGCAGCAGCTTCAGTCTTAGCACCACCGCAAGAGAACAATGATACGCTAAATACAACAGCAAGTAATAAAACTAACTTTTTCATTTCCTTTAAATTTTAATAATAAAACAATATTCTTTAGCTTCAAATTCGGTGCAAATTTATAATAAATATTTTAGATACAAATGCTTTTTTATCTTTTTTTTCTGAAAACCACCCTTTTTTCTGCATTTAAACTAAAAACTTTCACATTTATTATAGTATCAGCGTTATATCCCGATATTTGACACTGATATTCCCGCTAAGCATAAAATTAGAAATTGTTTTAATTGGTATACAAGAATCTCTTTATACTGCGTTTAGGTGTTTTTTCAAACTCATTAGCAAACAATTGAATTTTTGTAACCTGTTCATACGGTGCCAAAAGTTTATTCAATTCCTTACGTACCACTTCCATAGCCTCAGGCAATTTGTCACGCGTCATGCCATCTGCATCCATCTTATCATAATCAGGATACACAAGCCCTACAATCTTGCCGTCACGCTCAACGATAAGGCTTTCCATTACATAAGGCATATTATTCAGTTTCGACTCTATTTCCTCCGGGTAGACATTCTGCCCGCTTGCCGTAAGAATCATAGTCTTAGAACGTCCCTTGATATATATCGTTCCGTCCTTGTCCATCGTACCCATATCTCCGGTATTCAGCCATCCATCCTCATAAAGCACCCTATCGGTCGCCTCGGTATTATTATAATACCCTTTCATCACATTCTCTCCACGCACATATATTTCACCGGGTATATTTTGCGGATCAGACGACAGCACTTTAGCCTCCATTATCCCGGGTAACACTTTTCCCGCAGAATGCAGTTTGAACGATTTCCAATGCGTATAACTTACCAACGGCGCACATTCCGTCATTCCGTATCCTACGGTAAATGGAAACTTTATTTTATACAGAAATTCCTCAACCTCCTTATTCAAAGGCGCACCGCCCACGATAACCTGTTCAAAGCATCCACCGAACGCATCTACCAACTTCTGGCGTATTTTACCGTAAATAGTCCTGTCGAGCAACGGTATTGCCAAAGCCCAACGCATCATACCCTTACTTAACAAAGGTACTATCTGTTTGCGGTAGATTTTCTCAAGCACAAGCGGAACACATATAATCAAACTCGGCTTAACATCCGACAATGCTTTCATTATTATTTTAGGAGAAGGCAATTTGCCCAACAATGTGATATGCGTACCCACAGCCAAGGGCGTAAGAAGATCAAACGCACAACCGTAGGCATGAGCCAACGGCAGAAACGACAAACAACGCGACCCTTTATAATGAAGATTCTGTTTCATTCCGAAGACCACATTACCGGCTATATTATTTCCGGTAATCATCACACCTTTACTGAATCCTGTGGTTCCCGAAGTATAATTCAGTACCAATAATTCACGATTGCTCACATCCGCAAATTTTAAACAACTGCGACTGAATCCCGACTTATATTTGGCAAAGAAATTCTTCTGTATATTAACGAGTTCGTTTCCTATAGTTTCACCTGTGCGCTGAGCGAGCAAAGCATTGTCCTCGATAGCCACGACCGCCCTCACATTACGTAACGTTGCAGCATCAAGATTTTCCCAAATAGAATGAGAACTGAACATAAGCACCGCTCCGGAATGATTAACTATATGCTGAACGTCATTCGGATTAAATTCCTGAAGAATAGGTACAATAACAGCCCCATAAGTGATTGTACCCATAAAGATGGTTATCCACTCACTTGTATTCTTGCCTATCAAAGCTATCTTGTCGCCCCGCTTAATATTACACCGGCGATAAAATTCATGCAACATTGCGATTTTTTCAGCAAAATCGCCGTAAGTCATAGTTTTTCTTTCGGTATAATCGGTTAATGCCGGAAGGTTCCAATTCTCTTTAAAACTATTTTCGTAAATCTTAATAATATTCTCTTTAATCATAACATCAGCTCTTTTTCAGAACAGCCTGTCCGTTCTTTTGTTACGGCAAAGATACTAACAATACATTCTACGGCAAAGAAAAACACGCACATTTTTACGTTTTTTGCGCAAAACGTGCAGTTTGTGTGCAATTACTTCCCAAGATATTAAAAATAATAGGTAACTTTGCAAGAAGTGGTACAAAACACCGCACTTTGCAAAATTATGACAGATAAATCTATATTTAACAATTATACAGCCCAATTTCACACTCTCGGATGCAAACTTAATTTCGCTGAGACTTCCACCATCGGGAAAATTTTGTCGGAGCATGGTGTAAGGCGTTCTCACATCGGAGAGACACCACACATCTGCGTAGTAAACACATGCAGCGTGACCGAGGAAGCCGACAAAAAATGCCGACAATTGATACGCCGTCTCGTCAAAAAGTATCCCGATGCGCTGATGATTGTAACCGGATGTTATGCACAATTGAAAGGTAAAGAAATCGCACAAATGGATGGCGTTGATATAGTGCTTGGAAGCGAACAGAAACTTGACATTGTGCAATACCTCACCAAATGGATGGAAGAACATAAACCTACGGTAGAGATTACACCCACAAAAGACATTCGACGTTTCAGCCCGTCATGCTCACGCGGCGACCGCACCCGATATTTTCTGAAAGTACAAGACGGATGTGACTATTATTGCAGCTATTGCACTATACCCAAAGCACGCGGACGCAGCCGCAGCGGAACAATAGAAAGCCTTGTTGCTCAAGCTAATGAAGCAGCTAACGAAGGCGGTCGCGAAATAGTCATAACCGGAGTGAACATAGGCGACTTTGGCAAGAATACCGGAGAAAAAATCATAGATTTATTCCAAGAACTTGATAAAATAGAAGGCATAAGCCGATACCGCATTTCATCGCTTGAACCGGATCTGCTAACTGATGAAATTATAGAGTTTGTAGCGCAATCGCGGTCGTTCATGCCGCATTTTCACATCCCGTTGCAATCAGGAAGCGACCCCGTGCTGAAACTGATGAGACGCCACTACGATTCAGCCTTATTTGCTGAGAAGGTACTTAAAATCAAAGACTTGATACCCGATGCTTTCATAGGTGTAGATTTAATCGTAGGGGCAAGAGGTGAAAACGAGGAACGATTCATCACTTCCCGCAACTTTGTAAAAGCTCTTCCTATTACAAGATTGCACGTATTTCCCTACTCCGAGCGTCCCGGTACACTGGCACTCACCATCGATGGAGTTGTAGACAGACACACCAAAAGTATCCGAGCCGGAGAAATGATTGACATATCAGAAGCGAAACTGAAAGCCTTCACTCGTCAATTCATCGGTACTACAAGACCTGTCTTATTCGAGCAACCGCAAAAGGGGCAACCTATGCACGGATTCACCGACAATTATATTAAAGTCATGGCTCCATACAGACCTGAATACATCAACAAGCTTGCATTGGTTAGCTTAAATGAAATGAATGAGGACTGCTCGGTAAACGGTGAAGTTCTTACCGCCCCCGACGAAATATAACACACTATTTTACAAGACTATGGCAAAAAGCAATAATTACAGCAATTTAAAATATCTGCCCGTTTCGATGTTTCTGCATTGCATGGCTATTCTGCCCTTACCATTGCTATATTGCATCTCCGATGTATTATACCTGTTTATATACCATATAATCAGGTACAGAAGAAAAATCGCAGAAAAAAACATCGATGAGGCATTCCCTGAAAAAAGCGAAAAAGAACGAAGAAAGATAACAAAGGATTTCTACCGTCATTTCACCGATATATTTGTGGAGACGATAAAATTGCTGCACGTATCCGACGAAGAGATGCGCCGACGCATTGTTTTCCGTAATATGGAGGAACTGGACAAGAGTATCGAGCAAGGTCGCTCGGTGGTTATGTATGCAGGCCATTTCTGTAATTGGGAGTGGCTGTCATCAATTACGCTATGGTCAAGATTCAGCACCGATACCATCCGGTTCGGGCAAGTATACCGTCCTTTAAGGAACAAATGGTTCGACCGTTTTTTTCTTGAACTGCGTAAACGTTTCAACTCACACAGCTACCCCATGAAAACGGTTCTGCGTGACTTGATTTCCGCCCGACGCGACAATAAGATAACTGTAACAGGATTTATTTCCGACCAGCGTCCGGGTCGCAACGATAATGATAATGTTATTATGTTCCTCAACCATTATACCGCATTCATCACCGGCAGCGAAGTAATAGCAAAGAAAATGGACATGGATGTACTTTTCTTCGACGTTCGCCTCATAAAACGCGGATACTATGAATGCAACGTACACGTAATTTCACGTAACGCAAAAGACACAGCTCAATATGAGCTGACTAACTGCTATGCACGCCTTTTGGAAAAGAGAATTCAGGAACAACCTGCCATGTGGTTATGGACACACAACCGATGGAGCCGTAATGTATCACCCAAACAGACCGATCAACATGAGTAAGCCTATAGCCGTTATTATTCTTAACTGGAATGGAGCCGCATTGTTGCGAGAATTTCTCCCGAGTGTTTGCAGAAACACTAACTCCGACATAGCCGATGTCATTATTGCCGACAATGGCAGTACCGACAACTCTTTGGAAATTCTTAAAGCAGAATTCCCCGAAGTAAACATAATTGAATTTGACAAGAACTACGGCTTTGCCGAAGGCTATAACCGTGCCATCAAGGCTTGTGAATCCTACAAATACACCGTCTTGCTTAACAGCGATGTGAAAACGGGGGAAAATTGGCTTGAGCCTCTTTTTGAATATTGTGAACAAAATCCGGATGTTGCAGCATGCCAACCTAAGATACGTTCTTACTCAGAGCCTGATAAATTTGAATATGCAGGTGCTGCAGGAGGATTCATCGATAAACTTGGCTACCCATATTGCCGCGGACGCATTTTCGGAACAGTGGAGACCGATAACGGACAATATGATACCTCCCCCATAGACATAGCATGGGCTACCGGAGCCGCATTATTCGTAAGAACCGACATTTACCTTGCAGTAGGCGGATTAGATGCTGATTTTTTCGCCCACATGGAAGAAATAGACCTCTGCTGGCGCATACATCTTGCAGGATACCGAATTAAAGCGGTTATGCACGGAACAGTATATCATTTAGGCGGTGGCAGCCTTCCTGCCTCAAACCCTCGCAAGACTTACCTCAATTTCCGCAACAATTTATTGTTACTTCACAAGAATCTCCCGCAAAAAGACGGTAAACGATTGCTTTTCATACGTCGATTATACGATACACTGGCATTCTTCATGTTTGTGGCAAAACTTGATTTCAAGAACGCAAAAGCAGTGCTAAAAGCACATTTCGATTTCAAGAAAATGAAAAAGAATTACACCGTATTCCCCGAAAAAAACTTGATGGGAATAATTCCGGGAAGTAATTGTAACATTATCATCGACTACTACCTGAAAGGTAGGAAAACATTTTAATTTCTTTTATTATGAACTCAAACAGACCTCTTTTTCTTATAAGCAACGATGACAGTTTCAACGCACCCGGTATAAAATTTCTTGCTGCCATTGCTCGCACCTACGGCGATGTGATGGTGGTCGCACCCGAAACTCCACAATCGGGAAAATCGTCGGCTATCACAATGGAACAACCTCTGCGAGCAAGACTTATTAAAGAGGAAGACGGACTTACTATATATGCCGTAAACGGCACGCCTGCCGATTGCGTAAAATTGGCATTACACGACCTTGCTACACGCACACCCGACTACGTTCTATCCGGCACCAATCATGGCTATAATTCGGGAAACAGCGTCATATATTCCGGTACAATGGGAGCCGTATTTGAAGGAGCCTTTGCCGGTATTCCAAGCATGGGTTTCTCTTTCGGTTCACACGACCAAAGCATCGACTTGTCGCCATGTGAGCCTATTATCAGGCAAGGTATCGATTTTCTCATAGGCAATCGCTTTGAACCGGGAGTATGTTTCAACGTAAACATACCCCATTGCGAAAAGATTTTAGGATTGAAACCTGCAATTAATGCCCGCGGTAAGTGGACACATGAATATGAAAAACGCGTCGACCCACACGGCAAACCGTATTATTGGACAACAGGAGTGTATGTACCCTTTGAGCCTGACAATAAAATGAACGACGTGTATTTGCTCAATCAGGGCTACGCAACCATAGCACCTTGCATCGCCGACCAAACCCACTACCCGACAATAGAAAAACTTCAAAAGTTATTATAATCAATAACGAACAAAAAAGAAGGAGATGTGTAAAAATGAGAAAAGGTTTACAATTTATAGCTGAAGGAAACAACTTGCAGTGAGTTCTCGCGAATTTCCTCTGAGTCGAAATTGGGGCGTTGCTATATTTAGAAATAGTTTTTATAGAAAAAAATAGAACATTAATCCATTAAACCACTGATACAATATAAAAATAGAACAATTCGTTCAAATCGTTGCAGAGCAAAAAGAAGAACTATTCAGTGAATATTTTTGAGTGGTACATTGACGAAGTCAGGAAAAATAATTAGTCTGCTAATTCACATTGCATAACAATAATACCTAAGGCATATTCAATTTTAGCCAATGTTTCAAGAGAAAGGTTTTCTCTACCTTTCAAAATCTTGGAAATGTATTGCTGACTACATTCCATACGCTCTGCTAATTGCTTTTGCGTAATACCATCGGCTTCCATTTTATCAAGCATACGCATAGCAATATTTTGAGAGTAGCGAAGCCATTCCTTGTTCGCTTTTCTCTTTTCAGCCTCCTCACGCCATCTTGAAGGAGTGGCTGATTGATGTTGTCGAAGTCTGTTTAATGTATTATCCATATCCGTATGTTTTTAGAGTTCACTAATATAATCGATAAAACCGTCGTCGTCAACAATGCCCTCGTCAAGTAAGAAGCGACGCACTTTCTCTATTTTATCAAGTTCGGCTTGAGTGTGTGGTCGTTCTTGCATTGTTGCAGTAAGTTTTATAGCACCACCTGTGATGATATACTTACCATCAGCAAGACGAATAGCATATATTCTTAACCAAGAATCATGGCGATTTGTTTTTTCACCACGAGCTTTCATTTTTTCTAACATTTCAGCAATAGTGCGATTATTGCTTAATGGGCGAAAAATCAAATCAAGGTCGGCTTCAGGTGAAATGTCAAGGATTACACCTTCAAGTATTTCGCTGTCATCAATAGTGTCACTGATAGCTTGATTGATGTCAGTGATTTTGAAATAAGCACTGAGGTCGTTAATGTTTTCTTTGAAAAAATTACGCAACCACATTACATCATTCCAATGTTCAAACAAACGAAATAATTCATTATCATTTGCTCCGTCATACCTCACTGCCCAAAGGCGTCCATCACCGGTTATATCATCAAAAGTCATATCTTGATTATTTTGGAGCAAAGATAAAACAAGAATTTGAAAAATACAACTTATAGGTTGTATTTTATTCCATAAAAAGAATGTTACTACACCACGAAGGTACGGTAACATTCTCTATGCGTAAAAAGATCAAATCATTCTTGACTAAAAAAAAGGTTCAAACATAATAGAGTTATCAGAACTTTTTACTAATACCCATGTGATCCCTGTATGGATATTTATTAAAAAGCAATCTTTAACAGCCGTTCCTCCCATGAAAATATGATAATTAACAGTATCTGGTTTAATCTCATCAAAATCTCTCATTAAAACAGGCACTTCTTGCCAAGCAAAGCCATCAGCCTCGGTTTGAACTAATTGATATACAATCCCCCGATACTTATCAATTTTGAAAGTATATCTTCTTGCTATATTAGATTGAACTATCTCATACCTTCCTTCCAATGAAGTTTTTGCAGGAAAATATTGCTCTTGTGCTTCTATTGAAATACTAAAAAGTAACGAAACAATAATAATTACAATTATTTTTTTCATATGGTACAATATTTGAAATTCGACTTATTTTAAAAGTTAAGCATTAATATAACTTGTAAAAATACGAAGAAATTATTATAAAGTAGTTTCAGAAAAATCTAATCTAAATGAGATATAGCCATTTTTGTCTTTAATAAAGTGAGAAATACCTATAAGTTCAGGAAAATCCTCAGTCCAAAAAATAACATCAATTTTATTGTCTTCATTGACTTCAATAGTCTGAAGTAACTCAACAGATTTGTCGTTACAAAGCTGTTTTAGATATTCAAAACTATCTTTAACACTACCTAAAGAAATAGAAAGTGAATTTGGTCGCTCTTTCTTATTGTGATGTACATATTTTCTTACCATAGAAATTTAGTTTTAATTTTTTTTCGCAAAATTATGGCTATATACAATGGTATGCAAATGTAAATTTACGAAAATTTAGAATTATCCCTTATGATTATACTAAGTGACACCAATTAACCTGCATTAACTCTTATTTTTAACAATTAACCTCAGAATACTTATTTCTTTGATATTAAAACAGACATTTTAATCTATAGAACTGATAGCCTTTAAACTTAAATGTGGTTACGACTGCATCTAAGCGACGATATAATTTGTCGGTGCGAAGTGGCGGCGTACCTACATTATGCACATAGGGCGAGAAGCAGTATTTGCACGATGATGACGCGAGCAAACATACTCATGGGATATACCGTTGTATATGCCACAGAAGCGGCATCGTTTTTCAGATTGTCATTAGCATAATTCAATGCCATAGGATTTGCCATACTGCCACATAGCATTCCGGAGATACTTGCAAAATCCATCTTCATGATTTTACTTGCAACAAACCCAACTATTAGCACCGGTATCACCGTTAACAAGAATCCTATCAACACCCATAACATACCTTCGGGACGAACAACCGTTTCAAAAAACTCAGCACCGGCATCTATCCCCAAGCACGCAAGATAAAGCGACAAGCCTAAGGCTCTCATCATAAGATTGGCACTACGCGTTACGTAGGTAACCATATGAAAGCGAGGTCCAAACGTACCCATAAGAATACCCACTATAATAGGACCTCCGGCAAGACCGAGTTTCACCGGTGTACTCACGCCGGGTACTAAAATAGGAATCGAGCCAAGCAACAACCCTATCGTAAGCCCTACGAACACAGACACCAAGTTTGGTTCGCTAAGACTCTTCACAGCATTCCCCATCATCTCACGAACCTTAGCCACCGATTCAGCCTCGCCCACCACAGTAATGCGGTCGCCATATTGCAATCTCAACTGCGGACGTGCAAGAATCTGCAATCCACTGCGATACACGCGTGTGGTATTCACTCCATATTTCTTACGCAGATTCAACGAACCGAGTTTGCGACCATTGATTTCGGGTTTAGTCACCATAATGCGTTGCGACACAAGATTGCTATCAATCTTATTCCAATCAATATCACGCTTATTCCAATCGGTCGTTTCATGCTCTCCAAAAAGCACAGTCAACGCCTCTACATCCTTTTCCTTTGTTACCACAAGAATACGATCATTCTCATTCAACACCGTTTCCGACGTAGGGATACTCACATCGCCATTACCCGTCCATAATCTGGAAATAATAAAATCATGCCCATGCAGTACATTTATATCCTTTATATTCTTGCCAAACAGTGCCGGATTGACAATTTTAAACTCCGTAATAAAAGCACCGTCTTGTTCTTCTGCAGGCAATAAATTTTCATTCTTTCGATATAAAACATTACGCACCAAAGCAAGTGCCAATATCACACCCACCACTCCGAGAGGGTAGGCTACGGCACACCCCAATGCAAGAGCATTATCGGGAATGCCAAGTTGTTTCAACGTCTGTTGAGCGGCACCGAGAGCAGGAGTGTTGGTCACAGCACCACACATCACACCCACCATCTCGGGCAAACTTATACCTGTAACCATACTTGCCACTACAGTAGACAATGTACCAAGCAAAATTACACCAAGAGCAAGCATATTCAATGTTATGCCGCCTTTTCTGAAAGAACTGAAAAAGCCGGGACCCACTTGAAGACCCAAAGCATACACAAACAATATCAATCCGAAATTCTCGGCATAACTGAGCATGTCATGATTCAGCGACAAGCCAAAATGACCGGCAAGAATACCTATAAAGAATACGAAAGTAACACCTAAAGATACTCCCCACACCTTGATTTTTCCCAAAGACAGACCTATTGCACATATTATTGACAATACCACAACCGCCTGCAATGCGCTATGCTCCACCAATACCGAGTTAAGCCATTCCATAAACCTAAACTGTTTTACGGTCACAAAAGTAATGAAAAATACGCACACTACACACTAATCCGCACAATATTCACCCCACGCCGGCACCATCTCCACTTTTAAAAACATTTTCCGCAAAATATCAACACCCCGTCAAACATGTTTAAAAACATATCTCTGCTATATACTATATTGATACCATTTATTAAATTTGCTGTGACTTAACCAAACTATAACATCATGAGAAAAGTCGTGGTTACTTTAACATTGATATTCAGCTATATATTTGCGTTAGGGCAAATGGATATTGCTATGCAAAATAAGCAACCACAAATACCTTCATGGGAATCCTACGAATTCATAAAACATGGAAACATCGGAGTGTCCCTATATACAGGAACTGTCAATTACAGCATACCAATATTCACTTATAAAGATAAGGACTTTGAAATTCCTATAACTATTAATTATGCAACCAACGGATTTCGTGTCAATCATAAAAGCGGAATACTTGGACATGGTTGGACTTTAGGAGGTCCCGGGATAATAACACGAGAAATCAAAGGAATACCAGATGAATCAACAGAAGAAACGTTCGGAGGTATTTCAAGCACTATAGGTACTTTTGAAGGATATAATTTTTATAACAAATCCTATATTTTATCAGGCTTTGCAAGCGGAAAAAACGGAGGTATTTATCCAGGTAAATACAAGAATAATATGATATTAGATGGTTGTGAAACCACCCCCGATTTATATTCTTTTAATTTCTGCGGATATCGAGGAACTTTTGAACGTGATTACAATGGAAAATTCAAGTTATTCAACATGTCAAGCCAGTCTATGGGAATTGAAATTATTGAATTGGATGAAAAATATAATATTTACATTATCGACAATAAAGGCTATAGGTATATATTTGAACGAGATGAATATTACAAAAAAAACAAAGATGAAAATTCACAAGATTTAGACATTGGTGAAAATATCACCTTACGTTGGCATTTAAAATCAATAACAGCACCCAACAACAGACGTATTACATTCAATTATTCCCCAATGTCAGAATCAAGATTTGAGTATAATTATTATCCGCAAATAAATTACTATTTCAGTTTCTATCCTTACCAATCTGCTCCGATTGATAATTTTACTCAAACTATAACATCTCAAAAAACATTTTACTGCATATTACAAAATATCAATTTTCCCGATAATACAAAATTATATTTTGAATACAAAGACGGTAAAGATGAATATTATTTATATAATTCAAGCAAACATAAAGCTATTGGCAAGAATCATAGATTAGATAACATCAAAATAGTAAAAAATGACAAAATCAAAAAATCCTGTAAATTTGATTATTCTTATAATACATCAGAAACAAACACAGACAATTGTATAACATTTTTAAAACGCATAAGAATTTCCGGAGAGGGGGCTTATCAGTTTGAATATAACAGCATGCACGGATATCCTTTTTTAGGTACAACCGAATATGACCATTGGGGATATTACAACGGGAAAGGAATGGGATTTCCTTTGAGCGGATTCATTGATTACATTGAATATGATAACGCTTACAATGAAATTATTACGGGGAACATCAAAAGACCTCTATATGAAGCGGCACTATCCGGCACATTAAATAAAATCACATACCCCACCGGTGGATATTCATGTTTATCTTATGAGCCACACACATACTCAAAATATGTAACACGTGATTATTCAACTTTATTTATGCCAGAACTGTCCGCATCAGACTTCAACAATGAAACGGGCGGAGTGAGAATCAAAAGTATCACGACTTTTTCATCAGACAGCATTTTGGCAGAAACTATCGACTATGAATACACACTAAGCGAGAATATGACACTAAGTAGCGGCATCCTAATAAATTGTCCTAGATATGGTATAGAATACAATGTTTTATCCAATAACAATACACCAAAACATGTAACATACTATAACATGTCAAATTATATATATGATTATAATAGTACACACATTGAGTATTCAAGAGTTTCTGTTAAAAAAAGTGGTTGCGGACGTATTGATTACGAATATACAACCTCCTACGATTATCCCGACATACTATATAGTAAAAATGATAATATTACTTTACCTTATGGAACGATAGAATTTTTCCAGTCAAATTCTTATTTGGAAAACATATTTACCCCATTAGGAAATCAACAACTTAAACGTGGAAATTTATTAAGCGAAAGTTTCTATGACAATAACGGACACTTGGTTAAAAAAAATATCAATACATATTCATTCCCATTGGTATATACAGATACTATTCTTTGCATGGTAGGAGAAACAGCAAAAAAAGTTTTTTTCTCACGCCATAACATGTTGCTAAAATCAACAACAGTAAACGAATATTCAAACAATACTTTCGTTTCAAAAACTACAAATTACACATACAACAAATACGGTTTACCTAAAGCAATAACAGAAACGGCAAGTAACGGAGACAAACTAAAAATCCTAAATTATTATGTAAACGATACAACAGCAGTCAATGACATATTTCAGAACATGAAAAACAATAGGATTTTTAAAGATATTATCAAGCAGGAACTATATCGCATTAACGGAGATGACAGCATATTGCTTTCATCCACCAAATATGACTTCTATAATCCCGACAAAACAAATTTAATGTTAGTACGTCCCATAAGAACAATGGAATTTATCAAAGGATATGGTTGGAAAAACAAGTCATATTTCCAATACGACACCATTGGAAATTTAATAGAAGAAACCGATATAAAAGGGGTGAGTAAAACGTATTTATGGGGATATAACAATTGTCTCATGATTTCTATGATAGAAAATGCCACTTCAGCCGAGGTGAATGCAGCACTGATAAAAGCAAACATTTCACTCACGAATTTAAAGAATAATACCGATGTCCCTGATGCAGATTTCAAGAAACTGCAAACTTTGTCTACTTTCTTGCCACACGCTATGATAAATCTTTATCGCTACGAGCCTTTTGCCGGGATAACAGAAATAATTCAGCCAAATTCATTGAAGACATTCTATTCCTATGACGGCTACGGCAGACTTTCTGAAATTAGAGACAATAATTCACATGTTACAGAACAATATGAATATAATTCCGTAACTTTACCGGGATTGTCTTCTGATTTCTTTTGCAACTCAATTTATTACAAAAATTCAAAACTGGAATTGATATTGTATGCAGAGGGCGGCAGCGGAAACTATTCACATGAATGGGTAATAAAAGATGCCGATGGCAATACCGTGTATGAATATGGCAACGACACCATAGTTTTCAATGCCGATTTAAGAGCTATTAATCTTACAAGCAGAAAACAATATATCATCGAATGTAAAACCACCGATTTAATATCAAAAGAAGTAAGTACTATATCAAAGACATTTCTATTAAAAGCTGTACCTCTTTATTATCAAGATATAAGCGAAAATATTGATCTAAACACCGGAACAGCTATAAAAACAGCGACTTTAACGGCAGACGGTTCCGATATTATAACATTCTCTTTAGACGCACTTAGCGGAGGCGGTATATGCACAATAACAATAGGAAATAAGAGTTATACATATTCAGGTAAAAAGGTTGGAGTGGAAATTACAGCACAAGTAAACTCAGGTAATACCGAAGTTTCCATAAAATTAGAAGATTCTTTTGCCGAAACCGAAGTAATACTTAGTTTGATTTCGGCAGAAAATCATGAAATAAGTTCACCTGATTGCCTAACAATAGCTTTCTAACTAATTATATATTATGAAATATGTTGACTACATATTGAGATTAGTGGCGATAACAACTGCAACGGCTATACAGATGATTTGCGGTACTGAAACTTTAGCGCAAACATTAAGCAACAATTATATATTACAGCGTGTCATGCGAGATAGCTCAGCTACCACATGCAACGAAATAATACGATATTACGATGGTCTCGGTAAACAAAAGTCACTTATACAACGTAAAATAACACCGGAACAAAAAGACCTTGCCACTTATATCGTTTATGACAATGCAGGTAGAGAGAGCTGTGTGTACCAGCCATTCGTAAGCAATAAAAATGGGGAGTTCCTTACACAAGAAGAATCTTACTCTCTTGCTGTCTCCTCATATAGTGACACAGCTCCCTATACTATAACCGAATATGAAAAATCCGACTTAAACCGACCAATAAAGATTATCGGTCCGGGAGAAGATTGGCATAATAACAGCAAAGCACTGAGAACTGAATACTTGACAAATATAGAAGGAAATGATTCTCTTGATTGTATCCTCTACAATGTGACTGACACTCGAGACCTTTCCGATACTCTGTTCTATATAAACAAATCCGGTTCATACCCTACCGGAAAACTCTATGTGACAAGGATTGAAGACGAAGATGGTAATATCGTTTTTTCGTTCAAGGACATGCAAGACAAAACACTATTAACAAGAAAAGTGCTAAAAGATGGTGCATCGCACACCTATGCTGACACGTACTATATCTTTGACAATTACGAAAGGCTCACTGCAACATTGTCTCCCGAAGCGTCATTAAGAATGAAAGAAGGTATATCATGGAGCAGCTCTTCATTGATTCTCAGGGAATTTGCTACACTTTATATGTACGACCGATTCGGAAGATGCCGTGCAAAACGAATTTCGGGAGGAGATTGGGCGTTTTATGTTCACGACATGGGCGACCGACTTATATTCTCGCAAGACGGTAATATGAGGGAACAAGGTTTGTGGCATTTCACTCTATATGATGATTTCGACCGAGAATGTATAACAGGGCTGTGCGAAAATTCTTTTGACGTAGCAGGAAACAACATTCCCGATTTCTTGTTGAGAATTTCACGCAATAACTCTACAGATACGTTTAAGGGATATCAAGTGGATACAACATCGGTGGTTATTTACTCTCCAAGTATTCTCACCGTCAACTATTATGACGATTATGCTTTTATGGGTAGTAACGACATCCCGAATGACGATAACTTCAGTTACGAATCGATGGCTGATTATGGGAAACGATACTCCAATAGTGCCAAAACATTCCTCACAGGCTCACTCTCTGCCGTTATATCAACTACAGAAACATCATTTTCACAATATTTGATTACAGTTAATTATTATGACGAACAAGGGCGAATTATTCAACAAAAATCATCCGATCAATACAACGGTTGTCATAAAACGTATAATGCTTATGATTTTAGAGGAAATCTCATTAAAAGTCGAGTGAAATATGAACGTCTCATTGGTGGTGAAAGCGAAGATATTACAGATTATTTTTACAATACCGTATCCGACGAAATTTACTCCTATACTTACGACAATGCCGACCGACCTGTTTCTGTTACTCTAATCCATAACGGCGGAGAGGAAAAGACTTTGGCGAGATACGTTTATAATGAACTCGGAAGACTTGTTTCAACCGAAATGCTCAACAATGCGGTGAATATCGAATACGACTACAACATACGAGGATGGACTACTTGGATAAGCGACAACCTATCGTTCTTGCAGCAGATAAGATATAATAAGCCCGAAGGGGATGCGATTCCTTGCTATAACGGCAACATAAGCGAAATGTCCTGGTCTGTTGGCATAGAGAAAAAGTCTTTGGGAAGTATAATGCGTACCTACAGCTACGGCTACGACAGCATGAACAGGCTGAAATCAGCAACTTACAAAGACACACACTCTACAACCCGAAAATTTGGGGAATTTTATCATTATGACATGAACTGCAATATTGCGGCACTGCAGAGAGAAGGTATGACAACCTGCGTATACGCCACACCGGAAATAACCGAACATGGACTGATAGACGACCTTACGTTCACAAGAATAGGAAACCGATTAACCAAGGTTTACGACAACGCAGAGGAATTGAGCTATTACGGAGCTTTAGATGTGACCGATGGAATGGATAATGATATTGAATATACATGGGATGCAAATGGAAATATGACAAGCGACCGTAACAGGGATATTTCCTCAGTGGAATATAATGTACTTAATCTGCCCGGCAAAGTGCGTTATAATCTTCTGCATCAAGCACATCACACCTACGATGCACGAGGACGTAAATTAGGAACACGGTATATATTGGCTAAACTTAATGCCATTACTCCGGAGATTCCACTCAACCCTGGTATAGAACTGACACCTCGTCCGCTGTCGTCTCAATTGGTCGTTGAGATGAGCAGGGATTACTTGGGTTATCACATCTGCGAAAACGATACGTTGGTTTACACTGAAACGCCGGTAGGCTTTATTAAAAACGATACAATCTATGCTTACGTGAAAGACTATCGGGGAAATGTGAGAAGTGTTATAGATGAGTTTGGGAATGTTGCTGAAACAAACCTGTT
>JAFUKL010000035.1 GCA_017473615.1 Muribaculaceae bacterium | reverse complement strand
GGCGATGACAGCGCGGGGGATCCACCTCTACCCATTCCGAACAGAGAAGTTAAGCCCCGTAGCACCGATGGTACTGCGAAAGCGGGAGAGCAGGCAATCGCCGCCTATGTGAAGAGAAGAGAAAGAGAGCCGACGGTTCACGAGACCGCACACCTCTTTCTCTTCTCTCTTTTTTTACCCTCTCCCTCCCGAAAGGAGCAATGGGAGTAATAAGGAATAAAGATTACACCGGGACAAAATATTATTTTGGTGATAATTTAATGGGTGGGTATATGAGGTGAATATGGATAAATATTATTAACTTTAGCTCGATGATTAAAAATACTTTTATATGAGGCTTAACATGAAAATATTACTTACCGCTTTGGCGGTAATATTGTCTGCAAGCTGGTTGCAAGCAGATAATCCTAAACGAGAGTTACGTTCAGTGTGGTATACAACGGTGGGCAGTATGGATTGGCCTAAAACCGTAGGAATGGGAGATAGTATACAGGCTTTACAAAAGCAGGAAATGCGTGATTATCTTGATAAGATGAAAGCTTTAAACATAACGTCTGTGTGTTTCCAAGTGCGCAGTGAGAGCGATGCAATGTATAAATCATCGTATTGCCCTTGGTCATCATATCTTACCGGAGAAAGAGGTCTTGATCCGGGATGGGATCCTCTTACATTCTGTGTAGAAGAATGTCACAAGCGCGGAATGGAGTGTTGGGCATGGATGAATCCGTATCGCTGGTCGAGAAACAGCTACAAGTGGGATACCGAGCATGACAGAGAAATGCAACGTGACGGATGGCTGTTGTCTCATGATGGAAAATATGTAACACTGAACCCGGCTTTGGATAAATGTCGTAAGCGGATTGTTGATGTATGCAAAGAAGTTGTGGAAAACTATGCTGTAGATGGTGTGCTGTTTGATGATTATTTTTATCCTAATTATATTGCTCAGGATAGTACGGCTGCCGATTATGCATTATATAATGTAACATCTAACGGCATGAGTATAGGTGATTGGCGTCGAGCACACGTTAATCTTATGGTGAAAGAAGTGTATGAGATGATACAAGCATTGCGCCCGGATGTGAGGTTTGGTATTTCTCCTGCCGGTGTTGCCGGTAAGGCTGAAACTTCCGGAGCACGTTATGCCGACTTGAAACCTTGTGACGTGAAAGCTCCTGACTGGCAGTATGCAACTATTTTCTCTGATCCAGTGGCTTGGCTTGACCAGAAAACCATAGATTTCTTGTCTCCGCAGATTTATTGGGCAACATGGCATGAAACAGCTCCTTATGAACCTATTTGTGAATATTGGAGTCGTGCTGCAGCTTACTTCGGACGTCATTTCTATTCAAGTCACACTATGGGTTCGGCAAATCGTCGTCCTGCCAAGGGGGAACGTCCACGTTCAAGAAAACCGGATCCAAGTGTATTCGGTGAATATGTAACACAGGTAGAGTTGAATCGCAAGTACACGAAGAATAATGCACCCGGTTCTATCTTTTTCGGTTCAAGAGGATTGTATGCACGCAATGCGGGTGAGCCGGCTCCGGGAGATACATTAAAAAAGCATTGTTACAATACGTTGGCTTTAAATCCTGTAATCACATGGAAATCAGCACCGAATCTTGGAGAAGTATCTAATGCTGTCAAAAAGAAAGGTGTATTAAGTTGGGATAAAGTTGAGCATGGCAACTCCATAGTGAAATATACTATATATGCTGTACCCAATAAAGTATCTTATGCTGATGCCATGAGTGCTGATGGTGACGGTTTGGATGCAAAATATTTGCTTGCAATTTCTTATGATAATAAATATCAATTGCCTAAAAACAAGCGTAAGAATCATTGGTATGCAATATGCGTGTATGATGGGTATTCCAATGAATTTACTCCGGTGAAAGTCGGGTATAGAGGCAAATGATGACTGAAATCTGATTTTTTTAGAATAAACTGGAGATGCAACCGAATGATTCCGGGCTGAAATTGAAGACCGCAAGGACTTTGAAGTGGAACACAATCGATAAGTTCTCTTCTCAAGTACTGTATGCCGTAACGGGTATAGTACTTGCCAATGTGGTATCAAAGGAGGAATTTGGAATTGTAGGAGCAATACTTGTTTTTCAGGCATTTGCATCTCTATTTGTAGATAGTGGTTTCTCAACAGCTCTAATACAACGCAAGAACCCTACTGATGCCGATTACAGCACGGTATTTTGGTTTAATCTCGGAATGAGTATTATGCTTTATGTCGTGCTGTGGTTTTTTGCTCCGTGGATTGACGGCATTTTTCATGCAGAAGGCAGACTTATTCCACTTTCCCGTGTAATGTTTCTTACATTCATTCTTAATTCAACGGCAATAGTCCAAACCAACAGGCTGATGAAACAGATGACGGTGAAGATGATAGCCATAAGTAATGTAATAGGACTTGTTGTGAGCGGTATTGTGGGAATTTGGTTGGCTTTATGCGGATATGGTGCTTGGGCTATCGTGTGGCAGTCTATAGTACTTGCTGCTATGAAGTCGAGTATTTTATGGCTCACCTCTTCATGGAGACCTCGTTGTTTTTTCAGTATGTCGTCATTACGTTCTATCTTCAGCGTCGGTGTAGGAGTAATGGCGAGTTCTTTCTTGAATACGGTTTTCCAAAATATATATTCCTTTATCATAGGCGCACACTATAATCTTGTACAGTTGGGAAATTACAGCCAAGCCGATAAATGGAGCAAAATGGGTGTGATGTCGCTTTCACAAGTATTTACAGCATCATTCCTGCCTCTGTTGAGTGCCAAACAGGATGATAAGCAGGAATACGCCCGAATGATTGCAAAGACAAATCGTTTCACCGGTTATATTACATTCTTCTCAATGGGTTTATTGGTGGTGAGCAGCACACAGATTTTTCATATATTTTTTGGAACAAAATGGGATAGTGCGGTGCTTATGTTCCAGTTGCTTGCACTGCGCGGAATATTTACGATTGTCACATCGCTATACAATAACTATATTATAGCATGTGGAGCTTCCCGTAAGTATGTTTATTCAGAGATTGTGAAAGACCTATCTACAGTGCTTGCTATAGTGGTAACTATACCGTTTGGCATTACATGGCTTGTGGCAGGGCAGGTTTTTGCCGGAGTTGTTTATTATTTCTATGCGCTTTATCTTGTGGGTAAAGTTACCGGATACAGCCGTTGGGCGTTGGTTAAGGGTGTGATGCCGTATGTAGTTCTCACAGCAGTAGCGTTGACGCCGGCTGTGATGTTGTCTTATGCTGTCACCAATGCGTGGCTGTTATTTATTATGCAGGTGTGCGTGGCCGGAGGAGTGTATTTGTTGGCGAATAAACTGTTTAAATCCAAAATTCAGGAGGACGTATTGGAATATGCGTTCGGGGGAATACGTAGAAGATTGCGTAAATCTACCAATTAAAAATATTCCGTAATATCCACCATGCGATGTATATTGCAGCTAACGAGTAAATCACAGTGCGCGAACTTATGGCATGGTAGAACGCAGGGTGTTTTATCTTGATAAATTCTCCGTATATGTATATGGCTACAATGACCAATGACAATACGAAAACGGCGTTGAACTTCATTGCCTCACAAAGTTTGCCGTTGAGCAAGTCATGAATAGCCCGTTGTGAACCGCATCCGGGGCATTTCAGTCCTGTATATGCCAAAAATTGGCACTTGGGAAAGATTTCGTAGGCTGTAGGGTCAAACAGCAAATATGTGAGCAAGAAAGCAATTATAGCAATCGCAGCGACCGATATGATGATAATTCTGCGACCCATACTCTCAGTTGCTTGTGGTTTTTAAATTTCAGCAAATAATAACAGCGGAGTGAATACAGATACCAATAATATTGCCAGCACGATGTTTGCAATACATAAGATTGCAGTCCAATCGCTGTATTTTTTAGCTGTATCATATCCGCTCTCATAGTATTTGCTGCTCACTTGTGCTGCAAGGATAATAGCTACTATTCCAAGGGGTTGGCAGCAGAATATTGTGGTTAGAATTGCCCAAACCATATTATTGGACGGACAAGGGCGTTCTTCATATACCGGTTGATTTGACTTTATGTGTGTATCAGTTGTGATAAAGGTGGGTTGAACAGGCTCTTTTTGTTCAGTTTCTGCTTGGGGAGAGTGTTGCTCTTCTGCCGAAAGTTCAGTCTTTTGTTCATACGGATTTGTTTCTTGTGTTTGCTCGGGGTGCGTTTCTGTAAACGCCGGCTCGGTTGCGGCTGAAAAAGAATTTTCGGTTGCGGTTACAATATTTTGGGGATTGATGTTTTCCGGCTCTTCGCTTTCGCAATTTGTCGTAATAATGTCTTGCAAATCGGCAACATCCCTTGCATAGGCCCAATCTTTCATTCCTGCACACCACACATAGGTGGTAGGAGTTATTTTTTGTGCTTTCAGCTGTTCAATGTCCATAGGACCTTCTTGCAAACCGTTTATTCTAATCCAGAATTTCATAACCTTAAAAATATTTAGTTGAACAAAGTAATTACAAAGATAATGTTTTTGTAAAAAACATAGAAACTGTTTTGAATTTTCTTAAAAATGTTATTCCAAGTTTTACATTGGTTCATGTTTTATATACATTAAAATAATCTCGAAATAAAATTAAAACAACTTCTATATGTTTTCGGTTATTTTTCTTACTTTTGTGCTTGTATCCCACGCGGTGAATCCGTGAGAGGATTTTAGAGTGTGGGAACAAGACATATTAAGGCGTTTACTACGCTTTGATTTTGACGGTTAGAAATCTGGTAAATTTCAATGAATGTCAAAAAACAAAGTAACGTGAATGCCCCGGGGGTGTGTTATATACATGCCAATGCTATATGATATTGTTCTTGGTGTATTCGTATGCCTAAGCATATTTAGTATAGTAAAGGTGTTATATCTACATATCGGCGTGGGGCTCGGCGTTGCTCGTTTCTGACATTCGGGCTTACCAGAGCCTCTAACCGTGGAGCGAGCGGCAGTGCAGGGCTTCACGTTTTTTTATGTCTTTGGATTAAAAATTATTGAAAATATGGGATGTCGAAGTCCTTATCCCAATAAATTTTAATTATGAAGAAAAGTTTATTTATGGCACTACTTATGGTGCTGATGCTATCAATGGATAGCTGTACAAGTAGATTAACGGATTTTACTGTTATATCTACCAAAAACGTTCCAATGGGAACTAATGGAGAAAAAATTAGGAAAGCAAACATGCGAGTAAAAGGGGTTGATAAAAAACATATTGTTTTAATTATACCCGCAGGTTTTAAAAGTATGAAAGAAGCTATCGATAAGGCTATCGAACAATATCCTGGTGCAATAGGGCTTGCTGATGGAGTTATAAAGTCTAACGATTGGTACATTCCTCCTTTTTATGGTCAGTCTAATTATATTGTGGAAGGAACACCTATATATATAGAAGATTTTGAAGACAAATATAATGAACGTTTTATTACAGAAGATAATAAAATGGAATATCAGCAGCCTATAAGTCAACAACGTATATCACAACAACAAGGAGATTCAATGATGTTTCATCATGAAGTAAAAAAAGGAGAAACGCTTGATAGTATTGCCAAAAAGTATAATGTGCGAACTACAGATATTATAAAATGGAATCAAATAAAGTCATCTAAACTCAAAGAAGGAACATTGATAGTAATATATTTTTAAATCTTATGAAACAAATTAAATTATTTTTTGGTTTATTTTTATTTGCGTTAGTAATTGTGAGTTGTAAAAAAGATGAACCTGAAGTTATAATAGAGGAGGAAGTAAATGAAGAAATAATATCTGATTTAGCTCCGGATAATTTATTGATAGGACAGCATATTAGATGGCATGAATCGGGACATTCTTTGTATCCATATGATGACTTTGAAATTGTTAATTCTTCAGAGGTGAAGACTAATTTTTCATCTTACAGGGGAGAATATTCTTATCGTAAAACTTCTGCAAATTCTGCAATTATTACGATAAGTGTTTATCAACCGGTTTCAAGTACGTACCGAATATTTGATATTTATGCAAAATTGGAATTTATTAGTAAAACTAAATTGAGAGTGACCGGAAATGTTTCTATTTTTAATTCGTTTAATTATTCTACGAATTCATATAATCTTAATTGTGACGGGGAATTTGTTCCATGAAATTTTAATATAGATTGCGATTGATTGTAAACGAATTATACATGGGCTGGCTTTTAATGTCAGCCCTTTTTAAAGTGTTCATATCCATTATTTAATCGAATGTTGATTATATTTGTAGTGAGAGGATTTGTTCTCCGTGGGTTTTGGTATTGATTTCTTTGGGTGAGAATATTTTTTCGATGATTCCGTTTTCATCAATGATAAAAGTAGTACGGAAAGTTCCCATGTATTTGCGTCCGTACATACTTTTTTCGCCCCATACACCCATCTGTTCTACCAACTTTTTGTCGGTATCAGCTATTAGCGGGAATGGCAGTGCGTACTTTGTGATGAATTTGCGGTGAGACACTTCGCTGTCTACACTTACTCCTATTACTTCATATCCTTGTTTGCGCAAGTCGGCGTATTTATCTCTCAGACTGCATGCTTCTGCAGTACATCCTGACGTGTTGTCTTTAGGGTAAAAATATAGCACAATCTTTTTTCCTCGATATGCACTAAGTTTTATTTCTTCTCCGTTCTCATCTTTTCCAAGAATTTCAGGAACTTTATCTCCAATGTTCATAATATATAAGTTTATTATCGTATACGATTTCAAAGATAACTAAAATATTATAATAGCAGATAAAGAAACGTTGTTCTAATGATAAATTTATTGAAATAGGAGTGTTTCTAATCTTTTATTTGTATTTTTGTGTTTTAAGAGATAAATATGGATGTATTATAAATACAGTACACTATTGGTGTCAGTTTAATAAATATAAAAATGAAACGTATCTTAATTGCAGTGATTACTGTTATACTTTTGTCGGTAGCAGCTATTGCCGGTGATAAGAAATATGCACAAGGAACATTTCCCGATAAGATGCATGACTTCGGTATAATAAAGGAAGAAAAAGGACCGGTGAGTACCACATTTAAGATAGTAAATACAGGTAATAAGCCTCTAATTATCGTGGATGTTTCTGTGTCCTGTGGTTGTACCAGTCATGAATATACCAAGAAACCTATTGCGCCGGGAAAAAGCGGAGAAATAAAAGTAACGTATAATCCTGCCGGTCGTCCCGGAGCATTCAAAAAGGATATAAAGGTGAGAACTAATGGACGAGAGAGGCGTACCACGCTGTTTATTGAGGGTACAACGATTCCGGCAAAAGAGAAATAACTATGAGACATCTGCTTGCCGTAGTTCTTTTTATACAAATGGCTGTTTTATGTCATGCCGAGGGTGTAGCCACATGGTTACGCACGGTTTATGATTTTGGCTCATTTAAGGAAGAAACGGGCAAGGTGTCGTGTGTCATGAAATTTATAAATACAGGCGATAGTGTTTTACGGGTAACAAATGTTCGTTCTACGTGTGGTTGTACTGCATCTTCATATACACTGAGTGATGTAGCTCCTGGTGATACGGGAGTTGTAACGCTTACTTATAATCCAGTCGGACGTCCGGGTAGGTTTGATAAAAATGTGTATGTATATACCGATGGAATCCCAAACCGCAGCACCTTAACAATAAAAGGAAATGTGATAGGGTCGCCGGAAACAATACATGAACGTTACCCCATAAGTGTAGGGGCTTTGAGTATAGAGCAAAGAATAATGCCTTTCGGAAAAATTATAAAGGGAAAATCACGCACTCGGTATATCGGTGTATATAATCGTAGTGAAGATAGTCTAAAAGCTGTTTTCAGCAATATCCCTCGGCATATCCGTGTGGAGATGATACCGGAGACGGTTAAGCCCGGAGAACAAGCAACCATAACGGTTACTTATCATTCGGGGTTGAATGACGAATGGGGGCTTGTACAGGATACTTTTACGATGGAGACCGGTCCGGCATCGGGATATAGTTCTGTAGCTGTTGCCGGGATTACTCATATTGATGTAACGGCTGTTGTGAATGAAGATTTCTCGGTACTATCCAAGAAGGAAAAAGCCAAAGCTGCTGTAGCCGAAATTTCTGATGTGAAAATAGATTTCGGTAAAATAAGCCGTGTAGGAGAATGTATTAAAAAGAATTTTAAGATAACTAACCGAGGCAAGTCGGAACTGAAAATAAGAAGAATTTATACGTTGGATGAAGGTGTAGAAATATTTGTCGATAAAAACGAGATTAGACCAGGGAAAACGATAAATGTGGAAATCCGAGTCAATCCTGAAAAACAGGGTGATATGTTAAATGCAAAAGTTATGGTTTTGACCAATGACCCGGATAATTCAGAGCAAACGGTCCGGCTTGTAGGGCAAATGATAGAAAATAATAATACAAACAATTAACCTCAGTATATAGATATATGGAACATCCCGAAAACGATGAGAAATATGTAGGCTTAACAGTGAATGAAGGAGTGACCCAGCCACCGATTGTAAATCCGTATCTCAAGCGTAAACGTCGTAAGACATTGCTTTCGGCAGGAGAATATGTGGAAGGTATCCTGAGCGGTAATGTAAGCATTCTAAGCCAAGCCGTTACCCTCGTGGAAAGTCAGAATCCGGAGCATCAGGCAGTAGCACAAGATGTAATAGAGAAATGTCTACCCTATTCCGGCAATTCTCGCCGTATAGGTATAACCGGTGTGCCCGGTGCGGGAAAAAGTACTTCAATTGATGTTTTCGGTTTGCATGTGCTTAAGGGTGGAGGCAAACTTGCTGTTCTTGCCATAGACCCAAGCAGTGAACGAACGAAAGGAAGTATTCTTGGTGATAAGACGCGAATGGAAAAGTTATCGCTTCATCCTAAAGCGTTTATTCGTCCCAGCCCGTCTGCCGGTTCTCTTGGCGGAGTAGCGCGTAAAACAAGAGAAACCATAATATTATGCGAGGCTGCTGGATATGATAATATTTTTGTGGAAACAGTTGGTGTGGGGCAAAGTGAAACGGCTGCTCATTCAATGGTAGATTTCTTTCTGCTTATACAATTAGCGGGTACTGGCGATGAGTTGCAGGGTATAAAGCGCGGTATCATGGAAATGGCAGACGGTATAGTTATAAATAAGGCAGATGGAGATAATGTGGAACGATGTAAACTTGCACAAACACAATTCCGGAATGCATTGCACTTATTCCCATTGCCACCGAGCGGGTGGACACCCGAGGTTCTCACATACTCGGGGTATTATGAATTGGGCGTACCGGAGGTTTGGGAGATGATAGATCGTTATTTCTCTTTCGTGAAAGCAAACGGATACTTTGCACAAAAACGCCGTGAGCAAGACAAATACTGGATGATAGAGACTATCAATGAACGCTTGAAATCCAATTTTTATAACGATCCTGAAATAGAAAATCTGCTTGCAGGCAAAGAGAACTTAATATTAAATAATCGTCAAAGTTCTTTTGTTGCAGCGCAAGATATTCTTAATCGTTATTTTGAGAAACTTCGTCAAGGATAAGTAAACTTATATTGTTTACCGGATATGAAAAAGGCTTTGATAGGGTTTTTCTCCATTTTCTTTTTGCTTATTGGTATGAGTTGTGGAGGTGACGACAATCGTGATAATGATGAACCGCGTTTGCCGGAAGACGACCCTACAGAAATCCCGGGTTCTTCTGTTTCAGGTGTTGTGAAAGTAGTTTCTCAGTCTATCGAACAAGATGCAGTGATAGATTCGGAAAATACGCAAAGCCTGATACTTACTTATTCGGGAAAGATAGCCATTTCAAAGCCTGAACAAATTACGGTAAATGACAGAGTGGTTGTAGATGCTGCCGTTGACGGGAATGTTCTGACAATTCCTCTGTCGCTTGAACCGGCAATTTCGTATACAGTGGTTGTCAAGAGCGATGCTTTGTCGGCTGATGGGAATAATACAGTAAAACCATTTTCTTTGAGTTTTAGGACGAGAGCTGTTGTAAATCTGAGTTTGGTCTCGAAACACTTGTGTAATGCCGATGCTAATGAGGAAACGGTTGAATTATATGAATATATGTTGTCGGTGTATGGGAACCGCATTATTTCCGGTGTGATTGAAGATGAAGTGAATGGAAATAGTTCGTCAGATGCCGTTTTTTTGGCAGTCAGTCAGCGACCGTTGATTGCTTGCTATGACTTCCGTCAAATACACACAACCGACTATAGTGATATATCGGCTATCAAAGAGCATTATGGATATGGCGGAATTGTGGCATTTGCGTGGGAATGGTTTACGCCGTCACAGGAGAACGATATTCCGGAAAATTATTCGTCTGACAGTGGTTTCAGCGTGCAGAGGGCTGTAATTAATGGAACTTGGGAAAGTAAGTTTATAGAAGATGATATAGAACTTGTAGCACAATATCTACAGATGTTGCAAGAGGAGGGAATATCTGTATTGTTCTGCCCGGTTTGTACAGCTCAAGGACATTGGTGGGGGCAGAGTGGTGCACCATATTTCAAGTGTTTATGGGAGTTAATTTATGATAGGCTTGTAGTCAGGTATAAGTTGAATAATTTGATTTGGGTATGGTCGGTTGATGTATCGGCATCTTCGGGTGAGTCGATTTATGAATGGTATCCCGGTGATAAATTTGTTGATGTGATAGGAATAAAGGCTGATTCTTCCGGCTCGATGATAGATAAGTTTCTTTTGCTAAATGAAACTTTTGGAGGAAAGAAGATGCTTGCAGTCACGGAGTGTGGTGATATCCCTGAGCCTGATGCATGTGTTACCGATGGCAGTACTTGGGCGTTTTTTATTGCCGAAAATAGTGATAATGATGATATCGCGATACGTTGGAATAGGTTGATGAGTAATGAATATGTAGTTACTTGTGAAAGCAAATAGACAACGATATATCGGAAAATTGGAGTATAATAAAACAGCATGTTTTGGTGTTAATAAGCAAAAATAGGCATAAAGGTGCGGATAATAGTGGAAAAAGTTGTAAATTCGCAAACATTATGCGTTAACATGAAATACGCATAAAAGTGTTCTTTATAGGAATGCGCATAGTTAATGAAATATAATTGAGATTTTCAAGTCATATATGAATATAGGATTTATCAAATTTCAACCCTATCTGAAATCTGTACTTTGGGGCGGAGAGAAAATCGCCCAATACAAGGATATTGTTACCGAACAAAAACAAATCGGTGAAAGTTGGGAGATATCCGGTGTTACAGGTAAGGAGTCGGTCGTTTGTGAAGGTGCGGATGCAGGATTGACTATAGTTGAATTGATAAGAAAGTATAAGGGAGCATTGGTTGGAGACAAGATATATGCCAAGTATGGTGATACTTTCCCCATTTTAGTGAAATTTATTGACGCCAAGCAGGACTTGTCCCTACAGGTGCATCCTAACGATATTATTGCGAAAAACCGCCATAATAGTTTTGGAAAGACCGAGTTCTGGTATGTTATAGATGCCGATGATAATGCTAAGATAAACGTGGGGTTCACACAAGACATTACTCCTAAGGAATTTGAACAGCGAATAGCCGATAATACAATTATGGATGTTGTGGCATGTCATGATTCGCATGCAGGGGATTTGTTTTATCTACCGGCTGGGCGTATTCACAGTATCGGAGCCGGAAACCTTATAGCTGAAATTCAGAGGACGTGCGATATAACTTATCGTGTTTATGACTTTGACCGCCGTGATGCTCAAGGAAATACGCGTGAGCTGCATACCAAATGGGCAAGAAATGCGATTGACTTTACAGTTCAAGATGGTTATGTTACTTCATGTCCTGCGGGTGGCTTGGGGGAAACTAAATTAGTGAAATGCGAATATTTTGCCACAAGTCGTATAATCATTGATGGTGAATATGAAATTAATTCACCGGACGCAGATTCTTTTAGGATAATAATGTGCTTGAAAGGGAAAGTTGATATTACTGATGATTTCGGTAATTTGACATCGATACATCAAGGAGAAACGGTTCTTGTTCCGGCTGCTGTGTCGAAATTATCCCTTAAAGGAGTGGCTGAGTTACTCACCACTATTGCGATGTGAGAAAATTCAAAACGGCTTCTTAGTTACTTCTTTTTATCTGTTTTTCGTGTATGTGACGACACCAGTATACAACGGGAGTGTCAAGCAAACTTGTTACAATGTATATAGCATAACTGCTGATGAATATTGACCAAAGTACATCGGCAGGGTACATTCCGTAGAATGCAAGGAATGTGTACAGCAGGGTGTTGAAGAACTGAGAAATCAGAGTAGAGCCGTTATTTCTTATCCATAATCCGCTACGGGCATTCCCGAAACGTTTTTTGCACCACTCCCACCATTTATGGTAAAGCCACACATCTGTGAGTTGAGATACTAAATATACTAAAAGCGAAACGCATACCACACGCGGGGTAACTGCAAAAATAGTCTTGAATGCACCTTGCGCCCAGTCGTTAGGGCTTGGGGTGTACAACAACCACAGTTGTGATACGGCAACGAAAAAAACGGAGCATAACGAACTTATGATAACAGCCCGATTAGCGTCTTTCTTGCTGTGATTTTCGCTCAAAACGTCGGTGATAAGGAATGTACTTGCAAAAAGCACATTTCCGAGTGTCATTTCCACGCCGAAAGCGTCTACAAGCAGCAATACTTCTATGTTGGCGAGAATGGTTACAGCTACATTCATCGCTACAAGTCCGGTTTTGCCGTATAGGCGGTAGAATAGGGCTACACAACCATAAACAACGATAAAAGATAATATGATAAGAAATTCATTCATAATTCATTGTCCTTGTTGCCTACACCGAAATCAGTGTTGTGTAGTAAGATGTCTACACGTATATTGTTGCGGTATATTGGGTAAACTTCTTGAAGAAAAGTGCGTATTACGTCCTTGTCGGGTTGCAATCGAGCAGTGTTTGAAGTCATTATGTTTACGCACACTCTATTGAACCATTTCAGTCCTGTTTCGATATCTTCAGTCATTGACTTGGTGTCTTGACCCGGCAATCCGAAAAGGAGACAGCATTCGTCGAAGTCTTTGCTTAATCGTTCGGGTGATTTTTCTTTGATGCCTTTCAGCATCACTTTCTCGCGGTATTCGTAGTCAAAAGTCTCTATGCCTGTTTTTATTATGGCTTTTATACCCTCGGCGGAAAAACGTTCCCGCAATCGTGGAATGTGATTGCGATATAGCCAGTGGCATTCAAAATGTACGGTTCTGATGTTCCTGTTACGACAGGTGTCAATTATGAGAGACATTGTGTTTTCGTCCAATTCACAGAAAGACCCCGAATTGATAATTTCCAGTGAGCCATACTTTCCTGTGACTTGTGACAACGCAATTCTGTTTATGCGTAGATTCTCCTTTTCGTCTTGTGATGCATCTTCGTGGTAATCACAGAAGGCACAACGTTTATATTGGCAACCTTTACCCCTCAAGAGTACTATCTCGCGGGGATTCTTGTCTCTTATTATTGAGTATCTTTGCATTAGGTGGGGCTTGGTGAATGATTATTCGTTTTTCAGATTGTCTTCATAGAAGAATCGGTCATCGTCATCATATAATTCTTCTTCCTCATCCCATTCTTCTTCCAAATAATCATCATCTTCGGGTAATGCTTCCGGTTCAAAAATGAAATCGTCCTCTTCTTTCACTCGACGTTTTTCGTCAAGGTCGCGGTGCGTAATTTTAGTCGGAATACGGTTGTTCTCGTCGTTGATGATACGCCATAGGGCATCTTTCAGTTCGGTAAGACCCATGTTTGCCACCGATGAAATGAAAACGCATTGTACGTCTTCGGGTATGTCGTTACGCATTTCCTCCATCAATTCTTCGTCCAGCATATCGCATTTGGTAATCGCAAGCATGCGAGGCTTATCTACAAGATCAGGGTTGAACTGCTGCAATTCATTGCAAAGTATGGCATATTCTTTCTTTATGTCATCGCTATCGGCAGGAATCATAAATAAAAGCACAGCATTTCGTTCAATGTGCCGTAGAAACCTTAAGCCTAACCCTTTACCCTCACTCGCTCCCTCTATTATTCCCGGAATGTCAGCCATTACGAATGATTGGCTGCCTCGGTAACTCACGATTCCGAGATTCGGTTCAAGTGTGGTGAATGGGTAATTGGCTATTTTGGGTTTTGCTGCCGATATAGACGACAGTAAAGTTGATTTTCCTGCATTAGGAAAACCCACAAGACCCACATCGGCAAGAAGTTTAAGCTCGAGGATGATGGTTTTTTCGATGGCGGGTTCACCCGGTTGTGCATAACGAGGGGTTCGGTTGGTGGCTGTGGCGAAGTGGCAATTGCCCAATCCGCCGCGTCCTCCTTTAAGTAACTTTACAATCTCACCGTCTTCGGTAACATCACACAAGAACTTACCTGTTTCAGCATCATATACGGCTGTTCCGCAGGGTACTTCTATCGTGCGATCCTCTCCGTCTTTTCCGAAACATCTGTTACGTCCGCCCGACTCGCCATTGGTGGCGAACACATGCCGCTGGAACTTTAAGTGCAGCAGTGTCCATAGATTACGGTTTCCCTTCAGAAATATATGTCCGCCCCTGCCGCCATCGCCGCCGTCAGGACCGCCTTTAGGGATATATTTTGCTCTTCGGTAATGTTTAGAACCTGCTCCGCCCTTTCCAGAGCGGCACATTATTTTCACGTAGTCGATAAAATTGGAATCTGCCATTGCACTTGAGTTTTAGGAGTGCAAAGTTAGCTATAAAAGCCGAATTGCACTAAGAAACAGCTTTAATTTATTTGAATAATGTTTTTATTAGCCGATATGTTATATTTTTTTCTATGGGGAAAATGGGGCGGGGTGTGGAAATAAAGGGCGGTTTATTTTCTATTTCGGCGGGAGTGTGCTAACTTTGTACCAATAAAGAGGAATTGTTTTGATTTTATGATAATATCATGAATATTTGACTTTAAAAGCCGGAGTTATATAAAACGGTTTTAAAGGAGCTTCTAAGGTATCAGATAAGAACAGATTCCCTGATTTATTGAAAATTAAATGAAATTATATATATGGAGAAGAAATTTGCACGCACTTTGGTTACAACCGCTTTGCCTTATGCCAACGGTCCCGTTCACATAGGACACCTTGCCGGTGTATATGTTCCTGCTGATATTTATGTCCGTTATCTTCGCTTAAAAGGCGAGGAGGTTCTGCTTATAGGTGGCAGCGATGAGCATGGAGTACCGGTAACAATCCGTGCCAAGAAAGAAGGATGTACACCTCAAGATGTGGTTGACCGTTATCATAGTCTTATCAAGCAATCGTTTGCCGACTTCGGAATATCTTTTGATGTGTACAGCCGCACAACATCGGAAACGCATCATCAACTTGCAAGCGACTTTTTCCGCAAACTCTATGATGAGGGTAAGTTTGTGGAAATGGAAAGTGAGCAGTTCTACGATGAGGAGGCTAAACAATTCTTGAGCGACCGTAATATTGTGGGTGAGTGTCCTCGGTGTCATGCCGATGGTGCTTATGGAGACCAGTGCGAGAAGTGCGGAAGTACGCTTTCTCCCGATGAACTTATTAATCCAAAGAATGCGCTCACAGGTAATCGGCTTGTAAAACGTCCTACGTCTCATTGGTATTTGCCGCTTAATGATTATCAACAATGGCTTGAAAAGTGGATACTTGAGGGTCATAAGGAATGGCGAAGCAATGTATATGGGCAGTGCAAGAGTTGGCTTGATGCCGGTTTGCGTCCTCGTGCTGTTACGCGCGACTTGGAATGGGGTATTCCGGTTCCGGTGGAAGGTGCAGAGGGAAAGGTGCTTTATGTGTGGTTTGATGCTCCTATAGGATACATAAGCAATACAAAGGAACTTCTTCCCAACGATTGGGAGAAATGGTGGAAAGATGAAAGTACACGTTTGATTCATTTTATCGGAAAAGATAATATTGTATTCCATTGTATTGTGTTCCCTACAATGCTTAAAGCCGAAGGCAGCTATATTTTGCCGGATAATGTGCCGAGCAATGAATTCCTGAATCTTGAAGGTGACAAAATCTCCACATCCCGCAATTGGGCAGTATGGTTGCATGAATACCTCAAGGATTTCCCGGGAAAACAGGATGTACTGCGCTATGTGCTTACTGCCAATGCTCCCGAAACGAAGGATAACGATTTTACGTGGAAAGATTTTCAGGCGCGTAATAATAGCGAGCTTGTGGCTATATACGGCAATTTTGTTAACCGTGCGTTACAGCTCACAAAGAAATATTTCAATGGTATAGTGCCTGAGGTAGGCGACTTGACCGATTATGACCGTGAGACACTTAAGGAATTTGCCGGAGTGAAAGAAGAGGTGGAAAAGCTGTTAAATAACTTTAAGTTCCGCGATGCACAGAAGGAAGCAATGAATTTGGCGCGTATAGGAAACAAATACCTTGCCGATACCGAGCCGTGGAAACTTGCAAAGACCGATATGGCTCGGGTAAGCACCATATTGAATATGGCACTTCAACTTGTTGCAAATCTTGCAATAGCGTTTGAGCCGTTTTTGCCATTCAGTAGCAAAAAATTGCGTGAAATGCTTAATTTAAGTAATTTCGACTGGGCTAATCTCGGCAGAACCGATCTTCTTTCAGTAGGTCATGTGCTTGGAGAGCCTCAATTGCTTTTTGAGAAAATTGAAGATTCGGAAATAGATGCACAGATGGCTCGCCTTGAACGCATAAAAAAAGAGAATGAAGTGAACAGTTTTACTCCTGAACCTGTTTCTCCTACGGTGGCGTTTGATGACTTTACAAAAATCGATATCCGTGTGGGCAAGGTTCTTGAATGCGAGAAAGTGCCAAAGGCTGATAAACTATTGAAATTCAAGATTGACGACGGAATGGGCGGTCGTACGATAGTGAGCGGTATCGCTAAGTATTATAAGCCGGAGGATTTGGTTGGTAAAGAAGTGTGCTTTATTGCCAATTTTGAACCTCGAAAGTTGAAAGGAGTTGAGTCACAAGGTATGATTTTGAGTGCGGAAAATGCAGATGGCAGCCTTGTCGTGATAGGTCCGCAGGGAGCAGTCAAACCCGGCTGTAAAGTGGGATAATTAACACTTAAAGATATAACTATGAATATCAGTAATCGTTATTGTGTGATAATGTGCGGCGGTGTGGGCAGCCGATTTTGGCCATACAGTCGTGCCAATGCTCCGAAACAGTTTATCGACTTTTTCGGAACAGGACGTACATTGCTGCAAATGAGTTTTGACCGTACCAAGGGAATCGTTCCTCAGGAGAACGTTATAATTCTGACGAATGAGCAATATGCACCGCTTGTGAAGGAACAGTTACCTGAACTTGCTTCATCGCAGATATTGCTTGAGCCGGCTCGCAGGAATACCGCACCGTGTATAGCTTGGGCTGCCTATCATATAAAGGCTTTAAATCCTGATGCACTTATTATGGTGGCTCCGAGTGATCACCTTGTGTTGAAGGATGAAGAATTCAAGCGTTGCATCAATACCGGTTTTGATTTTATAGCCGGACATGATGCCCTTCTTACTTTAGGTATTAAGCCAAGTCGTCCGGAGACCGGATACGGCTATATACAAATAGGGGAAAATGTTGACGGCAGTATCTCGAAAGTGAAAACTTTTACGGAAAAGCCTGATTTGGAACTTGCAAAAGTTTTTCTTTCAACCGGAGAATTTTTCTGGAACTCGGGTATGTTCCTATGGAGTGTCGACAGCATATTAAGAGCCGTACAAGAGTGTGCTCCGGAGATTTCCATGCAGTTTGAGAAAGGTGAAGGAGTGTACGGAACGGATAAAGAAGAAGAGTTTATTAAGCAGAATTTTGCAGCATGTCCGGGTATATCAATAGACTTTGCCGTTATGGAAAAAGCTAAGAACGTGTATGTGGAATGTGTCGATTTCGGTTGGGATGATTTAGGTACTTGGGGTGCTTTATACGACAATTCGCCCAAGAATCAAGAAGGCAATGTGACCGAAAACTGCAATGCGATGCTGTTTGATTGCAAAGACTGCATGGTGGCAGCAAAGGGTGATAAACTTATAGTGGCGTCGCAGCTCAAGGATTATATAATAGCTACAGCCGATGATGTGATTCTTATCGTGCCAAAAAGTGATGAGCAGAAAATAAAGAATTACGTAAACGAAGTTAAGGCGGCGTTTGGTGACAAGTATTTATAAGATATGAAGCGGCTCACTTTAGTTCCAATAGGAGGATTAGCCAACAGACTGCGTGCTATAGCGGCATCTTATGAGTATTGTGAACAGAATGGGTACGATTTGAAAATTATATGGATATGTAACAGAGAATTGAATTGTAGATGGGGTGAACTGTTTGAACCACTGCCAAGCCATATAGAAGTAAAGAATGTTTCATGGTATTATTCGTTGAAATATGGACTGCCGCGGTTGAAAAATTTATATATTCCATCTCTTTTTCATAGGTTCTGTTTTGATAGAGTGCTGTATCAAATTAATACAGAGGACTTCTTGGATGATAATGGCTTGAAGGATGATGCTGCATCTGTTTTGAGCGATTCGGTTTTGGTGTGTACGTGTTATGAATATAGGTCAGTATCGCCTGATACGTATAAAAAACTGTTTACTCCTGTGAGTGGGGTTAGTGATTTAGTTGCCGGTTATGTGTGTCAATTTAATGATAATACATTCGGGTTGCACGTAAGGCGAAGTGATAATATACAATCCATTAATGCCAGTCCATTACGTTTGTTTGAGGAAAAGATGGACGCTATTCTGGGAAAATATTCAGATGCTCGGTTTTTTGTGGCAACGGATTCAGAGGAGGTAAAAGAGCATTTAAAGGATAAATATGGGAAACATAGAATTATCGCGGCTGCAACAGAGGCTGATAGAGAATCTAAGCATGGAATGGTAGCAGCGGCAGCCGAATTATTTGCATTGACTGAAACCAAATATTTTTATGGCTCTTATTATAGTTCCTTTTCCGATATGGTGCTTTGTTTAAATGGTTCTAATGGAGAAATACTTTCTGAAAAAGTGTGATTGAATTAATGGATGTGTATAACGAGTTCTTTCTTTGTAAGAGAGGCTTGTACATCGATGATGCGTTGGTTGGAACTACCTCGGAAACGAAGTCTTGTATCCCTTAGTTCTTCAATAAAGCGTCCATCGACAATCACATCTATCCAAGGCAATATTTTAGACAATTCAGTAGACTTAAGTATTTCTTCCCATGTAAAACCTGTGTAGCACCATAGTGTATATCCCTTTTCTTTAATGGATTTCGCTAATGGCAATATTTTACTTGCTTGCCATAAGGGATCTCCACCTGTAAGTGTTACGTTGAAATCTTCTTCAGTGATACGTTCCATAATCTCATCGACGGTCATCGGGATACCTGAGTTGAAGTCCCATGATTGAGGATTATGGCAACCCTTACACATGTGGCGACATCCTGCCACATATATCGATGTGCGAAGCCCGGGACCGTCAACTGTGGTTCCGGGCATTATGTCAAGCACTTGTATGGTATTCATATCATTCGGACGAGTGTGCTATTTATGTACTACACGGTCTTTCAATTCAGCCAATTTACCGGAATTCCATCGGTCGGTAGTTCCTACAAGATAGCCGGTGATGCGTTGTATGGTCTCGAATTGGGCCCCGCATTTGGGGCAATGTTTTACGTCTTTTTGTGCATCCTCATATCCGCAATTAGGGCAGTGGTTGCGGTTGTGATTCACCGAGCCGTAACCTATATTGTTCTTATCCATTAAATCTACGATGTCGCGTATTGCCTCTTCGTTGTGTGTGGCATCTCCGTCTATCTCCACGTAGAAAATGTGACCTCCTCGGGTTAGTTCATGGTAAGGACCTTCTATTTTAGCTTTATGGCGAGGACTGCAATGATAATAAACGGGAATATGGTTTGAATTGGTGTAATAATCCTTATCGGTTACACCCGGTATCTCTCCGAACGATTTGCGGTCGCGCTTGGTGAAACGCCCCGACAGTCCTTCTGCCGGAGTGGCAAGGATACTGAAATTATGCTCGTAGCGTTCGCTGAACTCGTTGGCTCGACTGCGCATGTGGCTTACAATTTTCAATCCTAATGCTTGAGCATCTTCGCTTTCTCCATGATGTTTGCCCACAAGAGCGATAAGACATTCAGCAAGACCTATAAAGCCTATACCAAGTGTGCCTTGATTGATAACCGGCTCAATGGTTCCACCTCGCTCGATGTTCTCGCTTCCGTTCCACAATCTGCTCATGACAAGAGGGAACTGCTTGGCGAGTGCCGTTTTCTGGAACTCATAGCGATCGCATAGCTGTCGTGCTGTTAAATCCATGATTTCATCAAGTCGTTGGAAGAATCGTTCGATACGTTCTTCTTTATCCTGTATGTTCATCACTTCTATGGCAAGGCGAACGATGTTAATCGTTGTAAACGACAAGTTGCCACGTCCTATCGACGTTTTTTCTCCATACCGATTCTCAAATACGCGTGTACGGCAGCCCATAGTTGCCACTTCATATAAGTACCGTTCGGGGTCTTCCGGGTTCCATTTTTCATGGAAATTATATGTGGCGTCAAGGTTGACGAAATTAGGGAAAAATCGGCGTGCCGTTACTTTGCATGCAAGTAAATACAGGTCGTAGTTGCGGTCTTCAGGGAGATAATTTACTCCGGTTTTCTTTTTCCATATTTGAATGGGGAATATTGCGGTAGCTCCGTTACCTACGCCTTCGTATGTGCTGTTGAGCATTTCACGTATGACGCAACGCCCTTCTGCGGAAGTGTCGGTACCGTAGTTTACCGAACTGAATACCACTTGATTTCCACCGCGGGAATGGATGGTGTTCATATTATGTATGAATGCTTCCATAGCTTGATGAACGCGTCCTACGGTGCGGTTGATGGCGTGTTGAAGCATACGCTCTTCTCCGGTCAAGCCGTCTAAGTCGCGAGAGATGAAATCCTCGATTTCCTTATTGTAAAGGTGTGACATGTCATCACCTGTGAGCTTTTCCAAGTTCTTGACTTCCTCGATGAAAGATGAACGGACAAATGGAGCCAAATAGAAATCGAATGCAGGAATCGATTGTCCTCCGTGCATTTCATTCTGGGCAGTTTCCATGGAAATGCAGGCAATAACGCTTGCTGTCTCTATTCTTTTAGCCGGACGTGACTCTCCGTGACCTGCCACGAAACCATGCTTTAGTATTTTATTGAGAGGATGCTGTACGCATGTCAAACTCTTTGTAGGGTAGTAGTCCTTATCATGAATGTGAATGTAGTTGTTTTTGACGGCTGTACGTACATCATCGCTCAAGAGATAGTCGTCCACGAACGGCTTTGTGGTTTCGCTGGCAAATTTCATCATCATTCCTGCCGGCGAATCTGTGTTCATGTTGGCATTTTCTCGTGTAATGTCGTTGTTTTTTGCGTTGATGATTTCAAGGAACATATCACGAGTTTTTGCCTGGCGTGCTATGTTTCGTTGGTCGCGATAGGCGATATAGCGTTTTGCAACCTCCTTGCGTGGTGATTTCATGAGTTCCATTTCCACACGATCCTGAATCTCTTCAACGGTCATACGATCATTGCCGGTCATTCCTATGCGGTCGGTTATCTTCTGAATCAAAGCCTCATCTTCTCCAAGGTCGGTGGTTATCATCGCTTTTCGTATCGCAGCTTTGATTTTTTCTTCGTTGTAACCTACAATGCGTCCGTCACGCTTTACTACTACCTGTATCATATAAGTGAAATGTTTTTTGTTGCTTGTTTTTATGAATTGTTTAAGAAACATTCAAAACAACTTCATAGACGGTCACAAAAATATAAACAAATACCAATTTGTGCAATAGTAACAGTAAGAAAAACAATAAAATTTTTGTTTTGGAAAACTTTTTTGCTTTCTAATAAAAATAAATAGTTTGAAATCAGGTGTTTAAAAATATTTTCGGGAAACTTTGTTTAATGTAGACGTTGTAATAGTTTTCTGAAAGGGAATTTCTCACATTTAATGATGATGGCAATAAAAATAAATATTAAAACTGTGTTTATCATCAGTTGTGTCCAAGTTCCGGTTGATTTGGCGAGTTCCATAGCAATGAATATGACAGCCGTTATTACGGTATAGCCGGCAATGGCTCTTATGGGGTAGGCTATGGGGAATTTCTTTTGACCTATAACATAGGACAGCAACATTGCAGAGCCGTAGCCTGCCACGCCTCCCCATGCACATGCCATGTATCCGTAGATAGGAACAAATATCACATTCACGGCTATAAGCACTGCGCATCCTATGCCGGAAAATACTGCTCCCCACATGGTTTGGTCGGTGAGTTTATACCAAAAGGAAAGGTTGAAATAGACACCCATCATAATTTCGGCAGCCATAACTATAGGAACCACTTTTAATCCTTCCCAATAATCGGGAGCGATAATGTATTTAATAATATCAAGGTATCCCGTTACGATGAGAAAAGCCAGCAATGTGAATATTATAAAATATCTCATGGCTGTGGCATAGGATTCTTTACTGTCCTTGTCACGACTTTTGCCGAATACAAACGGCTCATAAGCATATCGGAATGCTTGCAGTATCATTGCCATAATCATTGCAATTTTGCTTGCAGCTCCATATATCCCCAATTGAGCCTTGGCATCGATACCGTGATATATAAATGGGAACAGAATTTTGTCGGCTGTTTGGTTGAGGATTCCGGCAATTCCCAATAGCAGTATAGGCATACTGTAGGAAAGCATGCGTCGAAGTAATTTGCTGTCAAAATACCACTTAAACCCTCGGAACTCGGGTATCAGGCAGAGCATTATAATACTCGTACACACTAAATTCAGGTAAAAGACATAGCCGACACCGATGGTTGGGTCATAAAACCGACTTATAAAGTCGGGGTGGTTGCGATATAATTCGGGCAGTACGATGAAAAACAACAGATTAAGTCCTATGTTGAGTACAATAAAGAGTAATTTCAGAAGAGCGAACTTGACGGCTCGTTTCTGTTGTCTTAAATAGGCGAAAGGTATGGATTGAAACGCATCCATAGCTACTACGACAGCCATCACTCCAATGTATTCCGGGTGTTCGGCATATCCTAAAGCGGAGGATAGGGGAGAAATGAAAGCAAGAACAAGTGTGATAAAAATAAGTGAAGTGAAGCCTACTGAGGTGAGAATGGTGGAATATGCTTTATCGGGATTTTCACCTTCTTTATTGCTGTATCGGAAAAAGGTGGTTTCCATGCCGTATACCAGAATCACAAGCAGGAGAGCTGTATAGGAATAAACGTTGGTTACAATGCCGTAACCGCCGGACTCTGCACTCATTTTAGCTGTATATAGCGGAACGAGCAGGTAATTGAGGAATCTGCCCACAATGCTGCTTAATCCGTATATTACGGTATCTTTTGCTAATGATTTCAATCCCGCCATAGTTTTATATGTTTCACGGTTATCCGTATGTGTCAAAAGAGCGAACCTTGGTCGGAATACCGTTCGCGTCCTAAATGTTTATAAGCCAAATCGGTCACTTCTCGCCCTCTCGGAGTGCGTTTTATGAACCCCTCTTTTATGAGATATGGCTCATACACTTCTTCTACGGTGCCGGCATCTTCACCTAATGCCGTGGCTATTGTGGTAAGCCCTACGGGACCACCTTTGAATTTGTCGATTATCGTAGTAAGCAGTTTGTTGTCTATTTCGTCAAGTCCGTATTTATCGATATTCAATGCTTTCAGTGCATACCGAGCTATTGCCGTGTCTATTTTACCGTCACCTTTGACTTGTGCGAAATCTCTCACTCGGCGCAGAAGGGCATTGGCGATACGCGGAGTGCCTCGGCTGCGCAAAGCTATTTCATGTGCTGCTTCATCGGTTATGGGCACATTGAGAAGCCTTGCCGAACGCTTTACTATACGTTCAAGCACTTGGTGGTCATAATATTCCAAATGGCAATTGATGCCGAAACGCGCACGAAGCGGTGATGTGAGCAAGCCGCTGCGAGTGGTGGCTCCAATAAGGGTAAATGGGGATAGTGTAAGTTGTACCGAACGTGCGCCGGGACCTTTGTCTATCATTATGTCTATGCGATAGTCTTCCATTGCGGAGTAAAGATATTCCTCCACAATAGGGCTTAGGCGGTGGATTTCGTCTATAAATAATACATCGTTCTCTTCTAAGGAAGTGAGAATACCTGCCAGATCACCGGGTTTGTCAAGTACCGGTCCTGAAGTGATCTTGAATCCTACACCGAGTTCGTTGGCAACAATACCTGATAATGTGGTCTTTCCCAATCCCGGAGGACCGTATAGCAGTACGTGGTCGAGAGCTTCTTTGCGGTTTTTTGCTGCTTGAACGAATACGCTCAAGTTTTCTATTATCTTATCTTGACCGCTGAAATCGCCAAACCGTTCGGGGCGTAATGCCCGCTCAAAATCTCTGTCGGCATCATATCGCCCGTTCCTTATGTCAAAATCTTCTTCCATAGATAATGCAAATTTAGCAATTCGTGTTCAATAAACCAAGAGAAGAGTAAGGCGTGTGAAAAAAGAAAAACCTCCGGAAATAATTCCGGAGGTCGATGTGGTTGTCTTACAAGGATTCGAACCTTGACAGGCAGAACCAAAAACTGCAGTGCTACCATTACACCATAAGACAATCCTATCAAGTGAGACTCATCGTCCCAAATGCGTTGCAAAGTTAATACGAATTATCGGTTTCACCAAATTTTATGAGAATAATTTTAATGACAACCGCTTTACTCGATCTTTTTACCTTATGTTATTTTACAATAATCAGGTAATAATTCTTCTTTCCTCTCTGTGCGAGAATGTATTTTCCGTTCAGCAGATAAGAAGAGTCGATAACCATATTTGGATCGGCTACCTTTTCTTTATTGATGGCTACTCCGCCTCCTTGTGTAAGTTTGCGCATCTCTCCTTTTGAAGCGAAAACCGCAGCATTGTCGGTAAGCAGATTTACCAAGGATACACCGGTTTCAATTACCGATTTATCGACTTCGAATTGTGGGACGCCTTCAAAAACACTTAGCAAAGTATCTTCATCTATTTTATGCAGTATTTCTTGTGCCTTATTGGAGAAAAGAATTTGTGATGCTTCAACAGCTGCTTCATAATCAGCCTCTGAATGTACCATTATTGTAATTTCTTTGGCAAGGCGTTTCTGAATAGGGCGCAGACCCGGATTTTCTGCCTGCTCGGCTACAAGCGCAGCAATCTCTTCTTGGGTAAGCATTGTGAAAATCTTTATGTATTTTTCTGCGTCCTCATCGCTTACGTTAAGCCAGAATTGGTAGAATTTATATGGAGAGGTACGTTTCGGGTCAAGCCAAACGTTTCCGGTTTCGGTCTTTCCGAATTTTTTCCCATCGGCTTTTGTTATAAGCGGACATGTCAAGGCAAAAGCGTCACCGCCTTCGGTACGGCGTATAAGTTCTGTACCTGTTGTGATGTTTCCCCATTGGTCACTACCACCCATTTGCAAACGACAGTTTTTGTTGCGGTATAGATATAGGAAATCATATCCTTGCAGCAATTGATAAGAAAATTCGGTGAAAGACATGCCGTGCTGGGCTTCGCCTCCAAGACGCTTTTTTACGGAATCCTTTGCCATCATGTAGTTTACAGTGATGTGCTTGCCTATGTCGCGTATGAAATTTAAGAAAGAATAGTCTTTCATCCAATCGTAATTGTTGACTAATTCTGCATGGTTTGGTGCATCGCTGTCGAAATCAAGGAATTTTGCGAGTTGTTTTTTAATGCATTCTTGATTGTGACGAAGAGTAACTTCGTCGATAAGCACGCGCTCCTGTGACTTCATTGATGGGTCACCAATCATACCTGTGGCTCCGCCTACAAGAGCGATAGGACGATGTCCTGCATTCTGGAAGTGCTTGAGCATCATTACGCTTACGAGGTGTCCGATATGTAGTGAGTCGGCTGTAGGGTCGATACCTACGTATGCCGAAGTCATTTCTTTTGCAAGTTGTTCTTCTGTGCCTGGCATCATGTCATGCACCATGCCGCGCCACTTTAATTCTTCTACGAAATTCATTTATCTCAGTGTTTTATTATAAACTTATTTTAAGATATGCAAAGTTAGTACTTTAATGCGATATTGCCAAAGTTTGTACACGTTCTTCGTGTTTCCGTCAATTACCATTTTTTTAGCCTGTATCGATATTCTGTACCTTCGTTATCTATGAAGTGCATAGTCATGTTGCCGTCTTTAATCTCGGAAATATGAATCAAGTTCTGGCCCTGCTGCATTCCTGTGAATCCGAATGGAAGATAATCGGGGTCGGAAAAGTCTATGATAATATCTTCACCTTGGTACTTCCATGAGGCGAATGTGTAATCATCGACATGTGTTACTTCATTTACAAGTCTTTGGCTAAATACCGATGACTGGAAGGCAAAATAAAGGACACCGTCATATTCGGGATGCTCATTATCGTCGATAGTAACGGATGTTACTTGCCATAAACCGAAAAGTTCTCCTATATCCCCATTGTTGCGTGTACATGAGGGGAATAGAGATATAATGCTTAGGAAAATCGCTGTAATGAATATTCTTGTTTTCATTTGTAATCATAATTTAAGCAATCCGCGATAAGAAACCGATAAAAGCAGTCCGGCATTGTCTCCGTATAACTCACCTTTATCTAAAGCCATAAGCCCTTTCAATTCAAGTCCGGGTATGTTGCGTAGCGAATAAACACATTCAAGCATGAATGAAATGTTGCTGCGTATTTTTGAATATGGTTTGAATATAGTGCCTTTGGATTCGGTATATGAAAATTTTGCGCGGTAAACAAGGCTTTTGAAAGGCTTGCCTTCTATTCCGGCATTTATGCTGCGCAGGCGCGTATCGGTAAAAGCCATGTATCCGTCTTTATTATATAATGGTGATTTTAATACCGGTGAGCCTATCGACATTCCGTAATATTGATAACCGTTATAGGCATAATTGTTATAATAGTTATCGGCTCCGGTGGCTTCATTGGCAATGGGTGTTCCGGGGAAATCGCCGGGTGCCCAATGTATGGGTCCTCCTTGGTTAGTCAAATCCAAATATTCTACAACAGCTCCTGTTACTATATTGTTTTCGCAAGAAGACTTATATTCAAGACCGTATAAACCGTCAAATCCGTTCATCATACCTATTCCCGAGCCGTCTTCCCAAGGCGATTGATAGTAGGCTTTTAATTCTGAACCGTTTTTTAATCGATAGCGTCCCATTATATCCCATGAACCCACATGATTCCCTTCGTAGTAGGTTTGATCTCCGCTGTTACCTCCGCCGGAGCCGGGAATGAATGACCTGAAGAACGTTCCTAAATCGGGATGCATGTCAACGCTTTCCTGTAAATCGCCGTTTAAGTACGTTCGCTTTTTACCGCCGAATTGGCATGCTGCCTGCATTCCTATTGTAATGGAAAATGGCTGAGAAGGCTTTGTGTGAAAATAGCAGTATTTATAATTGAACCATAAATCGGTGGTAATGAAGTTATTCAGATAGTTATAATGGTTTTCCAACCACTTGTCGTCGGTTTGCTTGAAATATCCTATTTCTCCTGAAATCTGTACCCAATCGTTTGTGAACGGAATACTTTGTGGATTGATGAATCCGGTTCTTACTCCCGGCATTGGGCGTGCGTTTGCACTCCATGTCATATCCCCTGAACTGAGTCGATCGTTAAGCATTTTGGAACCACTCTCTTTTGCTCCCAATGACATAAAAAGACTACGGTACTTGATGTCAAAGTATAGCTGCTGAATCCATGCTGTGGATGGAGATTCATCGTGATTCATCATTATGGAACTTGCTGAATCGTAGATGGAATAACTTATTTTAGACGAATATCCACCCAATACGGTTATACCATAGCCGATACTGAAACGTTTTGACGGCTCTTGCTTGCGATGAATGTCAAGTTTGGCTAATGCGGAAAAAGGCTGTGTTATAATACCGTGACTGTTGGATGCCATAAGAAACGGTGCAAAATCACCTTCCCCCATGTTACTCATAGTCTCGGCTTTGAAATCGAGATTGTATTCGGCATACGCAGGCTTTATAAGCGAAATGATGAATATGATAACCGATAGAAATCTTGTTATATTCATTTTTTCTGTTTTTTTGTATCAAAGGATGATTTTATGGTAATATTCCTATTGCCAAAAGTAGCAACTTTTTTCCATTATTGAAAGGCGATAGGCATTGAATATTGTGAAGAACCGATAAAAATTTTACCTTTGTGCTGTATAGTACTTTAATTGATGTGTGTTATGACCGATTTACAAACTTTGCTGTCGCAATCATGGCAAACGATTCTGAGTTTGTTCAAGATAATGCTAAAATCTCGTCCTTGCAATCGTCCGCCTATGGCTGCCGGGGATGATGAAATCGTAATTTTAGGTAACGGTCCCTCGCTCAATGTGACGATGGAACAACATGCCGGTTTCTTAAAAGACCGACATCTCATGGCAGTGAATTTTGCTGCCAATACTTCTATCTTTGAAGAATTGAAACCTGCCTTTTATATGCTTACCGACCCGGTTTTCTTTAACCGTATGGAGCTGGACAATGTGAAATCATTATGGAGGAATTTTGCAGAAAAGGTGAATTGGAAGATGACATTGTTTATTCCTGTAAATGTTAAGCGCAAGGGAGAATGGTACGATAAATTAATTGAGAACCGTAATATAACTATAAGTACTTATAATATGACTCCTGTAGAAGGATTGCAATGGTTTGAGAACATGGTCTATGACATGCGATTGGGTATGCCGCGTCCTCGAAATGTATTGATACCGTCCATTATTCAAGCCATAGCAATGCGTTATAAGACAATTTATTTGGCGGGAGCCGATCATTCATGGCTGAAAACCATTTCTGTAGATGATGATAACAGGGTGGTTTCTATTCAACCGCATTTCTATAAGGAGGCAAAAACCGAAGAGGAACGTATCCGAGTAGATTACATGAAAATCAAGCTTCATGAGGTGCTTGAAAGTATGTGTATTGCTTTCCGCACATATCATATTATAGCCCGGTATGCGGGAACTAAAGGAATAGATGTCATAAATATTACTCCGGGAAGCTTTATTGATGCCTTTCCTCGAAAGATGCTGTAATATATATTTGCATCTTGTTAATTTTTACAAACCTAAAGGAGCTGTGTCAAAATTGATTTTTGGCTCAGCTCCTTTAGATTTTGATATATGTTCTTCGGTTATAGGATAATCTATCAGTCGATTATGTCAAAACCGGTATATTTTTGTAAAACTTTAGGAATGCGTATGCCTTCCGGAGATTGATTGTTTTCGAGCAGTGCAGCCATAATGCGCGGTAGTGCAAGAGCCGAGCCGTTCAGTGTGTGGCATAGTACCGTCTTCTTGTCGTCACCGCGATAACGGCATTTCAGTCGGTTTGCCTGATAGCTTTCGAAATTAGATACGGAGCTTACTTCCAGCCAACGTTTCTGCGCGCCCGACCATACTTCAAAGTCGAAAGTTATAGCAGAGGTAAAGCTCATGTCGCCACCGCATAGGCGTAGAATGTGCCAAGGTAATTCAAGTTTTTCAAGCAATCCCTGCACATGGTCTTTCATTTCTTCAAGTGCTGCGTATGAGCATTCCGGTTTTTCGATACGTACGATTTCCACTTTGTCGAATTGATGCAAACGGTTGAGACCGCGCACGTCTTTACCGTATGACCCTGCTTCACGGCGGAAACAAGCTGAGTAAGCGCAATTCTTCTTAGGAAGATCCTTTTGATCGAAAATTACATCGCGATAGATGTTGGTTACAGGAACTTCTGCTGTTGGGATGAGATACAGATTGTCGAGACCGCAATGGTACATCTGTCCTTCTTTGTCGGGTAATTGTCCTGTTCCGTATCCTGATGCTTCGTTTACAACGTATGGAGGTTGCACTTCCAGATACCCGGCTTTGCCTGCTTCGTCAAGGAAGAATTGGATAAGAGCTCGTTGAAGTCTCGCACCCTTTCCGATATAAACAGGGAAACCGGCACCTGTTATTTTCACACCAAGATCAAAATCGATGATGTTGTATTTTTTTGCCAAGTCCCAGTGTGGAAGAGCATCCTCACCAAGCTCGGGCATCGGTCCGCCTTCTTTTTCCACAACGTTATCTTCTGCACTTGTTCCGTGAGGAACCATATCGCAAGGAGTGTTTGGAATAGATAGAAGGATACCGGTTATTTCATCTTCGGCTGCTTTAAGCTCTTCATCTATGGCTTTGTTGCTCTCTTTAAGTTCAGCTACTTTGGCTTTTGCTTCTTCAGCTTCGTCCTTTTTACCTTGTTTCATCAATGCACCGATAGCAGCAGCCATTTTGTTAAGTTCCGACGCTTGATTGTCGCGTGCTTGTTGGCGGTTGCGGCGCACTTTGTCGAGTTCTATAATACGCTCTATTTGAGTACGGGCATCGAAGTTCTTGATGGCAAGACGTTCGATAACCGCTTCCGGATTTTCTTTTATTACAGCTAATGTCAGCATAATTTCTTATATAATTTACTGTTAGTTATTAAGCAATTCTTTTACTTTTGCGGATATTGCACGTCCTTCGGCTTTACCTGAAAGTTGTTTTGATGCAACTCCCATTACTTTGCCCATGTCCTTGGCTGAAGTGGCACCGGTTTGCGCAATGATTTCCTTAAGCGCAGCCGTTAGCTCCTCTTCGCTAAGCTGTTTTGGGAGGTATTCTTCAATAATGGCTGCTTCGTTCAATTCCGTATCGGCAAGATCCTGTCGAGATTGCGACAAATAGATTTCGGCTGTTTCCTTGCGTTGCTTTACCATTTTTGCAAGAATTTTTAGAGCAGTATCATCGGATAGAGTGCCATCCGAACCTTTAGCGGTTTTTGCCTCAAGAAATTCTTTCTTAATTCCGCGCAAAGTCTCTAAACGAGCGTGGTCACGAGCGAGCATCGCTTTTTTGATGTCTCCGTTCACTGTTTCAAATAAATCCATAGTCTTTTATCTCCTAAATAAATATGTTTTTTGTTGTTTTTGTCAGTTTGTTATTCCACAAAAGAAATGGTACTCTGGCTGCTTTTGTTCACAGGAGGAATAGCCGGAGGGATATTACTTGTCTCCTGTGCGCTGTTAATTACGTTTCTCACCGTTTCGCGGAACTTCTGATCGCGTCCGAAAGTTGGAGTTCGTTCAATCATGTCCACTACTTCATCGTTGTCGAATTCGTCGAGAGTAAGTACCATGTAGCGGGCTTTAGCTTTTTCCTGTGCCTGTGCCATGATTTTATCCTGTCCGTATTCGTCCATAAGGCGTTTTGTGTTGTCTTCCGGACTTGGCTCGACAAATACATGTTTACCCGGAGTTTCCTTTTTCTTGGAAACTTCATCGGTCAAGGTAACGTTGAAACCGGAAGCAAGAATAGTGACTTTCACTTGTTCTCCGAGTGTTTCATCAAATGCAACACCCCAAATGACGTCTACCTCAGGTGCGAAATTGCACATGAACTCGCGCATCTCGTCTACTTCGCTCATTACAAACCGTGTCTTTGCCTCGCGTGAGAAATATATGTTCACAAGGATACGCTTAGAGCCGTAAACATCACGGTTTTTCAACAGAGGAGAGTTGAGTGCGTCCTCGATGGCTTTAGTCATGCGTCGCTCACCTTCTCCGTATCCGGAACTTATTATTGCCACCCCACCGTTTTCAAGAGTGGTTTTGACATCGTTGAAATCAAGATTGATACGTCCTTCGCAAGTGATAAGTTCCGAGATACTGCGTGCCGCTGTCGACAATGTATCATCTGCTTTGCCGAATGCGTTAAGGAAATCGCAGTCGCTGTATATCTCGGTAAGTCGCTCGTTATTGATAATCAAAAGAGCATCAACGTGCTTGCTCATTTCTTCGGCTCCGTTTAAAGCCTTGAGGATTTTCTTTTCTCCTTCAAACAGGAATGGAATGGTTACAATACCTATGGTTAGAACTTTATGCTCTTTTGCTATTTTTGCCACTACAGGAGCAGCTCCGGTACCGGTACCGCCACCCATGCCGGCTGTGATGAAAACCATTCTGGTATCATCGTCAAATAGGCGTGCTATCTCATCGGCACTTTCTTCAGCGGCTTGGCGTGCCACATCAGGGATGTTGCCAGCTCCCAGACCTTTGGTTGTGTTTGGCCCGATAAGAACTTTTGTTGGAACATCCGATGCACGCAGAGCCTGTAGGTCGGTATTGCACACGACAAAGGATACACCTTTGATATTTTGCTTATACATGTGGTTGATAGCGTTGTTTCCACCACCTCCCACGCCAATCACCTTGATGATTTTCTTCAGCTCCATATCAGAGACAAATCCCGGGTCGCTTGTTATGTTGTCAGGCGTGTTATAGCCTTGATTTTCGTTTGGCATATCAGCTTATCTATGATGTTATTGGAATTTCGTGTTATATGTCACCTAAAAGCCCACGAAGTCAAACTTTTTGCAAAAGTACATAGAAATATGATTATATCGTGAATTTATTTGGTAACATTTTTTAATTTTTTATGCGTAAGCAGTTATTGGTTAGTAATTGTCGTCGCCGTCATCTTCACCCTCTTGGAAAATATTTTTGAAACCGGTGAGCAGCTTGCTTAATTTTCCTTTGGTTTTCTCTTTCTTCTTTTCGGTGTCTTCGGTGGATACTTCAAGAGCGGGTTTGGTTGTAGATTGAACAGGCTCTGCTTTTTTCTCGATTTGAGTGAGACAATTACTGTCGGGAGCTATGCTTTCGGCTGCTTGCACGGCAATTGATACAGCTTGAATGTAGCTGTTGCTGTTTTGCGCTTTGGTGTCAAGGATGTTTACATGTGAAGGATAGCCGCCTCGTCGCACTTTCAATTTTGTGGTTTTTTCGAGTAGTTCTATGAAACCGTTCAAGTGTGAACCCCCGCCTATAAGCACGATGCCTGAGCCAAGTTCGTCAGCTTTGATTTCGGCATAATTCAGTTGTTCGTTTATATTAGCCGCTATTTCGCCGCTGCGGGCTACGACGTACTTTGATACATCGGCAACGGTAATGCCTTCCACCTGTATCGAATTGCTTGCATTGTCATTTGCCATTGCGTTGCCGATAGAGAGTTTTAATTCTTCAGCTTTGTCTTCCAATAGGTTGAGGCTCATGATGTCGCGTGTTATGTTGCGTCCGCCGAGCGGCAGTGTGGCAAGATAAATCAAGGCATCATTCTTATATATGGATATAGTGGTGGTTTCTGCTCCGAAATCGATAAGCATACACCCTAATTGCCGTTCATCAAAGGATAATATACTGTTTCCCACGGCAAGCGGCGTAATGATAATGTCATTCACTTTTATGTTAGGGTCGATTACTCTGTGCAGGTTGGTCTTGATTATCGATTTTCCTACTATGGTGTTCAGTGTAGCAGAAATGTCGGAACCGAAAGTACCTACCGGTTTTTTTACTTCGACATTGTCAACCATGAAACGGCGTGGTACGACATCTAATACATCAAATCCTTTCATGGATACCTGTCGCCCTTCTTGCAGCAGAGAGTTAATGGTTTCCTGTGTGATGGCTGTCTCTACGTCGAGATGGCGGTTAACCTGTGTGGTTACGTTTCTGATGGAACGTCCTGCCAGATTCATGTAAATGCTGTTAATCTTGGCTCCGTTCATGCGGTTTTCAAGCCTATGAAGTACTTCGGCAATACAATGTTTTGCCTCTTCTACATTTTTTATGCATCCGTATCTTACGCTTTCGCTTGTAGGTACTTCTTCCACGGCAAGAATTGAAATATTCCCTTCGGGATATTCTTTCAGTGCGATAACTCCGGAAATCTTTGAGCTGCCTATTTCAAGTGCGGCTATGTATTGTTTTTTCTCCATATAATGATGATAAGCGTTTACGTCTTAAGTCTTATTGAAATTCTCAGTTGTTGTTTTTGCCGAAAGCGTTTGCCACTTTTGTTTTTGCGTTTCGGACTTGATGTTTTGTTTCTTGGGTTTGCGGAACGGAATCTTTAGGTTTCTCTCCACTCGTTTTCTTCATTACCGTTGTGTCAATCTTTGTAGAAATCGGTATATCTTTGCCCTCTTTATCCAATGTGGCGGGGTCGTTGATACCTTGAATTATGATGGATTCAACAGGTGGCGCAACTTCCTCTTCTTCCGGATTATAGATAATTTCTTGCTTAATCTTTTTTGTACGGCGGTTCGCTACGACTTGGTAATTCCATTTCAGTGTTATTGTGTCATAGGTAAGCCAACCTTTTACCGGCATTACTTCACGGTAGAATTTCTTCAATTTATTAAACTTGTTTTCGATGTTCCTGTTGTCGCCGAAGTTTATCACGTGTCCATAGATACATGGCACAATGAATATGTTGCCGGAATCTCTTACCGAATACATTGTGACTAAATCGTTCAAATCCTTGTCGTTCATTACGTATTCTGCTATGGGGCGAACCATTAAGGCATCGGCGTGCTTGTTGAACTTTCCGCTTACGATGGGAACTTCGGCATGAAAGCGACTTGATGCGTTCATGTGCTTGCCGTCCTTGTTGAGGTAATACGTCTCTTCCTCGTCAAACACGCGCAAAATCGGTATAAGCTGTGTGACTGTGAGGTGAATTACGTTGTTGGGCATCAATACGCATTCGGCGTTTTCGATATATTCCGAGCTGTTCAACATTTCCTCTATTTTATCGGTGCTGATGAGAGAAACGTATTTGCCTTCGGGATGTAATCCCGAATTATTCAGCATGTTTATGATGCTGCCTTCTGTGACAAAGGATACACTGTCGGTATTGACGATATCGATTGTGACAGCCTTACATTTACTGCCCGACAACTGAATATCCGCCCAAATAATACCGAAAACGAACAGACCTATAGCGAGTATAAGCCCGGTGTATTTAAGATATGTCAGAATTTTCTTCAGCATTACTCCTTATTATGTTGCAGATTTCCGGCAAATAGTCACAAATATCACCGGCTCCAACGGTTAATAAAACATCAAAGTTATGATTTTTTATTTTCTCTATCAAGTATTTTTTTTCGCAAATGCTTTTATTTGCGCATTTTATATCCTTTAGAATTATTTCCGATGTTATACCCGGAATGGGAAGTTCTCGTGCCGGATATATTTCGGTGAGCCATACTTCATCGGCGTATGACAATGCATCGGCAAATTCCGGAGCAAAATCGCGTGTGCGAGAAAACAGGTGCGGTTGGAATATCACACTCAGTTTGCGCTCGGGGTATAGTGCTTTGATACTTTTAATGCTTGCTCTAAGTTCATCGGGATGGTGAGCATAGTCATCGATAACTACCGGAAGACCTGATTCTTTAATCCAGAAATCGAAACGACGTTTTGCCCCTTTAAATGTGGCAATGCCGTTTTTAATATCAATGTCTGTCGTTCCTATAAGTTTGCATGCGGCTATAGCTGCAATGGCATTATCGATATTTATATCTATGGGAACGCCTAATTTTACATCGTTTATTCTGCCATCGGGATAAACGAAATCGAAAACGATGTCCCCGTTGCCTATGCGTATGTTTTCGGCATGAAAATCACCCTCATTGCGGGAGTAAGTGAATGTTTTTACTCCGTCTGAAGGACGAGGTTTCAGTTTTAATCCTTCATGAACAATCAAAAAGCCGTCATTTCTTATCAGTTCGGTAAAGTGTGCAAAACTTTCAAGATAAGCCTCCTCTGTACCGTAAATGTCAAGATGATCGGGGTCGGTGGCTGTGATAACTGCAATATACGGTTTCAGCCAATGGAATGAGCGATCGAATTCATCTGCCTCGATGACCGAATATTCGGTTCCGGGCGAAAGCAGCAGATTATTATTATATGGTTTTAATACCCCTCCCAAGAATGCGTTGCAACCGATGGGTGAGTTGTGCAGGATGTGTCCTGCCATGCTTGATGTGGTGGTTTTGCCGTGAGTGCCGGCGAAACACAGTCCTTTGGAGCCGGCAGTAATCAATCCTAATACTTGGGCGCGTTTCATTATCGTGAAACCATTGTTCTTAAAGAAACAAAAACCTTTATGCTCTGCCGGTATAGCCGGAGTGTAAACCACTAATGTGGTTTCCGGGTTGCGGCAATAATCGGGAATGAGTTCGTCGCATTCATCGTAAACGATTTCCACCCCTTCTTTTTCAAGATTACGTGTAAGCTCGGTTGCTGTGCGGTCATAACCGGCAACTTTCTTTCCGATTGATAGGAAAAAACGTTCCAATGCAGCCATGCCAATACCTCCGGCGCCTACAAAATATATTGATTTATAGTCTGTTATCATTTTGAAACCTGTTTATAGTCTGTTATTATATCAAAAACTTTGTCGACAATGCGTTCTGCAGCATTTTGCAAAGCCATTTTTGAGATGTTTTTGCTCAGTGAAGCAAGTGTCGGCATGTCGTTGATTGTGTGCAGAATTGTGTCGATAAGTTTTTCTTCGCTTTCGGCATCTGAAACCATAATGGCTGCATTCTTGTTGACGAGAGCAAGAGCGTTTTTCGTTTGATGGTCTTCTGCCACATTGGGAGACGGTACAAGGATACAAGGTTTTCCGAGCAATTGCAGCTCGGAAATGGAGCATGCTCCGGCGCGTGACACCACAAGATCGGCGGCACGGTAGGCAATATCCATGTCGTTTACAAAAGCCATTTGTATTACGTTTTCCGCTGAAGATTCTTTCAACGCTTTACGGCACTCCTCGTCATAGAATTTTCCGGTTTGCCAAATGACTTGAATATTGCTCGCTTGCGCTATCCGTTCAAGTCCTTGCTTGATGCTGTTGTTTATTGTGCGTGCACCGAGACTGCCTCCTATTACAAGAACAGTGGATTTATCGGAGGGTAATCCATATTGGGCTTTTGCCTCTTCTTGTGACAGTGTGCAGTCGAGGAGGCTGCTGCGAACAGGATTTCCTGTAAGCGTGATTCGTTCTGCGGGGAAGAATTGTTCCATTCCTTCGTATGCCACACATATTGCATTTGCTTTCTTGGCAAGCAGTTTGTTGGTAACTCCGGCATAAGAGTTTTGTTCTTGAATGAGTGTAGGGATATTTTGCTTTTGTGCAGCTTTCAGCATAGGGCCGCTTGCATAACCTCCCACGCCGATGGCTATATCTGGATGGAAGTCTTTCAATAGTTTTTTTGCTATAATCATGCTTTTGAGCAAGCGGAAAAGAACCTTGAAATTCTTTAAGATATTTTTCCTGTCGAAACCGCTTACCGGCAGTCCTATTATTTTATATCCTGCCGCAGGCACTTTTTCCATTTCCATGCGATTCTCTGCACCTACAAAGAGGATTTCGGCATTGGGACAACGCCGCTTTATCTCTCCGGCTATGGAGAGGGCGGGGAAGATGTGTCCTCCTGTTCCTCCTCCGCTTATCAGTATCTTAGGGTTGTCGGTATTCATGACTATTGGTGTTATTAATTTGATTGATATGGATTTTCTGCTCTCAAATCTTCGGGAAGTTCGCGAATTTCAGCTTTCACTTCCTTGATTTTGTTGTTTTGTACGGCATATCGGCTTACACTCAGCATCACCCCGAATGCTATGCTTACCATAAGAATTGAAGTACCGCCCATTGAGATGAGGGGCAGAGGTTGACCCGAAACAGGGAATAATCCGGTGTTGATACCCATGTGGAAGAAGGCTTGCAATGTAATCATTACCGCCATTCCCATAATAAGGAGTGCCGGAAACGCTCTGGAGCATTTCTTTGCTATCATTTTGGCTCTGGCTATAAGAAGCAGAAACAGAGCGAGAACGACAACACCGCCTATTAATCCTAACTCTTCTATAATGATAGAGTAAATGTAGTCGGAGAAAGCGAGGGGCAATCGGCTGCATTCACGCGAATTTCCGGGACCTACACCGGTGATACCTCCATGAGCCTGTGCTATACGTGCATACATCTCTTGACTGTTTTTTCCGTTCATTTCCTGATCTATCAGATCCGGTCCGGTGAAGAATCTGCGAAGTCTCTGCTCCCATGTGTTTCCGCGTCCTGCTTTATCATCTTTTTCATCAATTATGATAGTGTCTTCGCCATATTCATTCATTGCTGTTATTTCTGTTCTGAGATTTTCTTTCTTCTCATCGTTTATGTTTTTGATAAAGAAGAATAAACCTGCGGCAAGCGCATAGACAAGTATAACTATGGCAATTTTCCTTTTTTGAACTCCGCCTATAAGCATCATTGAAAAAGATATGCCCATAAGCAGCATTGTGTTGGTGAGACCTTGCAGGAATATAAAAGCGCAGTATATAAGTACGAATATGGCACATAATGTAACGCCTCGATTGGTTACACCTTTAACCATCTGATTGCGTGCAGTGAACCATGCTATAAGGGTTACTATTGATAATTTAGCCATTTCGGCAGGCTGAATCGAAAAACCTATGCCCGGCAGGGTGAATGAGCGTTTAGCTCCGTTAATATAATCTCCTATGAGTTGTACCGTCACCATTGACAACAGTGTTGCCAGTGCAAACAAGGCAATCCACGGGGTGAACTTCTTGTAGTCGGTGCGTTGAATCAGAAAAAGCAAAACAAATCCCATAACGAGCATAATACAATGTCGCATGATAGGGCGATACATATCCATGCCTGCTCCTGAAATTTCACGGCTTGAAGCACTGAAACACTCTATAATGGATATGAGTATGAGTGATATGTATATTCCCCAGATGAAAGGGTCACCTTTTTTGTTTTTCTCTTCGGTGACGACCGTTGTGGATTCTATTGATGTTGGTGTGATTGTTGAAGACATTGCTGAAATTGTTTATTGTTTGTTGTTCTTAACCATTTGATGTACTTGTTCCTTGAATTGCTTTCCCCTGTCTTCGTAACTATTGAACAAGTCGAAACTTGCGCAACATGGTGACAGAAGAACCACATCGCCCGGAACTGATAATTCACGACATTTTTCCACTGCTTCTTGCATGCTGCCGGCATCGGTGATTATGGGTACTTTGTTGTCAAAGAATTTGTGTAGCTTTGAGTTGTCCACGCCCATGCACACTATGGCTTTCACTTTATCTTTCACAAAGTTTTCTATTTCGGAATAGTCGTTGCCTTTATCTTTTCCACCGAGTATGAGAATCGTGGGGGATTGCATACTTTCAAGCGCATACCAGCAAGAGTTTACGTTTGTTGCCTTGGAGTCGTTTATATATTTTACACCGTTGATTGTGGCTACATATTCCAAGCGGTGTTCTACAGCTTCAAAGTCTTCCAAAGCCTTGCGTATAACATCTTTTTTAATATCAAGGATTGACGCTGACAATCCGGCTGCCATTGAGTTATATAAATTGTGTAGTCCTTTCAATGCGAGTTCTTCGCGCGGAACTCCTATATGCTCGGTGGAGGTGTCTATTACAAGTTCTCCGTTTTCAATGTATGCTTTGGTCTCGTTGCTGTGCTGTTCAGAGAACGGATACATGCGAGCTTCTATTTTCAGGTTCTTGAGTTGAGCCGCTATTACCGGGTCATCCTGCCAGAATATGAAAGAGTCTTCTTCGGTCTGATTACGAAGTATCCTGAACTTTGCCGCTACGTAGTTCTCCATTTTATAATCGTAGCGATCGAGATGGTCGGGAGTTATATTCATCAGCACGGCGATATTAGCTTTGAACTCATACATGTTGTCGAGTTGGAAACTGCTCAATTCTATAACGTAAACGTCGTGCTGTTCTGTTGCCACCTGATAGGCAAGGCTTTTTCCGACATTGCCAGCAAGACCCACATTAAGCCCTGCTTCTTGAAGAATATGGTATGTGAGCAGTGTGGTGGTGGTTTTACCGTTGCTACCCGTTATACACACCATTTTGGCATCGGTGAACCGTCCCGCAAATTCAATTTCGGATATGACGGGTATATTCTTACCTATGATTTTCTGCATTATCGGAGCGTTGTCGGGGATACCGGGACTTTTTATAACTTCGTCAGCCATAAGTATCTTGTCTTCAGAATGCTGTAGCTCTTCCCAGTCTACATGGAACTGCTCTAATTTTTCTTTGTATTTTGGGGCGATGTTGCTCATATCGCTTAACCATACGTCAAAGCCTTTTACTTTTGCTAATATTGCTGCGCCGGTGCCGCTTTCTCCGGCTCCAAGCACTACGATACGTTTCTTTTCCATTATCGTATTTTCAGGGTTACAAATGTTAATACTGCGAGGAATATAGCGATTATAAAGAACCGCATTACAATTTTTGACTCAGGGATGGCGTTGAACGGTTTCTTGAAAAGCACGTGGCTTTCTACGGTTCCCTGAGTTTGAAAATGGTGGTGAAGAGGTGTCATTTTGAAAATGCGCCGTCCTTCACCGTATTTTTTCTTGGTGCGTTTGAAATATGCTACTTGAAGCACCACTGAAAGATTCTCTACTACGAAGATACCGCATAGGATGGGAATGAGCAATTCTTTGCGGATGAGTATGGCGAATACTGCAATAATACCACCGAGAGTGAGACTGCCGGTATCTCCCATGAATACTTGTGCAGGATAGGAATTATACCATAGGAAACCTATCGTTGCACCAATGAAAGCCGCAGCATATACCACTAATTCTTCGCTGCCGGGTATATACATGATATTCAGATATGACGAATATATCACGTTGCCGCCTAAGTAGCACATTATGGCAAGTGATGTGCCTATTATAGCCGAAACTCCGGTAGCAAGTCCATCGACACCGTCGGTCAGGGTTGCTCCGTTACTTACTGCGGTGATGATGAAAATAGTTACCAATATGAATACAATCCATCCTCCGGTTTGCGCATGCTTTCCCATCCATTTTGTCAGATAGGAATAGTCGAAGTTGTTGTTTTTTACAAATGGGATAGTGGTCTGTGTGGCCTTGATGTCCTCAGTCTTGTATTCTACTACAGTTTCGTTGTTCGTTTGATTGATTGTTTCTACGTTCTCACGCATTACAATGTCGGGGCTTAGGTACATTGTAAGCCCTACTATAATGCCGAGACCCACCTGTCCTATGACCTTAAATTTGCCTTTCAGCCCGTCTTTATCGTGATGAGCCACTTTGATGTAATCGTCGGCAAAGCCAAGCAGTCCGAGCCATAGCGTTGATATTATCATGAGAATCATATAGATGTTCTCTAATTTACCTAATAACAGGCATGGAATCAGAATGGAGATGATTATGATGATACCTCCCATAGTGGGTGTGCCTTTTTTGCTCATTTGACCTTCCAAGCCGAGGTCGCGTATTATTTCACCTACTTGCATGAGTTGTAATTTCTCAATAATCCGCTTGCCTATCACCATTGAGATGAATAGTGACAGAATAAGAGCCATTCCCGAACGGAATGAGATGTAATCCATCAGCCTTGCACCGGGGAAATCGTATTCGGATAGTAGTTTAGCTATATAGTAAAACATGGCAGTTTATATTTCGTTGTTGAAAATTTCTATTAATACTTCTTTGTCGTCAAAATGGTGTTTAACGCCGTTGATTTCTTGATAATCCTCATGCCCTTTCCCTGCAACAAGCACGACATCTCCCGGTTGAGCCAAGAAAGTCGCTGTGCGTATAGCCTCTTTGCGATCGGTTATTTTGAGAGCCTTCATACGCATATCGCCGTCAAGTCCGGTTTCCATATCCTTGAGTATATCCTCAGGATTCTCGTTTCGCGGATTATCGGAGGTGAGTATCACCCGGTCGCTGCGTGTGGCTGCTTCTTGAGCCATTAAAGGACGTTTGCCCTTGTCACGGTTTCCTCCGGCACCCACTACGGTGATGATTTTACCTTTGTTTCCGATGACTTCTTTTATGGAATTAAGAACGTTTGCAAGTGCATCGGGAGTGTGAGCGTAATCGACTATAGCAGTATATCCGCGAGGTGAGACAAGTGTCTGGAAACGCCCGGCAACGGGTACAAGTTGTGTCATGGCAATGAGAATGTCTCTTGGACTGAATCCGAGTTGCACAGCCGAGCCGTATACGGCAAGCAGGTTGTAAGCGTTGAATTTTCCGGTAAACATCACTTCTATATCGTTTCCGTTTATATTGAGTGAAGTGCCGTTGAGCCGGCTTTCTATGATTTTACATTTATAGTCGGCTATGTTTTGTAAAGAATAGGTGTATTTTGCGGCTTTTGTGTTCTGGAGCATGTATGCACCGTTTTTGTCATCGGCGTTTACAAGTGCAAACGCATCTTCGGGGAGCATGTCAAAGAACATTTTTTTGGCGTTCATGTAATTCTTTACAGTCTTGTGATAGTCAAGATGGTCGCGTGTGAGATTGGTGAACACTGCGCCATTGAAAGAAAGTCCGTCTATACGGTGCTGGCTGCAAGAATGTGAACTTACCTCCATAAATGCGTATTCACATCCAGCTTCCACCATCTCGTTTAGCAGTTTGTTTAGAGATAACGAGTCGGGGGTGGTCTGAACAGCGGGAACTATCCGCTTGTCGATGATGTTACATACCGTGGATAACAGCCCTGCTTTATGTCTGAGTAATTGAGCGAGTTCGTAAAGCAGTGTGGCGGTTGTGGTTTTTCCGTTGGTTCCGGTGACACCCACAAGTTTCAAGTGAGACGAAGGGAAATTATACCACCATGCAGCTATATCAGCCAACGCTTCAGAACTGTTTTTAACGAGAATATAACATATCTCAGGGCGTATCTCTTCGGGCAGAACTTCGCATACAACAACGCTTGCTCCTTTTTCTATCACTTCGGGAATAAAGGCGTGTGCGTCTATATTAACTCCGTTGACGGCTACAAACAAAGCCCCTTCTGCGGCTTTGCGCGAGTCGCAGATTACATCGGTTATGACTTTATCGGTTGACCCTACGGTCTTTATTACCGGTGTTGTAATTAAAAGTCCTGTCAGATCCTTTTTCATAATTATAGTCTCAGTTTGAGATTGATTTTTTGTCCTTGATTGTATTCACTGCCGGCTTTCAGGCTTTGTGCCACTACATAACCTGAACCGCTTATGCTGGTTGACAATCCGCTGTTCTCAAGTATGGATATGGCTTCTTTTGCGGAAAGACCTATTACATTGGGTACTAATCCATTGCCCGGATTTGCCGGAGTAACGAAACTGTTGCTTGACTTTACGCCGAGATTTGAAAGTCGTTTGTTTGAACTCTTTTTGTTACTTGCGTAGAATGTTGTGGTGGCAACAGCTTTTTCGTTGTCGGTCGTAAAGTCGGAACTGTTTCCTAACATTCCTCTTGAATACATTCTCAAGGCAGTATTCTTCAGAACCATTCCGCTACTGCGTGCAGCTCCTCTGTTGGCTCCGTTGATAAGTACCATACATGTGTATTGAGGGCTTTCGTATGGGAAAAATCCGCAGAAAGCGAGACGTTTCTTGTTGGAATAAAATACTTTACCTGTGCTGCGGTCTCGTTCGGTTACATAACATGTTCCCGTTTTTCCTGCTATTTCGACAAATTCGTTTTGTAGAATCTTTGCAGTGCCGCCTTCTTCCCATACTACATCGTGCAGCATAATGCGTAGTTTTTCGGCATTCTCGGGTGAGCACACCTGCTCTCTGATATACGTTTCGGGTACTACCGAGTCAACTTCACCGTTGTAAAGGAATTTGTCCACCAATCGAGGGCGGATGTATTTGCCGTCATTGGCGATTGCATTGTACATGGCGAGTGTGCATATTGGCGGAATCTTGGTGGCATATCCGTATGACATGCGTGACAGTGATATTCGATCCCAGTTCTTATTACCGAGACTGTCGATTTGCGGTATGCGTTCGTATGCTATGCCTGTTTTCAACGGCTCGAAGAATCCCATTTCTTTAAGCCGTGAATAAAATTTGCCGGGTTCTTTTTCATATTTACTGAGTATTATTTTTGCCATGCCGATATTTGAAGATGCCCCGATTACTTTTCTTATGGGCATTGAAGGGTAACCGTGTGAGTCGGTAATGGGACGACCTCCGGCATAAGCATAAGAGTAGCCTGTGGCAATGACTTTGTTTATATCGTTTACAATGCCGTCTTCAAGCGCAATCATCATGGATATGGGTTTCATGACCGATCCGGGTTCATAGCCTAATGTGGCATGTATTCTGCCTTCGGTGTAATCTCGTTCTTCTTCGTCCCATTCAAGGTTGGTGATTGCCTTTATTTTCCCGGTTTTTACTTCCATGAGAATGGCAGTACCCCATTCTGCGCCGCTTTCTTGGCACATTTTGTATAATTCGTCTTCAAGAATGTCTTGTATGTTGACATTTATGGTGGTTACAATGTCATATCCTTTCTTTGCCGGGGTTTTCTCCCAGTTTACGATTCTTCCGGTGAGCTGTTCTTTCTTGGTTTCGCCGGGTATACCGTAAAGGAAAGAGTCAAGCGCACATTCCAATCCGCTCACACCTCTTCGGCTCTTGGAATTGCGGCTTTCTCCCACTTCTCCTATACTGCGTTCTGCCATTGTACCGTAGGGTTTGCGGCGACGAGTATAGGTGTCGTAGGTAAAGCCTGTTCTGTTTTTACGATCTTTCAAGTAAGGAAAGCTCTTTAATCTCATGTATTCTGTATAGGTGAGACCTGTGAAAAGCACGTGTGAACGATCTCTGAATTTTGAGGTGTCTCTTTTGCTGTTGGCATATTTGATTTTGCGTGCAATTGTACGCTTGTCAAATCCGTAATATTTTGCCATAAGTTCTTTCTTCCACTCCGATGCAGTTTTGACTGTACCTCTCTCTTTACTGAAAGCGGAAAGACTGTCGCAAAGTTCATCGATGTGTTTAGCCAGCCTTGTATCGGTTATACCTTCTGCTCCCCAGTCGATTATTGCTTTGTAATATTGCAGATTGGCGGCAAGGATAGAACCGTCATCAGCGAGCAGCTTGCCACGTTCAGGCTCTATTTTGCTCGTTTTCATCAGTATTTTTGATGCCTTTTCGTTCCATTTGGTTGATTTGACGATAGTGGTGTCTGCCATAGTGTAAACAATACCTATGGCAACAAGAATGAGTAAAAACGTTATGAAATTGTAACGGCTCAGTATATAGCTCTTGTTTTTTTGTTTCTTTTTCATTTTCCGGCGAGTTTAAAAGGTGGTTGTTCTGCTGTTTCTAAATTGAGTTTCATAGAGTCTACAAGCGATTTCATTTTGGCCTCTCTGATTTGTGACTTGAATTCTGCACTGTAGCGTACGCAATCGGTTTTTGCATTATTCAGTTCGTTTTTCAGTGAAATGATTTTTTCTTTTCGCAGTTGACATGTGTATTTGGCTGAAATATACACGAATGAGATGACGAGAACCAAAGAAATCGTAACCCAATGTTTCAAGAAAAAATCAGAAGACACTATTCGTCCTTGCTTGATTTGCTTTATAATGTTGTCTTTTTCTTTTTTTGTTGCCATGTCGTAATTCTTTTTTTGGGGGGTGGGTTATATTTTCTCGGCTATTCTTAATTTAGCACTTCTCGACCGCGGGTTATATTCCACTTCTTCATCGGATGCCGTAATCACTTTGTTGTTGACGAGACGGAAAGGCGTGTTTATTCTTCCGAAGAAATCTTTTTCCACTTTGCCCTCGATATTCCCGCTTTTGAAAAAGTTCTTGACAAGCCGGTCTTCAAGTGAATGATATGTAAGTATCACCAGTCTGCCTCCCGGTTTCAAAACTTTGACCGATTGTTCCAAAAGCGACTTTAGCACGTTTATTTCGTTATTGACTTCGATTCTTAGAGCTTGGAATACTTGAGCCAGTTCTTTTTTTTCTTGTGCAGGCTTTATGAATGGCTTTATGATTTCAAGCAGTTCGCCTGTGGTGTTTATTGTCTTTTTATCGCGTGCTTTGACTATTGCCGTAGCTATTTTTCGCGAAGTTTTCAGCTCACCGTAGAGGTATAGTATTTGAGCAAGCTGTTCTTCGCTGTAATTGGCGATAATCCATCGTGCGTCTTTTTCTCCTTTTTGGTTCATTCTCATGTCGAGTGTGCCATCGAAGCGGAAAGAAAAACCTCTGCTGCTCTCGTCGAAGTGGTGAAACGATACACCTAAGTCGGCTAAGATGCCATCGGCTTGTTTTACGCCGTGGTATCTCATGAAGTTGGAAATGAAAGCAAAATTACTGTAGACGAATGTGAACCGCGGGTCGTCTATGGCATTGGCTATTGCGTCTTGGTCTTGGTCGAAACCGTACAGGTGTCCCTTTTCTCCTAAAAGATTCATGATGGCGCGGGAATGTCCGCCGCCGCCGAATGTTACATCCACGTAAGTGCCGTCGGGCTTAATGTCAAGTCCCTCGATGCATTCGTTCAAAAGAGCCGGAATGTGATAAACAGTTTCACTCATTTTTTTTGTCGGTTTACAACTATAAATACCTGCGTTTTTTGCCTATAATACTCTGATTGTTACAGTGCCGATTCGGCACTTACGATTCAGATTGTAAAGTTAAATATTATTCCTTGAAATTTACAAATCAAAACTCACTTTTTTACACATTATTATAAAAAAGTTATTAACAACCCCCGGAAAGATGATTTTTGTTTGCAAATGTAAACAAAAGAATAAAGAGAAAAAAAGGATTCTGTTTATCACAAAAAAAGCAGATAAAGCTTTGTTATGTAGTTGATTGCTTTATCTGCTTTTCAAACTTTATAGGGAGTTCCTGAGAATTTTTGCAAGTTCAGTCACACCCTCGGTCGCTTTCTTGGGAATTACCGTTATATTGCGGTCGCTTGGAACTTGCGCAGGGTTGGGGTCTATGTAGTATATGGGAGTTCCTTTACGCACATAATACAGCAGGCTTGCAGCAGGATAAACCACCAGTGAAGTGCCTATTACCACAAAAATGTCGGCTTCTTGAACCATCTCTACGGCAGGTTGGAAATTCGGAACATCTTCTTGGAAAAATACGATATGAGGGCGTACCGGGTCGCCGTATTCATCTCGTGTGTCGATTGATGTGTGTAGGTTTGTCTCTTTGAGTTCGTAAATTCTTTCGGGGTGTTTCATGGAGCGAATTTTCATCAGTTCGCCATGTAGATGCAGAACCTTTGATGAGCCGGCTCTTTCGTGCAGATTGTCCACGTTTTGAGTTATTATCTGCACATCGAAATCTTTCTCCAAGTCCTTGAGTATCAGATGGGCGTTATTGGGTTGGACTGTGAGCAGCTGCTCACGCCGCTTGTTGTAGAATTCGTGTACCAATTCCGGATTTTCGCGGAATCCGTCGGCGCTTGCCACTTTCATTACCGGATAATTCTCCCAAAGTCCGCCTGCGTCCCTGAAAGTGCTTACTCCGCTTTCGGCACTTATTCCTGCACCTGATGAGATTACTAATTTTTTCATTGTTAAATGATTGTTACTTGACAAAACTGTTTTATGGGTTGATTTGTTTGGCTTTAAGAAGATTTGCCTGAGAAAAATCAACTTTATTGACAAATTTAATATTTTTTATTCAAAATATAGTTATCAAGAAATTAATTAAATCTAACTTTGTAACTTGATTGTCAAAAAGGATAAATTTAAATAATATATTGAAAGCAAAACATGGAAATGGATAAATTGAGTTATGCGTTAGGCTTGAGCATGGGAAACAACTTTCAACGTTCCGGAGTAAGGGCATTGAATACCGATGATTTCGCTGCGGCATTAAAGGCTGTTTACGGCGGAGCTGAAATGCTGATGACTTATGATGAGGCAAAGCAGATAGTAAATGACTATTTTACACAATTGGAAGAGGATACCCGTCTTGCCAATAAAAAGGCTTGTGAAACCTATCTTGCGGAAAATGCTAAGCGTCCGGAGGTAAAAGTAACAAAATCGGGTTTACAATACCAAATTATTAAGGAGGGTGAAGGTGAATCGCCTAAGGCTTCCGATACAGTGAAAGTACATTATACCGGATGCCTGATTGATGGAAAAGTGTTTGATAGTTCTGTTCAACGTGGCGAACCTGCGGTGTTTGGCGTGAATCAGGTTATTCCCGGATGGGTAGAGGCTTTGCAGATGATGAAACCCGGAGCGGAATGGAGATTGTTCATCCCGTCGGAACTTGCTTACGGGGCTAATGGAGCAGGTCCTCTAATCGGTCCTGATACGGCGTTGATTTTCGATGTGCAACTTATTGAAATTATGAAGTAATAAAATAAAGAATAAAACAATTAATTGATTATGAAAAAGTTATTTTTAACGGCAGCAATCGTTATGGGACTTGGCTCATTGGCAAGTTGCAACGGAAACAACTGTAAGGTTGAGGAAGATCCTCAAGTGGATACCCTTAATGTTTTACTTGGTGAAATGTACGGTTATGGTGTGGCTGGCGAAATGAAGAGCATGAACGATTCTACTTTCGATAAGAGAGAATTTTTGGCAGGTCTTCAGATGGTGTTGAAAATGGATGAATCCAAGTCAAGCTACATGCAGGGTGTGCAGATGGGTTCTCAAGTGAAAGGTATGCTTAGCCAAATCAAGGAACGTGAGCAGGTGGAATTGAGTGCATCTAAATGGTTTAATGCTTTCAAGAAGGCTTTCATGAGTGATTCTGCAAAGAATCCGTCAACTTACCAAATGGAAGTAATGCGATTGATGAGAGAATTGTCTCAGAAATCTAAGGCTAAAGATCCTCGTGCTATCGCTAATAAGAAGAATGAGGAACGTTTCACCGCAGATTCACTTGCCAATAATCCGGAAGTAAAGAAGTCGGAAGGTGGCGTTTACTATAAGGTAATTAAGGAAGGTAACGGCAAGACTTTTGCTAAGACTGACCGTATTATGGTGAAATATGCAGGACGTCATTTGGATGGTAAAGAATTTGACAGCAGCAAAGATAAAGCTGTTCCTATGTCGGCTATGGGCGTTATCAAGGGTATGGGCGAAATGTTCCAATTGATGAGTCCGGGTGCTGTTTATGTTCTTTATATTCCCGGCGAACTTGCTTATGGCTTGGATGGCAGTGGTCCTATCGAACCAAATGAAATGCTTATCTTCGATGTAGAGACTATAGGTCTTGAAGAAAATAAAAAATAAGTATATAATAACGTTAAAACGGATAAGCGGTGTGCTGTTTAGGGCATGCCGCTTTTTTTGTCTGTTTTGGCATTATGATAATATGAAGGCATGATTTGCTTGCGTGTGGGAGCTGCAGAAACTGTGATAATTGCGAAATTGCGTAAAAAAATCACAAAATGACAAATTCTTGATAGAAATTAAAAATAATTCTCATATATTTGCAATAAATCTTACAACAACTATATACTCATGGAAAGAATTGATAATCTTGATAGAAAAATCTTAGAGATAATAATGAAAAACGCACGCATTCCATCAAAGGACGTTGCACTGGAATGCGGTGTTTCTCGTGCAGCAATACATCAACGCATTCAGCGAATGATTGATATGGAAGTGATAACAGGTTCCGGTTATCATGTTAATCCCAAGATATTGGGTTATTCCACATGTACATACGTGGGTGTGAGCTTGGAGAAAGGCTCAATGTACCGTCAAGCTGTGGCAGCTCTTGAACAGATTCCTGAAGTGGTGGAATGTCATTTCACTACAGGTCCATATACTGTACTTATAAAGCTTTATGCCCGAGATAACCAGCATTTGATGGAATTGCTTAATGATAAGATACAGCATATAGAAGGTGTTATGTCTACTGAAACGCTTATATCATTGGAGCAAAGTATAAACCGTGAAGTTCCTATCCATTATAAGGACGGCAAGAAGTGATAAACAAAAAATAATACGGATTGTGGAGCGGATGAGGCTGAGGCTTCTTCCGCTCTGTTTCTTGTTTGGCGTGTGGATTTTTTTGGTGAATTTTGATTTTTTCGTCAGCCTTTAGTTATCTTTGTGATGGAAACTAATTTATGAAAAATATATGAAACGTGTAATGTTAACTATGTCGGCTGTCTTAACGGCAGTGTTGCTGATGGCTCAGCCGGGTGTATCCAAGGTGCAGTTGATTCTTGTTCCCGACCATGCCGATGCGCTTTACCGTGCCGGTGAACAGGCTAAAATGAAGTTGATTGCGCTTGATTGCGGAATGGCACTGAATGGTGCTGTTGTCGATTATGAGATAAGTAAAGACCTCATGCCTGCGCATGAAAAGAAAACAGTTACGCTGAAAGGCAATGAGACTGCGATAAAGGTGGGTACGATGAAAACTCCCGGATTCTTGAGGGTGAAAGCATCGGTAGAGCATGAAGGTAAAAAATATACATCGATGTCCACTGTGGGCTTTGATGTGGATAAATTGCAACCTGTTACGCCTCTTCCCGAGGATTTTGATGAATTTTGGCGCAAAGGGGTTGAACAGGTAAAAAAAGTGGAGTTGAATCCGAGAATGGAATTACTTGCCGACCGCTGTACTGATGATGTTAATGTATATCATGTGTCATACGGTAATATAGGCGGTTCAAGAATGTATGGTATTCTCACCATGCCGAAAGCTGAGGGTAAATATCCTGCAATTCTTCGTTTGCCGGGAGCAAATGTGTCTCCTAAGAGTGGCGATGTCTTTCATGCATCTCAGGGCGTGATAGTCTTGGAACTGGGAATACACGGTATACCTGTAAATCTTGAAGGCAGTATATATGGTGATTTGTCAAATGGCGTTTTATCTGATTATTATATTACCGGTGCCGAAAATAAATATACTTATTTCTACCGACGTGTATACCTTGGTTGTGTGAAGGGTATTGATTTCCTACAATCATTGCCGCAGTGCAATGGTAAAGTCGGAACTCTCGGTGGTAGTCAGGGAGGTGCGTTGTCGGTTGCAGTCTCATGTCTTGACAGTCGCATCCTTGCTTCTGCTGTTTATTTCCCTGCCTTATGTGACCATGAGGGGTATATTAACGGTCGTGCCGGCGGATGGCCGCACATTTTTAAGAACAAAAGTAATCGCACTAAAGAGAAAATTGAGACCATGAGGTATTTTGATACTTCCAATTTTGCACGAGGATTAAAAGCTCCGGTGTACTATGCTTTCGGTTTCAATGATATTGTATGTGCGCCTACAACCACTTATGCCACATATAATGCAATAACTGCTCCCAAAATTCTGTCTATAGGCGAAAATACAGGTCATTGGCTTTATCCTGAACAGGTTGCTGCCATGTGGAAATGGATTATTGAAGAACTTAATAAATGATGTGCCTATGGATGTCGTTATATTGGTTCTTGCCATAATCTGTTGTCTGCTGGGCTTTGCGGGTTGCATTGTACCCGTTCTTCCGGGACCTCCCTTGTGCTATGTGGCAATGCTGCTGGCTCATTGGAGCGGTTTTGTCAGGCTCAGTGTTACTGAATTTGTGGTGTGGGCTGCAGTGGTCATCATCGTAACGGTAATAGATTTCTTCCTTACACCGTGGATGACACGCCGTTTCGGAGGGAGCAAGGCAGGGAGTTGGTGTGCGATGCTTGGTCTTGTCGTGGGTATGTTTCTGCCTTGGCCTGTGGGTCCGTTGCTCGGTCCTTTTCTGGGGGCATTATTGGGTGAAATCGTATTTGCGAAAAAGGATACAGCTTCTGCCACGCATGCAGCATTAGGCTCGTTCCTGTCTTTTTTTGTGGGAACGGGAGTCAAACTCATAGCATGCGGATCCATGCTTGCGGCATCGCTTTGCGCTTTAGTGTGACAAGTTTGGAAAAGACCGGCTGCTACTGAACTCTTTTTACCAAATACACTTCAGTGGGGAAGTGATCGCTGAATCCGTTGAGGAATGCACCACCGGAGTAGGTGCGTAGCGGATAACCTTTGTATTGTCCTTTGGGGTTGATGAGAAAATCAAAATTAAGTACACTCATCTTCATAAATGATAATCTGCCGCTGTCTTTGTCGCCTAAGAAATAGTCGGAAACAATGATTTGGTCGAAGAAATTCCAACTGCCGTAATAAGCCAATGAACCGATACCTTTGTCAAGCATACTCCAACAAGGGTTGTAAAGTTCGCCTTTGCCAACGTCTTTCTTGTTCTTTTTTGCTCCAAGCACTTTAGCTACGCTTTCGTTGTGTGGGTCATCGTTTAAGTCGCCCATTATGATGATACCTTGATTCGGGTCGTCATTAAGCAGAGAGTCAACAGTGAGTTTTACACGTTTTGCGGCTGCAGCACGCAAAGGTCTTGAGCCTTCTTCGCCTCCACTGCGTGAAGGCCAGTGGTTTACGATAACACTCACTTTATCACCTCCCATCAGTCCGGTTACACACATCTGGTCGCGTGTGCGAAACCGGTCGTAACCTTCCACGTGTACGGTGGCGTTGGTAACATTCAAAACTCTGAAGAAACGCGGATTATAAAGCATTGCCACATCCACGCCTCGGCGGTCGGGACTGTCGTGGTGAACTATCTGCAATTTCCATTCTTTTAGCAACGGGTGCTTTACAAGGTCTTGAAGAACTGTGATATTTTCTATTTCACTCACGCCTATCACGGCAGGTCCTTTAGGTGTGGATTGTGTGGTGAAATGGCTTATGGCTTTAGCCATATTGGCTATTTTAGACCAATATTTTTCGCCGTTCCATTGTCTTGCTCCTAACGGGGAGAATTCAAGATCATATTTGCCGTTATTATTAATGGTGTCAAACAGGTTTTCCAGATTATAGAAAGCTGCACCATATACCTGATATTTCTTTTGTTGTGCCGTTGCCAAGAAAGCTGCGGCAATCATAATAATAAAAAATACTTTTTTCATGTCGCTATATAATAGATGAACCAAAAGTACTAAAAAACTTTTAAAACACAATTGTTTTATGAAATTTACTCAAAATATTAATCGTGAAAATTGTTGGATTCGTTTATAATATTAAGCATTTCAGATGGGGTGACCACAAACGGTGTTTTAGGGAAATGTTTAATATTTCCTGTTATAAGGAATGAATCTTCTTTAGATAATTTTACTTCATAAAATACGATATCTTTATCGTCCGGTATGGCTTCTGTTGTTTTAGTGCGTCCCAAAAATATACCATTTGATTTTATGGTTTCTATAACCGTATTTATCAAATAATCTGGCAATTTGAATTTTTTTCGTTTAAGTACTTCTTTGTATTCTTCTAAGATTTCTTCATTAAACAAAGGAATGACATTTCCGTCAAATACATATTTTAGCATTAATACTGTTGCTGCATTGCTATGTGAAGAAATTAAAGCTGAAACGATAACATTGGTATCTATTACCGCATAAAACCTTTTCATTTGTGCATGGATTTTCTTGTTTCTCCGATTTCTTTGTTTATTTCTTGTAAAGACATTGATACCCCGTTTTGTGCAATGATTTCGCGCATTTGCAAAAAAGCTTTCTTCCCTGATTCTAATGAAGTTTCTCTCGGGGTGCTTTCTATTGCAAAAGGAATGCTTCTATTCCTAATGACAGCACGTACAAATATATTAAATGCGGTGTTGGAACTCATTCCGAATTCGGAACAAAGTTTCTCAAAAGAAAGTTTTAAATCTGAATCCAAGCGGATTGTAAATGCTGATTGTGCCATGTTTTTTATTTTTTATAATGGCAAATGTATGCAAAATGTTTGCATTTTGCAAGCGTTTTGCACACATTTTTATTATTATTTAGTGATTGGAATATTGCTAATATGTTATCTTTTTGTGTTTTGGTGTGTTTTAAACTTTTTGTCCTTGAAAAATGGCAATTCATAGATTAAATTGCGGTAAATGTTATTTTTTCTTATGAAAAGTTGTTTATTTGTAATAAATTTAATGTATATTTGCACGTTAATTTTGGGGTTAAACAATTGGTTCTCATAGGAATTGTAAAATTATAGAAAAGTTTTGCATAATAAATAGTAAGTTATTCATTAATTAAATATTTTATGAAAAAATTTCACTCATTTTTAATGATGGCTGTTATGGCATTGGTGATGTCATTTACGGCGAAAGCTGCAACGGTCACAATTAATGTGGACGACCCGAATCGTGTGGAAGTTCAAGTTAATTGGGAAACAAAGACCCTTGTAGCCGGTGATAACACTTTCGAGCTGAATATGAATACTACAAACTATGTTTATATTATTCCGGCTCAAGGTGCGTTGTTGAAATCTGTTACAGATGGTTACGGAACTCCAAAAGATTTTTCCGGTAGTTGTTATCTTTATGAGTATCCTACTGAAGCTGATTATGCTTCTAAGTATGTTGTAACATCAATTGACATCAATGAGGCTCGTACAGCATCTTGCAAGATTACTGTAGATAATGTCGAGAACATTGGAGGTCTTCAAGCTAACCAGACCAACGAAAGTTTTACTCTTGTTAATGGAGAAAACGAAGTGAAGTTTATTCCTGATATGGAATCACCATTTACTTTGTCGGCACCTTACGGAAAGACTTTCTACAAGGTTACTGTTGATAGTGTAACTGTAACTGAAAATTATGGTCAATGGTATTTGAATGTGGTAGATGGCAGTGTTGTTGATATTAAAACAGAATTCCCCGATGTGGAAGTAGCTGTAAATATCGCTTATGCGAGTGAAGAGGCTAATGGTATTGTTACTGCTGTATATGTAGATGGTGCAGAAGTTACTCCGGATGCTGATGGCAATATCATGGTTAAATTGGGTAAGACTGTCGAACTTAATTTAGATGCAACAAACTACGCTATCGACTCATTCACAATCAATGGCGAAACACCGTCTGATTGGTATGGTTCTTCATCTTATTATTCATTCACTGTATTAGAAGCTGCAAATATTGTAGTGGGCGGTCACAAATATGGTACTTATGCTGTTACTATCAATATCGAACATCCTGAATATGTAAAGGTAGAAGATGGAAACTACAATGTTCTTAATCTTGTAGCCGGTGAAAATAAACTTGAAGTAAGCGAAAATGCTGCTTCTGTAAAAGTAACTAAAGCAGCCGGTTGTAAGATTACTTCAATCTTGGTAAACGGTACTGAATACTCAGAATACGGTTATGATAACAGCTATGGTACTACTATTAATATCGCAAGCGATAGTACTGTGATTGATATTTTTGCTGAGGAAATTGTTTATGATAACAAGGCTATCGTTTATATCGATGACGAATGCTATTCTTACAGTTACATGATGAATGCTACTACTCGCGATAAAGTTTATCTTGTAAAGGGTGAGAATAAGATTGGTTTCAATAATGGTGAAGAGGCTCATCGTTTGAATGTGATGACTACCAATTATGGTAATCCTGCCGCTATTTATTTGAATGGTTTATATGTAACCAATTACTCAAATTCAGAATGGACACTTGCCAATGGCGATTATATCAAGGTGTTTATGAATGCAAGACCTGAAGAATTAGCAGTAACATTTGCATTGGCTGAAGGTTTTGAAAATTCTGTAGATTCGGTAACGGTTGGAGGAAAAGGTTATGCTGATTGGGCTAACGGAGTGAACGTACTTGAAGGAACAAGCGTAAGCTTCACATTGACAGAAGGTGTGACTGCAGTGGTTCTGGTTGACAATAAGGCTGTGACTGCCGATGAAGAAGGTAACTATTCATTTACAGTGAATGCTGCTACCAAGGTACGCATCGTTGCTCCTGCTGAAACTGTTACTCCTACAGCAGAAGGTACTGCTAATCCATTCGCTTACGCTCTAAGCAGCGAATTGACTGAAGGTGTGTTGAAAGTTAATTATTCATTGAATACAGATGCAACAGCTGTTACCGTTAATGTATTGGATGCAGACGGTAATGTGGCTGCAACTGCTGAAGGCACAACAACTAAGGGCTCACAAACCGTAGATATTAATGTTGAAGACTTGGAAGGTTCTTTCACTTGGGAAGTGGTAGTTGCCGGTGCAGAAAAGGCTACAATTGAGGAATTTGCATCTTATAGGTTCTATCATCCGCGCGGTGTCGATGTTGACAACAACATGGAAAGCCCAGCGTTCGGTAACGTATATGTAACCGAAGGTATGACTTCAAGTTCTGAAACGTACCATAGCAATACTACCACAAGCGGTGGTCTTGGATTGTATGCATTTACAGCAGGTATGGAGCCTGTAGTGAATGCTGCAACAGGCAAGTATGGATTCAATGGCGGATGGGAGTTGAACTATAAGGTTCTAAGTACTCAGAATGCTGCCGATTTGGCTCGCGTGCGTGTAGCGGAAGACGGACGTATCTTCGTTACTCGTATGAGCGACCAAGGAAACTTTATCATGTATGCTCCTTCTTTTGAAGATCTTACTACTAATAATAAGTTCACCTCATTGTTTGAGGGACACACTTTTGACGTTTCAACACTTAAGTATACAGATGCTGAAGGAAACTTTATCGGAGCGGCAAACCTTGGTTTTGACGTGAAGGGTTCAGGCGAAGACTTGAAACTTCTTGCCCTTTCAAGTAACGCAAATCAGTGGAGCTATGTGTACTCAGGCGGAAGTACTGATGAATATGCTCTTGGTACTGCAGATTCACTTCCTGTTCCAACCAATGTAGCAGCTCTTACTGGCAAATACACTATCGCTCCTGCAACTACCAACGTTGAGTATGATGATCGCGGCGGTATCTGGTATTGCCAATATCGCGGTACTCCTTCTAATTCTCAACCTGCTCTTGTTTACATCGATGCTAACGGTGAAGAAAAGTATAAAGATGTAACTGTATCTCGCGGTGGTGGCGGTGTTCGCGTTTCTCCTGACGGAAAGCAAATCGCTATCGCAAGTTCTTCAGCTAATCCTAAGCAATTCTCTATCTATGACTTGGTTTATAATGAAGATGGAAGCATTGAGCTGACAGAAAAGACTAAGATTACTCACGGTATCGGTACTAACGTATATGATATCGCATGGGATCTTGCAGGAAATATCTACGTTTGCGGTAACTCAGGTGAATATTTGAAAGGTTTTGCTCTTCCGCGTGCTGAAGCGTTTACAACCAAGGCTGCAAGCAAGTATGCATTTACTATCGTAGCTCCGGAACCTGTAACAGTAACTCCTGCTGCGGGTACTGCTAACCCATTCGCTTATGCTCTAAGCAGCGAGGTTGCTGACAATACATTGAAAGTGAACTATTCATTGAATGCTGATGCAACAGCTGTAACTGTGAAGGTGGTTGATGCTGAAGGTGAAGTTGTGGCAACAGCAGAAGGTGCAACAACTAAGGGCGCACAAACCGTAGAAATCAGCGTGGCTGAACTTGTTGACGGTGCTTATTCATGGGAAATCGAAGTTGCAGGAGCAGAAAAGGCTGCAATGGAAGAGTTTAGCTCACTTCGTTTCTATCATCCGCGCGGTGTAGATGTTGATAACAACATGGAAAGCCCTGCGTTCGGTAACGTATATGTAACTGAAGGTATGGATCCTGCAGAAGCTAAAGATCCATCTCCTTATTACACATATAATAACTCTGAAGGAAATCATACAGGTCTTTATATCTTCACTCCTGATATGGAAGGTGTTAAGAATGAAGTTACAGGTAAATATGCATTTATGGGTGACTTGACTTACTCATTCATCTCTTACGGTGCCGACCTTGCACGTGTACGTGTGGCAGAAGATGGACGTATCTTCGTTACTCGTTGTAACAATGCCGGTGATTATATCCTATATGCTCCAAGTCAGGAAGACCTTGTGAAGAACAATAAGTTTACATCTCTTCTTGCCGGTGGTGAACTTGATGCTACATCTTACGAATACAATACAGCAGACGGATTCCTTGCTGCCGGTAATGTTGGCTTTGATGTTAAGGGTTCTGGCGAAGACTTGAAGATGATGACAATTGCGGCTAACAATCAGGTGTTTGCATTTAACGCTGCCGGTTCACGTGTGGATGAATATGCATTAGGTGAAGCAGAAGTATTGCCAACTCCTACTAAGATTGAAGCTCTTTCAGGTTATACAACTGCTCCTCAATGTACAAATGTTGAATATGATGATCAAGACGGTGTATGGTATTGTCAATACCGTGGTGCTCCAACTGATGCAATACCTGCATTGATATACGTGGATGCTAACGGAGAGCAACTATACTTCGAAGGTGCCGGTGGTGCAGTTCGCGGTGGTGGCGGTATCCGTATTTCTCCTGACGGAAAGCAGATAGCTATCGCTTCTTCTAAGAAGACATTCTCTATCTATGATATTAAGTACAAGGCTGACGGTACTATTAAGTTGGTAGAAAATACTGTAGTAACTCACGGTATCGGTACAAACTGCTATGACATCGCATGGGATCTTGCCGGTAATATCTACATCTGCGGTAACTCAGGTGAATATTTGAAAGGCTTTGCTCTTCCACGTGCTGAAGCATTCACAACCAAGGCTGCAAGCAAGTATGAATTTACTCTTGATGCGTCTGCGATAGAGACAGTAGGTGCAGATGAAGAAGAGGTTGAATACTACAACTTGCAAGGAGTGAAGGTTGCTAATCCTGAAAAGGGTATCTTCATCAAGAAGCAAGGCAACAAGACTACAAAAGTGGTTCTATAAGTCTTAACTTATTGGGCTAATAAGCCAAATCAGGCAAATATATGACTGATTTAAATTAATTAAAAAATGGATGGAATGTCAATGTCGGGCATTCCCTCCATTTTTGCAATATAAAAGAACTGCTTTTTATATAATGATAAAAGGCGGCTTTTATGGGGAAAATATTAACAGAATTTAAATATATGAAGAACTTTTACATTAATGCGTTTCTTGCAGCATTGTTGGTGTGTGCAGGAGGCAGAGCTGATGCATCTGATTTGCGTATCGTGAGATCAGACAATCCGATTTCAACTATTTTGACTTCGGCAAATCATTCGTGGAAGTCGGGTTCTACTTTTAAGAAACCGAAACAAAGCAGAACAGCGTCAAGTATGTTGACGATAGGCCCGGCTGAGGATTATAGTTTTGTTGAGGGACCGGATGGAACACAATGGTACGCAACACAGAGTTTTGAAGTGTCGGGCTACTATTATTCCGGTTCGGAAATAACCCTTTATAACAATAAAGGTGAGGTGCAAAGTACTATTAACGTCACAGTTCCTGCAGAAGGCAGTTGTAATGGAATTGTTGTCGGTAATGTGATTACCAATAAGTTGTTTGATCGCGAACAGTCCTCTTATGAATTACCGGTTACGGTACACATTATTCATTCTCCCGGTGTCACATCTAATATTACATATATCTATGACCTTGCTACCGGTGAAGTGAAATTCACCTATGAGGGTTTTATGTCAATTGTTCAGACATATACCGGTTATAGTTATGAACCTATAGCTGTATTAAGTTATACTGCTGTGGAGGAAGAAGTCTCGGTGCAGAAGTATGACGTATATACGAAAGCCACATGGAGCAGCAACGGAGCTTTTTTGAAAAAGAGTTTTTCTGTACCGTCAAAGTTAGCTGAATATCAAGTGGGTGGCGTCTTCAATGTGTTCACGATAGGTGGTGATTTTTATTATGTGGTGTCACAATATGAAAAAGAATACCTTGACCCGGTTTCTTATGAAGAGCCTTGGGATATGGTTCCTACCGAAAACAATAATTTTATAGCCGCCATTTATGACAAGAATTTTAACGAAGTGGGAAAGGTGTCAATTCCGGTAACTTCAACTTCACAATATCTTGTACAATATGGTGTGGGACTTTACGGAAGCGAAGATTTGGCTAATGATTTCTGGGACGAAACGGGTGAACTTCGGTTGGTGGTTGCAACCACAGGTTTTGAAGTGAATACCGAGGATGAGGCTATCGCATTTAAGGTGTATGACATGGAAAGCAATGTCGTAAAGACTATTGCCGAAGATGTGAGCGACTGGATGAATATGTATGACATACATGGACAATCAAAGCAAATGGCATTTTTGTCAACCGATGGTCAAACGTTGTCAATGGTGGATGTGCCTTCTTGTGAAACAGTAGTTGCTTTTGGTGCTGAAGTAGAAGGTAATGTAATATCAACAAATATAGACCGTTACCCTGTGGGTGATTCCTACCAATATGTAATAGCTTTGGCTTCTCCTGAAACTGATGATAACGGTGTTGATATTTTCCAACGCTTGGCATGGGTGACTAAAGAGGGCAAAATAGACCGTATCGTGAAATTCAATGTCGGCTCTCTTAATGCAAGTTGGTCTCCATTGGTAATGGGTGAAGCCTTGAATCCTTATTTGTTTGATACCGATGCTCAGCGCGAATATGTATTCATAGCCAACCAGCGCGAAAGCGAATCGGCTACAAATATGATAGATGAACTTCGCATCGTAAAAGAAGATGGAACAATTGTCGGTCAATATAAGGAAGAACCTGATGGGAAAGGCGATATAGGAACTTGTGCATTGTTAGGTTTAGGCGATGGGGTTCCTACATTGTTTATACCGTATCTTAGTTCGGCAACCGACAATATTACCGTTGAATTGAAATTCCTTCCATTCTCTATGTTTAGTGCAGGAGGAGATGGTACAAAGGATAACCCTTATAATATCGCAACTGCCGGGGATATGGCAATGATAGCACGTAATCCGTCGGCTCATTATAAGGTGGTGAATGACTTTGATGCTGCCGATTATGGTGCGTGGAAGGCAATCCCGGGTTTCACAGGTTCGTTTGATGGTGGCAATAACACTATAAGCAATCTTATTCTTGACGGTAATGATGTGTATTCTGCAATTTTTGCAACTACCGAAGCAGCTATAATTAAAGACATCATCTTGGATTCTCCACAGGTTGAAATAGGTGAAAATGTTTCATATATGGGCTTCTTGGTAGCAGAGGCTGCAAGCGATACAATTTGTAATGTTCAAGTGAAAAATGCCGTAATTACCGGCGGTAAATCATCGGCTGTAGTAGGAGGCGTGGTGGCTTGTGCTATGCTGAACACCGAAATATCAGGATGTTTGGTAGATAATCTTTCAATTGATGCTACTGAAACGGATTGTGTGGGAGGTATTGCAGGTAATACACTTACAGGCTCAACGGTGAAAGCATGTGCTGTGAACGGCAGTATTATTGCCGGTACGAAAATCGGTGGTATCGTAGGTTCAACTTCAACAGATTGCAAGGTGGTGAATTGTCACGCCGATGTAGATATTGAAGGACAAAATACGATAGGTGGTATTGTGGGAGCGGCTGAGCGCGGAGGTATACACATGTGCTATGTAGAAGGAAACCTTACTGCAGCAAAAGCCGACATGAATGATAACTTTAAAACAGGTGGAATCGCCGGATCTTTAACTCCGGATTGGAATATAAACAGAGAAGATACCGTGGTAACTCCTGTCATCTCGGGCAATGTGGTGGCGTTGAAGACCATAACAGCCGGAGAAGGTGCTGCACATCGCATTGTCGGTTACACTCGTTATGATGAAGACAAAGTTGCCATGCAATGGGATCCGACATTGGTTCCGATAAAAGAAGTTGCTTTAGCCGATAACCATGTGATTTCGTCGTTAGCGATAGTAGATAATACAATTGCTGCTGATGCATCTTCAACAGAAGGCGCCGATGTGGAAGAAACCGATTTGAATAAGGCTTTTTTTGAAGCGCGCGGATTCAAGTATGGAACAGATGTGGATAATCCTTGGAGTGAGGAGACGTCAAACGATCCTTGTTTGTATTTTGAAATGGCAAGCAGCGGTATAAGTGCGGAGACTGTAGCTGAGAATACGGCGAGAATCAGCTATGATGGTAATAGAATCATGGCAACAGGAGCTGTCGTAATCGAGGTCTACGCAGTTTCCGGTTTGAAAGTTGCCGAATCAGCCGGAGCAACCATAGAAACGATAAATATGGCTGCCGGAATATATATAGTGTTGGCAACCGATGAAAACGGTGTGAAAACATCTGCCAAAGTGGCTGTGAAATAATGCTCTTATAGCAATAGGGCTTATAATAAACTGTAATGTGGGTGCATCATGATGAAAGATGCATCCACATTTTTTAATATTGCAAACGAAAATCTATTGATAGTGAAAATGTGTGAGATTGTAAATAAAAAGGGGTATTTATATGATTTTCTTAAGCTAAGATGTAAATTTTGTAATAATTTATGTATATTTGCACGATAATTCCAATGCTAATTAGTTGGTATTCATAGAATTTGTAAAAATATAGAAAAGATTTGCATAATAAATGAATACTGCAATTTAAGGATGTTGACAGTTGCTTTTACATAATGATAGAATTTTGTGTAAAAAAGTGTGTTTTAGTCGATAAAATTTGAAATAACATTGAAAATATACAGAAATATGAAAAAGTTTTATTTAGGCTTATTGGCTGTGGCAATTGCAATGTCGGCTACGGCAGAGTCAAAACTTGATTTGTTAAGTCGTAGCCAATTGCGTAAGCATAAGTTGGAAAATGTACCGGTTTATAACAGCCGTACAAAATCATTGCAGGTGCGCAAGTCGGCTGCAACTCATGTTAACGGAATGATAGAGCTTGCCGAAGGTGCTACATTCGAGCAACTTGAAGCAGAAGGTATAACCGTGAACCGTACTCGCGGTCGTATTGCACTTGTGACAATGCCGATAGATGAAGTAGAACGTTTCTCTACGTTGAGAAGTGTTAAAAAACTACAACTTTCCCGTGAGGTGTTTACTAAGATGGATAAGGTACGTCCTGCTATTGGTGTAGACAAAATTCATGCCGGCGAAGGTCTTCCACAGGCATATACAGGAAAAGGTGTGGTGACCGGTATTGTTGACCAAGGTCTTGCACCTAATCACATTAACTTCAAAAGAGAGGACGGAACACACCGTTTCGGTCAATTGTTGTATATGTTTTATGAAGAAGACGCCGCTGATGCATCGGAACTTTCGGGTTATGTGTGGGAAGCCGGTGATGATATAAGTGAATTCCCAACCGATAATTACGGTACTTTTCACGGTACGCACACCACCGGTATCATGGCAGGAGGTTATAAAGGCAATCTTGAAATGGCAACCGGAACCAATCAATTTGATGCCAAGGTTGTAGATGCGGCAAATCCGTATTACGGTATAGCATACGAATCGGATATAGCTGCGGCTTGCGGCGAACTTTCCGACTACGCTATTGCCGTGGGTGTGGATTATGCTTTGCAATATGCTTATGACAGCAATAAACCATCGGTGGTGAACCTTTCTTTAGGTAGTAATTATGGCGCTCACGATGGAACGCAGGTGATGTGTAAATTCTTGGAAGAGTGTGGTAAGGAAAGTATTATATGTGTATCGGCAGGAAATGAAGGCGACATGCCTATTGCACTTAACCAAACTTTCACGGCTGAAGATACCGAACTGAAATCTTTCTTATATCCTGTATATCCTGAAGTGACGGTATCTTCGGGTACGCTTACAAATCTTCGTTACGGTCAGTTGTATATCTATAGCGATAGTGAAGAGGAATTTGAGGTGGATGTTGTGGCATATCGTAAAAGTCGCGGAAAAACGGCATTTAAATACACATGTACCGGTAATACTAATGGCTCGGCTGTGTATTATTCCACTCCGGGATATGTGTCAAGTGGAGACAAAACAAACACAACTTTTTCAACATACTTCCAAGGATATTTCGGCATAGGCTCTATGATCGACAGCGACAACGGTCGTTACTACACAATGATTGATTTTCAAGTGAGTGACAATACTGCAGGTAATTCTGCCGGTGATTGTATTTTCGGCTTTATCGTGAGAGGAAAAGAAGGGCAGCGTATCGATGTGTTCTGTGACGGTCTTTATTCATATATGGACAGCTACGGACAAGAAGGTTGGGACAACGGCAGCTGCAACGGCTCAATCAATGATATGGCTTGCGGTGAGAACGTTCTTGTAGTAGGTGCTTATACAACTCGTAAGAGTTGGGCTAACTTGGACAGATCTATTGCGTCATATTCTAATTTTACCGAATCGCAAGTAGCTCCGTTCTCTTCATACGCTACTTTGATAGACGGACGTAATCTGCCACACGTTTGTGCGCCGGGTGCTACAGTCATCTCTTCATCCAGTTCTCCATATATCAATTATTATAGTGTAGGTAATGAAAGTCTTCAAGCTAAGTATACTTATACCGATGGTTCTGTCGATTATTGGCAAGAAGCGATAGGTACGTCTATGGCAGCCCCGGTGGTGTCAGGCTCAATTGCTCTATGGCTTGAGGCAGATCCTACGCTTACGATTGCCGAGGTTAAAGAGATTGTGGAGGCTACAGCTGTAAAGGACAGCTATGTGACCGGATTCACCGGAGATCCTGTTCAATGGGGTGCCGGAAAATTTGATGCGTATGCAGGCTTAAAAGAAGTGCTGCGCCGTGCAAATACCGGCATTTGCAGTGTGCTTACTCAGGATGACCGTTTGATGGTGTCGGTTGCAGGAGATAAGAATTATAACGTGTTCCTTGGCGGAGCCGAAAAGATGCATATTGCACTTTACAATATGCAAGGTCAGACAGTGTTTAAGACTACCGTAGAGGGGGACGAGACAAATATAGATGGCTCTTCTCTTGCATCAGGCGTATATGTACTTAACGTGAACGGTACTCATAGCCAAAAGATAATAGTAAAATAAAAACATTTAGCCCAATTAGGCATATTTGCCTTTTTGGGCTAATATTTAAATCCTAATTATTATGAATAAAATTTTAAACAGATTGGTTCTTGCAGTGCTGCTTGTGATGAGCATGCCGACTGCAGTAGTGGCGCAGACCTCTTCTGATGAACCTATTATTACTTTCAAGACAAACATATATGAATCGGTGGGGGATACCAATCAGTTCTCATTGGTGCTTGGAACAGTTGATGCCGGTCAGTATATCGATGTCGATTGCGGTTTCGGTAAAATAGAATATGAGACCGTGCAATCAGCCTATAATGAAGATACACAAGAAATAGGCGGAACTTTTATAGAATGTCAGGTTTCTAAAGAAGGTATTGTGAAAATTTATGGCGATGCGGCTCAAATGGACTATTTGAATGCCAGTGGTTGCTATATAGAATGGATTGAATTTGCCGAAGGGGTGAAATTTGACATTTTGGATTTGAGCCATAATGAATTGAAAAGACTTGATTTGACAAATCAGTCCCAATTGCGCGCACTCTACGTGTCGGACAATGCATTTACGGCTGAAACTCCGCTTATCATAGGAGGTAACAAGCCTGAATTGTATATCCTTGAAGTGAGTATTATAGAACACATGGATTCGGACTTCAACTTGTCTGATTATCCCAAGATGATGTCTTTCGACGGTTATCATAATGTGAGCCTTACCAAGATTGATCCTACCGGTTGTCCCAATCTTCAACGCTTGACATTGGATGTTACCAATGTAGCAAGTGTGGATGTTTCGCAGAATCCTAATTTGGCGATATTGAACGTGTCGGATACCAAGGTGACATCTCTTGACGTGAGCAAGAACCCTAATTTGCAACAACTTTATTGCTCTCACAGAGGCTCGTATAATAACGAATATAAGATTTCTGAACTTGATGTAACCAATAATCCGTATTTGATTTATCTATTCTGTGCGGGTAATAAACTTACCGAGTTAGATCTTTCTAAAAATACTTATTTGCAATTTTTGTCGGTTACCGATAATTACTTGACTAAAATAGACCTGTCAAATTGTCCTAACCTTTATCAGGTGTATTTGAATGATAACTGTATGGACTTCGCTACATTGCCTGTTAATCCGGGAACATGGAATACCTATTATTACGGTCAGCGCAGTTTCGATGTCGATAAGTCTTATAAGGTAGGTGCAGTTTTCGACTATAGCGATAGAGTACTTAGAGAAGGAACTACTACCGGTGCAGCAGTATATGCCGTATCGGAATATAATCCGGCTGCTCCGGAACTATTGGATGAAAGCTACTATACATACGTTGATGGAAAAGTGACAATACTGAAGGAGCATGCCGACAGTATTTATATTGCATTTGCCAATTCCGAATTGAATGAATATGTTCTTACCACAGAGAAGTTTATGGTGAAATCGGAAGCTGAATTCGGTAAGGCCACTAAGGTGTTCAACTTTACTACAAGTGTATCTCCCGGCGGTCAAATAGCTTTTGGTATTGGTGCTGAGGGTGCAACGCCTGAAAATCCGGTAGAATTCTTGGTAGATTTCGGAGACCAAACGCAAGTGGCTTTCACTGCCACTTCATCGGATGCTCCGACTGTTGCCAATGTCACAGGAACAAAGGCAGGTTATGGAGCGATTGCCGTCTATGCTCCCGAGGGCGTGACGCTTACTGCTGTAGATGTGAAGGATATACCTATGTATTCGGCAGATGTGACAAAACTTGTATCGATGCGAACTTTGCGCCTTGCTAATGCGGGATTGTATACCGTGGATTTGAGTTGGAATCGCTGTTTGCAAACGCTTGATTTGTCGGGTAACAATCTGTCAAATCTCACATTGGAGGGCAATAATTCAAGTTATTCAAAGAATGCTTTGACTAATATCAATTTGAGCAATAATAAACTGACGGATGTTACGCTTAATGACATGCGTGCAATACGTATATTGAACTTGAGTAACAATCAACTTTCAAAAGCAATAAGTTTCTATAATGGTGACTATGTGGAAGAAGTGAATTTCTCTCATAATGCGTTCACAGAGCTTGACTTTACTTATTGCTATGCGCTTAAACGCTTGGATATATCTGATAACCAATTACCTGCTGTAACAATGCCGGAAGAAAGCGTACTTGAGTATTTCGATTGCCGCGGTAACTTGTTTACGCTTGCCACTCTGCCGGCTCATGGTAATTTGAGTGAAGATAACTATGTATATGCTCCGCAAGCCGACTTCATTATTGCTACGAAGGGTCCGGGTGTGGATCTCTCTGAACTGAATCTTGACGGAGCTACTCAATATACTTGGAGAAACGAGGCAGGCGATGCATTGGTGGAAGGAACAGATTATACCAATAATAATGGTTTGATGAAATTCTTGAACGTCGAGGTGGGTAATATTGTTTGTGAAATGACAAATCCGGCATTCCCTGAATTCACGGGAGAAAACGTGTATAAGACAACTCCGATACTTGCAGCCGGTATGCCTACCAATGTGGTAGCTACGTTCAAGACCGTAAATGAAGGTGATACCGTAGCATTGTCATTGGCAGCAGTCAAAGCCGGTACGGCTGTCTATTTTGATTGGGCCGGTGATGGAAATATGACACAATACTTGCTTAGTGACACATATAGACGTTTTAATGCTATAACTAAGGCGGGTACTGTTGTGAATGTGTACACTTATGAGCCTGCGGAGACTATTTCGGTGTTCAGTATGGGTGGAGCTGTATTGGAGTCGTTTGACGGATCCAAGCTTGTGGATGCAATTAATATAAGTGTGACCGGAGCCGGATTGTCGGAGATAAAGTTGCCTGAAGGCTCTGCAAAATTGAGCGAGTTGTCTTTGGAAAACAATAATTTAACAAGTTTCGATTTGTCGAAATATCCGGCGTTGAACTTGGTTGCACTATCCGGTAATAAGTTGACAAGCCTTGATTTGAGCAAGAACGCCAATATCGGTCAGCTTTCAGCTGCCAATAACCTGTTGACCGAAGTCAAATTGGATAACGAGAAATTGTGGGCGTTATATCTTGACCAAAACAAGCTGACTGAAATCAATCTTGAGAAAGCTGCCAACATTTCTCAGCTTACATTGAGTGAAAATGAGTTGTCAAGCATCGATGTAGAGCCTCTCACCAAGTTGATATGGCTTACTATCAATAACAATAAGTTTACTTTCAAGACATTGCCATTGGCTAAGTCTACTTATGTGGCTTACAGCTATCATGGACAGGCTCCGATTGATGCCGTAGCTGTCGACGGAGTTGTGGATTTGGCCGACCAAGCATTGGTGGATGGAACTGAAACCGTTTATCGCTGGTTTGTTGGAACACCTTCGGTGAATTCCGATACGGGCGAGCTTGAAGGTGAGGAGTTGTATATCGATGAAGAGTATACACTTGACGGCGGTGTTACAACATTCTTGAAGAGCTTTAATAATATAATGTGTGTGATGACTAACACCAAACTGCCTAATGTTTACATCTTTACCAATCTTATGGATGTAGTAGGCAGCGGTATAGATGCGGTAGGTGCCGATTCTGATATAGCTGTGACTGTTAACGGACACAACGTTGTTGTTGAAACTCAGGAAGCCGGCTTGCCTGTGGCTCTTGTAGCACTCAATGGTGCGGTTGTGCATAGAACCGAAACAGCAGAAGGACGCACAGTTATTTCCGATGTCGACCCCGGAGTATATGTGGTGGTCGTAGGAGGAAAAGCTGCCAAGATTCTTGTAAAGTAAACAGAAAAGATATATCTGTATTGTGGAGTGTGCCAATTCGATATTTGGCGCACTCCCATTGTTTTTGGCTGTTTTGATAAGAATTTTAAGAGTGTGTTACATTTATCTGAAAATAATTAGCTATATTTGAAAGCTAAAATCCTAAGGAACATCTACAGATAATGTTCCGTTGTTGCTTTACATGGATGTAGCATTATAATTAACTGATTAATAACAAGATAGAAAATTAATTAATAATTAACCAAAGATTTGTTTATGAGAATCAAAATTCTTTTGTTTCTTTCACTATTCTTCGCATTGCCGGCTATAGCCCAGAATACGGGTGTGAACGGTGTGGTGTTCTCCAAGGAGACTAACCGACCCGTAGCAGGTGCGATAGTAGCGTTAGACAATCAGAACATTACGGTTACGACTTCGTTTGACGGAAGTTTCCGTATCGCTAATGCCAAAGCCGGAGAGGATAATCTGTCGGTGGTAGGCTATGGCTTTAAGGATTTGTCGCAGAAAGTGACAATCGTTGCCGGTGTGATTGAGGATTTGGGTAAAATTGAGATGACGCCCGAAACCGTCAGTGACGGCTCCGATTATTTCGGTAGTGACGACTTTATGATTAACGAGGCTGAACTTGAGGATGAAGAGGGGGCTGCTCAGTCCATTTCTACACTCTCCGGGGCAAGCGACAACGTGTATTACAATGCCGCAAGCTATGATTTCAGTATTATGCGTTTCCGCCTGCGCGGTTATGATTCGGAGTATTCCGACACCTATATCAACGGCGTTAATTTCAACGACGCAACCCGTGGACGTTTCAATTACTCCATGATTGGCGGTATGAACACTGCGTTTAAGCGCAAGGATGTGAATATAGGTCTTGAGGCTAACGGATTCTCGTTCGGTCAGATAGGAGGGTCTACCGATATTTCGGTATTTGCGCAGGATTATGCTCCGGGCTTCAACGGAAGCGTGGCATACACCAACTCTAATTATAAGTTGCGCGCTATGGCTACCTATAGTACCGGGCTTATGAAAAACGGTTGGGCTGTTACACTTTCGGCAATCACTCGTTATGCCGATGAAGGTGTTGTACCGGGTTCGTTCTATAATTCTTGGGGATATTTCTTGTCGGCACAGAAGGTGTTCAACAAGCAACACAGTTTGTCGTTTACCACATTCGGTGCTCCTACCAAGCGTACCAATTCTTCGGCAGTGGCACAAGAGGCTTATGATCTTGCCGATGATAACCTCTATAACCCTAACTGGGGTTGGCAGAACGGAGAAAAGCGTAATGCAAAGGTTGTGGAGGCGTTTGACCCTACGGCTATTATCAACTGGATATGGAAACCAAACGAAAACACTTCATTGAATACAGGTTTCGGTTTCCGTTCTTCCAACTATTCATCTTCGGCTCTTAACTGGTGTAATGCTGCCGATCCGCGTCCCGATTACTATCGTTATCTGCCTTCATGGTATAAGGATCATCCGGAGGAGTATGAATTGTATGTGGATAAGTGGACCAATGATGAGTCGCAGCGTCAGATAGACTGGGATAACCTGTATCGTACCAACTATTTGAGCCAAATGGCGGCAGCTGAGAGAGGCGAGGAGACAGGTTCTACTTATATTCTTGAAAAACGTCACAGCAATCAGCTTAACTACCAGTTCAATTCCACATTGAATACTCGCTTGAACGATGTAATGACACTTCAGGCAGGTGTGGGCGTGAACCATTCGGTGGCATCATATTACAAAACAGTCAAGGACTTGCTTGGCGGCAATTATTGGCTTGACATCGACCAGTATTCGGAACGTGATTATCCCGATAATCCTACGATTCTTCAGAATAACCTGAATAATCCTAATCGCCGCACCGGCGAAGGTGACCGTTTCGGATATGACTATAACATTAATTCGTGGAGGGCTAACGCATGGGTGCAGAATGTGATAAATCTGCCTAAATGGGATATTAACTATGGCTTGAACATAAGTTACACTCAATTCCAACGCGATGGAAAGATGAAGAACGGACGCGCACCCGAAAACTCTTACGGCAAGGGCGAACTTCATGAGTTTGATAATGCCGGAATCAAGGTGGGAGCGGCTTATAAGCTTGACGGACGAAACCGTTTCGTTGTTCATGGCTACTATGGAACGAAAGCTCCGCTTAGCGACCGTTCTTACGTGTCGCCTCGTATTCGCGATGGAGTTGTGGATGGCTTGAGCAGCGAGCGTTTATTATCGGGTGATGTAAGCTATGTGTTCAATTACCGTGCCGTTAAGGGTAGCATCACCGGATTCTGGACCGAACAATACAATTCTACCGAACGCTTATCGTTCTATGACGATGAATTCCAGACGTTCATGAACTATGCTTTAACCGGAGTACGCAAGTCTTACCGAGGCGTGGAAGTGGGTATGCAGGCTGCAATCACACCGTCATTGTCGGTATCTTTTGCAGGAACATACTCAAAATACCAATACAAGAACCGTCCGAAAGGTACGCGCAGCTACGAAAACGGTATGGCTCCGGATACCACACAAACCGTTTACTTGAAGAATTATTATGTGTCGGGAACTCCGCAAACTTGTGCGAGCTTGAGTTTCAACTATCGTGCTCCGGGCATGTGGTTCTTTGAATTGAACGGTACATTTATGGGTGACAGCTATATTTCGCTTGCGCCTAACCGCCATGAGGCTCGCCCCGATGTGGTTTCCAATTTCACTTCGCTTGAAGAGTACAACGCATGGATAGAAGACTTTACCAAGCAGGATAAATTGAAAGATGCTTTTGTGCTTAATGCAAGCATCGGAAAGGTGATTTATCTTAGCCGTACATCATCGATTAATATAAATCTGAATGTCACCAATCTGTTGAATAACAAGGATATTCAGACTTCTGGCTATCAGCAGTGCCGTATCAATACAAGCGACTACTTGAATACGACCACAAGATACCCTAACAAATATTACTATGCTCAAGGCTTGAAAGTGTTCTTGAATATGGGCGTGAAATTCTAATTAACCGATAAGTAAAACAATATAAAACATAAAGAAAAATGAAACAATTTAAATCATATCTTTTAATGCTGATTGCAACGATTGCGTTGGTGGGTTGTTCCGATGATTTCGACCGTCCGCCGGTAAATGCTCCTGTTGCAGCTAATGCAGATAAGGTGAACACCTCAATATATGACTTGAAACGTACATATTGGGATGATGCGCGCAATTATATCGATACTATCGGTCAAACTGCCGATGGCGAGGATATAATCATTAAGGGACGTGTGGTGAGCAGCGATGAAACAGGTAATATCTATAAGAGCCTTGTGATTCAGGACGAAACTGCGGCTTTGGCATTGTCTATCAACCAGAACAGCCTTTATACCACCTATCGCGTGGGTCAGGAAATCGTTATCAATGCTACCGGCATGTACATTGGTAAGTATAACGGTCTTCAGCAGCTCGGTTATCCCGAATGGTACGCTCAAGGCAGCGCTTGGGAGGCTACTTTCATGTCGCCGGAATTGTTCCAAGAGCATGCCGAAATCAACGGATTCCCTGATGTGAGCAAGGTGGATACACTTTCCATTTCGTTAGGCTCTCTTCCATCCGATCCGGAAGGCTTGTGCAAGTGGCAGAGCCAATTGGTACGCCTTGACGATGTTACTTTCACCGAGGCTGACGGAACAGCTGTATTCTCGGGTGATGATGCGTCGACCAACCGCACTCTTCAGGACTTGAACGGAAACACAATCATCGTACGTAACAGCAACTATGCCGATTTCCGCAGCGAAAAACTGCCTGTAGGACAAGGTTCGGTTGTGGGTATCCTCAGCTATTATGGAACGGCTTGGCAGTTATTGCTTCGCAGTGCCGAAGATTGCGTAGGTTTCAGTAAAGACGGTAAGGGATTAAAGGATAATCCTTACACTATGGAGGATGTTGCAGCTCTTCAAGGTACAGGAAAGACCGGATGGTTCTCCGGATATATCGTGGGAGCTGTCAAGCCGGGTAAATCAGAAGTTGCAAGCAATGACGACATTCAGTGGGAAGCTCCTGCGGCTCTTGCCAATACTATTGTACTTGGTGCGACTGCCGATACCAAGGATATTAAAAATTGCGTTATTATAGAACTTGCCGAAGGTACTGCTCTTCGCAAAGCTGCCAACTTGAAAGATAATGCCTCTGTATTAGGAAAGAATCTTCTTGTTAAGGCTTCGGCATTCAAGAACGTTATGGGACAAAACGGTCTTGCTACTTCAGGCACAAGTAGTGATTTCGTGCTTGAAGGTGCAATATCAGGTGATGCAGTTACTTCTTTGAACGAAGGTTTTGATACTGCTTTGCCATCTAATTGGGGTAATGTGGTAGTATCAGGAGATAGGAAGTGGTATCAAACCACATTCGATAATAATGGCTATGCTGCAATGACGGGATATAAAGGAACACAGCCACCGTTTGAAAACTGGTTGATAACACCGGCGTTGAATGTCAAGGATGCAACAAACAAAGCCTTGTCATTCCGTACTCAAGTAAACGGTTATGGAAATAAAACTTCTGTGTTTGAAGTATATGTTATGACAACCAATGACCCTGCTACAGCAACAACCACAAAGCTTAACCCGACTATTGCAACTGCTCCTGCAAGCGGATATTCAAGTTGGGCAAATTCAGGTGATATCGACTTGAGTACTTACGGTGATGTGGTATATGTTGGTTTCCGTTTCTATGCAACACAAGACGCAAACTATGCAACTTGGTGCGTTGATGATGTGAAATTCGGCGACGCATCGTCAAGCGGTGGTGAAACACCGGGTACTTCGACCGGTGCAGGCTCAAAAGAAGAACCCTATTCAGTTGCTGATGTCAAGAACGTTTATGTTGAAGGTTCGGCAACACCGGCATGGGTAGAAGGGTACATTGTGGGTTACGTTTCCGGTATGAATATTTCCGGAGCAACATTTGCTGCTGATGCAAGTGCTTCTGAAACCAATATCCTTATATCTGATAATGCAAATGCAACATCGGCTGATGAATGTGTTCCTGTACAGTTGCCATCAAGTGTGCGTGCTGCTATTAACTTGAAAAATAATCCTACGCACTTAGGTAAAAAAGTCAAATTAAAAGGTAGCATAGAAAAATATTTCGGTGTGGCAGGATTCAAAAGTGTAAGCGAATATGAAATCGAGGGTGGTGCATCTTCAGGCGGTGATGATACTCCTGTGACTACCGACCCTGTAACCTCTCTAAACGAAGGTTTCGACACAAAACTTCCTTCTAATTGGACAAACAAAGCTGTGTCAGGTGATAAAACATGGTTTCAATATACATATAATGCTGATAATAACGGAACCGCAAGAATTACAGGTTACAAAGGAACTCAACCTCCATTTGATGCGTGGTTTATAACCCCTGCTCTTGATGTTAAAAATGCAAGCAGTAAGATTTTGTCATTTGATACACAAGTAAATGGTTACGGTAGTACAACTTCGGTATTTGAGGTTTACGTTTTGTCAAGTAATGATCCTAACACAGCCACAAAAACTCAATTAAACCCAAATTTGGCTACTGCTCCTGCAAGTGGATTCTCAAGTGTAGCTAATTCCGGTGATATTGACTTAAGTGCATACGGTGATGTGGTATATGTAGGTTTCCGTTTCTATGCAACACAGGACGCTAACTATGCAACTTGGTGTTTAGATAATGTGAAATTCGGTCTATAAGATTTTGACATAGATTTATTAAGGAGGCTCAAATGCGAGCCTCTTTTTTTGTTGTGATGCAACTTTTTTCCCTTAAAACGGACTAATGTAATGTAAAACAGCTAAATTTGTAAAACAGAAGATAAAATACAGAGGAAATGAATTACATAGAGGTGAAAGATGTAGTGAAAGACTACGATAAGCATCGCGCTCTCGATCATGTGAGTATGGATGTTCCCGAAGGTTGCATTTACGGGCTGTTGGGACCTAACGGTGCCGGAAAGACATCGCTTATACGCATTATAAACCAGATAACGAAAGCCGACAGCGGAGAAATATGGCTTAACGGAGAGTTGCTGAAACCGGAAGATGTGCGTAATATGGGTTATCTGCCGGAGGAACGCGGATTGTATAAGAAAATGAAGATTGCCGACCAAATTATGTATTTGGCACAGCTGAAAGGGATGTCGCGAAGGGATGCGGAGACTGAGATGCAGGCGTGGCTTGACCGTTTTGAACTCACCGAATGGCGCAACAAGAAAGTGGAAACTTTGTCAAAGGGTATGGCGCAGAAGGTGCAATTTATAGCTACGGTGATTCATCGCCCCAAATTGCTTATTTTCGATGAGCCGTTCTCGGGCTTTGATCCTGTTAATGCCGAAATACTGAAGCGCGAGATACTCAGGCTCAGGGACAACGGTGCCACGATACTGTTTTCCACTCATAATATGGGGTCGGTGGAGGAAGTATGTGAGCAGATTTCGCTTATCAATCATTCCCGTGTGGTGTTGCAGGGAGATGTGAATGAGGTTCGCCACAGGTTTAAGAAACATATATATGCGGTGAACGTGCGTGACGGGGTGGTTCTGCCCGAACCGGGGATGTTTACGCTTAAGCCTGATGAAACGCATCGACCGGGTGACATGTCAACTTATATCCGATTGAATGCCGGTGTGAATATCAAGGATGTTATTTCGTGCTTGAACGAAAAATATGAGCTTACGGGATTTCATGAGATTCTGCCGAGCATGAACGAAGTGTTTATTGAGGCTGTTAACGGAAAAGAAAAAATCTAAAGGGAAACGGAAGGAGGATTAAGATTATGAATCGTTTGTTTTTGATAATAAGAAGAGAATATCTTAATATAGTGGCACGCAAGTCATTTATTGTGATGACATTGCTTATTCCGGTGCTTAGCTTGTTGTGTATGGCTGCTCCTGCGTTGCTCATGGGGCTTAATGACGGAGAACGGAAAAATGTGGTGATTGTGGACGAGGGGTCGCAGCTTGCCGATGTGATAAAGGATACAGATGAATATCATTTTATGCGTGCCGACAGCCTTGCCAATAAGAATCCGCGCAATTTTTATGAGAGTGCAAGCGATACGGTGTATGCGGTGGTGGTATTGCCTCGCAATCTTGCTCATCGGGAATTCCTGTCGGTGTTTTCAGAAAAACCGGTGCAGAGTTCGCTTGTGTCTCATCTGAAAGATACATTTGATGAAGAACTTACAGCACGCAATATAGAGACGCTCGGTATCCCCGGCATACAGGAGAAAGTGGATGAATGCAAGGCGGATATAAAAGTGAGCGAGATTCAATGGCGCGATGAAGGCGAGGAAGAGTCGGGCTCGGCTGTGCTCTCGCAGATTCTGGGTATTGTGCTTGCTATGCTAGCCTATATGTTTGTGCTGATGTATGGGGCAATGATAATGAACGGAGTGATAGAGGAGAAGACCAACCGTATTGTGGAGGTGATAGTGAGCAGTTGCAAACCGGTGGAACTCATGCTCGGTAAGATTATTGGAGTGGCTTTGGTGGGACTTACGCAGTTGTTTATATGGGGTGGTTTGACGTTGCTCGTAAGTACGGCATTCGGTTTCGGCGGATTGATGACCGGAATGAGCGATGCTACCGAAACCATCAATGCCATGTCGGCTGCGCGCGGTGAGACCTTACCTGTTGAACTTGAAGAAGTAATACGCACTATTGCCGGGGTGAAGATAGGTCAATTGATGATTTCTTTCTTGTTCTTTGGTATAGGAGGATTTTTGTTGTATGGCTCGCTGTTTGCAGCATTCGGTTCAGCAGTAGACCAGCCAAGCGATGCGTCACAGTTTACCACGCCGGTGATAATGATAGTGATTTTTGCGCTGTGGGCAGGAATGGCATGTATAGAGAATCCTGACGGACCGCTCGCCGTGTGGTGCTCTTATATACCGTTCACGTCGCCTATTGTGATGATGGTGCGCATCCCTTATGGTATCCCGATGTGGGAACTTATTGCAAGTGTGGTGCTGCTTTATGGTACGGCGTTTGCGTTCGTATGGCTTGCAGGACGCATTTATCGCCGCGGAATATTGATGTACGGCAAAAAAGTGTCGATTATGGACATTTTCCGCTGGATAAAGTAATAAGAGGCTGTTATTATAGTTCTTGATATTGTGATGGAGAAATATATAATTAAAGCAGATGCCACGATAAAAGATGCGCTGAAACGACTGAATGCTCTGTCCGGGAAATATCCGATGACGCTTTTTGTGACCGATGACGCCGGGAAAGTTCTCGGAACACTTACCGACGGGGATATTCGTCGCAGTTTGGTGGCCGGAGCAGAGCTTTCGGCATCGGTAGCAGAAGTGATGCACACCGACTTTGTGGCATTGCATGAGGGCTGTATCGATGTAGGGGAGATAAAGCGTATGCGTGCAAGGAAGGTGACACTTGTGCCGCGTCTTGCTGAAGACGGAACTATCTTGCGCTTACATGATTTTTCAAGACAGAATTCACTGTTGCCGCTTGATGCCGTGCTTATGGCAGGCGGGAAAGGTGAAAGGCTGCGTCCGCTCACCGACAATACGCCAAAACCGCTCTTGACGCTTGGAGGAAAAAGCATTATCGACTATAATATAGAGGCTCTTGCACAAAACGGAATATCACGCATAAGTGTTACCACCAATTATCTTGCGGAGCAAATAGAGGAGCATTTCTCCAATCCAGTGGAGGGTGTGGGTGTGAAATGCGTGAAAGAACCGTGCAGATTGGGGACTATAGGCTCGCTTTCTCTTATTGATGATATTGAGAATGAGAACGTGTTGCTTATGAATTCCGACCTGTTTACCAATATCAGCTATGAAGACATGTATTTGAGCCATGTTGAAAGCGAAGCCGATGTGACCGTGGCGGTAACGCCTCATGTGGTGAGCGTGCCGTTCGGTGTGTTGGTGAGCGATGAGAACGGTAATGTGAAGGGGCTTGAAGAAAAGCCTGTATACAGCTATTATATAAATGCGGGGATATATATCATAAAAAGGGAATTGTTGACACTGATTCCGAGAAATCGGTATTATGATGCCACCGATTTTCTTGAGGATGTGATAGCTGAAGGACGTGTGGTGCGTCAGTTTCCGATAAATGGGATATGGATTGATATAGGCTCGCATGCCGATTTCCGTCATGCCCAAGATTTGCTTCGATTAGGTTATAATCACAGGTCATAACCATTCCTTACAGCACGGAATTCTGTTTTTAGAAGGGATAAATATTTTTTTTACGAACGGCACAATCTGATGATAGATTGTGCCGTTCGCTTTTCTCTATATGATAAAGATGTTAATCTTGCGAGAGAAATAGTTGTATGAACAACCATGGAGAGTAATCGCATATTAAAAACAGGTTGAGACACTATAAAAAATAAGAAATAAAGAAATTATGAAGACAAGAATTTTTAATCTTATCATTATTGATGAGAGCGGCTCGATGCATGGCATCAAGAGAGAGGCAATCGATAGTGTGAACGAAACGATTCAAACAATTCGTTCGGCAGAGCAGAAGTATGTTGAACAGGAACATTTTGTGACGCTTGTAACCTTTAATGACTATGTGAAAACCGTCTATGCGTGTGTCCCTATAGCAGAAGTGACAGAACTTACATCTGAAACGTATACACCAATGTGTTGCACTGCATTGTATGATGCCGTGGGAGTGGCGCTTAACGACCTTAGAAAGAAAGTGGCTGAGGAAGATAAAGTGCTTGTAACGGTTGTTACCGATGGCTATGAAAATGCGTCGAGGGAGTATGACGGCAAGGCAATCAAGGCATTGGTGGATGAACTGAAAGGTAAAGGATGGGTGTTTGCCTATATAGGGGCTAATCATGATGTGGAAAAAGTTGCGGCAAAAATTTCTATTAAGAATACTATGAACTTTAGGGCAACAAGTGAGGGAACGATTATAATGACAAATAAACTGAATAAGGCGAAATCTCGCTTGTTTGAAAGAATATCCTGTTTGAAAGGAGAGGTATTCAGAGCAGATGAAGCCAATGAGGATTTTTTTGATGAATAGATAACTTAAAAGCGTATAAACAATGAAACAATTGTCACAAATTTTTCAAGCGTTACTCGGTGTGGCAGCCTTGATATGTACGTCTTTGATTGCCGTAGGGCGTCTTGCTTGGCGTATAGTCTGTAATTGGTGGAAGAAAAGTTCAAAATGGTTTCGCTTGGCAATAGCATCGTCTCTTGTCCTTTTTTCGGTGGGATTTATCGTTATTGTGGGCATGGTGATATATAATGAATGCTATGGGAGAAATTACAATGATCGACAACTGAATAAAGATTTAAGAGTGTATTCTTTTAAAGATGGTACTTGCAGAGTGTATAACCGCGATTTGAGAAAATATACAACAAAGAAAATCAGTTGGGTGTCCAATTATGTGATAGATTCGTTGACGGTGTATGCCGACTTGGGTAAGCGCGGGTTTATAAATGTGAATACAGGTGAAGTGGTGATAGATGCCCATAAGAACAACTATAGTAGGGCTTGGGTGTTTTCAGAGGGGTTGGCAGCGGTGATGAAAGATGGTAAGGTTGGCTTTATCAACACAGCAAACGAAGTGGTGATACCATTCAGTTTTGATTATTCCGATAAGACTTCGACAGGATATGGCAGCTATGTGTTTCGCGATGGGTACAGTATTGTCTCAACCGAGGACGGACGTATGGGGCTAATTGATGTGAAAGGCAGGTGGGTTGTAGAGCCTGTTTATGATAGGATACATCATCCGCAAGAACGAGGATGCCGGATAGTTGTTGAAAATGGGAAATTGGGAGTACTTGATTCGTTATGTAATAAAAAATATCCGACAGAATATGTGCATATAGATATTGTGAGTGATGGTTTTGTGTTGTCTAAAGACGGACGCATGTGGCAAGAGGATTTTGAAGGGCGTATAGTTAAGCCGTTTATGGTAGAACAAACGGATTGGCTCTGTTATCCGGTAAATAATGAAACATGCAATGAATATGTAGATTATGTGTTGTCTGATTATGCCATGTATAAGGTGGGTGGTGCTTATGGCATACTGAATCGAAATAGTGGAGAGCCTATAACGCTTGCCGTTTATTCCGATATAAAGATGATTTCAAAAGAATTATTTTTGGTTCAGTTGATTGAGAGTAAGGATTGGTGCTTAATGGATTTGAAAGGAAATATAGTGTCTGATAAATAGGAGATAGAGCGCAATATTGTCCTAAAAATCATTTAGGACAATATTGGTGTATGTGAGATTTTCAAATAAAAGAAAGTACTGTTTTCGGTTGAAGACAGTTTCAGCCTGTCAGAGTAATTTAGAAGTTGTTTTTTGTAACCCACTGCCTATTAGCTGTTTGTTGGATTGGATTGATTTCGTCAGTGATATTTTTTGTAAAATGTTTGCATAATTCAAAAAAATAGCATAACTTTGCACTCGCAATACAACGATGGTGCCATAGCTCAGTTGGTAGAGCAAAGGACTGAAAATCCTTGTGTCCCCGGTTCGATTCCTGGTGGCACCACAGCAAAGAAAAGCAAAACAACGTAAAATCCTGATTTTCAACGAAAATCGGGATTTTTTATTTTTCCATAAAACGCAAAAAAGTGCGGTTCACGACCGCCTTTGGTGGAGCAGAAGGTGGAGCAAACGGGTGTTCCAAACATCTCCACCTTGAAAGAGCGTTTTTCGCTGATTCACAACATTTTGCATAGCGTCAAAACGGACTCGGATTCCTACATTTGTCGAACTAATGTTTAACTTAAAAGTAGGAGAAAATGAGACGAGATTCATTTAATGTGCTTTTCTTTATCAAGAAAACCAAGCTGCTGAAGAATGGAGAGGCTTCAGTATGTATGCGTATCACAGTCAATGGCGCAAGAGTAGAAACAAACATCCGCAAAAGCATTGAGCCTGTATCGTGGAATCAGGCTAAGGAGTGTGCGAGGGGCAAAAGCCGTAAATCTACCGAGCTAAACAACTACATCGAGGAGAGCCGAATCAAACTCCACCGAATTTACACGCAACTTGAAGAGAATGGGGAACTTATCACTGCCCGAATATTACAGGAAAAGTTCTTTGGGGTGGACAAAAAGGTGGAGCAAGTACGCACCATTATCGGCACTATGCGCGAACACAACGAGCAATGCCGAGCGTTGGTGGGTAAAGATTTTGCACTAATCACCGTAAGACGCTACGAAAGTTGTACTCGCTATCTTGCCGAACTTATCAAACTAAAATATGACAAAGAGGATTTGCCTATTACGGAGGTAAATGGCGAACTTGTGCGAGCCTTTGAGTTCTATTTGAAGACCGAGAAGAATTGTCAGCAGAATACCGTTATCCGTTATATGAAGTGCTTGAAGAAGATTATCAACCTTGCACTTGCCAACGAGTGGATAGAGAAAAATCCTTTTGCGGGCATTAAGTTCCACGAAAAGGAAGTTGTCCGCGAGTTCCTGACGATAGACGAGCTTATGACCATCTACCAAAAGGAGTTTTCGCTGCCCCGCCTTGCATTGGTGCGTGATATATTTATATTCGCATCGTTTACAGGATTGGCATTTATAGATGTTCAGCAACTCGCTGCTGAGCATATAGTGCAAGACAACAACGGACACTATTGGATTCGCAAGACGCGCCAAAAGACAAATAATATGTGCAATATCCCACTGTTGGATATTCCTTTGGCAATTCTCAAGAAATACGAAAACAACCCGACTTGCATTAAACGAGGCGTATTACTCCCCGTTCCTTGCAATCAGAATATGAACAGTTACCTAAAGGAGATAGCCGATGTCTGCGGAATCCAGAAGCATCTTAGCACTCATGTGGCACGCCATTCCTACGCGACATCTGTGTGCTTGGCTAACGGTGTGAGCATAGAGAATGTAGCAAAGATGCTCGGACACTCAAATATTAAGATGACGCAACACTATGCAAAAGTGCTTGATAGTTCGATATTGAAGGATATGATGAATGTGAAGAGTGCGATAGTGAATTTAGGATAGAAGTCTGCGGTACGCTTCACTTGCTTTCGCCCCATTATAAAGTTAACTCGGAGGGCAATACCTGCGAGTTCAAGCCCACGGGTTTTCGAGAAAAAAATTCTCTTCGATAATTTTTCACCCGAAAAAACTCTCCGGTATCACCGTCCGAGTTGAGAATGAGTTTGGGACGAAGCAAGCGAAGCGACCTACGACGCATAAATCAAGGTCAAATCTATTAAGAGTATCAATCTTCAAATTACAATCAAGACGCTATTATTATAGAAAAACAGAGTTGGGGACAAAGGCAGCTCGCTCCCAACTCTGCATAATAAGTTCAGTCAGTGTTTCCTTTACACTTATAATATACCCTATCGGGTGTAATTTGCAAGTACTTAACCCACATTATACCTTATAGGGTATAATCTAAAACTTGCCTCGATAGCAACTTTGCAATATTCGCTCAATATCGCTTTCCCGATAAAGGATTTTACCTCCAAGTTGGCGGTACGGCAAAATATCATTGTTGCGGTAGTCCTGCAAAGTACGGCGACTGATTTTCAAGCGTTCAGACAACTCTCTATCGGTCAAATAATGTTCACCACCAAGTAATGGCTGATTTTCGTCCGCCACCGTTGCTGCATCTTTGGCAATACGGTCAAGTTCAGAGAATAGACCGCGTACCCACTCGTGTTTGTGTGTAATAACTTCGTTACTCATAGGCATAGAATTTATAGGTTAAAAATCTGCGATAAGCCGCTCCACATCTTCGGGGCGATAGTAGATACGATTGTTAATCTTCGAGTGTGGCAATCGCCCACTATTCCGAAGAGTCTGCAATGTGCGAGGACTAATCTTCAACGCCTGACAGACATCTTGATTGTCCATCCAATTGCTCATACGCCTGCCACCACGCTGGCGGTTAATACTATCCATTCGCTTAACGAACTGCCCAAGGCGCAATACAAGTTCCTCAAAGGTCTTTTTCTCAATACTTACAATCTCCATAACTATTTCATTTTTACATTAAACATTCGCTTTTCAAATGCTAAGTAAAAACAAAAAATAATACCCTCAACATAACCGACATAACGTGTCGTCGGGTGTCATCAGATTGCATAATTGGTAGTATTTTAGAAAGTAAATCGCTAATCCAATTACAGAAAGAGTGATTGACAGACTGCAAGATTGTGTGACTGCAAGTCTGGCAGATTGCAAGATTGAGTGATTGCATTACTTGTTATAATCAATAATGATTGCACTCATTCTTTATTGCTTGATTTGCTTATTGGTTATAAACAAGTAACCAGCAAGTGTTATAACCAACGCACCAATGCTGATATTTGAGTAAAATTTAGACTGCTGTATGGTAATTTCCAGGCACTGGAAATTTATGTTCAAGCGAACATAGCAAGTTGTGTTTTGGGGCACCCGAAATGTTTTCGGCGTCCCAAAACTACCTATCTGTATCCTACCCTCCAAAGTCGGGAGGATTTGATGCTTTTATATTGTAAATACCTTCCCTTTATGCACAAGTTTTATGCTCCGAAAATCATATAAACTCTCCGAATTCTCATTCCTGAATTATAAAAATTACAATTTATGCGATAAAAAAGTTACTTCAAAAAGACGCAGTTTCGCATATTATCACTAAATTTGCGGTATACGCCAATAAAATGTGTAAATAATGAAAGATTTAAATAGACTAAAAGTAGTATTGGTTGAACAAAAGAAAACCGGCAAATGGCTTGCCGAACAGTTAGGCAAAGACCCCTCAACTGTTTCCAAATGGTGCTCCAACAAGATGCAGCCATCGTTGGAGATGCTGGTGAATATTGCGAAAGTATTAGATGTTGATACCAGAGAACTAATCGTCATTACGAAACAATGACTATGGACTATCAATTTACACAGAAATTTGTCGCATAAAACTATGAAGAAAGAGAAAGTCGACATACTTGAAGGTAATATACCAAAAGAAATCATGGACGCTCTTCTCCGTGACCACACTACCCAGCGCAATATATTTTGGGCGACCAAAGATTATGAGCAATGGGGAGATGGTTATGCCGAGTCTGATGAGATTACATACGAGAAAGTTTGCGACAACAATAAGATTATACCTCGTGTCTTGAAGGATAGGCTTCAG
>JAFUKL010000042.1 GCA_017473615.1 Muribaculaceae bacterium | reverse complement strand
GGGGGTTACACACCCCCAGCCACATGGCAAACCCCGTGGTGTTTTTCATAGTATTTTACAACTTACAATTTGTAACCACCAACCAAAATGACCATTTGAGGATTTATCTCAAATTTCACCAACCATTTTGACCAATTGACCTAAAGTGGAGTATTAGTAAAAGTAGCCAAACTCTTTGCACAATCAAGGAATTTGGCTACTTTTGTATCAGAGTTGTTTGACAAAGCAGAATGCAGAGGATTGGTGCAATCTTGAAGTCGCCAAATCGTTACCAACAACTTTCTACTATAGCATTCGCTATTTGTGTATCAATCAGATACGGAATAATTGATTATCCGTTCGCAAAGATACAACAAAGAAACGAAAGTGAGTGCAAAACCGGAACGTAACAGATTGAAAAGTACGGTTTGATAAACAATTACTGTTCTTTATTTCGGTGATTCCCAGAATCTGAGGTCGGATGTGGTGCAATGGATTAGGCTTGGGTCGGAAAATTTCACTTCAGAGTCGGTCTCATAGCCTGATGGTGCGAGAGTGATGTATTTGTTAGGATGTGTATTACCGGTTTCCATGTCAGCCCCGTAATAAGTGCAGGTTTCGATGAAATACAGGTTTTTTGCCATGTAGAAATCGATATATTGTGATTTGGTCGCCGGGAATTTGTGATTCCAATTGGCGTAATCGTTAATTTTAAGTGGTTGTTTGGTGCGAATGCGTTCCCTTACTTCGGCGATACTCAGCAGATTGTCGTTCTCGTCCATAATAAAAGCATCGTATGTTGGGTCTGCCCAAATCCATTTTCCGAGTTGGTTGCTCCATACGCTGTTTATCACATGGCAGTCTGATATATAGGTTTTGGGCATGCATGTTAAATATCTTGATTTTATGCCCATTGACAGATAGCATTCGTTGAGTAAAATTGCAAGTTTGCGACAGTTGGCACCAATATTGTGCTGTCTGCAAAGTTCAACAAATTCAATAGTGCTTTCGGGATTTTTTATTTCCCACTCCGAAGAGCCGTCGTGTCTTATCAGTTCGTGAACAAAATGCAATAGGTTCTTGATTTTACTTAGTTCATCGCCATTTCCAGCCACGCTGTCGAGGTTGAACCGGTTACGTAACTTGACCAAACTGCTGTCATCGGGTGATGCATACTTAACGTAAAAGTTGAGACTGTCAGGTGCATATTCTCCGCATCGTCTTAGAATGCTTCTGAAACTGAACTTGTCGTCCATGATTTCATAATATTCGCAAAATTGCGGTTCATTGCGGATGATGTCGAATTTTTTATCATATCTGGCACTCAGATATGCGTTCTTGTCGTTAGTCAATCCGAGTTTCATGGCTTTGGTGAAACAATCCAAGGATTTATCCTTATTGTTTTCGCCTGCATGGTATTGTGCAAGATAAAAGTTTCTCCATGCCGGTATGTATTGCATGCTTTTTTGTAACTCTTCGGGTAATGAATAGAAGTAGCTAAGGAAATTTTCCATTACAGTGATTGCCTTTTTACTATTTCCTGCATTGTATAGTGAGTCGGCTGTGGCTGTAGCCTTTTTCGCTTGATTGATAATTTCGTTTTTGTCTATTCCTGCAAACATGGCAGCAGTGCTGAATCCTATTGATATTGCGATGATGATAATACGTTTCATTATGTGCCTTTTTTAGATGTTTCTATATTATAGACGGTATGCCAAGCGAAATCATTACCGCTGTATATGTTAAAAAACAAAAAAGCCATGATTTTATGGCTTTTTGTAGATTATGGTTAGACCATCACGCAGTGGTATAATTACTTTTTCCACTCTGCTATCTTTGGCAATATAATCGTTGAATTTAAGGATTCCTTCGGTTTGTGCATCAAGTTTTTTACCCCAATCGATCACTTTACCGTCCCATAGCGTATTATCGGCTATAATAAAACCTCCCGGTGATAAAAGGGGGAAGACGAGGTCATAATATTCGCAATATTCTCGTTTGTTGGCATCCATAAATACAAGGTCAAATGTTTTGCCTATCTTCGGCAAAACGTTACGGGCATCGCCTATGTGCAGGTGTATGCGTTCTGACAGATGCGATTTCTCGAAATGGTTACGTATGAAATCCTCCAATTCATCATCTATTTCGATGGTGTGCAGTTCTCCATCGGGAGCAATAAGCCCTTCTGCAAGACATAAAGCAGAATAACCGGTGAATGTGCCGAGTTCGAGAATGTTGCGAGGATTAATCATGCGTACAAACATCTTCAGCAATCGTCCTTGCAGATGTCCTGAACACATGCGCGGACGCAAGTGGTAAAGATGTGTTTCGCGGTTCAGTCTCGCAAGAGCGTCACCCTCTTCATCTATGTGCGCCAATATATATTCTTCTAATTCTTCGCTCATTCCTCTTCTTGATTCTTTAACCGTATAGCGGCTTCTACCGCAAGGCGGTAGCCGTCAAGTCCGAATCCGGCTATCACGCCCTTGCACACTCGCGAAATCATGGAGTGATGACGGAACTCCTCGCGTTTATGCACATTGGATATATGCACCTCAATCACAGGTGCTTTTATGGCACTTATAGCATCGGCGATAGCCAGGGATGTATGGGTGTAGGCTCCGGCGTTCAGCACGATAGCATCGTATTCAAAGCCGGTGCGGTGCAATTCATCTATGATTGCACCTTCGTGATTACTTTGAAAATAATGTATTTCAGTTACGCTGCCATATCGTTCACGGAGTTCTTTAAGGTAGTTTTCAAATCCCTCGTTACCATATATAGATGGTTCTCTGATGCCTAAGAGGTTAAGATTTGGACCGTTGATGATAGCTATTTTCATAATCTCAGCAATTTTATCGGTAACAAAAGTAATAATTTTAATTTGTGTAGGCAAGGAGTTGCAATATTCTCCGCATTGAGCTGTCTCGTTTTGTGAGAAACATTGCACAGATGTGGCTCGCTTGTTGCTGAGAGGAATACAATTCTGCAATAATACCATGGATGGCGCATTCGCTTATAAGTCTCAATAGGGATGTGCGCTTTTCTTCCGAGAGGTATACCGTTCTTATTTCGATGTTATAAATGTCATCGTTTTGTGTGCTGCTTATGATGTAACCGGATAGCCTGTTGCATATAGATGATAAATTGGAATATATAACAAAATCGATGTCGGTGCGCTTGGTGGGATTGACAATCGGTGGCAGGATGGTAAGGTTGGTAGCGTCTATCCATGCGCATTGCGCCGTGATTTCCTGTTTGATTGCGGTAAGGCTTAATGCCAAAGTGATTGTATTTTTCATAGTGTATTTGAATTGTGTTTTTGTATTTATTCTGTTTGGTATATCAGTTCTCGATTTTATAGAGGCGTTTGTAGCAGTAGTCATGCGACAGATAAAAACGACTTGCTCGTTTCTCGGCGAGCACGCGCGACAGAGCATGCCCCATGCTCAGGTAAGGTCGTGACGTTAATTCTTCCTCCACTAAAGTGAGCAGTTCTTGCCACATTTGTTGGTGGAGGGTGAGCTTGAAACAGTTTTTGGTTCCGTGATTGCGGATGGTGGACAGCACTTTATAGGCGTGTTCAAAACTGACGTGAAAATGCGGTCGCGATTCAGTGATTGTACGTTCTATAACTTTACGGCGGTTGATTTTACCGCCTTTAAGAAACTCCTCTTTAAGGAATTTCTTGTAGGCTGACGTAAGTTCGTTGTCTCGCATGGCGAGAAGTTCATTTGTGTGTTTGTTCATAGCAGATTATATTAATTTGTTGGTTTTACACCACAAAGATATGCTGTAAAATGGTAAAATACAAATAAATTACCAAAAATATTTTGGTAATTACAAAAAATGATTGTTTTTGTAGAAACAAATAGAAGGAGCTGAGCCAAAAATAAATTTTGCCACAGCTCCGCTATGCTGAATTTTCAAAACTGTTTATGAAATTACAAAAACAGATAGCTTCTAAGGTTATTTGTTTTGACCGAAAACTACAACCCGGTCACGACAAATCATATATGGTTTAACAACTCCGTCTTTTCTCCACAACCCGTATTTCAAAGCATCATCATGTTTTGGCAATACATATTCATGCGTATCTCCGTTTTTTAT
>JAFUKL010000034.1 GCA_017473615.1 Muribaculaceae bacterium | reverse complement strand
GATTAACTTCGGAACAGCCGATTGGGCTGAAGCCGTAAGTGCAGGAATAGGTACCGTACAGACACAGGTTGCAGTACAGGGTGTTTACACTCAGTTGAACACATACTACGGTTCAGTAGAAGGCGAAACCACTGCAACATTTGAGTTTGCCAACATCCCATCAGGAGAAAACGAAACATTGAAGTGCGATGCCGACAATGACGGAACAAACGAAGAATACCGTTGGTTGTCGATGAACTACGTGCTTGTACCTGCCGAAAAGATGATGAGTAACGGCGTGGCAATGGATGTGAAGAGTGAAACCGTTTACAACAACATCCCTGTGGCAAACGTGCCAATGCAACGCAACTACCGTACCAACATCGTAGGTAATCTGCTTACTTCAGGTGCAGTGTTCAACGTAGTAATCAATCCTATCTACAACGAGCCTGATAATAACATCAGTTTGTGGGACGGTGAAACTACCGAAGAACCCGCAACCGATGCCAATGGTAACGTTGTTATCAAAAACGCTAACCAACTTGCAGGTTTTGCTGCTGCCGTTAACGCAGGTAATACTTACGACGGTAAAACAGTGTTACTTGCTGCCGACATCAACCTTGCTAACAAGGCTTAGACTCCGATTACCAAGTTCGGTGGCGATTTCGACGGTCAAGGTCACACTATCAGCAACCTTAACGCCAAGGGCGAAAAAGCTGTAGGTCTTTTCGGTTCTGTTTTCGTAGGTTCTGTAAAGAACATCAACGTTGAAAACGCAGTAGTAGAAGGAACATTCAAAACCGCAGTTATCGCAGGTGACGCTATCGCATCTACTATAAGCGGCTGTAACGTAAAGAACGCAACAGTGCTTTGTACTCCTGCCAAGACGGCAAACGGCAAATATGACGATGGTAACAATGCAGGTGTAATCGTAGGTTACATCAGCGGTGAATCTAAGTCATTGGTAAGCGGCAACACAGTAGACAATTGTACAGTAACAGCTTATCGCACTGTAGGAGCTGTAGCAGGTAGAGCAAACAGCGGAACAACAGTAGAAGGCAACACAATTACCAATACCGATGTTGTAGCTAACCGTCAACTTGACGCTGCATACGTAGAATATAAAGAAGTTGAAGCCGATAAGGTTGTAGGAAGCGTGATAAATTCAACAGTAGGCGAAAACGTGGCAGGTGACGATGTGACTGTAACCATTTTAAAGTCTTTGGTTGACATCAACAAAGAAACAAGTGAAGGCGGCGACGTAACACTTCCGGGTGATACAGAAGGTAATGCTGAACAAAGTTCAGGCTATGGTGCAGCAGGATTTGTGGTTGATAACGGTGCCGTTTTCGACGGTAACGGAAAAGTACTTACAGTAAACGATGCAAATAGTACTTGGGATTGCGGTATTGCAGCTAAATGGGGTACTATCAAGAATGTGACAATCAACGGAAGTTTCCGCGGTATCTTTATGCCGGGAGCTAACGGTGACGTTATCATCGACAACGTAGTACTTGACGACGTATGCTATACATTCAATTCAGATGCAGGTAACAAGGACTATGAAGTAAAAATATCTAATTCTACACTTAACGGCTGGACAAGCTACTCAGACGTACATAAAGTTGTAACTTTCACTAACTGCAAGTTCGGTAAGGGTACAGGTGGATATAAGTACGCATTCTGTCGTCCTTATGCTCCTTCAGTATTTGAAAACTGTGAGTTCGCAGCAGGATATGAGTTTGATACAACACGACAAACAAGCATAGTTTTCAAGAACTGTATATACAATGGCGAAAAAATCACTGCTGAAAATGCAGCAAGCTTGAAATCAGGCGAAACTGTATTCTTCTCTGACGGTGTAGGCTCAGTTACTTTCGAATAATAACGTCTATAACCAATAAAGCCGATAAAACAAAATACGTCGGCTTACGATAAAGGAGGTGTATTATGCACCTCCTTATCTTTTTACCCGAAAACACACTTATCTATGTTCCGGTAAAGATATGAAACGGAATAAAGCCAAATATTTGTTTATTCACAGGAAATTGCTAATTTTGTGATGACAGAAATAATATTAACCTCCTGCACGGAAGAAAAACACTCACGGGCAGGAACTCTAAAACCAAATTATTATGAGAAAATACATTGCTGAATTTTTCGGAACATTGGTGCTTGTTCTCATGGGATGCGGAACAGCAGTAAGTTTGAATTGCGGAACCGACACTGCATCGGTAGTAGGTACAGCACTTGCGTTCGGCTTGGCTGTGGTGGCTATGGCTTACACCATAGGCGGAGTATCGGGTTGCCATATCAACCCTGCCATTACACTCGGTGCATGGATTTCAAAACGTATCGGCGGCAAGGATGCCATAATGTATATGGTGGCTCAGGTGCTCGGTGCAATAGCCGGCTCGGCACTTCTATGGCTCGCAGTGGATAACGCCGCAGGGCTGACCGGAACGGGAGCCAACACCTGCCAAGAAGGCGTAAGCGTGACAGGCGGACTTATAGCCGAAATCATCTTCACTTTCGTATTCGTACTTGTAGTACTCGGCACAACCGATGAAAAGAAAGGTGCGGGCAACTTTGCCGGTCTTGCCATAGGTCTGTCGTTGGTACTTGTTCACTTGGTATGTATCGCCTATACCGGAACATCAGTTAATCCGGCTCGTTCCATAGGTCCGGCATTGTTCCAGCAAGGAGCAGCACTTGAACAGTTGTGGATATTCATCGTAGGTCCGTTTGCCGGAGCAGTGCTTGCAGCTCTTGCATGGTGCATGATAGGCGGATGCTGCTGTTGCAAGGACAAATGCGAAAAGTAAGCATAGCTTGATTTTGAGTAATTTGCACTCACAATAATCATTCGGGAGTGCGCCGATTCATTGATTTGAGTTTTGGCGCACTCCTTTTTTTGTCTATCTTTGTCGTCATGAAAACGAAACACATCATTGCGCTGTCGATTACAGCCGCCATACTTATGGGAACAGGCGCATATTTCGCCCCGCTGTTCCTCTCCAAGAACGAGAAAGAATCGATTGTATATATTTACCCGGATATGGGTAAGGACGAACTCGCCGACACGCTGAAATCACGCTTAGGCGAGAAGTTCGGTGAACGCACCGCCACTATGTTGCGTCTGCTCGATGCCGACATGACGAAACGCACCGGAGCTTACCGCATAGAAGAGGACATGTCGCCCCTGCATGCGGCTCGGAGACTGCAACGCGGAGGTCAGACGGGCGTGCGCTTCACATTCAGCTACGCACGCACCAAGGAACAGTTTGCCGAGCGTGTGAGCTGCCGTCTGCTAATGAGCAAGGACAGCCTGCTGAACCGCCTCAACGACCCGGCATTCTGTCACAAATACGGAAAAACACCCGAAACCATATCTTCTATTTTCTTCCCCGACAGCTATGAGTTCTACTGGACGGTGTCACCTGATGATTTTTCCGACCGCATGTATGACTTCTACAACGCTTTCTGGAACGAGGAGCGTAAAGCGAAAGCTGCTGCCTTGGGGCTGTCGCCCGATGAAGTAACCACCCTCGCATCCATCGTGGAAGAGGAAATAGCCAAACGAGATGAAGCCGGTAAAGTGGCACGACTGTATATCAACCGATTGCGCAAAGGTATATTGTTACAGGCTGACCCTACGGTGAAATTTGCCATTGGAGACTTTTCGTTGCGACGCATTTACGGCTCTATGCTAAAAACCGATTCGCCGTATAACACTTATATGTATAAAGGCTTGCCGCCGGGACCTATTCGATTTGCCGGAAAACGCACTATAGATGCCGTTCTCGATGCACCGGAACATCCTTATATCTACATGTGCGCCAAAGAGGATTTCTCAGGCTATCATAATTTCACCGCAAGCTACGCCGAGCATAAAGCTAACGCCCGCCGCTATCAGCGTGAACTGAATCGCCGCGGAATCAAGAAAACCGGTTAACGCACTTTGTTGGCGAGATAATGACGGCGCACCATGAGGAAGAATGTTGCCACACCGGCACATTCCGAAAGCACCGCAACCCAAAATGCCGCATGATAGCCCGACATCTCGGCTATAACACCGCCGAGCATCACGCCTACACCTATCCCCAAGTCCCATGAGGTGAGCAAGGTGGAATTGGCTGTGCCGCGCTGCGTGTGAGGTGCAAGATTGATGAACATGGATTGATAGGCAGGGAAAAGATGACCGTTTCCGAGACCGATTACCAACGCCGACAGATAATAAGCCCACATTTCGCTCACAGCGGCAAACAAGCTGTATCCAATGAGTGAAATCACCACTCCCACAGCAGCATTATAGGTGATTCTGCCCTTGCGCAACGTGCGGCTGCCTATCAAGCGAGATGCCATAAGCCCCACGGCAAGCAGCATGAAGTAAGTACCCGTTCCGCCAGTTATGCCGAGCATTTCTTTTCCGTAAATGGCAAGATAGGTGGATAGTACGCCATAGGCGAAAGCGAAACATGCTATCGACATTCCGGCACGCCACCCTTTCACAAGGAAGAAGCGATCGAGGCTAAGCGGCTCGTTATGCTTGACGATGCCCGGCTGACGGCTCTTAATGGAGCAAATCACGCCAAAACCAATGCCCGCCGAAAGCAACGACAGAATGAAAAGGTAATTGAAATCGGGATAAAGATGATATACCCACAACGCAACACTCGGGCCTAATGCCATAGCAAGATTGTTGCTCAATCCGTAAAAACCTATACCCTCGGCACGACGTTCCGGATGCAGCACATCGATAGCTATTGTACTGTTGGCAACGGTGGCAGACCCGAGAGAAAAACCGTGTGCAGTGCGAATGAATGCAAATATAAGTAACGTGCCGGCAATAAGATAGCCCGCAAAGAAAATAAAAAACAGGAAATAACAGAACATAAGCACCTGTTTGCGAGGGAAGGTGTCGACGATGAACCCGCTGAACGGGCGCACAATAAGTGCAGCCACCGTGAATCCGCTAAGCACAAGCCCTATGGTGTCCTTGTCGGCATGAAATGTGTCGTTGAGATACAGCGGCAACAACGGCATCGTGAGGTAAAAAGCGAAAAACAGCAGGAAATTACCCGTCATCGCTTTCACAAAATTGCTGTTCCACAATCTTTCCATATCTTTTTATATACTTGTTTCTTGATAAAATATCCATCTTATCGGCAAAACAATCAGGAATATCCCCTCAAGAGATATTCCCATGTATCTTACCGAAACAAAAACAAACGTTTTCTTAAACGGAGACCAATTCACCTAACAAAGTGGCTGAAGTGGCACTGCCTACTTTCACATGTGCATATTCCCCTACTTTGGCATTGCCGGCAGGGAACACAATCACCTTGTTCTGCTGCGTGCGTCCGAACATGTCATCCCGGGAACGCTTTGAGTAGCCCTCGACAAGCACTTCGAAGGTCTTGCCCACATCACGGCGGTTACTTTCAAGCGAAAGTTCGTTCTGCAACGCTATCATCCGGTTAAGGCGATCGATTTTCACGTCTTCAGGCACATTGTCGGGGAGATTTTTCGATGCAAACGTACCGGGACGCTCGGAATACTTGAACATGAAAGCGGAATCAAACCCCACTTCACGCATCAGGCTGAGCGTCTCTTGAAAATCGGCCTCGCTTTCGTCGTGGAATCCGGTGAACATGTCGGTGGAAATACCGCAATCGGGTATCGCACGGCGAATAGCTGCGATACGGTCGAGATACCATTCCCGGGTGTATTTGCGGTTCATCGCTTTCAGCACCGAGTTGCTTCCGCTCTGCACGGGCAAGTGTATGTGGCTGCACACATTTGGTTTGCCGGCAATCATGGCAATAATCTCGTCGCTCATGTCCTTGGGGTGAGATGTGGTAAAACGCACACGCATATCGGGTGCAGCATCGGCAACCATCTCAAGCAAGCGTGCAAAATCGATAACGCTGCCATCGGCATTCACATAATTATAGGAATTGACATTCTGACCCAATAAAATCACCTCCTTGAAACCTTTTGCCTGCAGGTCGTGCAGTTCATTGAGGATGCTGCCCGGCTCACGGCTTCGCTCACGCCCGCGAGTATAAGGCACTATGCAATAGGAGCAGAAGTTGTTGCATCCGCGCATGATGCTTATATATCCGCTTATCTTGTTGCCGCCTATGCGCGAGGGAATCACATCACGGTAGGTCTCGGTAGTCGACAACTCGATATTGATAGCATTCTCGCCGTTCTCCACCGCCGCAAAGAGGCTCGGCAGGTCAAGATAAGCATCGGGACCCGCAACGAGGTCTACACCGTGATTACTTATAAGTTCGTCCTTCATGCGCTCAGCCATACAGCCTATGATACCCACAATCAGCCTGCCACCGCGCTTTTTCTTCAATGCTGCAAGTTGTTGCAAACGGGAGAAAATCTTCTGCTCGGCATTGTCTCGTATCGAACAGGTATTGATCAGTATGGCGTCACATTCGTCAAGATTCTCACTCACACCGTAGCCTGCCAATTTCATTACCGATGCTACCACCTCGCTGTCAGCCACATTCATCTGGCAACCGTAGGTTTCTATAAACAGTTTTTTCGGGAACTCTTCGGCAGTATAGGACAACTTCATTTTATCGGGGTTTATCTTTTCCATTTTATACATATTATAGCGGCGCAAAGTTACTATTTTTCACCGACTTTTGTACGCAAAACGCATGCAAAAAAGATTTTAAGAAAAAAACAGCAGAATATTTTGCAATTTGAATAAAAACTCCTATCTTTGCACCGCTAAATGAAAATTTCGGCAATCGCTTGGAAAGGTGGGTGAGTGGCTGAAACCAACAGTTTGCTAAACTGTCGTAGGAGTAATCCTACCACGAGTTCGAATCTCGTCCTTTCCGCAAAAAGAGCTTGAAGACATCTTCAAGCTCTTTTTGCATATATAAGGCGGAATCACGGCATAGCATGCCGCTTGTGCCAATGTGAATGGTCGGGACGACGGACATCGGTATTAGGGTTGTCGATATTCAGTCTCGGCAACAGGAATAACCATGTGGTGACACAGAACGGAGCAGTGAGAGAAGCCACACCGAAAGGCATAAAAAGCGCATTCATAGCACCCTGCACAAACACCGTGACAATAATTCCAATCAAAGCCCACACCGCCGATCTCCACGACGGGCGATAGAAAGTACAGCCAAGCGCAATACCCGTAAGCACGGCACTGAAACCGTAAAGCCCATGTGCCACATCACTGCCCGATGCCTTGAACAGCACTGCCACGCCCAACGCCACAGCCGATGCCACAGCTGCCCACAATGCCGCCCACTTGGAGCTGAAATACAAGCCTATAAGAAACAGCAAGCCCGCCAACCAAGAATCGATAAGAAACACCTGCGAGATATTTTTAAGCCAATAATCGGGAAGAGCCGTAATATTCACATTCAAATCAGGGGAAAAACTATTCATCAAGCTCGGCAACGCCATATACTCTCCCCACAAGCCGTCAAAGCTGTGAACGCATATAAGAAATATCCATGTAGAGAAAACGAACGGGAACGTAAACGAATTCACTTTCCACGATGCCATGACGTTGTTCATAGCCACACGCATCCACGTAGTCATGGCTGCACACAAAATCAGCACAAGCCACATAAGCAAGGTATTACCCAAGAACGTAGGGAATGCACATCCCACAAGAATTCCGTTGAATCCCCACAAACCGCTCTCCCCTTCCTCATGCGGCATATTAAGCACATAACCGGTCACAGTGGACACTATCAACCCAAGCACTGCTCCTATTGCCACCTGCGGCAGCCCTGCCAATGCAGAGCCTACAATGATTCCAAGGATAAAGAATGCTCCCGCCCATGCACTTCCTTGAAACATCACTTGTCCTGCGCCGCGCAACAGGACTTTCACGAATTTCATAAGGTCTTCTATCATAACAAGTAGTTTTTTTTAGAAAATTCAAAACAGTTTCTTATTGTTAACGCCAAGGAAATTCTTCAGGTAAAGGTTTTCCCTTAACGACAAGTCTTACAATAGAACAAATTTCACGCGCAATTTCCTTCACAGGTGATGCTTCCATACCGAGAATTTTCACTATAAGTCCGCTTTTACCCGGCAAGCGGGTAACACCAAGAGCCGTTTCTCCCAACTTGATATATGGAGTAATTTCAGCGTAGATTTTCTCCGCAATCTCTTCCGGAGACATTATCACAATATTGGCAAATACGTCAAAGCCGTGCATCACACCCACACCGCGTACATTGCGCCGATAAGGCTCTATAAGCATTTTTTCGTAAAAAAGCGACATCCCGTCAGGACGCTCACCCCGTGTACTCACCGACAGCACATCATACTTGAATAGTTCGCCGTCGCCGTAATACTTTCGCCCACCCATGAAAATTTCGGAGTAAAAAAGCGTAGCGGTCGGGTGAACAATAAGGCGGGTACAAGAAAGAAAGCGTGTATGCCGACAAGGTATCATCGGTTCAGGCAAGTATTCAAGATAAGCGTTCTCCTCAAGCGTGAACACCTGCTCCATCGCAGAATGGTTATAACGCATCTCAGCGAGTTTGGTCGCCGCTCCTGTAGAAACAAACGCAAATGCACCCTTACGAACGGTGACAAACTGGCTGCAACGGTCGCCGTCTACATTCTGCCCGCCGGAGGAAAGGATATACACACAAGGCATCTCAGGCATCTGTTCGTCGAAGTACAATGCTTGCTGCACAATAACCGGTACACGCCGGTCAAGGTTACGCAGAATGGACTTGCCACAAGTGTCAAGCTCAAATTCCATATTAAGGTATCCCGCTTTTCCGGGAGTACCCACTTTCATCGCTTTCGGTTCTTCCCTGTAACGCTCTAATTCTCTTGCTGTGTAATGTGTCATGGCACGCTACTGCTTGATTTTATCGAAAAGAGCCGTTCTGAAAAGCAGGTCTACAAACTCACCCACTCCCTCACCCGTCATGCAATTTGTGAAAATGAACGGTTTGCCCGGACGCATGAGTTCGGAATCCCTGCGCATAACCTCAAGGCTTGCACCTACATAAGGAGCAAGATCGGTCTTGTTAATGACAAGTATGTCTGATTGCGATATTCCGGGACCGTCCTTACGCGGAATCTTGTCACCTGCAGCCACATCTATCACATATACAAAGAAATCGACCAATGCCGGACTGAACGTGAGCGTAAGGTTATCTCCGCCCGACTCTATCAGCACCACATCGGTATCGGGAAAACGCGCCTCCATATCCTCTACAGCGGCTATATTCATCGATGGGTCTTCACGCACGGCTGTGTGAGGACAAGCACCGGTTTCAACTCCTATGATACGCTCTTCCATAAGAATTCCTTTCAGCATTTTTCTTACATGCTTAGCGTCCTCGGTGGTGACTATATCGTTGGTTATAATAAGAACCTTCAAGCCTTTCTCCAATAATTTAGGGGTTATAGCCTCAATCAAGGCGGTCTTACCCGACCCTACCGGTCCACCAACGCCTATTCTGCAAATATTTGACATATTAATGATATTTTTAATGATTTTATATGATATACACGCTACGGCACTAACTCATGAACATACGTTGCCGCCCTTTCTCGTGAATCGATGCCAATATGTCGACTTCCGGACAAAAAGAGTTCATTTCATCGAGAGTGAAATCTTTAATTTCACCATAAAGTTCCGGAACTTCGCCCATCAATTCAAAAAGTATTTTCTGTGTGTCGACATGGCTCACTTTCACACACCTTAATGCTGCTCCAAGCACCATATTGGCAACACCGTATTGATGCGATGCAAACATTTCAGGCTCTTTTATCCCCAAAACGGCAAACATCACTCCTTGCGCTACCGGATAAGAGCCGAACGCTTCACCACTCCTAATATCACTGAGAAAAGCGTTAAGCAACGGTGATTTTATCAATGTGCTACCCAATTCAATAAGCTTCCGACCCATACGCATAAGCATAAGCCGCCCTTCATCATTCAGTTTCACCATCATCAATGCCCTATCGGCATCCATTACACCGCCATAGCTATCTGCCACGGCAGCCCGATGAGCATGGAGAGCTGCCACGGCATCGCAAAATGCCGACTGCATCGCAACGGCACGGACATACTCCCCGAGAGTAACGGCGTCATGCACAATACCGCATGCTGCAGCCGACTCCAATCCACAGGAAAAAGCAAACGCCCCCACAGGACACGCTGAGTCGGTAAACTGCAGCAGCCGCATAACCGATGTATCACACAGGGTGTTCATGAGAATGGCTTTCTTGTCCTGCTCCTCCAAACAGTCTCCTTATTTCATGCGGAGCAAGATACGGTATCACCTCTGTTCCGGGCATGAATTCATAAGATATATTCTCTATGTGATGAGTGTTCATTACGCTTGTCATCACTTTCTTGTCAACTGTGAGCGGAACATACACCTTAGTCCCCTTCACTACTGCAGGCCAGTGCTGGTTGCCAAGGGCATGTCCCAACTCAACTGAAATATGAATAATGGTATCGGCATCCATACGTGCAAGCCGCCCCATATCTATCACCATCACCCGACTCAATTCCACACGGAATACTACCATACGGTTCTCATGCGGATCGTAAAGAAGCACATCGCCATCGGCAATATGAGAGTGGCGCGCAAGAGCCACCGGATACTCGTTACCACAGTCGCTCACTGCAAGGAAACGGCTCTTTTGCGCCGTCCACTGGTCGAGCCTCACCCACTCCAAGTCGCACTTTTCAGAGCGTTTTTTCCATTCCTTGTCGGTAAGGATATTTCCTAATATTTCTATATAAATATTTTTATTCATAAGCATGAAACTTGAAACCATTGTTTATCCGAACCAATACAATTGTCCTAAAGAGAACTCTCTTGCCGGCGGAACATAAGCATGCTTGCCATCAACAAAAACTTCAAAAGTTTCGGGGTTGACTTCAATTCTCGGCATAAATCCGTTACGTACCATATCAGCCTTGGTGAGCTGTCGAGTGCGACGCACCGGATAGACGATACGCTCAAGTCCGTATCGTTCCTTTATACCCAACTCATAGGATGCACGAGAAACGAACGAGATGCACGTTTCGGGCATAGCCTTACCGAAAGCACCAAACATGGGACGCATAAGCACCGGTTGCGGCGTAGGTAGCGATGCATTAGTATCACCCATCTTAGCCCAATTGATAAGTCCGCCCTTAATAACCATTTTCGGTTTTGTCCCAAAGAAAGCCGGTTCCCATAGAACAAGATCAGCCATCTTACCTTTCTCCACCGAGCCTATAATGTCGCTCACACCGTAAGTAACGGCAGGGTTGATAGTAATTTTTGCCAAATAACGCAACACTCTGAAATTGTCATTACCGGCTGAATCCTCGGCAAGTTTTCCGCTCACGTCTTTCATATATGATGCCATCTGAAACGTGCGCATGAATGATTCGCCCACTCGCCCCATCGCTTGAGAATCGCTCGTCACCATCGATATTACCCCGAGGTCATGCAGGACATTCTCTGCCGACTGAGTTTCCGGACGCACGCGGCTTTCGGCAAACGCCACATCCGACGGTATTCGCGGATTAAGATTATGGCACACCATAATCATGTCAAATAATTCAGCCTGAGAATTAACACCAAAAGGCAAAGTGGGATTGGTGGAAGACGGCAGCACATTAGGCATAGACGCCACTTTCAGCAAGTCGGGAGCATGACCGCCACCGGCACCCTCGCTGTGATAGGTATGTATTGTGCGTCCGTCGATAGCAGCAAGGGTATCTTCCACATAACCGCTTTCATTGAGTGTATCGGTGTGAATGGCGGCTTGCACATCGTAGCGGTCGCACACTCTCATACATGCTCTGATTGCTGCCGGTGTAGAACCCCAGTCCTCATGAATCTTAAATCCGCAAGCACCTGCCTCCACTTGCTCTATCATCGGATATTCGGTGGCACAGTTACCCTTCCCGAGCAAGCCTATATTGATAGGCAAATCCTCCATAGCCTGCAAAGTGAGACGCAAATTCCACGGTCCCGAAGTAATGGTTGTTCCATTGGTACCATCGGTGGGACCTATACCTCCTCCTATAAGAGTAGTGATACCGTTGCTCAAGCAGTCATACGCCTGTTGCGGTGCAATAAAATGAACATGTCCGTCTATCCCTCCAGCCGTGAGAATAAGATTTTCTCCGGAAATAGAATCGGTTGAAGCTCCGGTCACAAGATCAGGTGACACGCCGTCCATTACATTAGGATTTCCGGCTTTTCCTATGCCGGCAATTCTACCGTCTTTAATACCCACATCAGCCTTTACCACCCCGAGTATTGGGTCGAGTATTGTAACATTGGTAATAACGGTATCCAGCGACCCTTCACCTGAAGTCATGGTATTGGCAAGCCCCATTCCGTCACGCAGCGTTTTGCCTCCGCCATACACAAGTTCATCGCCGTAGTGGCGCAAGTCTTTTTCTATTTCCACATAAAGGTTGGTGTTGCCGAGGCGAATCTTGTCACCCACAGTGGGACCGAACAGATTGTTGTATTCTTGTCTTGATATAGTTGCCATAATGTATAGAGTGTATTTAATTTGACTTGAATCCGTATTTTCTCATGCGCCGTACCGAGCTGATCTGTTTCGGATAAAAAGTAGGCGAATCCTGTCCTCCAGCATATCCGTTGGTAAGATCATTGAATCCTATAACCCTCTGTTTCCCACCGAAAGCCACCACTTCCACTTCTTTTTCCTCTCCCGGCTCAAATCTTACCGCCGAAGTGGCAGGGATATTCAAGTGGCAGCCAAAAGCCGCCGGACGATCAAATTCCAGATAGCGGTTAGCCTCAAAAAAATGGAAATGAGAACCCACCTGAATAGGACGGTCTCCGGTGTTCCTCACCTTTATTTTCTCTGTATTCCTCCCCTTGTTGTATTCTATAGGCTCGCTCTTGAGTATAACGCCCCCCACGGGGACATAAGCGTCGGGGATAAAGCCTTTTTCTATTGATTGTTTATCGTTGTCCATACTTGTAATGCTTTAAATTCTTGATTGAATAACATGCTTTCTCACTTTATAGGGCTGTGTATGCTCACAAGCCTCGTACCATCGGTAAATACAGCCTCCACCTGCAACAGTGTAACCATATCAGCCACACCTTCCATCACTTGCTCTTTCCTTAGCACATTGGAAGCTATATTCATCACTTCTTCAACAGTTTTCCCTTCTCTTGCGCCTTCAAGCGCAGCAGAAGTGATATATGCCACTGCTTCGGGGTAATTCAGTTTCAAGCCTTTTTTCAAACGCCTTTCGGCGATAAGCCCCATAGTAAGCAGCAGCACCTTGTCTTGTTCTCTGGGTGTTAAATGCATAATATCATGTTTTTATTATTCGGTTATCCATATAACACAATGCCTTTGAAAAAAGTTTTAAAGCGCAAGACCGCCGCATATAATAAAATATTGCCTTTTGTACCTTATGTCTTGAAAATAAGTGCTAACTTTGCCAAAATAATTCATTAAAAACCGACATAACATTATGGATAGAAAAGTAAGAGTGCGTTTTGCACCATCTCCTACAGGAGCTCTACATATCGGCGGTGTACGCACTGCATTATATAACTATCTTTTTGCGCGCCAGAACGGTGGCGACATGATTCTGCGTATCGAAGACACCGATTCCACACGTTTTGTTCCCGGTGCCGAAGAATATATCAATGAAGCCCTTGCATGGCTCGGCATAGGAATAGATGAAGGCGTGCGCGAAGGCGGCAACTACGGACCTTATAAGCAGAGCGAGCGTCGCGACATTTACCGTACTCACGTAAAACAATTGCTTGATGAGGGTAAGGCATATATAGCGTTTGACACCCCCGAAGAGCTTGAAGCCAAGCGCGCAGAGGTGCAGAACTTCCAGTATGACGCATCCACCCGCATGAGCATGCGCAATTCCTTATCCATGCCTGCCGACGAAGTGAAAACGCTTATAGATAACGGCGATAAATACGTAGTGCGTTTCAAGATAGAGCCCGACATAAACGTAGAGGTCGACGACCTTATACGTGGCAAAGTGGTTATCAATTCGTCCATCCTTGACGACAAGGTGCTATATAAGAGTGCCGATGACCTGCCCACTTATCACTTGGCTAATATCGTAGACGACCACTTGATGGAAGTATCTCACGTGATACGCGGCGAAGAATGGTTGCCATCGGCGCCGTTGCATGTGTTGCTATATGAAGCATTCGGCTGGAAAGACACAATGCCGCAATTCGTACACCTGCCTTTGCTGCTTAAACCTACCGGAAAGGGTAAATTGAGCAAGCGCGACGGCAAAAAACTCGGTTTCCCGGTATTCCCAATGGAATGGAAAGACAACGAGGATGTATGGGCAGGTTTCCGTGAAGAAGGTTTCTTACCCGAAGCCGTTGTGAACTTCGTAGGCTTGCTTGGCTGGAATCCGGGCGATGACCGCGAAATCCTTTCTATGGACGACATGATAAAAGAATTTTCGTTTGAACATTGCTCCAAGAGCGGTGCACGTTTCAATTTTGAGAAAGCTGCATGGTTCAATCACGAATATCTCATCAACATGCCCGATGAAGAATTAGCCGAATTATATAAACCGGTATTGACTGAAAACGGCGTGGATGTTACCAATTACAGCGATGATTTCTTGACAAAAACAGTATCTTTGGTAAAAGGACGCATATCTTTTGTAAAAGACCTTTGGGAACAGTCTTCATTCTTCTTCGTCGCACCCGAGACATACGCTGAAAAGGACGTGAAAAAACGCTGGAAAGAAGATACCCCTGCCATAATGAATGAACTCATAGATGTGCTTGAAGGCATCGAGGACTTCTCAAGCAAACCGGCTGAAGAAGTCGTTATTGGCTGGATTACAGAGAAAGGCTATCACATGGGCAACGTGATGAACGCTTTCCGCTTGACCGTGGTGGGAGAATGTAAAGGTCCGCACATGTTTGACATCACCGAACTTATCGGTAAAGAAGAAACCATAAAGCGCATCAAGACCGGAATTGAAAAAATAGGATAATCCGCAATGAAAAGAATCTCGGTATTGCAGCTTATGCTCGCATGCTTTGCGTTCGTCTATTCGCAAGGCGTGACATGGAGCGTAGACCTAAACACTGTTTTCGATAATCGGGAAGGTGACAAGCACTATTCCGACAACGGCACAATATTCCTCACACGCGTTTCGCCCGAAATAGGATTTTCTTTTATGAACGGCACGCAGAAGATTGCCGGAGGAGTGTCGTGGTTGCAACCATGCGGAGACGACTGGAAAAAACAGAAAGCAAAAGCCGTGGTATATTATCGCTATAACACGCCGGAGCTGCGCATGAGTTTCGGTATTTTTCCGCGCACACAATATATCGAACAACTGCCCGCATTTCTGCTCAGCGACTCCATTGCTTACCGAGAGCCTGACATTCGAGGGTTGCTCATTCAATACGTAAAGCCCGGAGGATATGCCGAGTTATCGCTCGATTGGCGCAGCCTGCAAAGTGAAACCAAGCGTGAGGCGTTCAACATCAACTTCAACGGTCGATGGAATCCGTGCGGTGCTTTTATCATAGGAGGTCATGCACAATTGAACCACTTGGCGAAACAGGAAAAAGCACCTGAGGGGCAAGGCGTAAATGACGACATTATGGTAAATCCATACATAGGTTTCAACTTGTCAAAAGCAACCTCCTTAGACAGCCTTGTAGTGAAAACAGGAGCATTGGTCTCGCTGCAGCGTTCACGTATGGCAGGCGGTTGGCAGAACCGTGCCGGGCTGCTGGTGAATGCCGTTGCCGAGAAAAAGCGCATCAGCATCGAAGAAACATTCTTTGCCGGCAAAGGAATTATGCCGTTGTATCCGCTTTTCGGCACGCTGCTTAATATGGGAGACCCTTATTTTCAAGCACCGCTTTACAGCCGTACCGATGTGAATTTTCACTTTATACGCAATCGGTTTGTAAACCTGCAGGCATCTCTCGTTTTCCATTACACCGAGAAAGCTTTCGGTTTCTGGCAACAGCTCAAATTACGCGTGTTCATAGACAACAAACTATGGAAAACGCGCAACGACAAGACTTCCCATGCCGAATGGCTGAGAAACAACTATTGACAACATTATTCTACAACACATAGGAAAATATGAAAAAACAAGTTCTTTTATCCACACTTACGGGACTATTCATGCTCAGCGGATGCAGTACGGTAGCCGTAACGGGACGCAGCCAGCTGAATTTAGTAAGCGACAGCGAAGTGCTGACGGCGAGCCTCACACAATACGGAGATTACATGAAGACCGCCAAGAAGTCATCTAATAAAAAGCAAACCGATATGGTGACAAGAGTAGGCAAGAGAATTGCAGCGGCAACCGAAAAATATCTGATAACCAACGGATTGGAAAGCGAACTAAAAAATTACAGTTGGGAATTCAACTTGGTGGAAAGCAAGGAAGTGAACGCATTCTGTATGCCGGGAGGTAAGATTGTGGTTTACGAAGGCATCATGAACCTTGTTGCCAACGAGGACGAATTGGCTGTCATCATAGGTCATGAAGTGGCACACGCAGTGGCTAAGCACAGCAATGAGCGCATGAGCCAGCAGATGTTGGCGTCCTACGGCTCACAAGCATTGTCTTTGGCTCTATCATCCAAAAGTGCCTTGACACAGAAGATTGCCGGCTCGGTATATGGTCTCGGAGCGCAATACGGCGTGATGTTGCCATTCTCCCGCAAGCATGAGAGCGAGGCTGACTATATGGGACTTATCTTCATGAAGATAGCAGGTTACAATCCTGAGGCTGCTATTCCATTCTGGAAAAAAATGGCTGCCGACGGAGGTAAAACACCGGAATTCCTTAGTACGCACCCGAGCGACAGCCGCCGCATAAGCGACATCAACAAGGCTCTGCCCGAAATCAACACCAAATACTGACATCTGGTAAATCCCTCCCCGCATATACACAACCCATATAAACAACAAGGCGATGCGTTAATAGTGAACACATCGCCTTGTTGTTATGTATGATAGCCGTAAGATTTCAGAACTTCGCAGCCTTCATAGAGCCTTCAGCGGCAAGCGCAGTGTGGAACGCAAATGCCGATTGCAGGGTGTGAGGAGTATGACCTCCCTTGGCAAGCGACAAATATTCGCGTAACAACGGACGGTAATCAGGATGAGCGCAATGCTCTATCACCTCGTTTGCACGCTGAATAGGTGACTTACCGCGCAAGTCGGCAATACCCTGATCGGTTATGACGATGTCCACCGAATGCTCGCTGTGATCCAAGTGCGACACCATAGGCACAATGTTGCTTATAGCGCCCTCTTTCGATTCCGAAGGACAACTGAAGATAGAAATATAAGCGTTGCGAGTGAAATCGCCCGAACCGCCTATACCGTTCATCATCTTTGTTCCCGACACATGAGTTGAATTCACATTACCGAAAATATCAGCCTCGATAGCAGTATTCATAGAGATAACACCTATTCGACGTACGATTTCGGGATGATTGGATATTTCGCATGGACGCAACAGCAACTTGTCGCCCAATTTATCGATATTATCGAAGAACAACTTATTGGCATCATTTGAGAATGTCATGGAACTTGAGCTGGCAAACTTACACTTGCCGCTAAGCAACAAGTTCACCACAGCATCCTGCACAACCTCGGTGTACATTTCAAATACCGGCACTTCCGGATTGGATTCAAGGCTGGCAAGTACGGCATTAGCTATGTTACCCACACCCGACTGCAACGGCAGGAATGTCTTGGGGATGCGTCCCGCACGCATTTCGCCAAGCAGGAAGTCACACACAAAATTACCTATGCGCATAGTCTTCTCATCCACCGGAGAGAATGCTCCGCCACCTATCGACACGCTTGTGTTCACCACACCGACAATCTTTTTCGGATCTACTTTCAGCACGGTGCTGCCTATACGGTCACTCGCTTTATATATAGGTATTTCACGGCGATAAGGAGGATCAAGCGGAACATATACGTCATGCAAGCCGCGTATCTCAGCAGGGATTTGGTCGTTCACCTCTATTATAATCTTTTCGGCAAGAGCGGCGAAAGTAGGCACGTTGCCCACACCGGTTCCAAGCACTATTTCCCCGTTGTCGTTCACCGACTGTGCTTCGATGATGGCAACATCTATTTTACCGTAAGTTCCTTGACGTATCTTCTGTGCAAGCTCACTCAGGTGCAAGTCAAAGTAGTTAAGCTGTTGCTTATTGGCACCTGCACGCAAGTCCTTACATCCTTGATACGGAGTTCGCTTGTCAAGTGCATTGGCGCGGGTGAGCGCACCGTCGGTAGCATCGTTGGTCGACGCTCCCGTGAACAAGTTTATCTTGAACTCTCTGCCGGCTGCATGCTCGCGCTCAGCCTTTTCCGCTATGGCAGCAGGCACCACTTTGGGAGTTCCGGCAGCGGTAAATCCCGACGTGCCGACATTATCACCATGTTTTACATATTCCGCAGCCTCTTGAGCTGTAATGATAGGAAATGCCATAATCTGTAATGTTTTTAGATTTTTAGTGTTATATTTTTGTTGTTTTCAGAATTTTCGTTTCAGTAGCTCATGGGCAATAACCGCACGGCGCATATCACTCAATGCATCTTCTCCAGCCTTATCGGTATCCTCACTGTAAGCATCATCTTCAGCTTGTTGCAAAGGCTGCCCGAACAAGACTTTGCCACCCTTGCCCTGTTTATCGACCGGTGAAGGCGCCGGTGGAAAATAGTCTTTCGATTTTTCAGATTTGAATATATCCGGGCTTTCATTCGACATAAACACTTGCGGTATCCCAAGATCGCAAGGCAGATCCGAATCCTCCGTATTTTGTATTTTTTCGGATTCCCGGTTGCGTTGCGGTTGGGGAATAGGCACATCCGTCTTGGACTTCTTGCGATTTTCCGCAAAAACGCTCACAAAAATACCGCCTATTACCATTATCGGTACCAATATATCCCAAATATCATTCATTTCCACCTTATTTAATTCCCCAAAAGTAACAATTATTTTCCACACTCCCCACATTATCACATAAAAAAAGCTGAGTATTGCCAAACGCATGCCGATTTTCGCATTTTCCGGTTTTCAAGTGCCGATTTTTTCAAGTAATCGCACTTTAACTTATGATTTACGACTTTTTAGAGCCGAAAAATTAAAAAATCATCATTTTTTCATCCGCAAAATTTAAAATTATCACAATTAGCGATTTTTACGTATTAATTTGTTACTGAGCAACTAACAAGTTTTTCCCCTTTTGGCAAAATGTTAAAACCGTTAAAAAAACGCAGTCAATTGTTTAAAATATGAGAATTTATAGTATCTTTGCGCCTTAAATAGTTTCTTTTTATAAAAAGATTGCTTGGTTTTGATATTTCGTTGTGTGAAATATAATATTATATAATTGTCTAATTTAAATTAATTATGAAAAAGCTGTTTCTATTACTTTTGACAGTCTTGACAGTTTCCATCAGTGCTTATGCACAAAAGAAAGTGTCGGGTACTGTAATTGAAGCCGGAACAGGAGAGCCGTTGATTGGCGCAACTGTTATGCCGGTAGGTGGTGGCAACGGAGTGGCAACCGACATTGACGGTAAGTTCACTATGACAGTCCCCAACAATGTGACTAAGATTAAAGTATCTTTCGTAGGTATGCAAACACAAACTGTTGCCATTACCGACAACATGAAAATTGCCCTATCACAAGACAACAAGCTTGAAGAAGTAGTTGTTACCGGTTACGGTTCTACCCGTAAGCTTGGTTCTGTTGTAGGTTCGGTAACTGCAGTCAGCGGAGAAATCGTAGAGAACTCTCCGGTAGCTAACATCGGTGACGCACTTCAAGGACAAGTTGCAGGTTTGCAGGTATTCACATCAAGTGGTGAGCCAAGCAGCTCTGTAAGCATGCGTATCCGCGGTGTCAGCTCCATCAACAGTAGCTCTACACCGTTGTTCATCTTGGATGGTTCTCCTATTTCATCAGGAGCATTCACGGCTTTGAACCCTAACGACATCGAGTCAATGACAGTATTGAAAGACGCATCAGCTACCGCTATCTACGGTTCACGTGCGGCTAACGGTGTTGTTATCCTTACTACCAAGAAAGGTAAACGCGGTCAAAAGGCTAATGTTGTCGTAAGCGCACAATTCGGTGTGTCTAAAATGACCGGCGATAAAATGGATATGATGAACGCTGAACAATGGTTGAATTTCCAAGAAATCCTTGACCCGTCGATGAAGAACAACGAAGCTTTCCAAGCTGAAAAGAAATTCTATATCGACAATGGTATTTCTACCGACTGGGCTGACATTTTCTTCGGTGGTACAGCTCCTACTCAACAATATGACTTGAGCATCACAGGCGGTACTGAAGACTTGAATTACTACTTGTCATTCAGCCACTACGATGCCGACGGTATCATGGACGACTCTAACTTGCGCCGTGAAACATTGCGTTCCAATATCGATGCTAATGTAAACAAGTGGATTCGCGTAGGTGCCAACTTGAGTTTGTCTTATCAGAAATATACTACAGCTGCATTTGGTAATACAGCCAACTCTGTATATAACAAAGCATACGCTTCACGTATCTATCGTCCTGACCAATCTTATTATGAAATCCTTAGAAATGAGGACGGTTCATTCGCAGGTTTCGGAGATCGCCTTGACTACTTCGACAAACTTGGATTCTATAACCCATACTATTTGTCGGAAATTCAGCCGGCTCATAACGATATGGTACGCATAAACGGCGGTACATTCGTTAACATCAACCCTATCAAGGGCTTGAACATCCGTGCTGCACAAGGTGTGGAAGCATACGACTACCGTTATTCTTATGTAGCTATGCCTGTCGAGCCGTTTACAGGTAACGGTTCTGCTCGCGAGGACTTCCAACGCTACTACCAATTCACTTACACCAATACTGCAGAATATCGTTTCAATCTTGAGAACATTCACAACTTCAGCGTATTGGCAGGTCAGGAATCTATCATCACCAAGAACCAATCATTCAATTCCAGCGTTGACGGCTTGACCGACCCACGTTTGACATTGATGAGCGCAGGTTCAATTCCGACACTTCCGAGCCACAGCATCTACGACAAGGTGTTCAACTCATTCTTCGGAACATTCAGCTACAACTATGATGAAAAATATTTCGTTGATTTGACATACCGCCGCGACGGTTCTTCTCTATTTGCCAAGAACAAGCAATGGGGTGACTTCTGGTCGGCAGGTGCTATGTGGAACATCAAGAAAGAAAACTTCTTGAACGATATTACATGGCTTAACGCTTTGAGTTTGAAAGCAAGTTACGGTGTAATCGGTAACTCTTCAGGTCTTGACCCATACATGTCATTAGGTCTTATCGGTTCAGGTCCGTTGTATAACGGCGTGAGCGGTACTGCTGTTGCCAATCCATCTAACCCCGATTTGACATGGGAAGTAGTGAAATCCACCAACATCGGTGTAAGCGCTCGCGTACTCGACCGTGTTAATTTCGACGTTGAATACTACAACAAGAAGACAGAAGACATGTTGATGGAAATCCCTTATTCATTCACTACAGGTTTCTCTGCAGGATGGGGTAACGTTGCAAGCATGCGCAACCGCGGTTTCGATGCTACTGTGAATGTTGACATCTTGAAGAACGTACACGGTATCGACTGGAGCGTTTCAGCCAACGTAAACTACAACAAGAACGAAATCACCGAATTGTTCAACGGACAAGACGAATACGTTATAGCAAACACCGGTTTGAAGCTGCAGGTAGGCAAGCCTTATGGCGAATTCTTCTATACTCGTTGGGTAGGTGTTGACCCTAATGACGGTTACAACGTGTGGTTGGACAAGAACGGTAACAAGACTAAAGTATTCTCTGAAGACGATGCAGTATTTACCGGCAAGCAACGCTACGCTCCTTGGTCGGGAGGTTTCGGAACTCGCGCAAGCTGGAAGGGTATTACCATCAGCGCCGACTTCTCATTCATGGTAGGTCAACACTTGATTAACAACGAACGCTGGTTTACAGAAAACCCACAGTTCGCATCAAGCAACAACCAAACCACCAAGATGTTCACAATGTGGCAAAAGAAGGGTGACATTACCGACATTTCAACACCGGAATCACCTATGCAATTCGATACACACTTGATTGAAGATGCTTCATTCTTGCGCATGAAGAACGTGACAGTCAGCTACAATCTTCCTCAAAACATCATCCGCAAGACCGGATTCATTGAAGGATGTAAAGTGTTCTTCATCGGTCGTAACTTGTTGACAATTACCGATTATCAAGGCTATGACCCTGAAGTAGATAGCAATATGCAACTTGGTAACTATCCAAACACCAAGCAATATACATTTGGTGTAGAGTTGAAATTCTAATTACTAACAACACTAAAGAATAATAGAAATGAAAAAATTAAATATATTAGCGACATTTCTGATTGCATTAGGAGTATCATCCTGCGATATGGATAAAACTCCATATAATGCATTGGAAGAGTCCACATACATGAATACAATAAACGACTTCTCAAGCGCAAGAATCGGTCTGTATTCTTACTATAGAAGCATCACTACCGGCGGTTACATACTGACATCGGAAATTCAAGGCGATGACTTTAACGCTACCGCAGGATTCTCCAACACTTATGGTAACGCTTACCGTTGGGACTTCCAGCCTACCGATGGCAACATCGAATCGATCTGGTCGGTTTATTACACTCATATTGCTCGCGCTAACTACTTCATAGACAGTTACAACAAAATCCTGAACTCAGAAAATGACTTCAGCGAAGATGAAATTGCAGCTATCGGTGCTTACGCAGCAGAAGCTTATTTCACACGTGCTTACGATTACTTGACTTTGGCAGGATATTTCTGCAAGGGTTATGACGCAGCTACTGCCGAGACCGACCTTGGTTTGCCTTTGCAGTTGACATACGCTCCTACTTCAGATGCTTCAAAATATCCGGGTCGCTCTTCTTTGAAGGCAACTTACGAACAGATTATGAATGACATCAAGGCTGCAGAAGGACTTGTTAATCCTGAATTGATACTTTCATCAAGCCAGAATCCTATCAATTATATCTCGGCTGACGTGGTAACAGCATTGAAAGCGCGTGCTGCATTGCAGATGAAAGATTATACTACAGCCGCAGCTGCAGCAACATCTCTTATCGAAAAAGGAAACTATCCTTTGATTAACGATGCAACTGCATACAACGACTTGTGGAACTATGACGAAGGCAGTGAAATCATCTGGAAAATCTATTTGTCTCCCGATGAGCTTGGATCAGCTACAGGTACTACATTCTGGGGTCAATACAAAGAAGATGACCAAAGCCTACAAACAATGGATTACATCCCGTCACAGGCATTGGTTGACTTGTATGACGAAAACGACATCCGTTTCGGTACATTCTTCGCTCCGTTTACTTTGACTGTATCTACAGGCGCACAAGGCGACATCTATGTATTCAACAAGTATCCGGGCAACCCTGAATTGTACGCAAGCATCAGCGTTGACTCTCACTACACCAACTACCCGAAACCTTTCCGCATTGCAGAGCAATACCTTATTGCTGCCGAAGCATACGCCAACAGCGACTTGGGTAAGGCAAGCCATTACTTGAACACCTTGAAAGCAAGCCGTATTGCAGGTTATGAAGCAAATGCTTACAATAATGCAACTACATTCATGACAGCTCTTCAAGACGAGCGTCACAGAGAGTTGGTTGGTGAAGGATTCCGTATCGTAGACTTGAAACGCTGGGGTCTTGGTGTAAACCGCGGTAATGCTCCTCAAGATCCGAATCTTGTGCTTTACCCGGGAAGTGACGTAACCACTGCTCTTAATAAGGCAGCTGATGACTTCCGTATGGTATGGCCTATTCCAAAGTCGGAAACCGATGCCAATCCGCAACTTAAAGGACAACAAAATCCGGGATATTGATTTTAATAACCTAATAAGATTTTAATTATGAAATTCAATAAAATATTTGCACTATTGCTTGCTGCTGCAATGTTCACAGCATGTTCTGACGACGATGCCGATTGGAACAGCAGTGCGGTAACAGTAAGCATGGACGAGACCGAAATTTCCGTAAAGGAAAACAACGGCATATTTAATGTACCTGTTTCCGTTAAGGCTGATAACGAGGATGGAGCTATGAACGGACCGGTAGAAGTGACTGTTGAAGTTACCGAAGTAGGTGAAAATACCGCAATGGAAAACGTTCACTATTTCGTAACTCAAAAAACCATTAAAATCGTTGCAGAAGAAGGTACAGGCAACATCGAAATAAGAGCTGCCGATGATAACGACATCAATGAAGCTCGCACATTTACCGTTACAATAGTTGACGTAAAGGGCGGAACTATCGGTGAGAATGCTACTACAACTGTAACAATCAAAGACAACGACTCTGTATTCTACGAAAAACTGCAAGGACGTTGGAAGATGTCAGCTACAAGCCTTAGCTCAGGTTCATCTGAAACATGGAATGTAAATGTAATCGGTTTCAACGAAGGCGAACCGGGATACAATGAAGTTCTTTATATTACAGGTATGTTGGGATACGAATGGACTATGCTTGAAGTATATTACCACTTCGATATGGAAACCAAGACCGGATATTTGGAAGTTCCTTACGGTACATTGTTTGCAGAAGGAGTTAGCTTCAGCGGACTTGGAGTTATGGACGTATACACCGGAACAGTATCTGAAGACGGTTATATTGTAGTACGCGGAAGTTTCACCGGAGAGTGGAATGATGAGTTCAACTTTATTACATTTGATCCTGAAGCTCAAATTTATGGATTCTTAGCACCAACCGGAAGCGGTTCATTGAATGGTTACGTATGGTTTGGATACGCAGGTTTCACAATGACTCGTTAAATCGTGAACAAGAAATTTCTATAACTAAAGATTGGCACATTTTCATGTGCCAATCTTTCCCATATATATAGTTTATGAAAAAGAACATTTGTTTATTATTGTTTCAACTTGTTGTAGCAACGGCATTTGCAACACAAGTAACTCCGGAAAAAGCGAAATCGGTAGCCGAAGTGTATATCGAGAGCCGTGCCGGCAGTGATTTCACCGTTAAGTCATCGCAAGCCGTAGATAACGCTTATTATATAGTGAATTTTGCACCCAAAGGTTGGGTGATAGTAGCAGCCGACGATGTTGTTAAACCTATTATTGGCTATTCTCTCACAGGCAGCCTCGACTTAGGATTAATGCCTGAGAACGGGCTACATATCCTCAACGGATATAAGAAACAAATCAAGTACATCAAGGATACCGAAACAACAGCTCACCTAAGCTGGGAAAATCCGGAATACGTGCGCTCGCGTGCAGCCAACAGCGTAGAGCCACTCATCAAGGTGCATTGGAATCAAAGTTCACCATATAACGCATATTGCCCACGCCAAACTGCGCTTGTGGGTTGTGTGGCAGTGGCTATGAGCCAGGCAATGAGCGTTCAGCGCCATCCGGCTCGCCCCGCAGGCTCGGTGTCATACAGCAGTGCCAATTATGGAAATTTGAGAATAAACTTTGACGAACAACGTGCTTACAACTGGGACGATATTCTTTCCGGCGCCAACAGCTACGATGAAGCGGCACGACTGATGTACCATGCCGGAATGAGCGTAAAAATGGACTACGGAGAGGACGGCTCCGGTATTCCGTCCAATCAAGTGAGCCGAATTTCGACAGCTCTTAAACAGAACTTCGGCTATGGCAATGAAATTACCTACTATTGGCGCGACCAATACAGTGGAGACTGGCGTCAACTGCTGAAAAACGAAATTAACGCAGGCAGGGCGGTAATTTATAACGCTCTTGACTCTAAAGGCGGATACGGTCACTCTTTCAACCTCGACGGATATGACAGCAACGGACTGTTCAACGTAAACTGGGGCTGGGGAGGATACGGCGACGGCTATTTCTCGGTAGATAACTTGAGAGACGGACAAATGGGCATGAACTATGATACCGGTCACGTGGTAGTGGTAGGTATAGGTGCACCCGACCAAACTATAAAGAGCATTTCCTTGAGCAACAACAGCATCGAGGAGAATCTTCCTGCCGGTTCGGTAGTGGGTAGTATCGAGGTAAACGGCGAAGAGCCAAAATCATCATTCCAATTGAGCGTGCATGGTATTTACCAAAGTGCAACCGGCGGATATGCCGAAGTTCCTTTTACTGTTGAAAACGGCTTGCTGAAGACAACCAAACCTCTGAGCACAACCGATAAAACATGGAATATCGAAATCTCTGTATTTGACACCGAAAGCGGAGCCGAATTGACACAGGGATTTACAATCGAGGTGGACGCATGGGCAAGCCTTGAAGAAAAAACACAGTTGAGCTACGACAGAAACAGCCGCATGTTCAAGATTGTTACAAAGCACAACGTAAGCTACAAGCTATATGGCGAAAACGGAAATCTGATTCAAAGCGGCGAGCTATCACCTGTTCCGGAATTGGAATTCAGCACTGCTATTCTACCTGCAGGTAAGAACAAGCTTGAGTTGCGCTGCAACGAAGAGATTAAGAACCTATACATTGTCACAAAATAAGAAGCTGTTTTGAATTTTCTTAATAGTCTCAAATAAAATTAAAACAACTTCTAAATTAATCGAATATGAAACATTTGAAATTTATAATACCGATATTGGGAATGGCAATGTTCTGCTCTTGCGGATCAAATGAAGATGAGCCTACTCCTACCCCTCCTAAGAACGATGGCGACGTGGTGGTTTCAATCTCCACCGAGATATTGACAAAGGCTGATGTTACCACCGTATTCGGAGAGGGCGACGCAATGAATGTGTATCCCAAAACTTACGGCAAAATAGATGCACCCAACCGCGTGGACAACGTGAAAGCCACACAATCGGGTGGTAAATGGACGTTGTCGCCCGAAGTGAAAATTTCCAAAGGAGAAAATGCGTTTATTTATGCGGTTGCTCCTTATAATGCAGCCTATACCGATGCCTCAGCCATTCCGGTTGACATCTCGCAACAGATAGATTTGCTTTACTCCGGCTCTTATGTGCCGGTGTCTTACACCACAAACACGGCGAAACTTGTGATGAAGCATGCTCTTGCTTTGGCAACTTTCAACATTTCCTCACAAGGATATTCGGGTGCAGGAAATATCACCAATATGAAAATAAGCGGTGAGAATGTGTACACAAAGGGTACTATGAGCGTCGACAACGGTAAAATCATAGGAAAATCGCAAGAGGAGTTTACCATGAGCGTAAACAAGACCATCACAGAAAGCGGTTGGAGTGAAGACCTGCCCCGCATGTGGCAGATTCCGTTCTCCACAAAAGTAACTACGGCTGAATTGTCTCTTACCATCGACGGCAAGAAATATGACGTAGCTTTCCCGGAAGTGGAAATGAAGAGCGGATACCAATATATTTTCCGCATGGTGCTTACCGACTACGGTATTGAGTTTATCCCCGGAGCTGTGGAAACCATCTCTCTTAATCAACAGGAGGATGCTATGACTGCACTTAACGGCTACGGTGTGCTGACAATAACACACATCGGTAACGAAATAATGCTGCCGGCATTCACCGGCGACGATGTTTTCGGTACTGTGACTTGGGGTGACGGTGCAAGCTCTTCTTATAAGCCTAAGGCGGTTCACACTTATTCCGCACCGGGCGAGAAGAATATCGTAATCGAAAGCTGGAATTCTACAGGCTTTGAGCTTGAAAAACTTACCGGAATAGAAACTATCGACTTGACAGCATACTAAAACAGACTCTGCTGAAAGCAAGCAAACAGGGTGCGGCAATTTACAACACTGTCGCACCCTGTTTCTTTACGTCCACCTTCAAGCTATAGCATCGAAGTTGTTTTAATTTTATTTCAAGATTATTTTAAGGGAATATTTTGAGAATCAGAACCGTTCTATATTATCAGGCTTTGAAAGACATGTCAATTGCGGGTCGCCCTTATAGCGAATGCTGCCGCTGCCCGAAACCTTGGCTGTAAGCGTATTCTGAGCATTGCAGATTATCTCGCCCGACCCTATCACCGTTGCAGTGACATCACGTGCCTGAAGTTTTCTTGCCGACAAATCTCCGCTGTTGTTAAGCGTCAGTATCGCCCTGTCGCAAGAGCCGGACAATTTTATATCGCCGCTGCCTGTCAAGGATGCGTCAACCTTACCCGCTGTTATGCTATGAGCCTCCAAATCTCCGCTGCCGTTTAATCTCAAATCGACATCCTCCACCAGAACCGCATTGAAAACCATATCTCCGCTACCGTTAAGGCTTGCAGCGGCTGAACCTGCCGTAAGTATGGCACAATTCAAGTCGCCACTGCCGTTCACCTGCATGGTAACCGCTTTGGCTTTCACCTCTCGATTGAATTCCATATCACCACTGCCATTCAGCACCGCCGATAAAGTGCTGCACTGCACACCGCTAAAATCAATGTCACCGCTGCCGTTCAACCGGGCTTTCAAATCATCCGCACGCAAATCGCTCGGGACGGAGAAAGCACTTGAACCGTTCACCGTTACACCCGTAAGATGCGGAGCTGTGAGAAACAATTTGCTATACACAAGGCCGCGGTTCACCGTGTTTCGCTCAGAATCGCTGAGTTTGTCGGAGATTTTCAGCGTGAGAACGTTATCTGCGATTGAAAAAATCACAAAAGATGTAAGATCTTCAGGACATGCCAATTCAGCCGAGACATCGGCACCTTGAGTAAACTCTATATCTATCACCGTGTTGTTAACCACCTCAGTAAACTCTCCTGTCAAATTCAACTTATACGATGCCAACGGCAAGCGCTCTTCGGCAAACAGATTATCACAGCCGGAGACTACGCAAGAAGTCATCAACGGCATGGCAGCCGTGCAAAGAGCAGTAAGTAACAATAGTTTTTTCATATTCCGATATACTTTTTAATTATGATTTAAGCTGTTTCTATGTATTAGACGCAACAAGTGCGCATTTCGTTGCAGTAAAAGCAATATTTTTTTCATATTTACATAAAAATAGCTATCTTTGCACATGAAAATCATCGGGATGTAGCTCAGTCCGGTTTAGAGTACTCGTCTGGGGGGCGAGTGGTCGCAAGTTCGAATCTTGTCATCCCGACCAAGCAAAAGATGCTGATAATTAAATAATTATCAGCATCTTTTGCTTTTCTCATCTAACTTTCTGATGCGAAACAACTCTGGCAATATACATTACAGCTATATTCATATCTTACAAGACATAAACGGAATAACATTTTTAAGAAAATTCAAAACAGCTTCTTAGCTCATATTGGTTTTATTGCTTATCTTTGCAATGTGAATACACTTGTATTTATGCGCTAAAGCCAAAATATATCAGCTAAAAGCGTATTTTTTGTTTAACTAATAAATTGAATTTTGGACACTGACCCTTTATCGTGCATTCTATCAATGGTATCGGCTACAGCCGATATGGCACAACCTATCATTTCAATAAACGCACCCACTCCCTCAAGCATCATAGCCTGTATTGTAGCACTGCTATGCCTATGTGTATCGGCATTCGTCTCAGGCTCTGAATTGGCTTACTTCTCCCTTGAAGAGACCGATTATGAGAAATTTGACAATCCGCATAAATTAGAAATGGCGAAAAAACTGCTCGCCAATCCGGAGAAACTGCTTGCCACAATTCTCATTTCCAACAACCTCGTAAACGTAACCATAATCATATTATGCAATTTTGCACTTAATCAGATTCTTGAAGTGCGAAGCAGTGTGCTGGACTTTATCATCCAATCGGTATTCCTCACGTTCCTCATATTGCTTTTCGGCGAAATAATACCGAAGATATATTCTTCAAACAACAACGTGAAATTCGCCAAGTTTGCAGCCAACGGACTTACTGCACTCAACAACATTTTCACGCCGATATCAAGGTTGATGGTAAAAAGCACCGTGATAGTGAACAAAGTCATCACCAAACGCGCCGATTCCATTTCTATGGACGACCTGTCACAAGCGTTGGAATTATCGGACGTTCAGTCGGAGAACGAGAAAGAGCTATTGGAAGGAATCCTTACGTTTGGCGACAAGACCGTTGCCGAAATCATGCGCCCAAGGGTGGATGTGGTCGACATCGAATACAAAGCCGACTTCGAGGAAGTGGTGAAAATCGTAGTAATCAACGGGTACTCCAGAATGCCGGTATACGAAGACAATAACGACAACATAAAAGGCGTGCTTTACGCCAAGGACCTTTTGCCGTATATCGGAAAACGCTCAAAAGACTTCAACTGGACTACCCTCCTACGCCCGGCATATTTTGTCCCTGAAACACGCGTAATAGGCGATTTGCTTGAGGATTTCAGGAAGACAAAAGTTCACATGGCAATTATTGTGGATGAATTCGGCTGCACACAAGGTATTGTCACATTAGAGGATATTTTAGAGGAAATCGTAGGAGACATCGATGATGAATACGACACCGAAGAAGATAAATCTTATCGTAAAATCGATGACAACACTTATATTTTCGATGGTAAAACCCTACTGAACGACTTCTATAAGATTACCGACTGCGAAGAGGATGTTTTCGAAGATGCAGCAGGAGATGCCGAAACGATAGCCGGACTGTTACTTAATCTCAAAGGGGATTTTCCCACTGAAAAAGAAGCCATCGACTACGGCAGATTCCATTTCCAAGTGCTTAAAGTGGCAAAGCACCGCATAGTAAACGTAAAACTTAAAATCGAGCCGACATGCCGGGAATGAGTACCGAAGAGGCTTACACCCTATGCACATGGAAGCTGAGGGAGAGCCGGGAAGAGCTTGCAGACCTATGCACTTCCCAAGGTATCGATTGCACCATTACAAACGGCATCAAATCGGACAAGAGAGCCGGAGAAATGCTTGCCGAGATGCTGTTGCTTCGCCGTTTTTTCGGGAAAAATGTTACACTATGCCACACCGAAGAAGGAGCACCCTATATAAAGGAAGTTCCCATGCACATAAGCATCACCCATTCGCATGATATAGTATGTATAGCGTTCTCACAGCACAGCCCCATCGGAATAGACATCGAATTCAACTCCGAAAAAACGGTAAAAGTACGCAATAAATTTCTCAACAAAGAGGAATTAAGCCTATTTCCCGAGACCGATATGCTGAAGAACAAGCAAGCATGGTGTTCAAAAGAGGCAATATACAAAGCGGCTAAAGCAAAAGGAATAGACTTGAAGGAGGATATTCGTATCGACAAAGACCTGACAGCCGGAATTTTCATCCACAATGGAACAGAAAAACGCTATAAGTTGCGACACCATCCGCACATCGACGGATACATGATAACCGTAGCGATACCGATTGACTAAACAATTTAAATCTTTTGTATATTATGATAAAAAAACTTACTACGCTGAGCCTTGCCATTGCGGCAATTATAGGCTTTAACGAAGAATCGCAAGCTTGCACAAGTCTGCTTGCAGGCAAAAACGCAACAACCGACGGTTCCACCCTCATTACTTACGCAGCCGATGCGCACACCTTATACGGCGCACTCAACTACATGCCGGCTGCGACACATGGAAGCGGTGCGATGCGGGAAGTACGCGATTGGGATACCAACAAACTGTGGGGAGAAATACCCGAAGCCACACACACCTATAAGGTAGTAGGCAACATGAACGAGCATCAACTCACCATCACCGAGTCCACATGGACATGCAAGGAAGAACTTATAGATACAACAGGAGTTATAGACTACGGCAGCTTGATTTATATTACCCTGCAACGTGCCAAGACAGCAAGGGAAGCTATTAAGACAATGACCGAACTTGTGGCTGCTCACGGGTATAACAGCCACGGCGAATCGTTCTCCATAGGCGACCCTAATGAAATATGGGTAATGGAAATGTGCGGAAAAGGCGGAAAAGAGAAAGGAGCTGTTTGGGTAGCTCAACGCATCCCGGACGATTGCATTACCGGACACGCCAATGCCCCACGCATTCATAAATTCCCCCTAAAAGATACCGAAAACTGTATCTATTCAAAAGATGTAATCTCTTTCGCTCGTAAAATGGGTTATTTTAATGGGAAAGATGAAGATTTCGATTTTGCAAAAGCATACGGTTTCTGGGATTTTCTTGCCTACCGCGGCTGTGATGCACGCGTATGGGCATTCTTCAACCGCTACTGTACCGGAATGGACAAATATCTGCCCTATCTGAATGGAGAAGAAAACGCCGAGATATTGCCTCTTTATGTCAAGCCCGACAAGAAAGTGAGCGTGCGCGACATGCAGAACATGATGCGCGACCACTTTGAAGGCACACCATTTGATATGACAAAAGATGCCGGTGCTAAAATATTCTGGAATCTGCCATACCGTTTCCGCCCTATGAATTTTGAGGTTGAGGGCAACACTTATTTCAACGAGCGCGCGATTGCCACACAACAGACTGCATTTGTTCTTGTCAGCCAAATGCGTTCATGGTTGCCCAACGAAATAGGCGGTATCCACTGGTTCGGAGTAGATGATGCCAATACCAATGTATTTATCCCTATGTACTGCTGCATAAACAACGTACCTAAGAGTTACGACGAGAAGACTGCCGACCTATATACTTTTTCATTGGAATCGGCATTCTGGACCAACAACTGGGTGGCAAATCAAGCTTATGGCAGATATTCTCTCATGATCGATGACATTCGCAAGGTTCAGAAATCCATAGAAGATGCTTTTGAGCAGAACATGTCGTTCATTGAGGCTGAGGCTGCACGTCTCCATAAGGAATCTCCGGAGAAAGCTATAGAATACTTGACAAATTACAGCAATTTCGCAGCAGAAGACGCCACTGCAAAATACCGCAAATTAGGTGAGTATCTTCTTGTGAAATATCTTGACGGCAACCGCAAGAAAGAAGAAAACGGAAAATTCAAACGCAACGCCGATGGGTTACCCGTACAACCCGATTTCCCGGGGTATAACGAAGAATACCACCGTGCCATAGTAAAAGATACAGGCGAACACCTGAAAGTAAAATTCTAAACACAAAAAGCAAGTCCCTGACATCTCAAAAATATCAGGGACTTATTTTATTCAACATCAAAGCATTCCTCTATGGGGTAATCCTGACATCATATCCGATAAGTTTTATTGCTACATTATAAGCCACTGTTCCTTTCTTAGCACGGTTTTTTATATAATAGAACTTATTACTCGAATCAAATGTGTTCATAGAAAACATACGCGAACTATAAGGTAATAATTCACACGCTATAGTTTCATTTCGTTCATGCAACAATACTCCACATGCATCGGTATAGATAAAAGATATTACAACACGTGATAAATATAAATCGGTGTTATTGGTAAGCATAAAGGTTTCCTTGGAATCCTTCTTAGTATACCCTCTCATTGTCACGGCTGTTTTACAGAAATCTCTCACATCGACTATCCTTACTGTATCTACCAATGCATCTATCGTATCGGCACGCAACAGCCCTTTCCGGGTGGAATTCATTCGTCCCGAGGCTTCAGCTGATTGACAGCAGAACACAGCCACCAGCAATAAAACAACATATAGAGCCTTTTTCATTCAAACATAGTTTAAAATCATAAATAACGTACCCTCACAGATGGGTTAACTGCTTCAGGATATACCTTCCTGAAACCTTCGGGAATCTCTACGTCCTTTTTATTAGGCACAACCGATATTCCTTTCAAAAGTTTTGGTAAAAAACGAGAGAAATTCACCCTAACACGTATTTTCACTTCACTGCGTTCAATAAGCAGTTCATTATTGTCCTTATTCAGCACAGCAATACACATCTGCGGATTCTCAAGTAAAGCCCCCCTCTGCTCGCAATAAATCCACATTTTATATTTATTGACATCGGCAGTTTGAGAACAGAAACCTATTACAGTTCCCGGCAACAACGACATGTCGTTTGCACTCACCAATACAATACGAAAATCCTCTCCATATTCATTCAGCAGGTCATCGCAACGCTCTACCACCACAGTCATCATCTCATCGGGATAATACCATATTCCCTCTATCGGTTGCAAGCCTGATGCATCGCAGCGCCGTTTCACTTCATCCTCTTCATAACCGGGCAGGATTTCCCCTTTAAAAGGAAGACTGCTACCGTTTCCCGCATAAGAACAGAATGAAGATACCGCCACTACCAAAAATAATACAATATGGCTCAACACCCTTTTCATGACATGGAATACATTACATTGAGAATGTATAATTAAAGCCGAAACTCAATATTTCGTTGAATTGCCAGTATTTCCAAGATGGATCTTTAGCAACTGAGCTGTCATAGCGCAAATGCGCATAGAATCGAGTAGATAGATACTTATTTATGGTAAAGTCAAGTGTATTTTCCCAGTCTCCTTGAATATTGTCATAATTGGTAAAGGTAAACAACCTGCTTGACCACGTAACTTCATGACAAATCTTCCACGACATCTTAGCCTCCAAATTGGAACCGTATTCCATCTTTATATGCTTACCTGCATCTATTCCGAATGAAACCGGATCTATTTTCTTTATTTCACGGCATATATTCATATCCATTGACAACGGAGACAATGACATATCGAAACTCACTTTCTTATCCTTGGAAGTTGTGTTATACGTCATACCGAGACCAAGGTTCAACTCCGCCGGGCTTAAGAAAGAGGCTTTCATATCGTTGGTATTTGCCTTATAATTATTAAGCAACTGGGTCTTAAACCGTAAGGTGGTTGAATAATACCAGTTCTTTATAGCCTTATAACCGAATTTTGTGTTTACTTGGAATAAATCCTGACTTATGCTGTATCCGCGTATAGAATCCTGAGGTGCCGAATTTACACTCACCTTATATTGAACCGTATTCTCAAAAAGCAGTTTTTTATAAACATTCTCATTCAGTTTCACATTCCACACGAATTGCCCTATGACATTCACATTATTTTCACCGCCTTGATACCAGTTATCCGACAGATATGCTTGTGAGAACTGTACCGATGCATTAAATGAATGTATCCAATTACGTATCTTAACCGATTCGCCTTGAATCTCACCCACGTTGTCATATCTGCGTTCCTCTATGGTAACAGTACGTTTTGACGGATCAGTGGTAATAATGTATGATTTGGGCGGTTCGGGCAAGTCCTTTTCATTAAAGCGAACAATTTGCGGGTCTCTCACCATTGCATTGAAACGCATGCTACGCACCTTTTCACGTTTTTCTATGGATGATTTCAGCCAATTGTCGTTTACATTCAACTCAAATCTGCCGTCATCTTGCGGTTCTTTTTGCTTTCCTCCGGTAGGAACATACTGCTCATAAATTAAAGGGACAAGCATATAATCAGGCTTTACTCTTACGTACGTATTGCCGGGACGATTCCACTCGAGAACCGGAACAACAACCGACATTTCCAAGCTGTCATTCATCAGCGCACAACTATCCGGAATCTGCCTGATGCTATCCGTTTGATTCGTTACGCTATCAGTCATTTCAGCATGAGCCGTACCCATGTAAACCAACGATATAACCAATGACAATAATATCTTTTTCATAAACTGCAAATAATTCTTAAACCTTTATAATCTGCAAAGATAGTTCAACCCATCCGTAAATTAAAATAAATCGCCAAAGAAAAAGCACAATGCAATCAGGATTGAGATAGAACGACGAAAGCGATTCCATAAACAGAGAATCGCTTTCGTCGTTATGCGGTTGTGCTTAACCTGCACAATTTTAATAACAGACATTAATCACGGTTGCTTCCGAAGAAACGCAACAAGTACAAGAACAAGTTGATAAAGTCCAAGTAAAGGCTTAATGCACCGATAGTCGCAAGTTTGCCGGCATTACTATAATCTGTCATCATTGCCATGCGCTTGATTTTCTGCACATCCCAAGCTGTAAGTCCTATGAATATCACTACACCGACAAAACTTATAATCCACTCCATAGTGCTGCTGTGCATAAACATATTCACAACGATGCAAATAATTAACCCGAACAGTGCCATTGTCATGAATGAACCAAACTTAGTCAAATCATTCTTGGTCACATAACCGTAAATTGCCATTGTGGCAAAAACACCTGCAGCAATTGCGAATGTCAATGCTATAGACGCACTGGTGTACACTAATACGATACAACTTAGTGTCAACCCGTTAAGTACCGAATAAGCATAGAACAACAGAGTTGCGCCTACGTTGCTCAATTTATTCAATGCAGCCGACAAAGCAATAACCATTACGATTTCACCTATAAGCAGCCCCCAATACACCATTGGGTTCGAGAAGATAAATGCAGCCATAGCCGGTACGCTAAGTACCATATATGCCGATAACGCAGTGATTACCATTGCCAAGAACATCTTTGTGAAGACTTGGCGCATTACTTGAGATACATATACGTCAAGAGATTGCTGATCTCCTGAGCCATAATTAAAATTATTCATAATCGTCTTCGTTTATTTGTTTCTAACTTATTTTTAATAACACTTCAAAATTACATTCGTTCAGGTACTTCCATTCCGAGCAAACCGGTAGCACGAGCGATGACATTACCCACCGTGCGCGACAATGCGATGCGGAACGCACGCACATCGTTATCAGCTTCTTTCATTATTTGACAATCGTGATAGAACTGGTTATACTCTTTCACAAGGTCATATACATAATTGGCTATCAACGCCGGGCTGTAACTCTTACCCGCTTCTTCCACTACACTCGGGAAATCGGCAAGTCGTTGAATGAGCGTAATTTCCTTTTCTTGCGGTATTACAGTACCGAATGTTTCACTTATACCTGCTTCCGCCACCTTGCGAAGAAGAGACTGAATGCGGGCGTAAGTGTACTGAATGAACGGACCTGTATTTCCGTTGAAATCGATGGACTCTTTCGGATTAAAAGTCATGTTCTTGCGAGGATCAACTTTCAATATGAAATATTTCAATGCACCAAGACCTATGATGCGAGAGATATTGTCAGCCTCTTCTACCGTACAATCATCAAGTTTTCCAAGTTCGGCAGAGGTTTCTTTAGCCGTTGCTATCATTTCATCCATCAGGTCATCGGCATCTACCACCGTACCCTCACGGGATTTCATCTTTCCGTCAGGTAATTCCACCATGCCATAAGAGAAGTGAACCAAGTCCTTACCCCACTTAAAACCAAGCTTGTCAAGCAACAACGAAAGTACCTGGAAGTGATAGTTCTGTTCATTGCCCACCACATATATCATCTTGTCTATGGGGTAATCCTGATAACGCAATTTTGCAGTACCTATATCCTGTGTCATATACACCGATGTACCATCGCTGCGCAACAGCAACTTATGGTCAAGTCCGTCATTGGTAAGATCTGCCCACACCGAATTATCCTCCTTGCGATACATTATGCCTTTCTCTAACCCTTCAAGCACTTTTTCCTTACCTTCAAGGTAGGTTTCACTTTCGTAGTATATCTTATCGAAATCAACACCCAAACGCTTGTAGGTTTCATCAAAACCGGCATATACCCATTCATTCATCATTCGCCACACACTACGCACCTCTTCATCACCGGCTTCCCATTTCTTCAGCATGTCATGAGCTTCAGCCATAAGCGGAGACGCTTTTTCTGCATCTTCCTTGCTCATGCCCTTCTCCACCAACTCATTTACTTCGGCTTTGTAATGTTTATCAAAAGCCACATAGAAGTCACCTATCAAGTGATCGCCTTTCTTACCGGCTTTTTCAGGAGTAATTCCATCTCCCCACTTTTGCCATGCAAGCATCGACTTACAGATGTGAATTCCGCGGTCATTCACGATATTTGTTTTCACCACATTGTAACCGTTGGCAGTCATGATGCGTGAAAGGCTGTAACCAAGCAGATTGTTACGCACATGTCCTAAATGCAAAGGCTTGTTTGTATTGGGAGATGAATACTCAATCATAACAAGTTCACTTTCAGGAGTTACCGGTTTGAATCCATAATCATCGGTTTCTGCTATATGGTTAAGAACCCCCACCCAAAAAGCAGGTTCTATAACAATATTCAAGAATCCCTTGATTACATTGAATGATTTTACCGCTTCACAATTCTGTTGCAAGTACTCTCCTATTTCTTGTGCAGTGGCTTCAGGCGATTTCTTAGCTGCTTTAACGAAAGGGAACACCACGATAGTGAGATTTCCCTCAAATTCTTTTTTTGTGGTTTGAGGCACGATTTTATCTGCGCTCAATTCAAGTCCATAAAGAGACTTCACAGCATCAGCTGTTGCTTGAGATATAATGTTATCGATAGACATAATCCGTGTAATTTATTAATTATTTTACAAAGTTAATGATGTTTTTTGACAGATAGGCAAAAAACATCAGGTATTTTAGGAGTTTCAGTCATCAATGTAAGGATAGGTGACTTTCCACAGGAAAAGAGCATTACCGGGCATAGATGTTCCGGCACTGCAACGATCCTTCTTCTCAATGATTTCACAGAACCGGTTCACCGTGATTTTTCCACGCCCCACATCGATGAGCGTACCTACTATAGCACGTACCATATTACGCAAAAAGCGATCGGCGGTAATAGTAAACACCCATTGTCCGCCTTCCTGTTCCCAATGTGCATGCGTTACCTTACAATTATTGGTTTTTACATCGGTATGCAACTTTGAAAAGCTTGTAAAATCGGTGTATTTCAACAAGTGCTTTGCTGCCGTATTCATCAAGTCAAAATCAAGCGGAGCGGTTGCTTTCCAACTGAACGGATATAAAAATGGTGATTTCTCGGTGTGAACGAAATACTTATAAGTGCGTGACGTGGCATCGAAACGAGCATGAGCATTTTCATGCACAGGAAACACTTTATATACCGCTATATCTTTACCAAGAATGCTGTTTAAACGCATAATAAGCGTTGACGCATCTTCTATATCAAAATCCGTATCAAAATGAGCATACATTACAGCAGCATTCACTCCCGCATCGGTACGTCCGGCTCCTGTTATTTTCACGTCATGCCGCAGCACCATAGAGAGCGCATTCTCAATGCGTTCCTGTACCGAATCTGCATTGGGCTGCGATTGCCACCCATGAAAACTCGCCCCGTTATATGCCAACTTTATAAAATAACGCAATTTTCAAAATATCTTTCAGTCTTTTTCGAGATAGGTATAACCGTACAAACCGGAACGGTAGTTGCTCAAAAATTCTCGTCCTTCTTCAGGAGTAATCTTCCCACTCTTCATGGAAGCAGTTACCCAAGTTTCCACATTACGCACAAGTTTCTTAGGATTATATTCGACGTATTCAAGCACTTCTGCTACGGTTTCACCTTCAATAGTCTGATCTATTTCATACCTATCCTTATATACGTCTATATGCACGGCATTGGTATCTCCAAACAAATTGTGCATATCACCTAAAATTTCTTGGTACGCACCCACCAAGAACACGCCCAAATAATATGGTTCACCCGACTTCAGAGCATGAACGGGCAAGAAATTGGATGCTCCTTGCGACGATACATAAGTGCATATTTTACCATCGCTATCACATGTAATATCCTGCAACGTTGCATGACGTGTAGGCTTTTCGTCCAAACGAGAAAGAGGCATTATCGGGAACACCTGATCTATCGCCCAAGAGTCGGGCAATGACTGGAACAGCGAGAAATTACAAAAATATTTGTCCGGTAGCATCTTCACCACTTTACGAAGTTCCTCAGGCGCATGTTTCAGAGATAAAGCTATATCATTAACCTCTCGGGCTATCGACCAAAACAGTTTTTCAATCATTGCACGTGTGCGCAAATCCAATAATCCGAGACTGAATAAATCCAACGCTTCCTCACGTATCTGCAATGCATCATGCCAGCTCTCAAAAATACGCTGTTGATTCAATTTATCCCAAATGCCATAAAGTTCCCTCGCCAATTCATGTTCATCGTCACCAACCACATCATCGTCGTCCCATATGGGAAGATGAGTGGTTTCAAGCACGTCAAGCACAAGAATTGAATGATGAGCAGTGAGAGAACGACCCGATTCGGTTATGATATTAGGCTGCGGCAATCCATTCTTCACACAAGCATCCACCAATTGAGATATAGAGTCGTTGGCGTACTCTTGTATTGAATAATTCATGCTGTTCTCGCTTGCACTGCTGCGGGTTCCGTCATAGTCCACGCCAAGGCCACCGCCTATATCGACAAATTCTATACCGAATCCCATCTTGCTCAACTGTACATAGAATTGGCACGCTTCACGCAAAGCGTTCTTTATATGACGTATCTTCGTTATTTGGCTGCCTATATGAAAATGTATAAGTTTCAAGCAATCCTGCATATCCTTTCCTGCAAGAAAATCGAGTGCCTCAAGCAGTTCACTTGAATTCAAGCCAAACTTGCTGCTGTCACCCCCCGACTCTTCCCATTTACCGCTACCCGAGCTGGTGAGTTTGATGCGTACACCCATATTAGGGCGTATTCCGAGCCGCTTTGCCACGGTCACTATCAGTTTCAGCTCATTGAGTTTTTCCGCCACTATATGTATGCGACGCCCCATCTTCTGCGCAAGCAACGCAAGTTCTATATAGTTTTCATCCTTATACCCATTGCACACGATTACCGAATTATCGGCAATATTCAAAGCCAAAACAGCGTGCAACTCGGGTTTTGAACCGGCTTCAAGCCCTATATTGAATTTCTTGCCGTGGCTGACAATCTCCTCCACCACTTGGCGCACCTGATTCACTTTTATGGGATAGATAATAAAATTCTGTGCCATGTAGCTGTATTCTTCCGCTGCCTGCTTGAAACACTTGGAGATTTTCTCTATACGGTTATCCAATATGTCGGGAAAACGCAATAGCACCGGCGGTGTTATGTCTCGCAACTGCAATTCGTCCAATACATCTTTCACATCCACTGCGGCATAGCCTTCTTTAGGTGTAACCTGAACATGTCCTTTCTCATTGATTGAGAAATAAGAACGTCCCCAACCCCTGACATTATACAGTTCTGCACTGTCCTCAATGCGCCATTTTCTCATTATTTAATAATATCTAAACTGTTATTAAATTATTTATAGAATACATAAGCAGCCTCCTAAAAACAGGAAACGGCTAACAAAGATAAGCCATTATTGCAAATAATCCGATAAGAACCGACGAAAAGATAAGCTTTTTTGAGATAAAAAGGCTGTTACTTGTTGTTTTTCACATTCTCAAGAATGGATTTATTCCACTCTTTACGTTCTCGGTCAAAAATCCAGCCCCATTTATTGAAATATTTTATCATATTATAGCTGTGAATCGCCAGCATTCGCAAACTCTTGTAGCTTGCGGCTCGGTGTGCATGCACCACTGTCACCTCGGGCCAGAACATAGTGCGATAGTGCTTGTGCATGCGACGCGTTATATCTATGTCTTCGGGGTACATGAAAAATCGTTCATCAAAAAGTCCTACTTTCTTGAAACACTCCGTGCGGAACAACATGAATGACCCTTGATGATATGGAAGATTCATCGGAGTTTTTCTGTCAAAATCATATAGCAGGAAATTTCTGTTGATTCTCTCATTCCAGTCATGAAACAAGAATCTGCGAGATATAAGGTTCAACGGCGTAGGCAACAACCGGCATCCGTATTGCAGTGTTCCATCGGGATACACAACATTTGGTTGTACCTGCGCTACATCTTCATTCTTATCCATATATTCTACAAGACGCGGAAGAACCTCTTCGCCAAAATACACATCACTGTTAATTACAAGATGGTATTTCATACCCAACTTGGTCGCCTTGCGGATAGCAATGTTATGTCCGGCACCATATCCGATATTGTCACTGCCTATATATTCAACTTTATCTATAGTCGCACAAAAGTCGGCAATAGACTGCATTCTTGAGTTATCGATCACATATATTTTTTTCACCAAATGTGACGACAAGGAATTAAGGCAATGCCTCAACTCCTCTGTTTCTGTTTTATATGTAACAATAGATACCGTTATCATCTCATAGGTGTTGAAATCTCCCGATTCAACGTCACTTTACCAAATCAGCGCACAAAATTAATACATTTTTTATTATATAACGACAATTCATAATTTATATTTTGCTATCTTTGCAACAAATTTAGAAGTAAATATCATTTAATCATTATATCAATACTTTAGTATTATGGTAAATTTCAAAGAATTGGGTCTTGTGAACACTCGCGACATGTTCGCTAAGGCAATCAAAGGCGGATATGCTATTCCTGCCTTCAACTTCAACAACATGGAGCAGCTTCAGGCTATCATCAAAGCAGCATCTGAAACTAAGTCTCCTGTAATCCTACAAGTATCTAAAGGCGCTCGCAATTACGCTAACGCTACCCTTCTTCGCTACATGGCACAAGGTGCAGTGGCATACGCTAAAGAACTTGGTTGGGAAAACCCGCAAATCGTTCTTCACCTTGACCACGGCGACAGCTTTGAACTATGCAAGGATTGTGTAGACTGCGGTTTCTCTTCTGTTATGATCGACGGTTCTCACCTTCCATACGAAGAAAACGTTGCCCTAACAAAGAAAGTGGTAGAATATGCTCACCAACACGATGTAACCGTAGAAGGTGAACTTGGTGTATTGGCAGGTGTTGAAGATGAAGTATCAAGCGACCACCACACTTATACCGACCCTGAAGAAGTAATCGATTTCGCAACTCGTACAGGATGCGACAGCTTGGCTATCTCAATAGGAACTTCTCACGGAGCATACAAATTCACCCCTGAACAATGTACAGTGGATGAAAACGGAAAACTTGTACCACCGCCATTGGCTTTTGATGTATTGAAAGCTGTAGAAGAAAAACTTCCCGGATTCCCTATAGTTCTTCACGGTTCTTCTTCTGTTCCTCAAGACGAAGTTGAAACCATCAACCAGTACGGAGGTGCATTGAAAGCAGCTATCGGTATACCTGAAGAATGGTTGCGCGAATCGGCTAAGAGTGCTGTTTGCAAAATCAACATCGACTCTGACAGCCGTCTTGCAATGACAGCTGCAGTACGTAAAGTTTTCGCAGAAAAGCCGGCAGAATTTGACCCTCGTAAATATCTTGGTCCTGCTCGCGACAATATGGAAAAACTTTACAAGCACAAGATCATTAATGTTCTTGGTAGCAATGGTAAGGCTGAATAAGATTGTTTTCCATAACAGTAATAAAAAAGAGGTTTTACAACCTCTTTTTTTATTACCATAACTTAGAAACTGTTTTGAATCTTCTTAAAAATGTTATTCCGGTTTTACCGGGGACATGTTTCGGATTCTTACAAGCTGTTTTCCGACACTAAAGAGGATTTATTTTTCACATTTTTCCGTTTACTCGTTTTTTTCGCAGTTCCCCCAAAACAGATAACAGCAGAGCAAAAATGAAATATAGCGCAGCAAGTATCCACATCATAATGTAGGGCATTGACTGTTGCGACAGCGAAGCTCCTGCGGTATTCATTCCTACAAAACCGGTCACACCCCATGTGGATGGAATGATACCGCCTGCCAATTGCCAAAATCCACTCATTGCGTACCGAGGCCATGATATTCCGGAAAGAAAGATAAAAGCCAATGATGTAAACACAAACATCAAGAACGTTGATTCTCTGTCCGGAATAAACATCTGTATAACCATACCGAAGAATATTACCGCCAACAAATACGGTACAAAAAATGCAATCAGGTCTAAAATGGAGGCATTCATCGGAAAGGTGAAAATTATCGGGACAAAATGTATAATGAATATAGCCGGAACGAGTATAAGCACAAAATAGCATAACGCTTTACCTATCAATAACGACATCACTCCCGCATCAGTCACTGCCATCGGGTCTCTGCCTCCGTTAAGCCTTGCTCGTTCACGCGAAGTTGCTCCCAAGAAACATATTGCAAGTATAAGGCATTGCTGAAGAATAAGTACCAATACTCCCGGCATTAACGCCGACGCCAACCCCTGTGATACATTGCCTACCGGTACAAGTTTGAACGGTATGGGCATTTCGGCGACAGTAGCCATTCCCCTCGTAAGTCCCTCCATGCGCTCAACCTGTATTTTCTTACCCATTTCACTTGCTACGGCTGTCACTGCCACCAGCATACTGCGGTATCTTAACAACAGACTCATGTCACAAAACACCTCTACAACAGATTGCTCACCACGATATACCTTACCTGAAAAATCTGCCGGGAAATGTATAATACCATAACATTCCTTTTCTGCCATTGCACGACGCGCCTCCTGCATATTGGAAGCATATCCGATGATGCTCAATTCTTGAGTGGCGTTGAGATGCCGTGCATACTCCCGTGTCAATGCAGTTCGGTTGTCATCCACAACTACCACACGTACATTTCGAGCTGTTTCAGGATTGTAAATGGCAGAATATACAAGAGGATAAGCAAATGGCAGCAGAAAAAGGAATATCATCACCCCTAAATCGGCACGTATTACCTTAAACTCATTACGCCACACTCTATATGTATCTATAAGCATCCTTCTCATATCAATCTGTTATTAAGGGATATACACCACCGGTTTTTTACATGCTCGTTTTAATCTCGGCAACATCGGCAATGACATGAGTGGAAATACAAGCAGTGCAGCATAATAATAGCGAGAATAAATAAATCCCAATCCGTTAAGTGCTTGATCTATATATATCAAGAAATAGTAGCGTACCGGAAGTATGTAGCTGAATACCGCTACTCCGGGATACATATCTTCCACCGGAAACGAATAACCGCCTAAAGAAAACGCCAGAACGCTTACCAATGAACATACCGACAAAGCATAACGAGGATTGGGTACAATACTGCACACCGTTATGGCAAAAGCTTGGCAACCGACAACCAGCAACAACATCGCAAGCAACATAGTCCACATGTCACCATTCATCGGATAACGAGCAATTCCATACAGAATGATTTGCATAAGCCATCCGGTCAGAGTGAACAGAATTGTAAGCGGCAGCAATTTCCCTGTAAGAGCCACTATTATCGAGCCACCTCCTGTATTTAACCATTTTCGGGTCGTCCCCTGCTTGATTTCAATTGTTATCACATAGCATGACACCAACATAACCATAAGAGCCAGTATACCCGGAGCAAATGAATTTGTCAGATATATACCGTAATTCATCCAAGGATTACCCAATTCATGAATTTCGTTGACAAACGGTTGCAAAACCGATGCTATTTCATTTTCGGAAATTCCTTTGGCGGAAAGAGTACCTTGCATCAAAGCCCCGTTTGCTATCATGGAAATGGTAGTATACCCCTTAACCAATAGAGAACCGGGGACAAAATAGCCGAAATCAATATAATAAGACAACTCCGGATGTCTTCCGGCTACAGCGTCATCTCCAAAGCCCTCAGGAATGAGAAAGAATCCGTTTATTTGGTTCTGTTTCAATAAATTCATGGCTTCGGCATAGCTATTCAACTTGTATTTGACATCTACTTGCTGTAAACAGTCCAATGTGCGGGTTAAATTACGTGAAGTCTCGCTATGATCAAGGTCGACCACAGCACTTGGCACATGATCTGCCACACCTTTATCAAGCAAAGAAATGAAGAAAACGGTCATGCTTAGCGGAATCACCACTATACACATCAGGTAGTAGACAGGACGATAAGCCACTGTCAAGCATCCTCGCTTTACCGATTCCTTAATATAGAACAATAAACTACGCATCCCAACTTAAAATTCCCGTTTTCCGGTAACTATTCTCCAACCAACACAGCACTCATTCCCGGGCGTAAATCGGTTACAGTCTCCAAAGGACGAGCTTTAACCTCAAAGGTCTTGCTGTCATATTCACCCGCGGCCTTGGTTGCACTCCACACAGCATAACTGCCCATATCCCGTATGTAAAAGATTTCGGTTTTTACAGTTTTTTTATCAAGCCCCGGAATCATCACTTCTATAACTTTACCCATAGAGAGAGTATTAAGCATCTCCTCTCTCACATTGAATACAATCCATGTATCCTCATTCTTCAAGACACTCATTATAGGGGTTCCCGAACCTACAAGTTCACCTTCATGCGGATAAATATCGGAAATTTCGCCGTCACATGGAGCTGTAAGGTATTGATCCTCAAGAATTGATTCCACTTCCATCACGCCTCCGCGTGCTGCATTCTTCATGGCAAGAGCAGCCGCCTTATCTTCCTTTTGCGCACCTTCTACAGCCATATCATATTGTGACTTGGCTGCTGCAGCCTGAGCATTAGCGGCATCACAAGCGGCACGGGCTTCATCTCGCTTTTGCTCCGAGATTACCCCTTGCACGTACAGGTTTTCCATACGGTCATAGGTCTTTTTCGCAATTGACTGAGCTGCTTGAGCCTGCAACCACAGGTCTCGTGCAGAGTTGATAATTTGAACTCGAGTACCGGCATCGACTTTTTTATTTTGTGCCGCAGCAACGTTTTCCATCGATTGCGCCTGATAGAGCTTGGCATCGACGGTTGACGAATATATATGCACAAGCGTATCGCCTCGTTTTACCCGGTTTCCCTCACGCACATAGAACTCGGCTACTCTACCCGGCAATTTTCCCGATATACGCACCGAAGTTGCATCAGCCTGCCCCTGAATGGGAACTTGAGCCGGCTTTATCAAAAACATACCCGCAATAAACAACAAAATCATCACTATTACAAGAATACCAAGAGCAGCGAGTAAACGACGGTCTTCTTGTTCCATTTCTTTTATCCTACTTTTATCTTCCATAATCAAAAACAAAATTCTTAAAACGTTTTCACGTTATTTCAGATTGACTTCCTGAGCTAAATTTCCCAAGACCTTAGCCAAGTAGACATTGCATAAGCGCATATCAATTTCAGCATCTATAGCTTCTGAATGAGACTTCAGCCATGCCGTTTGGGCAGCAAGCACATCATCGGCAGCAAGCATTCCCTCCCTAAATCCAAGCCGTGCGGTACGCAAATTCTCTTCGGCTTTTTTCAAATTGGTGTGCGTGGCAGTATACATCTTTACAGCCTCCTGCATTTTGAATGACGCTTGGCTCACCTGCAGGGCTATCATATCCTTGGCATTTTCAAGTTCCAATCGGCGTATCACAGTTTCGCTTTTAGCTGCCTTGTACTTATTGTAATTTCCGCCCCAGTGCCAGATGGGAATCTTAATCATTGCTCCAATGCTGAACATTCCGCCAAACTCATTCTTAAACCCATTAAACGAGCTTGGATTAGTAACTGAATACGCACCCACTATCGCAACCTGTGGCAGCATTGAAGAACGTTCGGCATTCGCTTTATTATCATAAACTTTCACCGCAAGTTCCAAAGCTTTTACATCGTTTCGGTTACGATACACATCATTAATATTGTAACCCGTCATCGGCACAATATCCGGCTCCACAGGAGACCCTTCATCTTTAAGCGTAAATACTGAATTTAGCGGGATTCCGCAAAGACGGGCAAGCTGCATGCGTGACAATGACAGTCCGTTCTCAACTTTCACCATATCCACATTAGCCTCATTGGCTTTCACCGCCACATTGAGCGCATCGGCTTTTGTAGCTATCCCCTGCGCCACCATCGCATTCACATTATGGCTCAACGTGTCCAACAAAGCCACATAGCTGCGAGCCAGCCGTTCCTTGGCTTTAAGAGATACCACTTGCCAATAAGCCGCATCCACGTCATATATTATGTCTTCTATTGCCATATCACGTTCACGCATGGCAATCTCCTCAGCATATTTAGTGATTTCATTCATCGCCCTTATTCGCCCGCCCATAAATATCGGTTGGGTTAAGGTAACAGCTCCGGCGAAAACATTGTGAATATCATAAGTGAGTGCACTTTTGGGTAATAATGCCACTTGACTTGGTACCGGCTGACCGTTTACTATCAAAGGCGAACCATCGGGAGTGGTTACAAGATTATATCCGTATTTGCCCGAGGACGCATCAAAACTCATAGTAGGCAGTTTTGCATCCTCCTCAATAAGAGCCAATTTCTTCTGATTGTAGACATAACTTGCCTCGGCATCTATCGCAGGCAAATATGCGGCACGTGATTCTCTACGCAAAAATCCTGTCTTTTCCACTTTCTCATTTGCCATCTTAAGCCGTTTATTGTTGGCTAACGCCATTCTTCGACAAGAATCAAGAGAAAATTCTTCCCCTTGAGAAGGCAAAGATATTGCCACTAAAAGAAAGGACAATATAAGTTTAATTCGCATCGTCATAAAATCCGTTTTTACTAATAAGTAAACAACTTTGGGGCATGCTTGTTGCGCCAATGGTTACAAATATATGACTAATAGACCTATTAATTGCAGCTAATCGGCATTTTAAGTATAATAATAAGAATTACGGAACAAAAAAAGCTGTGACCTGAATTACAGACACAGCTTAATGAATACGTATATGTCGATACATTTATTTCATCGAAAATAAACGAGAACTTAAACGATAATTGTCGGCAAAGACCTCTACACGATAATCTCCTTGTGACAAAGGTGTATCCACATTCCAGTAAATAGTCACATCAGGCACTTCCTGACCGGTATACTCTATTTTCTTGCTGTCGGTATATGGAACTTCAGCACCCTCGAATGTGAATGTACCGCTGCCACCCAGCAGAGTACCCTCGGGACTTGTTATGCGCACAAACAACTCTTTTTCCCCCACCGGCGTAGAATTATTCGGCGATATTGTGAAAGTTACTGCCAATTGCTTTGCCTTCTTGATTTTTTTCTCCACCTTACCGTTCTTTTTCAATCCCACAAGATTTAAGTTGGTGATATTCAGCTTTTCGGCAAGTTCCATACGTTCCTCGAGATGTGCATTCTTTTCCTGAGCTATATTGACCTCACTGGCAAGTTTACGGTTTTCGCTCTTTATTTGGACATTTTCTGCCCTCAGCCCAGCATTTTCCTTGTTCAACGAATCGATAATGGCTATATAATGCTTCATCAAGCCTTTCAACGACTTGATTTCATCTTGAAGTTCCTTGATTCTCTTATTGCTTGTTATTTTCTGTGTTTTAAGTTCGGCAAGAAGTTTCTCCACCTTGCTTTTCGCCTCGGAATACTTGTGCAGTATCGAGTCGTTGTTGATAAACTTAGTCTGACTTTCCAAATTCTGATATTGAGCATTCAGATTCTCATATTCACCGGCAAGCTGTAGTTGCTGATTCTCAAGTTGCAACATCTCATTAGCCTTTTCCATTTCTTTCTTAGACTCCACCGTTGAATACACAAAGTACACCAACAATATTGCAGCAATGGCGATTCCGCCTATGACTATGCCTTTTCTTATTTTAGGATTCATTGTATCTTATTTTCTATAAAAATCATTCTGAGTGCAAACTTAAACAGAATTTTCTACAATTTCAACCACTTATTTATAAAAACTTCTTAGAATCTGTTTAAATTTCATTTCGAGATTATTTTAAGGAATATTTTGGAATGGATTTTTTCATCAAATTGCGCAGATAATAGCGAGCTATTTCCAAGCGATTTGATAAAAAAGACAACCAAAAGAGCCTTAAAGAATCCGAAACTTGTCCCAAGTAGAACTGTAATCAAAATTACAAGAAAATTTTAAACAGATTCTTATATTTCGTAAAGTTCTACCGGTGATGTCGATGATTTTTTGATAGGCTTTTGTGGTGCGTCTTTCTTCTGTATCTTTTGTTTACGCACCTGTTTTTTCTTTTTTGCAGGTTCTTGTTTCAAACTTTTAATCAGTTTCTTTGCGGCTTTCTCGCTATCGGTAGTGTAATTCACAAGCACTTGAATGAACAGCCCGGTCTTTGAAGATAACATATTATGGATGTTCGCCCTTGAACCATCGGGAAGAGTTCCCGTAAGGTAAAAACCTTCGAAAGAGTTACGTTTATATTTATCGGTACGAGTGTCATACATATTATAGTCAGCCGCTCTTCGCTGAAGATTTTTCTTTAGCAACTCATCGTTAATACCCTTATTACTATAGATTTGCACCACGAAAGTCATGTCGTGCCATACCATTTCCAAACGGTCACGCGAGTTAAATAACACCGTGCCATCGGTAGGGGCATCAAATGTTATATCATGCAGCCAATTATATGTTTCGGCACGCAATCCGCTCGCTGTTGCAAGCATAATCGCCATATAAAGAATAAGTTTTCTCATTCGTTCAAGTTTGTAATAACAGTTTCACAAAGATAACAAAAATCTCCTTTGAATACCAACATCATTTCACGGCTCATACAATCCATCACCTTCACCAACCGGATTTATCCGCTGTCCGCTTTTTTCGCAGAGCCACCAACCATTTTGACCATTAAGCCCAGAGCCTCTAAAGTTCACCCGAAACCACTATTCCTTTTCTATCCAAGTAAAAAAGCGACTCAATCAATAAGATTGAGTCGCTTTTTTATGGTCGGGGTACCAGGATTCGAACCTGGGACCCCCTGCTCCCAAAGCAGGTGCGCTAACCGGACTGCGCTACACCCCGATTGCATTCATCACTGAATTGCGGTGCAAAGGTAAGATTTTTTTTCTTACTCTCCAAATATTTCTCCGGTTTTCGACAATTTTATGCCGTTTTTCAACATTTTCAACCTTTTTACAACACTATAACTTTGGCCGTTTCATTATCCATATCCGGCATAGTATGCCCTACAGATGCACCGATGTAAGTAGGATCACAAACCACATATCTATTTCCGTTAACATTGAGGTAGTCCCCATTAACTGATTCCTCAAAACATACAGCAGTAGCCAAATGTCCCGGATAGTAAATGAGCAAGCATTTCAAGCCAAGCAAGTCACGCACAAGTCGTGTAAACAAAATAGAACGATCTTCGCAGTCGCAATATGGATAATACAAAGTCTCTTCGGGGAAAAAAGATCTGTCTGTTCCCCACACCGTATCATCATACTCATAAACAAATGCTGTTTGTACCCAATTCAGCAGACGTTCCACTGATTGAAGTTGAGTACAGCCTGCAATCCCTTGTTTCAACTGAGGATACAAATTTTCCCTAAGTTCTTTAGATATAGGCATATTGGCATACATAGCCCAACGCGTCATAAAATTTCCGCCTACTTCCGAAGATGGATAAGAATTATAGAAAGGCAGGATATTTTTATTCGCACTCACAATAACACTCATGCTTGGGTAACGTTTTGATACCAGTGTTCTATCTTGTGTCGCCGAATAAGTTATCTGAGGTTCTTTTTCAACCCATAACGATAACGATCGTTCTTGAGGATATTGAGCGGCATTAATTCTCATTTCTCCTATTTCATCGCTCATGGAATAAAAACGGTCATCTCCAAATTCAAAATATGGTTTTTCATATACTTTATGTTTACTTGCATAAAGCATTTCCAGTCTTCCGTTCCTTTCGCCTAAACGTATCTTATAACCAGACTGACTAAATATATAAGCTGTCAGCAAAACCGCCTCATTCGAGCGATTTGGATATAGTGTTTCTCCTAAAGTTTTCAGCATCATCAAATACGCCCAATCACACAAATTTAATCCGGAACGCAATTTCAAGCAATCCACAATCATATTGTTATAGTAATCCCCACACAAGTACTCCCATGCATCGGCAACAGCGTCTTCTAACGTTGACGACAAGTGAAGACTTTGTTTTATGGGAACACGCACACTAAGACTTGTTCCAAGATAAGAAAATTTAAAATCATCCGTGTGTTCTCTAATATTTTCTTGTATCGGGGCGAATGGTTTCGGTACGCCTCTATCATGCAACGGTTTAATTATTCCCTCTACAACTACTTCTTTATCACGTTTGTCTCGGACTGCATCTTCTTCCGACATAACAACGGGAAAGACAGGCTTTGAATCTTTATCCGGAGAAATAATTCCTCTGAGCGAATTGAATGTATTCCATTTTTCTCTTGTCTTTTTCACATACTCGGCATTCAGTGATTGCCTATGAGCATTAAAGTCATTAACACGGTTTTTATTAAAAGCCGTTCCCTTTTTGCTACCTACGCTTTGTCTTGTTCCGTTGAAAGCATTTTGTGACTGTGCCACTACTGAAAAAAGTAATAACACAATCACAAATCTGCACTTTATCCTATTTACCATTTTGTTTTTTCTCAAATTGCTCAATATAATGTTTTAAACTACTTTCTTCAATATAAGTTTTTCCATGTTTACTCCATATATTGCTCAGTATCTCGTTTAAAACGCTCTTATTTCTATTTAACAGCAAAGTATTATCTTTTTGCACCTTGCATTCAAATTCATGAGAGAAAAACAGTTCATCACCATCATTAGACAATACACCTTTTTCAATTCAATCTCAATGCAGGAATGTTTTTATAAGCTCTAAGTATTTTACCTAAATTGTTTTTTACATAGATTGAAATCCAATTACCAAATTCAAATTCCACATAATATGTACCTGATTGTACTTAACCTTAAGTATATTATAACCAAGTTATCTAACAAGCCAATGCTCGTTTATAGTTGTTGCTTTTTGATTCTCTCCGTAAGCAATTCCAATAGCCTTGATAGTCTCTATCTTCAGATTCTGCTGTTTTATGGTTTCTCTTTGTATTTCTTTGGAAAAATTCCACTCGTCCCCAATTCTCGCCCTTATCGATTCAGCCAAGTCCATTACATCGCTCCAACAAGATGATGCCGGGTCTATCGAAGACAAATATGCTCCGGCAAGCAAAGCTCCTTCTTTATCCTGACTTGCATTCCACACACTTTTTGCTTTTGCTATTTTAACAGCACAATCATAATCCACATATTCCTGAAAAATTTCATACATACATTTTTCAACCAAATTGTAATCCTTTGAGCATGCAGGAACTGAAGATAACAAGCAAAACGCCTCTTCATATTCATGTTTTAATGAATATGCCTTTGCTTGTTTCACTATATTCTGAGCTTGGGTGTCATAATAGAGTTCAATCTTGGACTTCGTTTCTTTTAAGAAGTTTTCAATATCAGTTTTATCCTTACTCAAGCTATTAAAAGCAGAAGTATAGGCTCGCTCATCATTCTTTCCGGCTCCGCTAAGTGTGATAATTTTTGACGTGAATTTGTCACCGGTATAATTATTTCCGACAAACAATTCGACATCCAAAGAAACAGCAACCATTGGTTTCATGCCGGTTATAATCTCCCTTGAGTTTTCTGAGATTGACACAACAAGGCTGAATGATGAAAATTTTGCTCCGCCTTCCATTCCGTTTTTAGTCACCATCGCTCTCAATTTGGACTCCAAAGAAGAACAAACTTTAGCAGACATATCTCCTTCTTGTTCTGACAGCAAAACCATCATAGGAATAGAGCATTCTTGCTGAGAATAACCCCGGCAAACTATCACCACTAAAAATAGTGTCGATATTATAATCCTTTTCATAAATACATTTACTAAATTAATTAATATATATGTTCACTTTCCCCAATCCTCTTATTTTATACTCGGCGGGAATTCCGTTCTGTTCCAAAAAACCAACCAATTTCTGAGCAACATCCTTTGCACCCTGTTTCCTTTGTCGTCCTCTGATTGTCGTTACCAACGGTATATAAACACCTTGATACTGCAAGAAAGTATTTCCACCTTTCACTCGTTCAAGACCGTTTCCATCCACGGAATTATCATATAGGAAATCATCTATCTGCTCTCTAAGTGTATACTCCCCAACTTTCGTATTCATGTTTACAGATGCGCCTGTTGCCACTTTTATATCAAAAGATACCATACGCCCTTCTTTAAGCATATTAGAATAATAAGAAAACATTTTTGTCAAGAAAGCATCCATACGGTCGAAAACAGCCTCTCTGAGCAATAGAGCAGGATTAACCGAAGAAGACGGAGCACCTACGCCCTCTATCGGAGCAAACATTCTATTGGTATAAGCATCGGTTCCTGTAATCGTATAGGAAACCTGATACTGCGGACCGGTTTTCAATAAATCATAATTAACTTTCACAAGTATATCTGCCCCTGAATTACGGATAATCGACTCATCTACAGTTTCTGATTGATCTCCGGCATTAGCAATCGACATAGCGGCATCTGCTTTGGCACTATTGATTGCTTCAAGCAAATCCACAACTACAATGCTACTATTTCTATCAGTTATCAATTGAGCAACCTGTGTTAACACTGAATGCAATGTAGGATCTTCTGTCATCGCTTTTTCATAATCGGGAATCACTTCATCCACACCCATACTGTTGATGCTTTGTACATATCCCTGGCTCTTACAATATATCATGTCAGGAATTATCATTATATGAGGAGGCGTCATCGTTTTTTGAGCAATAGCGCATTCCGCCAAACAAAGAATTCCCAACAATATCATAACATTTTTCTTCATATCCATCACAATATTATTTTATTATACCATCATTTTTAAATTGTTTACGCAATCCGGCTCTATCCACAATTACAATTATACTGAATTGTATTCTTCCTCCACTTTTATATGCACTCATAGCATCCTTATCTTTATTTGCGATATTTACATATTTTTTATAATTTCCGGAATCAGAGAAAAAACGATCAAAATAATCCTCATATTCTTTGCGAGCATTCGGTTCATCCACTACCGGATATGCATTACATTCTCCTGCACCTGCCGAGATACCATTGAAGACCACTTCATAAACAGCTTTCTTTTGAGCCTGCTTTAAAGCGTCATTCTTGTCATTTCCGGTCGCCCACACTCTCAACGTCTGCAAGCCATCCATATTTTTGCCTAAGCATTCCGTTTCCATATCATAGAAAGAGGACGTATGTGTTACCACCTCTATCCCACTGCACGCTACAAGCAACCATGCGAGCGTACTTATTAAAAGGAATTTACTCATAATCATTTTATTACCATAAGTTTGAAAAACCTTTAACAACACCTGCTTTTTCCAAATCTTTTAACAGCGTCTCTTTGTCCACCAACACATTAGCCGATGTTTCCACCCTCTTGGTTTGCTTGTTTTTCATTGTGGATAAAGTAGTTTCAACTATTGATGCATATTTTTTATATTGCCCTTCTTCAAAAAAAGGTTTAAAAAAATCACTTCTTGACTGCTCTATACCGGGATTCTCTATCAATGGTTTATGCTCTCCATAACCATCCGTTGACATTATTCCCCTGAACAGTACACCATGCACAGCATAGCGCATCACCAAATCCTCTAAATTAGACTTCGGCTTTTTCTTCGTGCTTACCACCACTTTAATGTTATAATTCCCGCTTTTCCCAATTCCGGCACTGCTTATTATGTACTCTTGGGAATAAGCAATAACACTCATACTTAAAGTAATCATGAAAATTAAAATCTTTCTCATAACAGATATCGTTTAATATTACATTTCTCTTAATTGTAATCCCGGGGTATGCAAATCCACTTTAGCTTTCTTATATTTAAATCTTGTCCCCTTTTGTCTGACATCAAAATATTCATCAAACCTAACTCTTTGGTTATGCCAAGGCGCATACGCAGAGACTTTCCCCACTCTTTTATATTTTATCTGCCCTTTCTTATCTTTATATGGCTGTAGCACTTCATATTTTTTACCGTATTTTACATCTTCTTTTGTTCCTATACGCGAGTACATTGCCGGTCCGTCAAAATAGAATGGAGCTCGCGGACGAAACACCTTGAATTTTTTCGCTAATTTATCAATACCTTTATTTACGCAACGGTGGCATACATCAAGAATAACCTCGTCTTCATTGCTCCAACTGCGGAGAATAGTCTTTGAACTTGAAGTCTTATAATCACCTATATATTCAAGTTTAAAGTAGGGAGAGCTATCGAATGCCCTCTTTCTTGTTTCATTTGCACTTGAATTGAAACTGGTATTGTCATACCAATACTCATTAAACATTCTTGAAGTCATACTATCATCCCATTTTAACTTATATAAATAAGCATGCATTTTCACCCTGAAACCTCCTATGTCGGCAACCACAGCTGCACCCGCCATCCCAAGTTGGCTGGCTGAATTCCATGTTTGAGCTTGCCTTAATTTTGTTTGGGCTGCGCTATAGTTTCCTTTATTATATTGATTTTGAGCCTGCATGTAAGAATATTGCGATGCAGCTTGACCAACCCCTGCAGCCAATGCCATTGCTAATGAAGCCCATCCCGCACCTTTTTTCTTGTCAATATAATCCATGTCGCACACAAGTACGAAAGTATTCTGCAACAATTCGATACCTTCATCTCGCAACATATCGATTCCGCGCACATTACTTTGCGCACGCTTGTAATCTTCATAAAATGCACCATAGCCTCCACGTTCATGTATTAAATCCATATCAAAACGACCCGTTAGATAATTACGATTAAACCACTTCTCTACTACTTTACGAGCTACATCATACATATTCAACAAATAATCAATATCTTTCTTTTTCCATTTTCCTTTTACACTGATACATCTAATTGATATATTATGCTCATTATAACGTAACGGCAATGGAAAGTTGTTGAACACTCGTTCCATCTCCTCTGCATATTTTTTATCACCGTGTGTAAGAAGAATCAGACACAAAGAGCTTCTCCTATAATGCTCCTTGTCACTCGTACCGCTCGCATTTGCATTCAACGAAAAGAAGAGACCGAGCAAAACCAAGCCCACACAAAAAGACCTTTGAACTTTTGTTTTCTCAATTGCATACAGCATTCCCTTTCTGCATTTTACCACAGAAACGGCATTCCCAATAACCCTAAAACTACCAACAGAAAATCTTCCAATAATCCTCAAGGCAATAGCTAAAAGCAGTTTCATATACCTTTCTTATATTATGCCTATCGATCACCAAGTTTCAGCCATTATTTTCCTAAAAACTATTATTCGATTGCTATAAATAAGAAGAGCGTGGTGATCAACTCGTCACCCGTTCCGCTTCTTGAGGCCTTCGCATTGCCCGATACAGTTAAACGAGCAACACGAATACCACGCCGACACCCATATATATATCACACAAACCCTTTTATCTACACAAAAGGGTTTTGGAGTTAATATAGCATCTCCCATAGGCATTCACTGCTGCTAAGTTCCGACTGTATCTTTGAAGTTTGCGAAGTTTCAAGAAACCGGAAACAAAGCGCGTAAACGCTTTCCTTATTTTACAACAATTATCCCCACCACATAAACATACGGCGTGAGCATAATTGCTGCAAAGTTAGAATTTTATTCTTAATATTATGCGTTAGTTTAATAAAATATTTTTAATCTCATAAAAAATCCCACTTTCAAACTATCTCTATCAAGCAGGAATCCATAGATATTTACAATAACCGGGAAATTACAGAAAACAGATTCCAAGTCAACAACTTTTTTTCATTTGCATTTTATGTTGACTTAGACAGAGAGAGGAGACCGGTGAATGTTATTGCGCCATTGAGCATGAGCAGTTCGTAACCGAAGTGATAACCGAATGCTGTTGCGCAGTATTTTTCTATAACGAAGCATAGCATGGGCGAGGCTATGGATATATAGGGTATAGCGCGGTCGCAAGTGCGGCGGTGCGTAAAAAGTCCGAACGCAAACATTCCGAGCAATGGTCCGTAAGTATAGGACACCATCACGTAGATAAGGTCTATGAGCGAGCTGTCATTTACTTCCCTGATTAGATATATCACTGCTACCAATAGGACACAGAACATGATATGCACTCGTTTACGCAACATCACATCGTCTTTCTTTTCTGCCACATCCACGCAAAACGATGTGGTAAGCGATGTCAGCGATGAATCGGCACTGGAAAATGTAGCCGATACAATACCTATAACGAAACACACCGAAACCAACATACCGAAGTGCCCTTCACTCACATAGAACGGAAGATACTCATCTCCTCCTGCAGGCAATTCTATCCCATTCACCGACGCATATTGGAGCATAAGCACTCCAAGCAAGAGGAACAAGAAATTGAGCGGTACGAACGCCGAACCATACCAATACATATTCTTCTGAGACTGTTTCAGCGTGCGAATGGCACGGTTCTTTTGTATCATATCCTGATCAAGACCGGTCATAACCAAAGCGATGAACGCTCCCGACAGGAATTGCTTCACAAAGTGCTGCTTACTACTCCAATCGTGAAATTCAAAATATTGCGACCAACGACTATTCACCGCAAGTTCCACAAGTCCCGGAAGGTCAAGTCCAAGTTCATGGGCGAATGTTACAATGATAAGCACTAATGCCAGCACCATGAAAACCGTCTGCAACAAGTCGGTCCACACTATCGTGTTCATGCCGCCTTTGCGGGTGTACAACCAAATCATGAAAATAATCATAAATACGCCGACTGAAAACGGTATACCCAACGGAGCAAACGCTATAGAGTGCAACACGAGGGCTATCACATACACCTTGGCGGCAGTGCCAAAGAGCTTAGACAAAAGGAAGAACCATGCACCCGTTTTGTAGGCATTCCGTCCGAACCGTCGGTCAAGATATTCATAGATGCTTGGAGACGGCAAACGGTAATACACCGGCAACAACACCCTTGCAATCAGAATATAGCCAAGTATAAAGCCTAAAGCCGTCTGCAGATACCGAAACCCTATATTTCCTACCATGCCGGGCACCGAAAGGAAACTCACTCCGCTCACGCTTGCACCTATCATGCCTATCGACACCACCCACCATGAGGCATTGCCTCCTGCGGTGAAGAAAACATCGTTGCCGTCTCGCCTACCGTGAGAAATAAGGCGGGAAACTATCATCAACAAAGCAAAATAAGCTATTAATATTGAAATCAATACTGTACCCATGTGATTTTAGAAGTTGGTGTCCGCTCTTCTCGTCACAACGCCTATGTTTACGTGAAAATTTTAAAGGGCGGTGTGGCATAATTAACAATCAGCATCGTTATTATCGAGCTAAATATCAATGACTTTGCATCTTGTTAATTCTTACAAACCTAAAGGAGCTGTGCCAAAAATAAATTTGGACACAGCTCCATAATCGTCTCAATGCTCATTCACTCCCAATAGCGAGAGAGAAATACATTATCAGTTTGCTTCCGCAACAGGAACTACTTTGATATATTTGCGGTTAGCCTTTGTAACAAAAGCCACTGTACCGTCGATCAAAGCATACAATGTGTGGTCTTTACCCATGCCAACGTTTTCACCTGCGTGGTGAACTGTACCGCGTTGACGCTTGATAATATTACCTGCCTTAGCGAATTGACCACCAAAAATTTTAACACCAAGTCGTTTGCTTTCTGATTCACGACCGTTCTTAGAACTACCTACACCTTTTTTATGTGCCATTTCTTTAAAATTTTTAGAGGTTAAGCAATAACGTCTTTAATCACTACTTTAGAGAAATATTGACGGTGACCGTTCAAACGACGATAACCTTTTCTTCTCTTTTTCTTGAATACGAGTACCTTATCACCCTTAACAAGAGTTTCAACTACTTCGCATACAACTTTTGCACCTTCAACGGTAGGTGCACCTACTTTCACAGCACCGTCGGCGTCTACCAAAAGAACCTTAGGAAATTCTACTGAATCACCTGCTTTCGCTTGGTCACCGAGATAATTGACATACAAAAATTTTCCGGCTTCTGCCTTAAATTGCTGTCCTTGAATTTCTACAATTGCGTACATTTATTAAAAAACTTATAAAAGTTAACCCGTGAGGCGGATTCGTCAACTGCCGAACCACTTAATTTTGAGCCTATTCGGAAATCAGCGCACAAAGTTACAACATTTCCTCAAAACCACAAAACCTTTCCAAAAAAAATATTACCAATAAAAACTTTTAATTTCGAGGAAAGCACATAAATGCCATGTAAAAGTTAAAAATTTGGGGAAGAGGGGAATAATTTGTATTTTTGCACACTTAATAACAGTATGATGTACAATGGCAGAAGAACTACATAAGATAAAAACTATTTTACCTGAGCCTACGCTCAGGCGCTTGCCGTGGTATCTCGCATACGTCAACCTGCTGCAAAGCCAAAAGGTTGAATATGTTTCGTCTACTCAAATCGCCAAAGAAATAAAGGTAGACGCATCTCAAATAGCTAAAGACTTGTCGTTCCTGAACATAAAAGGCAAAACCCGCATCGGATATGAGGTGGACACTCTTGTTCATGAACTTGCCGACTTCCTCGGTTTCAAGGAAGTTCATAACGCTTTCATGGTGGGCGTGGGCAGCCTTGGCGGTGCGCTCATGCGAGATTCAGGATTGTCTCAATACGGGCTTAATATCGTGGCGGGATTTGACATAAAGCAAGAAATAATAGGCACAAGCATTTGCAATGTTCCCATCTATGATATGGAAGAGCTTGCTAAATACCGTAAGGAGACCGGCACAGAAATCGGTATCCTTGCCGTTCCCGTGGAGCATGCTCAAGAGGCTGCCGACAAGATGATTGCTTGCGGGCTTAAGGCTATATGGAATTTCACCCCCTACCGCATAAAAGCTCCCGAAGACATCGTGATTCAAAACACATCTATATACGCACATCTTGCCTTGATTTACAACAGAATGCAAGAGAACGAAAAGACAGCTTCAACTTGTAAAGAATAACACGTTGCACAATGAAAGTAATCGGCATTAAGGGTAATTACAAGAATGACGCCAAAGAAACTCCGTCGGTATATCTCATGGCAGATTCGTCTTTACTTAAAGACGGAAAGCCATTGTTCCTGCCCGATTTTGCCGACAAATTCATTGCACACCCGGCTTTGGCGGTGAGGATAAACCGTTTAGGCAAGAATATTGCCAAGCGTTTCGCTCCGCGCTATTACGACGCCGTTACCGTAGGATTATGCATTGAAGCACATGATTTCAGCGGTTCTGCAACAATAGCATACGATGATTCTATCAAGAACGCATTCGATGGCTCGGCTGTTTTAGGAGACTTTATCCCCGTGGAGAATTGCAACCTATCCGATAATACGGTTCTCCATTTAGAGCAGAATGGCGAAGTCATATCCGAAACCCTGCTTGCAGATATGATTTTAGACATTGATTCTTTAATTGAAGAGTTAAGCAAGTATTTCACATTCAAAATAGGAGACATACTGTTTACTGGTTATCGGCAGGACGGAGCTTTTCCCTTAACCATAAACAGCACCATAAGCGGAAAATTAGACAGTCTTGAAGTTCTGCACTTCAAGGTTAAATAACATATCATAGTCAAATACATCAACTTGTCACCAATGAACACAAGGACAACACTTTACTGCTGCATATTATCAATGGTTATGCTGTGGAATTCGGCATCTGCTTTTGCACTGCCATCAAATCACTTCACCACAGAATCCAAGTTGACACACGGCAAATGGGCTAAAATAAGAGTGAGCGAAACAGGCGTTCATGAAATAACCGAAGAACAACTCTCTTTAATGGGATTCAATGACATTAACAGCGTAAAAGTATTCGGAAGAGGCGGATATGTTCTTGATGAAGTTCTCACAACCGCACTTCCCGACGACCTGTCACAAGTGCCTGTAACAATCCATAACGGCAAAATATTCTTCTATGCACATGGGGCAACAGAGTTGCAAATCAACACTATCGATGGCAATCCGTATTTCATCGGGAAAGTCAATCCCTATTCAAAATACGGATACTATTTCATCACCGACAGCGACACATATCAACCATTGAACGTAGCAGATGCCGTTACAGCCGCAAACACCGAGAGCACCACAGATATAGAACAGAGTTACGACTACGTATTCCACAACAAAGAGTTGTTCTCTTTCTTAAACAGCGGAAAAACGTTTTACGGGGAAAATCTTCTTGAAGATTACGAATTAACGTTTAAGATGCCCCACCTCATCGCAAACACCCCCGTTACTCTCGCCTTTTCCATAGGCAGTAACGTAGATGCAAGCTCTACTGTATCGGCAAGCATCAATTCCGTCGACATTCCATTGTCTTCAAACACGCTGTCGAAAATAGGCTACTATCATGAGTTTGAGATATGCTCTCCGGTGGGCATCACTTCCGGTATCGATGTTTCCGAGAACTATTCGTTAAGAATAGACATTGAGGACACCGGCATTAACAATGCCCGATTAGATTGCTACTCCGTCTCCTATATAAAAAGGAACGAATTTCCCGCAGACAGCACACAGATGCGTATGATTCTTGCCAATTCCGATACAAACAAGAATATCATTATCAAGAATACACAAAAAACTGTTATCGTGTGGGATGTAACCACCGGTTCTCCAAAGTCGCAATACATCCTTGACGGAAATGGCAGCGATGTCAGTTTCCGCCCTGAGACAACAGCAGCATGGGGACATTTCGTAGCGTTCAAGCCGGCGGAATCCCTGAAGCAAGTAACAATAGAGGGTATTATAAACAATCAAAACCTCCACGGCGAGACGACTCCCGACATGGTTATCATTTACCCTAAGAATTTCAAGGAACAAGCCGAAAAACTTGCCGAGCTGCACCGTTCACACGACAATTTTGATGTATTAACAGCCGAGGAAGAACTCATCTTCAACGAATTTTCATCAGGTGCGCAAGATGCTACAGCATACCGTTTATTCATGAAAATGCTTTACGACCGCAATCCCGACAAATTGAAATACCTGTTACTATTAGGATGCGGTTCTTACGACAATCGACGGTTAAACGGCGGAAAAAGCGAAAATCAACTCCTTACATACCAAAGCAGCGACAGTCATGGCAATGTGTCATCTTACACCACCGATGATTATTTCGGTTTTCTTGCCGACAATTCCGGCAAATCCATCCCTACCGATATATTGTCGATAAGCGTAGGGCGCATTCCCGCCAAAACCGTTGAAGATGCCGAAGCTGCCATCACCAAGACAATCGATTACATCATCAGTGACAACTCCGAGACATGGCGCAGCAACATACTCATAATGGCAGACCAAGGCGACAACAACTTACACACAATACAAGCCATTGGCGTCGAGGACACCATACGCAGCGCAATAGGCAATGCACTCAACATTGCAAAAATCTATCAGGAATGGTACAACATATCCAATTTGGAATCCAACACCAACGGTACGGAGAATTGGGGAAGAATAAGACTTGAATCCCTTTTGAAAGAAGGTGTGGCTTACGTATCCTACATAGGGCATGCAAGTGCTATAGCATTCACGCGAGGTAACAGACTTTGGACAAGCCCTAAAGTACAATCGGTGAAATATCCCTACCTGCCTTTCTTCTCCATAGCAGCGTGTGAAACGGCGCAATTCGATAATGACGGATGCTCCATAAGCGAAAACATCGTACTCACACCCGACGGCGGTGGTATCGGAGTGCTGTCGGCGGCACGCACCGTATATTCCACACAGAACGACAAGTTGAACAAGGCGTTAAGCGAGTTGCTTTTCACTCTTAAGGAAGACGGCAGTTACCGCACTATTGGAGAGGCTGCAATGGAGGCAAAAAAATCATTCGGGACAGCATACAATTACAACAAATTGAGTTTCACACTGTTTGGCGATCCCGCTGTTAAATTCCGTTTCCCGAAGAACCTATGTAAGATAACAACCATCAATGGGATACAGGCAGGAAACGACAGCATCACCCTATCGCCGCTCTCTACAGCAGTAGTCACCGGCACAGTGAATGATGCTGCGGGTATCATCGATACATCATTCAACGGGGATGTGACTTTAACCATATATGATAAGAACGCTCATTATAAGACCTTAACGAAGCCCAACACCAAAGAAACATTCGAATCATATTATCCGAGAGAAAAACTATGCCATGCCACAGGTACGGTAGTCGACGGAAAATTCAGCATAAGCATCACTCTGCCGCAAAACTGCATGGCAGCAAATGACACGTGCCTTATAACCGTATTCGCAAAAAGCCGGGACAACAGAATCGTTTCGGGATGCGAGGAGAGATTCACGATAAGTCCTTATGACAATTCCGTGAAAATCGATGATAACACACCTCCGGAAATCACAAGCATTCTCATAGACGGACAAAACACCGACGGCAACGTATATGCGTCAAGCAGTCCTGTCATATCTTTCGAGGCAGCCGATGATAATTCCATTAACACAAAACCCGATGATATTCAGGGTGCTATGAGACTTATCATAGACAACGGGAAAGTCAACATACCGTCATTGAGCAACTACACGCAAGCCGAGAACAACGGTAAGTCGGTAAAAGGCAGTTTATCTCTGCATAATTTGACGAACGGAAAGCACACCGCCCGTTTAGAAATAAGCGACATGGCGGGTAACACTTCAAGCAAGGAAGTAATATTCAACGTCGTCGATAAGAATATCAAATGCACTCTCGCAGCGTCAAGCGATGTCGCACGCACAAGTATAGAACTAGCCATCGACAGCGATTATAATATATCAGCCTCTTCATTGCACATACGAGACAACGCCAACAATATAATCGCCGTTAAAAAGAATTCGGGAGCATCATTCTCATGGGATTTGAAAGACAACAGCGGAAACCGAGTGAAACCGGGAAGATATTTCTTGTTCGCCACATTCGACTGTGATAGCGGCAAGGGCGTTACCGCTCCTATTTCGATTATAGTACTCGATGAGAAAAATAGTATCTCACACGGAGAGGAATCAAGAAAATTTTAAACAGATTCTAACACCACATATACAATAATTCAGCAAAAACGCGGTTATATCATATATAATTCGATCTCAAATGAAAACATTAACAAAAATAGCAATAATACTGATTGTTATATGCGCTCTGCCACACACAGCATCAGCACAAGAATCGGCAAAGAATGAGTTTAACCCCATCACTACAGGCGTGACGTCATTAAGCATTATCCCCGATGCCCGAGGTGCCTCGATGGGAGATCTCGGAGCAGCCACCGACCCCGATGCCAACTCTCAATTCTGGAATCCCTCAAAGTATGCCTTCGCCTACAGCAAAGCAGGCGTTTCCATATCCTACACACCTTGGCTTAGAAAACTTGTAAATGACATCTATCTTGCCAACCTTGCCGGTTACTGGAAATTAGGCAACGAAGACAACCAGGCAATCAGCGCATCACTGCGATATTTCTCACTTGGCGAAGTGCAGATGAGCGATGACGGAGGAAGTCTTATCAACTCCATCAATCCGTTTGAAATGGCGATAGACTTGGGCTATTCAAGAAAACTATCAGAGAGTTTCTCTATGGGTGTGGCATTACGTTACATCTATTCCGACTTGGCATTCGATGAATCCATGTCAAGCGACGACACCAAAGGTGCTTCTGCCTTTGCTGCCGACATATCGGGATATTACACCACATATCCTATCATAGGACGCAATGAGTGTCAATGGTCGTTAGGTTTCAATATTTCCAATATAGGTAGCAAAGTGTCCTACAGCGGCGGTAACGAACCTGCATTCCTGCCCACTACACTTCGTTTGGGAACTATGTTTATGTTCCCTCTCGCCGACTATCACACTCTCGCCCTCGGTTTGGACTTGAACAAATTGCTTGTACCCACCAAACCTCGCTTGAGCGATTATGAAGACCAAATTGCTTACGAAGATGCAGTCCAAGAATGGAAAGACATGTCACCTATAAGCGGTATTTTTAATTCGTTCAGCGATGCTCCGGGAGGATTCAGCGAGGAACTTAAAGAAATAAACTATTCAATAGGCGCTGAATACAGCTACAATCAACAATTCTTCCTAAGAGGCGGATACTACCATGAAAGCGAATTTAAAGGCAACAGGCAATACTTCGGGCTTGGTGCGGGATTTGCGTTGAACATCTTGCGATTGGATGCAGCATACATGATCGCTACGGCACAAAGCAGTCCGCTCGACCAGACGCTGCGTTTCACTCTCACATTTGACATGGACGGTCTCAAAAATCTATTCGGAGGAAACTAAAAAACAGATTCTAAAATGAAGATTCGCGTAGGCATGGGATTTGACGTACACCGTCTCGTCGAAGGACGGGACTTATGGCTCTGCGGAGTAAAAATCCCCCATTCGCTCGGTTTGTTAGGACACAGCGATGCCGATGTGGCGATTCACGCATTATGTGACGCAATCTTAGGTGCTGCCAATATGCGTGACATAGGCTATCACTTCCCCGATACCGATCCGAGATTCAAAGGTATAGACAGCCGCAAATTACTGAAAGAAGTTATGACGTTGCTACGGGAGAAAGGATACGCTTTCGGCAACGCCGACATTACCATCTGCGCAGAGCAACCTAAAATCAACCCGCACATTCCATCCATGCAAGAAGAACTTGCGGCATGTATCGGCTGCGAAATCGATGACATTTCCATAAAAGCCACTACCACCGAAAAATTGGGGTTTACAGGACGTCAAGAAGGCATATCAGCCTATGCCACAGTCCTCATTGAAAAAAAATAACCGTATTGCTCTTAAAAAAAGTTTACATTTTTAGAGTATTTTTATGTAGTAAAATATTTTATTTCACTACATAAACGTATATCTTTGCAATGTATCAACAATTAAAAATGAATTATTATGAAGAAATATTTTGTAAGTGCCATAATGGCAATAGCTCTTATCACAGGTTCAGTATCCATTTATGCCGACAACACCTGCTCAGCACCATGTACTAAACAAAAGACAGCATGCACACATAGACATAAAGCGGATTGTCCTAACACAGACTGCAAGGCATGTACAACTGAATGTAAGGCTGCTGATTGCGCCGATTGTAAATGCGATAAATCGGCTTGCCAACAGAATGCTAAATGCCAACAGCAAAAGAACGATTGCCCACAAAAGCAATGTAATAAAAGACCTTGCCAAAACAACAAATAAAAAACATTCATAGTATAGATTAATAAAACCCCACAATTACTTGTGGGGTTTTATGTTGCTTAACGCTTTCTACTTTATCCATTATTCTTTAAGCGTTCTCTTGTTGCGCAAATATCAACACTTTAGATATCAAAAAAAATTAGCCGAACCTCACGGTCGGGCTAATCCTAACTTTAAAACTTTATTAATTTTCTCAAAAGCGATCATTTGTGGCTTAGGGGACAACCAAGCCCCCCAAACCTGTAATTGTTGTTTAATAATTCAAACGACCTATCAATTCGTTACGAACGTTTGCACCTGTACAACCCTCTGTAGCACTAACCACTACATTAGTTGCAGTGCATGAAGCAGATTCAACTTGAGTTTCTTTAGCACAACCAACAAGCTGACCCGCATCGCGTCCGGCAGCTACAGTACAATCAGCAGCAGTACTGCTTTTCACAATACCACTATTTACATAACCTACAATTGTTCCGGCTTTATCACCACAAGCCTCACCGTTTACGTGATTACATACAACTTTTGCATTCTTTACGTGGCAATTCTCTACTTTACCGGTCAAATAACCTGCAATTACTGCAGTCCAGTGAGTACCGGTTACATCAGCACCATCAATTGTCAAGTTTTTGATATTTGCATCTGCTGCGTCAACAAAGCCAAACAAACCGGAAGCATAGTTACCTGCTACGTAAGTATTATTTTGAGAAATTTTTAAGTTGGAAATAGTGTGTCCTCCACCATCGAATGTACCTTGGAAGTAAGTTGCTACGCCATTTCCGCCTGTTTGTCCTATCGGCTCCCATTCCATGCCTTCCAAATCGATATCAGCAGTCAGAACCACAGTTTTACCGTAATAACCATTACCGTTAACGTTTACATCGTTAGCAAACGCTATCAATTCAGCCTTTGTACCGATTTCGATAGTGTTGATAACATCGTCACCATCAACAAGCACAGTCGCTCTATCTCCATTCTTAACATTCCATAAAGAATTTTTGCTCACTGAACCTAAATCAAAACCATTAGCATCCGTATTATTAATCTTAATTGTATACCAACCGGTAACCAAGTGGCTACAGCCAATTTCTATTGCGGCTTTACCATCATTTGCAGGTGCACTTGCATTTAGCGTACAATTATTGAAAGTTACGGTTTCTACATGAGCACTGTTTTCATCATAAATCAATACCGATTTACCTGCGCAATTAAATGTACAATCATCAAAAACGACCTCATTAGCACCGTATGTCCACACATTGTAATCAACAGCAGTTTGTTCAAATGTACAATTCTTAAATGTTTCTTTTGCGCCATAAAGGAAAATCTTACCCTTTATTACACAATCTTCATAAGAAACAACAGCAGTATGCTGAAATCCGGTATAATTTGTATTAGCAGTTCTATCTACTGTTAAATTTTTGAAGTTCACATTTGCGTTCTGCAAACCTACAGCAGATGTAAGGTCTATTACAGCAGTTTCATCACCACCCACAAATGTAAGTGTCTTTCCGCTAAATCCAGGCATTTTCACTGTACCTACGAAAGTAATCACATCACCATCCTTAGCAGCAGCCACTGCAGTAGCGAAACTTGTAGCAGTTTCTGCAATAGTGTTATTTTCCTCTTTGAAATTGAATGTAGTTACATCAGTATCCGATTCATATACGTAGTCCTTATAAGATGCACATTCTGTATCAGCCTTTTGACATCCTGCAAATGTATTGTTAGTAAGAGCAATTGAAGTCACAGGTGCTGTTGCCGGTTTTGTCCATGTTGAACTTCCATAAGTTCCTTGAGCACCGGGAGCAACAATAATTCCAATTACAACACCGGGTTTTTTACTGATATCTTGGAATAGACAGTTATTTACAGTTACGGTTTCTATCACAGTACCATAGCATTCATGTACTTTCAATGCTCTTGTTCCTGTAAATGTACATCCTTCAAATTCAGCAGAACCATTACTGAACCATACGCTGTATTCGCTACTATTTGGAGAATGGAAATTACATTTTGTGAATTTAGCTGCTGTTTCAAGGGTTGTGCCATTATCTGTATCAAGAGAGATACCGCTATTGAATGTTACGTTGTTACATTCCAATTTACCGGCAAATTCAAGATATGTGAATTCCCAAGAACCTTCATCATATGATTTAGATTCGTCAACAACATTAAGATCATTAAGAATCAAAGTACCGCCATTAGCCATACGGATAGAGCCTACACCGGAACCTGTTGCTGTAAGAGTATTACCGTTACCATTTATGATAACATTTGATACAGTTGCTCCCTCAGCAATAAATGGAGTAGAACCATGACCGGCACCGGTTTCCCAAGTTACGTCATTTTCTAAATTGATTACGGCTTGGAATAATGTGTTGTCTGCTGAAATTTCATCAAGAACCGCTTTCAAACTCTTTGAGCCACCGGCAGTATAGTTCTTTTCCACAAGATTATTATTGCCGCTGTAGATAGGATCAACTACTACGGTGAATTCAGCTTGGTTTGTCAACAGGTTACCAAGCACGTTGGTACGATAGTTGCGTTGTACAGGTGCATTTGGTACGTTTAATGTGATATTCTCATTCAAGCCGGTCTTGATTTCCATTGTAAGGTCTGAAAGCTGTTGAGTGTCACCTCCCGGTACCAATACGTATGCTGTTGCAAGATACTTGTAGTTTTCTCCGTTTACCTCCAAATTTTCTTTCGCGATATTGTCTTCGTTGCTTGCCCAACCGAATGTAACTTCTCCACCTTCACCTGCTTGCTTTGTCAACGCATTGTAAGAGGTGGCAGCATTGGATACTACGATTTGTGATTCACTGAATGTGATACCTGCAGCCTTTG
>JAFUKL010000033.1 GCA_017473615.1 Muribaculaceae bacterium | reverse complement strand
GACGCAAACGGAACACCTTTAGCAATCACATTCGACTATGGTACAATCGAATCTTATCGAACACAAAAGATAGATGGAAAGAATAGTTTTGATGTATATCAAGTACGTGGAGATGATAATGCACAAGCTATGTTTGAATTTTTATCAACAAATACAAATGTTGAATGGAGTATGGCTAAAACAGGCTTATCGGGAAATAGAGGATTAGTTTTTTGACGACATCTTTTCATGAGGATATGGAAATGGGAATGACAAATTTAATTAATGAACAATTGAAGAATGGATATTTTTTGAGACAATTATCTCATAATCATCCAGATAATACACCATATCCTTCGGGGTTGTTTGAAAATAATTTTGGTGATATTCTTTTTGCAAAGAAAATTAGTTCTCTTTTTAGAAATCAGATTAAATTTGAAATATTTATTCCTGAAAGTCGTAAATATGTTCCATTTGGACCAAATTCAACATTTGAAGATTTTGAGAATGTTATACCATTAATAAATCGGTTGAACGAAATAATTGTTACTCCTAAATAACTATTAAAATGAAAAAGATATTATTTATTATATTTTTAATTACAATATTTGGATTAAATGCAGAAATTAATTCAATAAAATTACCTTGTTATAAGCTATCGCCTCAATTAAAAGAATTATGTAAAAATATTATTACACAAAACAAATTACAAACAAATAGATTAATACTTAGTTTTCATGAAATAAAGAATGAAAAAATTATAGTAATTACGACAGAAACGTATTCAGTTAGCATATCAGATGGAATTAATTACTTAAATAATTTGAAAGGTTATTCAATGGTTGATAGTACAACTGTTTTTATCAATGCAAAGTATACTTGGGAGTTTATCGAACCTATAAAAAATAACAAACTATTTTATTATAATACAGATTATATTCCTTATATAGATGGTGTTAAAGAGTGGATTTATTTATTTTATAAAAACGAGTTTATTCTAATTAATAGTAAGGAAAATGGTAATGCCTCTGATAAAAAATAATCCATCATTTTTCTATATATAATGTAGCTAACAAATAATACAAACCATATTAGTATGAGAAAAAAATTGCGAAATTATATTATTGTATTTACGGCTTTGTTAAATGTAATATTAGTCTATGCAAATAATAAAGAAGATTATACTGCAAAGCAATATACACAAATTCCTCCTTCGCCAGAGGTTTCTTCGTTGATGAAATACATTGACATACCGGTTTCACATTTTACCGGTCTGCCGCAAATCAACATTCCTTTATATACATTAACCGAAGGTGACTTAAGAATACCGATTGTCAAAGTCATGAAAAAAGCGTGTATCACATTCTAATTATATGCTGAATGATACACGCTTTAAATATATGTTCTTTATATTTTATCCGCCGAAATCGTCGAAATGAATATTTTCTCGCTCCACACCAAGACTGTAAAGCATTTGATTCACTGCATTGCTCATCGGTCCCGGACCACACATGTAATATTCGATGTCTTCAGGCGCATCATGATTCTTCAAATAAGTTTCATACATAACCTGATGAACAAAACCCGGCGTATATTCCACTCCGGCTGCATCGGCAGCAGGATCGGGACGATCAAGAGCCAAATGGAACTTAAAGTTGGGGAATTCTTTTTCTATCTGCAAGAAGTCATCGAGATAAAACACTTCATTCAAAGCACGCGCACCATAGAAATAATGCATCTTGCGGTCGGTGGTATGAAGCGTCTTTGTCATGTGCATAATCTGCGCTCTTAACGGAGCCATTCCGGCACCTCCACCTACCCATATCATTTCTTTCTTGGAATCGAATATAGGATGGAAGTCGCCATAAGGTCCGCTCATTATCACCTTGTCCCCCGGTTTCAACGTAAATATATATGACGATGCTATACCGGGCATGACATCTTGAAATCCCACTTCAGGTTTCGGCTTGAACGGTGGTGTGGCAATGCGTACGGTAAGCATAAAGCGATCTCCCTCGGCAGGATAATTAGCCATTGAATAGGCACGCACTGTCTCTTCTGTATTCTTGCATTTTAAACCGAACAGACCAAATTTCTCCCATGACGGAAGATACTCCTCTCCTATCGATTCCTTATCAATATCCTTGTCATAATCCATTTCATATTCCGGAATTTTAATCTGGGCATAAGAACCCGGAATAAAGTTCATGTGCTCTCCTTCAGGTAATGCCACAATAAATTCCTTGATGAAAGTCGCCACATTCTTATTGGAAATCACTGTACATTCATACTCCTTTATTTCCAAGACCGAATCAGGAACCTCTATAGATATATTGTCCTTAACTTTCACCTGACAACCAAGACGCCAGCCCGCTTGTTGCTCCTTGCGACTGAAATGCACTTGTTCGGTTGGCAATATTTCACCTCCGCCTTCAGTCACACGCACACGACACTGAGCACAACTTCCTTTACCTCCGCATGCCGATGCCAAAAATATCTTCTGCTCAGAAAGGCTTGTGAGCAACGTACCTCCCACATTTACATCAAGTTCTTTCTTACCATTGTTAATATCGATGCGGGCAATACCGCCTGCCACAAGATAATGCTTCGCAACAAGCAAAACAACCACAAGGACAAGAGTAACCACAAGAAATATTACAGCACTCGAAATTATTGTCAATCCCATAATTATCCCTCCTTTACAACTTTATACCAAGAAAACTCATGAATGCAATACCCATAAGTCCGGTTATGATAAATGATATTCCTATTCCTCGCAAAGGTTTTGGGATATCGGAATAGGATAACTTCTCCCTAATCGCAGCAATTCCCACTATTGCAAGTAACCAGCCGAGTCCGGAACCGGCGCCATATACAGTAGCAGTCCATGCCGAACCTAAATCTCTCTGTTGCATAAAAAGACAACATCCCAAGATAGCACAATTCACGGCTATAAGAGGTAAAAATATACCCAAAGATGCATACAGCGATGGTGAAAACTTCTCCACGACCATTTCCACAAGTTGCGTTATAGAAGCTATTACCGCAATAAACATTATCAACGCAAGAAATGACAAGTCTACATCGGCAAATTCTTCTCCGAGCCACATCAATGCCCCCGGTTGCAACACATAGGTATCAAGCAGATAATTAACAGGCAACGACACAACAAGCATAAAAGTGACCGCCACTCCCAAGCCGAAAGCCGTTTTCACATTCTTGGATACAGCAAGAAAAGAACACATACCCAAGAAATAGGCAAATATCATATTGTCGATAAAAATCGAACGTATAAACAAATTCAAATTTTCCATTTTCAACTGATTTTAGCGTTTTTTATTTTTCTTGCAAATCCTTATCGTGTGCCCTATGAACCCAGATTATACAAGCCACTGTGATAAGAGCCATCGGTGGCAATATCATAAGCCCGTTATCCATATAACCCATATCGTAAAACGACTGTGGTATAACCTTACAGCCCATCAGAGAACCACTGCCGAGCAATTCACGAAAGAATCCCACTATCACAAGTATGATAGCATATCCGATACCGTTACCCACTCCATCAAGAAAAGCAGGCCAAGGTTTATTATTTAAAGCAAACGCTTCCAAGCGTCCCATAAGTATACAATTGGTGATGATAAGCCCGATAAACACCGACAATGCCTTACTCACTTCATACGTATATGCTTTAAGTATCTGATCCACTATAATTACAAGAGCTGCTACCACCACAAGTTGCACAATAATACGTATATTATTGGGGATGGTGTTCCTTATCAACGATATTATGACATTTGAAAAAGCCAACACAGCCGTAACCGAAATACCCATCACTATAGCCGGTTCAAGTTTAGCCGTAACGGCAAGCACCGAACAAATTCCAAGTATCTGAACAACCACAGGGTTGTTTTTGGACAACGGGTTAAATAATATTCCTTTATTATTCTTAGACAACATAACTCTCTTATTATTTAGAATATTCTTTTTGCAGTTTCGTTAAGAATGCACTATAATCGACAAGACAATCGGCAAGCATAGCCTGTACACCCTTGCTTGTAATTGTTCCGCCTGAAATAGCGTTCACATACTCAGCTCCGTCAACCGGTTTCTGCCCTGCTTTCATCACATCTATCGAACGGAATTTACCATCCTTATATAGTTTCTTCCCTTCAAATTGCGACTGAAAAGGTAATGCTGATATTTCAGCCCCGAGACCGGGGGTCTCTCCCGAGTGAGAAAAATACGCTCCATAAACGGTATCGCCATCGGCATCCACTGCCACATATCCCCATACAGGTCCCCACAATCCGGCACCGTAAACAGGTAGAATATATTTAATATCATCATCGGCAAGACGACATACAAACACAGGCAGCAAGCGTTCTCCGGCAGGTTTCTTAACCTCGCTTGACATATTTATCGCAAACGCATCGCCATCGGTCTTGTTCCCTTGATTGTCGACTACAAAACTTTCCGTTATATACTTACCGTAAATCGCTTTCACTTCACCTTCAGGTGCTGTAACATGAACTGCGCTAAGTATCTGCTGACGCTTATCATTGGCGATATTTTCGTCTTGCTTTGGTTTCAACATCATATATGTAACGGCAAGTACTGCCCCCACAATCACTACAAGGATTACGGAATAAAATATCGTATAAGTATTACTTTGCTTATTCATTGTACTATTTATTTTTTACTCGGTTAAGACGACGGCGAACATTCGCTTGCACAACACAATAATCGATAAGAGGAGCGAAAGTATTCATAAGCAATACTGCAAGCATCGCACCTTCAGGATAACCGCCGTTATACACTCTAATCAATATAGCAAACACACCCACAAGGAAACCGTAGATATATTTACCTGTTTCGGTTCTTGCTCCGGTCACAGGATCGGTAGCCATGAATACTGCGGCAAACGCAAATCCACCGTAACATATCTGTTCGGTAGCAGTAAGCATAGACGCAGGATATAATGAAGTGGCAAACGCATGACATACACTGCCCATGACAAAGCCACCGGCAAACACCGACAACATCACTTTCCATGATGCAATACCGGTGAACAGCAATATAACTCCGCCTATGAGTATGCACAACGTAGATACCTCGCCCACAGAGCCGGGAATAAGCCCGACAAACGAATCCCATAATGTCACCGGATTACCTATGACATCGGTGATATTTAAGCTGTCACCTGTAGCAGTCGCTACCTGTCCCAGCGGAGTTGCACCCGAGAATCCATCTACTACAGTTCCCTTACCCAATCCAAGCACAGGTTCGGTCGCCACAAATACTGAATCGCCCGACATTTTAGACGGATAGCCGAAAAACAATACTGCACGAGCCACAAGTGCCACATTCCATATATTCATGCCCGTTCCTCCGAACACTTCTTTAGCAAATATTACCGCAAATGCTGTAGCAACGGCAATCATCCACACCGGCGTATTTATAGGACATATCATAGGTATCAATATACCACTCACCAAAAAGCCTTCCTGTATTTCATGCCCCTTTATTTGAGCCGCTATGAATTCTATGCCCAATCCCACAGCATACGACACGACTATACTCGGCAGCATAGCAGCCAATCCATATAAAAACTTGTCAAGAACAGACCCCTCAAGACCTACCGCCATATAATGCTGATATCCCACATTGAACATACCGAAAAGCAACGCCGGAATCAACGCAATTACCACGGTTATCATTGTACGCTTCAAGTCTATGCTGTCATGCACATGTACACCGGTTTTCCTTGTCGTATCGGGAGTAAACAAGAACGTTTCAAAGCCTTCAAACACCGATTGCAACTTGGCAAATTTACCGCCCGGCATAAAATCGGGTTTAATCTTATCTATATATTTTCTCAGTTTATTCATCATCAACTACTATTAGGTTATTCCATTTCCTTACGCAGCCTATCAAGCCCTTCACGCACAATTCGCTGCAACTCCAATTTTGAAGTATCGACAAATTCGCATAGAGCAAAATCCTCCGGAGCCACTTCATAAATTCCAAGTTGTTCCATTTTCTCGATGTCAAATGCCAAGATAGACTTTATCAAAAACTCGCCATATATATCCATAGGCAGCATCCTATCATATTCGCCCGACATCACTATGGCACGTTCCGAGCCATTCAATTTCGCGTCGAGTGCAACACTTTTTTTGGGAAACAACCAAGAGAAGAAACTGCGATACACACTGAATTTCTTTGTACTCAACGAAGCCCAACCCATAAATTCCCCTGGATTGTCAATTTCATCTATAACCGTAACTTGCCTATAAGGGAAACGTAAATATCCTGTTTTATCTACAATATCACCCGTAAGCACATTCCCGCTTATAATCCGCAAATTCTCATTTTCCGCTATATTCCCATCTGTAATATCGGCAATGGATGACCCCATCACGCACTTCACATACTGCGGTGCTCTTACTTGCGAACCGGTAACAGCCACAACCGTATCAAACGGTACTACACCCGTGGCAAACAATTCTCCTATCCTTGCCACTGTAACCAAGTCAAGCATCCACACCGTCTCTCCCTTGTTCACCGGTTTAATGTTTGCAGCTTGTATTCCTGCATTTCCGGCAGGATGCGCACCCTCAAATATATTAACTTTCGCATTCTTGATATTCATCGGGAAACCGTTCCTTACACCCACATATACAGAACCGCTTGTAAGAGATGCAAGTACATCTATTCCTCGCTGCACATACGCATCCTTCCCCTCAAGTATCACCGAAAAATCAGGAGCTAAAGGAGCTGAATCAAATGCTGTGACAAAAATATCACGAGGTTCAATATTCGGATTAGGAATCACTGCATACGGACGCTGAGTTATACAAGCCCATAGTCCGCTCTCCAAGAGAACCGACTTTATTTCGCCCGACACATCAAACGTGCGCACCTCATCATTATCACTTTTTTCAATTATAACAGCCTCCACCTTTCGTCTCTCACCACGTCTTATTTCCCTTACGATTCCTGACACCGGCGAGGTCACGGCAATTTCGGTAAATTGCCGGTCATGGCACAATAGGTCTCCTTTTTTCACAGTATCTCCCTCCTTCACGTCGAGCCTCGGAATCAAGCCTCGGAAATCGTCGGGAATCACCGCACACATGCGACTTTCCACCGGAGTTACGCTATTGTCGGACACACCGCCCTTCAGACGAAGGTCATAACCCTTTCTTAATTTTACAACAGCCATTTTTATCTCTTTTTTTCAACAATGTATTGCAAAATTACAAAAAATAGTCTCACTTACGCTTTCGGGATGTGTAACAAAAGTTAAACAAGTCCTAAAAGCCTATATAACCTTAACACCTTAATTAATATAAAAGGTCACACCAACTCACAAAATATCGAAAAAATTGAATTATTAACAAGAAAAAAGACCGTCATAGGTTGTACCATTAAAAATTTTATAATACATTTGCGTGTGGTTTCGTATATAGGAATTTCACATTTTGGAGAAAAGTGCATTTTTCCTTAATTAACATGAACCGCAGTGCATACACAAAGAGACCGACAGAAAGGAGTTTTTCTGTCGCTTTTACCGTGCAAAAACAAGACTAACTAACTAAACAATAAGTATTTTTCAATTAAAAACAAACATTTTTAACATTTTTATTTATTTAAATTATGGAAGCTCAAAAAAAGAGTGCCGCAAAGGCAAAAAATGCTAAGAAGGGTGGTTTCAACTCATTCGTTGTACTTCTTCTAAGTTTCGCAATTTCAGTTTGTTTCTACGTATTCGTTCTTGGTGACGCAAGCCACTTCGACGAAGCAGGTCACCCAATTGATTTGTTGGGAACAATCCACGAAGGTGGTTTCGTTGTGCCTATCATCCAAGGTCTTTTGGTTTTGGTTGTAATTCTATCAGTAGAACGTCTAATTGCTATCAACAAAGCTAAAGGTTCTAAGTCTGTTGACAAATTCGTTAAGGAACTTAAAGCCGCTTTGGAAGCTGACAAAGTAGAAGAAGCTAAGGCTATCTGCGCTAAGCAAGGCGGTTCAATCGGTAACGCAGTTCTTGCAGGTGTTGAAGCTTATGCTGCAATGGCTAAAGAAACTACACTTAAAAAGGAAAACCGTATTGCTGCTATCCGCAACTCACTTGACGAAGCAATCAATATGGAAATGCCTACATTGCAACAAAACATGCCACTTATCTTCACCAACACTACTCTTGGTACTCTTATGGGTCTATTCGGTACTGTGCTTGGTATGATCAAGTCTTTCCAAGCTTTGGGACAATCAGGTGCTCCTGACTCAGCAGCTCTTTCTGCAGGTATCTCTGAAGCGCTTGTTAATACAGCATCAGGTATCGGTGTAGGTGCGCTTGCTGTTATTTCTTACAACTACTTCGACGTTAAGATCAACGACATCACTTACAAGATCAACGAAGCAGGTGCGGTTATCGTAGCTACATTCGAAAACAAATATTAATTTGACTACCAATATATTAACGGTTAAAAATTAATACAGAACAACTATGAAAGTAACAACAGAGAAAAAGAAGCCGTTCATCGACATGACTGCGATGAGTGACGTGACTGTGCTTTTGCTTACTTTCTTCATGTTGACTTCTACATTCCTTCAGAAAGAACCAACTACGGTAATCACTCCGGCATCAGTTTCAGAAGAAAAAGTGCCTGAACAAAACTTGATTACTTTGCTGGTTACTAAGGATTCACAAATCTTCATGTCAATTGCGGGTGACCGCGATTCCACTTATTCAAGTGACAAAATGCGTGAAGAAGTCTTGAAGAATGTAGTCGCAGAATATAACAAGAAACAACCAAACGACAAGAAGATTCAGCTTACTAATGCCGACATCGCAACGTTTGGAAGTACTCATATGTTCGGATTGCCTCTTGCGCAACTTTCAGCTTGGTGCAAACTTCCTGCTGAAAAGCGCGATGCGCTTTTGGATCCAGTAAAGAATCCTAAAGCAGGTATTCCAATCGACATGGGAAAAGACGTAGAAAATCGCAATGAATTCCAACAATGGATGCTTGCTCTATACAATACCTCCAACCCTAACTTGGCTAAAGCCGTTAAGAACGGTAAAGGTATTGCTATCAAAGCAGATGCAGCAACTCCATATTCTGTAGTTCAAGTGGTAATGGACAACCTGCAGACATTAAAGATGAACAAATTCACTTTGATGACTGCACTAAAAACTGAAGAAGATTAATTATGGCAAAAGAAAAAAGATATTCTGAAAAGAAAGACGTTCGTGTAGACTTCACCCCGATGGTGGACATGAACATGCTTTTGATTACCTTCTTCATGCTTTGTACCACTATGATCAAGTCTCAAACTTTGCAGATAAGTTTGCCGTCTAACGAAAAGGTGGATAAGACAGAACAGAACAAGGTAAAACAATCAGAAGCTGTTACTATCATTGTCGATAGCGACATCGATGAAAACGGAGTTCCGACAAAGGATTATGTATACTACTATGAAGGTATGCCTAACATCGATGATGCCGACAAAGATGGTAAGATCGACAACAACATCATGAAAGAAATTGAGTTCAAGGGCAACGAAAACGGAAAAGCTCAAGGCATCCGTGCAGTTCTCCAAGATCGCAATAAACAAGTTGTTGAGAAAATCGCTGCGCTTAAAGAAGACTGGAAAGCTAAAAAGTTCTCTAACAAGAAAGCTATAAACGACAGTGTTTACCAAGCGCGCGCTAAAGAGATTCGTAACGATTCAACTTTGACTCGTCCGGTAATTATCATCAAGGCTACACCTAACGCAAGTTACAAGAGCCTCGTGACAGCACTTGACGAAATGCAGATCAATAACATCAGCCGTTACCAAATCGACCGTATCAACGGAACCGACTCAGCGATGATGGCTGACTTCTTGGTAGCTCGTCAAAAGTGATGTAAGATCTATTAATTGTTTAATTGTAAAAATCAGAAAGGAATTTTATTATGGCAAAAGATGTAGATCTAACGTCGAGAGAATGGAGCGATATAGTATTTGAAGGCAGAAACAAGGCATTCGGAGCTTATGTTCTTCGCACAGAATCTAAGCCGCGCCACATGAAAGCATTCATTTACACCGTTATCGGTTTGGTGGTTATCGGAATTGTAGCTTATTCATATCTAAGCGTACAAGCTTATATAGCAGAGCAAGCAGCAATTACCGACCAAGCAAGCCAAGAATTGGTGTCATTTGTTGACCAAACAGAAGAAGTACCTGAAGAAGAAATTCAAGAGAAGATAGAAATGCCTGAACCTGAAGCTCTTCCTGAAGAAATCTTGAACACTGTTAAGGTAACAGAATTGCTTATCGCTAAGGACGAAGAAGTAAAGAAAGAAGACGAAATCAAGACCGTTGACGAATTGAAGGAAACCGAAACTGCTTTCGGTAGCACCGACTTCGACAAGGGTACTGATGACCGTAACGTAGTACGCGAATATAAGAACGAGGTTATCGTTGAAGAGAAGAAACCGGAACCGGAACAAGTGTTTACAGCCGTAGAGCAAATGCCACAATTCCCGGGCGGTGATGTAGCTCTTATGAAATACTTGAACGAAAACATCAACTATCCGCAAGTAGCTATGGAAAATGGTGTTCAAGGACGTGTAATCGTTCAATTCGTTGTAACTAAAAACGGTACTATCGGTGAAGTGAAAATTATACGTAGTGTAGACCGCGACCTTGACAAGGAAGCCGTTCGCCTATGTAAATCACTTCCTAAGTTTATCCCGGGTAAGATGAACGGACAGGCAGTTAACGTATGGTACACATTGCCTATCACATTCAAATTGCAAGGTATCAACTAATAAAAAACACTTGAGTTTGAATACTCCCCAAGAGTATTCAAACATAAAAATAACCGCATTCCACATGAAATGCGGTTATTTTTATTTATCTTTGTGTGGCAAGAAGAAACAACGTTTATAAAGTAACCATCCGAAACAACTTTTATAGGCTAATGAAAACTTATCGCTCAAAAATCGACCATTGGATTTGGATTACTATTATGGCAATAATCATTGGTTGCCAAGTCATACCATTTATATTCGAACCTACAACATTAGACCCCATATTAATCATTGCAATGCTTTCTTCTATATTAATTCCCTCACTTATCGTAGCCCACATATATACAAGCACTTACTACAAGATAGATGACGACAGCCACACTCTTAACGTGAAAAGCGGGGTAATATACAATTATAAATACGATATAAACAAAATAACCAAGATACGCCACACACGCACTTGGTTAAGTTCTCCCGCACTTTCATTAGACAGGATTGAAATCTCCATAGGCAAATACAACAAAGTCGTCATATCACCAAGAGATAAGGCTCAATTTATAAGACATCTACAATCTTTAAATCCAAGCATCATAATAGAAAGGTAAACGAGAAAAAACTCGTATCAATTTTTCTTAGAAGCTGTGTTTTTGAATTTTCTTAAAATGTTGTTCCGGTTTTACTTGTGTCATGTTTCGGATTCTTATTCATTAATCATCATCTCCAATACATCAAAAGACTTTTCAAGAATAGCATCAATGCCCATAGCCATTTCAGTCTCAGTCATATCCACTTTACAACCCGGTGACGGCTCTACGCCGAACTCCGTCACCACACCGTTAGGATCGGTGATTTCGCTTGCCGACATTCTCACTGTCCACCCATTAGGCATATCATAAGTGAAAGGCAGTCCGCTGCCTCCTCCTGTCGTATCACCCACTATTCTCACATTAGGCAGACACTTCATTATAGACACAAAATTATTGGTTGCACTATAAGAAGAACGATTGGCGAGAATTACTATCGGCTTAAGGTATTTGATACGTGTGTCATCTACGGGATCAAAATAATAATCATACGGTTCGGAAAAATCATCATGTCCGGGACCGGTTTTATGTGATATTGCACCGGCATGTATACGTTCAGTAATAAACCTCCTTACAAGCTTTTCCACATTCGTCAGGAATCCGCCGCCATTGTCCCGCACATCAATCACAAGTCCGTCACTGGCGGCAAGATAGGCAAGAATATTATCCAAATTACCCTCTCCTATCGCACCCGAAAAATCTCCGTAGTACATATACCCGAAATTGTTACTCAAGATGGTATATTTTATACTAGATGACTGCTTATAGTTAAAATTCAGATAATACTGATTAATAATACGTTCATCATAATTTTTAGGATATTGTTCCCATATCCAATAGCGAGACACATCCCATGCCGAAATAAGATTGGTATGACCGTCACGCAATTCTTTAAGCATCTCGGCACATACGTCAAATAATGCAGTAGAAGACATTCCGGGACGCAATTGTTCCCGATAACGCCTACCTATTTCTACCCAATCTACATTCTTATATTTAAAAAAACAGTAATGTTCATCCACATTAGTCCATAATGCATCAAAATTCCCATAGGGATCATTATCAAATTCCTCTTGCTTGTGACATGAACTTATCATAAGCGCCACCAAAATAACGAATAATATATTACCTGTCTTTTTCATATCCATATACACCACAAAAAATCAATACATTGCCGATATAATTCTTGCCTTTTCACTAAGTTTTGAGCCGGGGCGTATGCTTAGCCATTCCCCACATAAGCCCAAGACAAAAGAGTTCCTGAAAATCTGCGTATTAAGATTGTTCACCCATGAGGTTTCCGTCACATTACGGTAACCTATACGCACCGTAGTACCACCAAAGTGCATATCAGCCGTAAACAGATTGGTCAAAGCGAACCTGTTGCCCACCCATCCGAAATGAACAAGTCCCGAGCGGTTTCCCACATATATTTCATAGTAGCTTTCACCATATTCAGGCGAATAGAAAACTCCTAATACCGGCAATGTTGCCTGATAGCGGAAAGTGACCGGCAACCGCCCTATCCTCTTGTTATACACTGCCATTCCGGTCAAATCAATACTCCAATTGATTTTTACCGACACCACATTATTTGAATTAGCAGGTGCATAAAGAGCCCCGCCGCGCAATTGTGTACTTCCTCCGCCGAAAAGTTGCAAGCCATCAACCTGACGCATACGCCAACGGTGCATCATACCCCACTTCAAATCCACCATCAACGTATGGATCGTGTGATTCTTTGCAGGATTTTCTGCAGGAGAATAATCAATACCTGCTTCCAATTGATTTATCCACTTCTCGGGATTGAATTTCATCGCTTGAAGCCTTTCATAGCCAATTCGCAGATTAAGCCCCGTATACCTTATAGGAGACAAATAGGTATCCAGCACCGATGCCCCACCAAAATCCACCATATACGATGATATTACCGGCAGAGCCACATCCCGTTTCAAACTATCGCAACAATTCTGCGCACCTGCAATATTACAGCCCATACACAGAATCAGAGAGAAAACAAGTGAATAAATCCTTTTCATATATCACTAATAAGAATTTTGTCTACATTTTATTACCGATTACTGATTATCAGTATCTTCGTCAAAGAGACGTTTTTGTCCTGTCAAATCGGCAAAAATATCTTTTTGGCTTTTTACGGGTTCTACATCGGATTCTACATCGGGTTCTGCCACAATCGGCGGCATTTCCACAGGTTCTTCTTCCTCTACCTCCCGAGGCTCCAACTCAACTATCGAGCCTATCTCAAAATTGGACAATCTCTTTCCCTTTGCCTTAAAACTCTTGTCTCCGATAAATTCTTCTGCATCGATAACCAAAGGCTCACGGAATGAATCACCGCCACCGAATTTCACCTCTATACGCGGATAACGTTCAGGACTTAACAGATACAAACGGGAATCCTTATTACCTCCTATAAAACTCTGATGTTTTGAAGATGGTTCAAAACGGAAACGTTTCATGTAGAAATACCCTTGATCGGCATCAAACAAAACCGCAGTCCAAACTTTATCTTCAGCGAACTTTTCTATGCGCAGAATGCCGTCGTCATAGTGATTTTCAGCATCGAAAGATGTAGTGCAGAAGTCACCGTTGTTATATATGACAAGCACCATATCATTTGTATTGAACTCACCAAGCGAATCACCGCGTCCGTCATAATTCAATCTCAAGACGTCCGGGTCAAACCACACTTCACGCCCTCCTAAAGTAGATGCACCCCGCTCCTTCAACGTTATGCGGTGAATCTCATTCTTAGTAACAATATTGCCTCGGGACTGTTTTCCCTTTATGGCAAGATTGGCAAAATCTATTTCAAATTGCAGTACTTTCAACCTGAATTTAGGTTTCAGTGTCACTTTCAGCACCTCAGCTTCTCCATTCTGATTGGCAGAGAACCACCATATTTTAGAACCGGGCGTCCCTTGTGTGAGATCGTATTCCTTATCACGGGTAACACCTGTTACCGCAAAACGTTTCATATACACGATACCGCCTTTCCCGTCTTGATACACCACATTATAGATTGTGCGCAAGTCATTACGCTTGAATATATTCAGATACAATATATTTTTACCTACATATAGTTTTTCAGCTACGTGTACGACTTTATAAGTTCCATTCTTATAGAAAATAATCACATCATCCATATCGGAACAATTGGCAACGAACTCTTCTTTTTTCAAAGATGTGCCTATAAATCCTTCCTCCCTGTTGATGTATAGTTTCTCATTAGCTTCGGCAACTTTTGATGCCACTATCGTATCGAAATTACGAATAATGGTGCGACGAGGATACATAGCTCCGTACTTTTCTTTCAGCATTTCATACCACTTGATTGTATTCTCCACCAAGTGCGCAAGTTTGTCATCGATAGCCGCTATACGGTCATTAAGAGCTGCAATACGGTTATCGGCTTTCTCGCTATTGAACTTCAAGATACGTTCCATCTTGATTTCAAGCAAGCGTAATATATCATCTCGGGTCACCTCCCGCACAAAGTTCTTCTTATAAGGTTCAAGCCGCGAATCGATATGAGCCACAGCAGCATCCATGTCCTTACTCTGTTCAAATCCCTTATCCTTGTAAATGCGTTCTTCTATGAAAATACGCTCCAATGACGCAAAAAATAATGATTCCAGCAGTTCTCCACGCTGAATCTCCCATTCTTGCCGCAAAAGGTCTTTTGTTCGGTCTACACTATACCTCAACACATCACTTACACCCAAGAAATGCGGTTTTTTATCCTTAATCACACAACAATTGGGTGAAATGCTAACTTCACAATCTGAAAAAGCATACAAGGCATCAATAGCCTTATCACTTGACGTGCCCGGCAACAGATGAACAATAATTTCGGCATTCTCGGAAGTATTATCATCAACGCTCTTGATTTTAATCTTACCCTTTTCTTGAGCTTTCAATATAGATTCTATCAGAGTTCCGGTTGTCTTTCCGAAAGGCAAGTCAGAGACTACAAGCGTCTTATTGTCGCGTTTTTCTATTTTAGTTCTCACTCTCACCGCACCGCCACGTTCACCATCATTATATCGGCTCACATCCACATATCCCCCGGTAGGAAAATCGGGATACAACACAAATTCCTCGCCTCGCAGATAAGAGACAGCTGCGTCTATTATTTCATTAAAGTTATGAGGAAGAATCTTGCAAGCAAGCCCCACTGCGATACCCTCAGCACCTTGAGAAAGCAGTAACGGATATTTGATAGGTAAAGTCACCGGTTCAGGCTTACGCCCGTCATAGGACACAGTCCAATCGGTTATTTTAGGGTTATACACCACATCCAAAGCGAACTCCGACAATCGAGCTTCTATATAACGCGGGGCAGCCGCACTATCTCCGGTAAGGATATTACCCCAGTTTCCTTGTGTCTCCACAAGCAGGTTTTTCTGCCCGAGTTGAACCAATGCGTCACCGATCGATGCATCACCATGAGGATGATACTGCATTGTGTTACCCACAATATTAGCCACTTTATTGAAACGCCCGTCATCAAGTTCTTTCATCGAATGCAGGATACGGCGTTGAACCGGTTTCAAGCCATCTTCTATATGCGGTACTGCACGTTCCAGAATCACATACGACGCATAATCGATAAACCAACGCTGGTACATGCCACTTAATTGCAAACGCTTATCACCCACAGGTACATGATAACTCGAATGCGCCTCACCTCCGGTAGCCTGATTTTCATTCACGCTACCGTCATTCAACTCCAACTCTTCGTTTTCCTCTTTCATCAACTTTCCAGTAATAGTATAATATCCGCCCTCTACAAATCAGCTATGTTTATCGCCATTTACACGGTATTATAGTTATTTAATTAATCTAAATGCATAAAGCAACAGCAAAAATACAAAATAAATCGAAAAAAATCGTTTACTTTGCACCATAATTGGATAATTAGGAAAAATAGGCATTTCACTGCCATATCCTACACTCATAAATGAACAATTAAAAATAAAAACATATTAAAATGGCAAAACAAGAAGACACTTTCAAGAAAATCGTTTCTCACGCAAAGGAATATGGATTCGTATTCCCCTCAAGTGATATTTACGACGGTCTTGGCGCAGTATATGACTACGGTCAGCTCGGCGTTGAGATGAAAAACAACATAAAACGCTATTGGTGGGAATCAATGACACTTTTACATGAAAATATCGTAGGTATAGATTCCGCCATCTTCATGCACCCTACCATTTGGAAAGCTTCGGGACACGTAGACGCTTTCAACGACCCTCTTATCGACAACAGGGATTCCAAGAAACGCTACCGCGCCGATGTCCTTATCGAAGATGAGATAGCCAAATTTGATGATAAAATCGAAAAAGAAGTTGCAAAAGCAGCAAAACGTTTCGGAGACAGTTTTGACGCCGAATTATTCAAAACAACTAATCCTCGCGTGCTTGAAATCAAAGAAAAGCGAGAAGAGTTGCATACTCGTTTTGCAAAAGCAATGAATGACAACGATCTTGTAGAGCTGAAACAAATTATCCTCGATTATGAAATCGTCGACCCTATATCAGGTACTAAGAACTGGACCGATGTGCGTCAGTTCAATCTTATGTTCAAAACTGAAATGGGTAGCACCAGCGAAGGCGCAATGAACGTTTATCTGCGACCGGAAACTGCTCAAGGTATTTTTGTGAACTTCCTTAACGTACAAAAGACAGGGCGTATGCGCATTCCTTTCGGTATAGCTCAAATAGGAAAAGCTTTCCGTAATGAAATCGTGGCACGTCAATTCATTTTCCGCATGCGTGAATTCGAACAAATGGAAATGCAATTCTTCGTGCGTCCGGGAGAAGAACTTGATTGGTTCGCTAAATGGAAAGAGACACGTCTTAAATGGCATAAGGCTCTCGGCATGGGCGATCACAAGTATCGCTACCACGATCATGACAAACTGGCTCACTACGCCAATGCAGCCACCGATATAGAATTTGAAATGCCATTTGGATTCAAGGAAGTGGAAGGAATACATTCTCGTACCAATTTTGACTTGAGCCAACATGAGAAATTCAGTGGAAAGAAAATACAATACTTTGATCCCGAATTGAATCAATCTTACACACCTTACGTTATCGAAACGTCTATAGGCGTTGACCGTATGTTCTTGAGCGTACTTTGTTCATCATACGAAGAAGAGCAACTTGAAAACGGAGAAACACGCGTGGTTCTACACTTGCCTAAGCAATTGGCTCCGGTTAAGGTGGCTGTTATGCCTCTCGTTCGCAAGGACGGACTTCCCGACAAAGCTCGAGAAATCATGAATATACTCAAATTTGACTATGCTTGCCAATATGACGAAAAAGACTCTATCGGTAAACGCTACCGTCGCCAAGACGCTATAGGAACACCTTTCTGTGTGACAGTAGACCACCAGACACTCGAAGACAATACAGTAACAATCCGTCACCGCGACTCTATGAAACAAGAACGTGTCGCAATAAGCGAGTTGCCGGGAATTATCGATAACGAAGTAAGCTTGAAGAATCTGTTGAAATCATTGGCATAAAATACTTTTAAAACGATGAAGAAACTTCCTTTCATATTTTTACTGTTAACGGCTCTATGCTACGGTTTCGTTTCTTGCGTGGACAGCGACGAAGATACATGGAACGAATACAAAGAGTGGCGAGAAACAAACGAGAGTTGGCTGGCGGAAAAAGCTCAAAAGAAAAATACCGACGGCTCTGACTTCTACAAGAAGATTTCTCCGGCATGGGATCGGTCGTCATACGTTTATATACACTACTTCAATGACACAACCCTTACACGAGGTAACTTATCTCCCATGTATACATCTACCGTTGATGTCAAGTACATCGGAAGATTCTATGACGGCACAGCTTTCGATTCGTCTTATTTAAATACATCCCCGGCTGACAGCATCTTCCGAACAAAGTTATCAGGCGTAATAAGCGGATGGGCTATTGCATTGAACGATATGCACGTAGGAGATTCATGCGAAGTACTGATACCATACCAATGGGCTTATGGTTCATCGAAATACGGTGACATTAAGCCATATTCGGCATTGCAATTCAATATCAAGCTGGTGGATATACCGGGTTATGAAATCCAACCTTAACGGTTACATCACAAACAACAAAAAAAAGCAGCATCGTTATTTTATCGGTGCTGCTTTTCGTTAATTTATTTTCTTAATTTATTAATCCAATTCTTCAACCTAATCTTTGTACCATAGCTTAACATCTTCATAAAGAAATGTCCTATTCGATAAAATCCTACAGATAAATGATACTTTAAAATTGAACCTGTTCTATTCATTTCCTCAGAAATACCAATTATATTATTACACAACTCCACTGTATCTTTCTTTAAGCTCTTAACATCAATCGGTAATTCAGACACTTTCGTCAATACACTTACTATATGAATTCTATTTTCATACTCAAGCCTTTTTGTTCGTATAGTTACATAATTCTTAAAAATTTCTCCCACATCATGAGTTTCAGTCCTGTTCCAAATAATCAATTTTCCGTCCTGCTCGTCAACATTAAACTTATGGAAACCTCGATAATTCTCATATTCAGCCTCGTTGATATAATGTTTCAAGTAAAGCACCCCGCCCACTTTCAACGAACCGAGACACTCACGTATACCTTTTAACGGATTAGCGCTATGGTCAAGAGCATTCTGCACTATTATCAACGACACATCGGATTTCGGAAAAAAAGAAGACAGATATTCAACCATCCCAAACTCAATATGCGGCATATCAATCTTATAATCATCCAATATTTTATTGTAATACGGAGCAAGCGGATCTACATAGCGTATATTAAGTTCTTTTCCATCAATCTTATTCCCGGTACAATAACTCATTCCACACCCCACATCAAGGACTACAGGTAAGGTCACATCACTTTCACTCTCTTTCAGAAACCTTACGGCATCAAAACCCGGCAATTCCAATTCTCTACCATATTTCGACCATGCAAAAAGCCCTTTCCGAGTTTTTCTGTTCCTATACATACTTCTCCAAAAAGCCTCTTCATAAGGTATTCCTTTAATCCAATTCTTCATACATTGACAATATTATTGCGTAAAGTTAAACAAAAACTATTAAATTCGGCGAAAATTCTTTAACTTCGCAAACCAGAAAACCAAACACTTCAGAATAATGCAAGAAAACAAAGAAGAAAAAGTAAGCGCAGGGCTTCCTGAAAATGCCTTCCGCGAACTAAAAAAAGACGAAAAGTACATTCCTGTACTTCATCCCAACAAAAATTATCCCGAAGTTACACCTTACTCGGTATCAATGGGATTGATTATGGCAGTAATATTCAGTGCTGCGGCTGCCTACTTAGGTCTTAAAGTAGGACAAGTATTTGAAGCAGCAATACCTATCGCAATCATTGCAGTAGGATTGTCAAGCGCAACCAAACGGAAAAACGCCTTGGGTGAAAACGTTATAATCCAGTCAATAGGCTCATGTAGCGGTATTGTGGTTGCCGGTGCAATATTCACATTACCCGCACTTTACATTCTAAAGGCAAAATATCCCGAAATTGCAGTAAGTTTCCTTGAAATATTCCTCAGTTCGATGCTCGGAGGTGTTTTAGGAATACTTTTCTTCATTCCATTCCGTAAATATTTCTGTTCCGACATGCACGGAAAATTTCCGTTTCCCGAGGCTACAGCCACTACACAAGTGCTTATTTCAGGCGAAAAGGGCGGGAATCAAGCCATGCCTCTTATCATAGCGGGTCTCGTAGGCGGTATTTATGACTTCCTTCTTTCCACTTTCGGATGGTGGAGCGAAGTATTGTCAACCAGAGCAATACCGGCAATGAATGCTCTTGCCGATAAGACAAAAGCTGTGTTCAGTATCAATACCGGAGCTGCCGTAATGGGTCTCGGTTTCATCGTGGGTCTTAAATACAGTTTCATAATTTTTGCCGGTAGCGCATTCATTTGGTGGATTGTGATCCCGTTGTTAGGCATGAATCCGGCGATGGCAGAAGTTCGGGCAGAAGATATTTTTTCCGGTTCAGCCCGTTTTATAGGAATAGGCGGTATTGCCATGAGCGGTGTTATCGGTATTATCAAGTCATGGGGTATTATCAAGAGCGCCGTAGGGCTTGCCACACGCGAAATCAAAGGTGGCTCAAGTGAAGCGAAATCAGTTGTACGCACTCAAAAGGATCTTACCATGAAAGTTGTAGTATTCGCCTTACTCGCAGCATTCATTGTAACATTCGTATTCTTCTATATCGGTGTGATACATAATTTGGTTCAAACCATCGTTGCATTTATCGTAGTAGCTGTTATCGCATTCCTGTTCACTACTGTAGCGGCAAATGCCATAGCTATCGTGGGCAGCAATCCCGTATCAGGTATGACACTTATGACATTGATAATAGCATCAGGAATCTTTGTTGCCATAGGGCTTAAAGGTTCATCGGGTATAGTAGCATCAATGGTAATAGGCGGTGTTGTATGTACTGCGCTATCGATGGCAGGCGGTATGGTTACCGATATGAAAGTGGGTTATTGGTTAGGAACAACACCGAGCAAACAGCAATCATGGAAATTCTTGGGTACATTCGTATCGGCAGCTACTGTGGGCGGTGTAATGCTCATTCTTAATGATGTGTACGGATTTACCGGCGAAAATGCACTTGTTGCGCCTCAAGCCAATGCGATGGCAGCCGTCATAGATCCTCTGATGATGGGCGGAGAAACCCCTTGGTTATTGTATATAGTAGGTGCTGTATTTGCAGTATTGCTAAATTGGTTGGGTGTTCCGGCATTAGCTTTCTCATTAGGTATGTTTATCCCTATGCAATTAAACGCACCCCTATTGGTGGGAGGTCTCATAAGTTGGTTTGTAAGCTCACGTTCTAAGGACGAGGCTGTAAATTCTGCTCGTCAGGAACGAGGTACATTGCTTGCGTCAGGATTCATCGCCGGTGGTGCATTGCTCGGAGTAGTAAGTGCCGGTATGCGTTTCTTCGGATTCGAATATACTTGTCCTTTTGATGACACACAACTTCAGATAACCGGAGTAATAGTTTACATCTTATTGCTTGCATGGTTCACATGGAGTTGCTTAAAGGCAAAGAAACAATAACAAAAAAGACTGCTCCGGCAGTCTTTTTTGAATCTGTTTAAATTTTATTTCGAGATTATTTTAAACAGATTCTTAATTTCCCATTACCTATCATACACAATCAGTGCGAATGAAATGCTTCTGCGCATGACAATCCTCGATACCGTGATCTACAATTAGATGCCGGTTTGCCATCTGCATTATACGTGAAATCTCATGAGATACCAATATGATAGTAGTATCATGAGATAAAGTCTCTACTATTTCATAGAATTGAGCCTCAAAAGCTTTATCCACATAAGACAAAGGTTCATCAAGAATGAGTACCGATGGATTGGATATAACGGAGCGACCAAAAAGCACTCTCTGCAATTGCCCTCCTGACAGGTTTCCTATCGAAGACTTACGATACTTCAACATCCCCACAAGTTCAAGTACACTATCCACTTTCTTGTTCTCTTCTTCAGTCAGTTTATTATTGAACACAGAACCCTTACGTAACAAGCCTGAACCAACAACTTCCTCTACAGTAATAGGGAATCGGTGATCGATTGCGTTCTTTTGTGGCAAGTAACCTATATTGAGCGATTTCACTTCTACCCCGTTATTATAGAAACGCACTTTACCCGATTCCGGCTTTATAAGTCCGAGGATAACACGCAACAACGAAGTTTTTCCGCCTCCATTAGGGCCGGTAACAGCCATAAAGTCACCTTCACTGACATGAAGGCTCACATCAGGGAGTATTATATTATGATCATACCCTACGGTAACCCGGTCTAATTCTATTATTTTATTTTCCTGTGAGTGCATTGGTAATTCGTCTCATTTCTTCAGCCCATTCATAGCTCATAGGGTTTATTTCCACCATGACGGCATTGAGTTGTTCATTTATGGTCTGTATCTGCCGACTGTCAAATTCCTTTTGGTAAAACAACACTTTTACTCCATGATTACGTGCCATGTCAATTTCAGATTTCAATACTGCGGCAGGCACTTCTTTACCCTCGTTTTCCATAGCTATCTGTGTCAATCCGTAATCTCGGGCAAAATAGCTTAGCGACGGATGCCACACAGCAAACGCTTCGCCTTTTACTGCCGACAATTCCCTATTCATTTCATTCTCCAACTCGACAAGTTCAGATAACAATGCATTATAATTTTTCGTATAATACTTCTTATTACGGGAATCCAGTTCCAATACAGCCTTATACATATTTTGGGCTATAATCTTAGCATTCACCACCGATGTCCACACATGAGGGTCGACCTCATGGCTGTGACTATGCTTGTGTCCGTGACTATGCTCCAAAACACCGGCATGCGTACCTCTCAAATAGTCAATACCCTCTGATGTATCTATTATTTGCAGTTCCGGATTATTGTTCTTCACCCTGTTTAATATAGCAAGTTCAAAACCTATATTTCCCATACAGAAGTAAGCACGACTTTTTTCAAGATTCATAAGGTGACTGAAACTCGGCTCATAAGCTTCGGGATTACTCCCTTGTGCCAATAAGCATAGCACATCAAACTTATCTCCTACTATCTTTTCAAGGAAATAACGCTGTGGTTGAATCGACACGGTTAATACCGGCTTGGTTGATAACGGATTATACACCGCCAACAGACCAAGCGCAGAACAAAGTGCTGCCGCTACAATCATCCAAACCCATATATATATCGTTCTTCTTTTCATTTTTCCTGTTTTCTTTTCAACCATTTATACTTACGGCTATCAAAATTACTTATTTTAACAATGATTTTACGCTTTTGTTCGCTTTTTAACAATCCATAAAGTGATATTTAACAACCACGGCATAAAATATACATCAAAAAGCCTCTATTTTCTTATAAACTTCCCGCTTGATTATATCTCCCATTCGAGCTGTCTTAACGCTATCATTCACACGCAAAGTCATAAGTTTCATTTCCAGTTCATCACCTTCTCCGTCATAGGGCGGCTGTATATATTTTACAAGCCTCCACAGAATAAAGCCATGCCGCATATAAAAGTCCACACGTCTCCGTGCCATTTCAGACATCTCCGGCAATTCCACTTCCAATACAATCGGCACATTTTCACAGTCCTCAAGGAAACGGGAAAGCATAGCCGAGCCTATTCCTGTTCCTCGAGATTCGGGCTTAACGGCAAAGTGTTCTATATACTTGAACTCCTCGAAATCCCAATATGAAAGGAATCCTACAAAGCCACTTTCATCGGATGCCGACAAGATTTCAAACGGTACATCCTTCCTACTTAACAGCGTCTCCACATTGGCGAATTTCCTTCGTTCAACAGCCGGAAATGAACTTTCATACAGTTCCTCTATGCACTTTAACATCCCTGAACCGGGTAAAACATTTGAATATTCTATCATTGTACACTTTTTTTTCGTACTTTTGCTTAACTTTTCACAGCACCCGAAAATCGGGTCTACAAAATTAGAACTTTTTATAGAATATTTTATAACACAAGACTTTGATTTATGGCAAATTCACAGATGGATTCACTCGACCATAAGATACTTGAAACGCTTTCGCTCAATGCAAGAAAGCCCTATCTTGAGATAGCAAGAGAATGCGGCGTATCGGGAGCAGCTATCCATCAACGCATCCAAAAGCTGCACACATTAGGCGTCATAAAAGGGGCTGAAGCCCTTATTGACCCTACTTCAGTGGGATATGACACATGCGCATATATAGGATTCTTTCTCCATGACACATCCAAATTCGATGAAATCGTGGAAAAATTAAAAAAAATACCAGAAGTTGTGGAATGTCACTTGACAACCGGCAAATATGATTTGTTGATAAAACTATTCGCAAAAAACAATAACCATTTGCTGAAAATCATACAAAGCAAGATTCAGACATTGGGACTTGCTCGCACAGAAACCCTTATATCTTTCAAGGAAGTGTTCCGCAGGCAGATTCCTGTAAATGACAACGACTAAAGACAACAACAAATAAACAAAGAAAACAATTGATTATTAAAATATATGAAAGAAATCGTACTTAGTGGAATACGCGCTACAGGTCAGTTGCACTTAGGCAACTATTACGGCGCACTGAGCAAATTCGTGAGAATGCAGGAAGAAGGCATTTATGACAGCTATTTCTTCATAGCCGACCTTCACGCACTCACCACACACCCCGACCCGAAGATTCTGCACAATAACGTTAAAAGTATTCTATCGGAATATCTTGCTGCAGGACTTGACCCTGAGAAATCTACTATCTTCGTACAAAGTGATGTACCTGAAATATCGGAGCTTTACCTTCTTCTGAACATGCACGTAGGTATAGGTGAACTTATGCGTACTGCATCTTTTAAGGACAAGGCTCGTAAGCAATTAGGTATAAAATCGGATAATGATAACGACGACAATATTGAACGGGAAATAATAGGTACCGACTCCAACAAGCGTGTCAATGCCGGATTACTTACCTACCCCACACTGATGGCAGTAGACATACTTATCCAGCACGCCGATTATGTACCGGTAGGAAAAGATCAAGAACAACATCTTGAACTGACACGCCGTTTTGCCCGCCGATTCAATTCGGTTTATGGAGTAGAATATTTCAAGGAACCTACCAATTTCAATTTCGGGGGCGCACCGGTAAAAGTACCGGGACTTGACGGTTCGGGTAAGATGGGAAAATCCGAAGGTAATTGCATCTATCTGCTCGATGAAGAGAAAGTACTTCGCAAAAAAGTTATGCGCGCCGTTACCGATGAAGGTCCTAAAGAACCTAACTCGCCTATGAGCGAACCGATAAAGAACCTTTTCACACTTCTTGAACTCGTTTCTACTCCGGAAAAGGTAAAATTCTTTACCGATGCCTACAACGATTGTTCTATACGTTATGGAGATTTGAAAAAAGAATTGGCACAAGACATAATCAATGTTACTGCTCCTATTCGCGAGCGTATAATAGATATTCAGAACAATGACGAATACCTTGCCAAAGCCGTTCGCATGGGTGCAGAGAGAGCAAGAGCAAGAGCATCAAAAACATTGGAGGAAGTACGCCAAATCATGGGTATCAAGCGTTTCTGGTAAATCTCGAGTACCTTTAAAAACAGGAAACAACCATCAAATTTGATGGTTGTTTCTTTTTTCGATCCATTTGAAAGCACTTACAAGCCGTTACTAATTATTTACATCAATCTTTCAAAAAGACAAAATTCAACACCCAAGACACCACTACCAAAGCCACGCCATAGACAAGTGCAGGCATAAAGCCCTCCACCACAAGACTTTCCGGAACAAACATTTCACACAGCAGCACCATTAAAGCATTTATCACCACCGTAAATAACCCCAATGTGAGCAGATTAACCGGAAATGCAAGCAGCTTAACAAACGGTTTGACGAAAGTATTAAGCAAGCCAAGTACAATAGACACTATCACCGCACCCTTTACACCGGCAATGTCTATACCGGGAACAAAATAAGCTGCAAAATATACAGCAGCAGCAAAAAGAATGAATTTTATAAGCAATTTCATACAATCACCTCCTTTATTATATTACCGTTCGCAAGTTAACACAAAAAATCATTTCACGCAACAGCACGGCACAATATATATTTTAATCGACAACTTTTACTCATTTCCGTTTTTTCTGTCATTTCTATTTACTAAATTTGTCATCACATTTTTTAAAGAATAAAGACATGACGAAAAAGGCTCACATCCTGAATACAGTGCAAGATTACATTTTCATTGTGTTAGGTCTTGCATGTTACGCGTTCGGTTTCACCGCATTCATACTCCCCGAGAAAATAGTCATAGGTGGAGTTGCAGGTATGGCATCGCTATTATATTTCAAATGGGGCATTAATGTGGCTTTGTCCAATTATGCCATCAATATATTCCTGCTGTTATTGGCAGCTAAAGTTGTAGGCTGGACATTCGTGAAACGCACGATTTTCGGCACCACGGTTCTAAGCCTTCTCATAGCATTATTCAAGCCTTTTTTCAATAGTCCGTTGGTGGAACAACAGCCTTTCATGAGTCTTGTTATCGGAGCATTGCTATGCGGTTTCGGCATAGGACTGACTTTTGTACACAACGGTAGTTCCGGAGGCACCGACATCATTGCTGCAATGGTTTCCAAACACAGCAATGTAACAGTAGGACGTATGATTCTTTATGTGGATTTCTTGATTATTTCAACGTCCTACCTGTTATTTCACAGCGTCGATAAAATCGTTTATGGAGTTATCTTTGTCATGATTCTTTCATACGTTACCGATTTAGTCATAAACTCCAATAGGCAAGCTGTCCAATTCATGATATTCTCTGACCGCTGGAAAGAAATTGCCGATGCTATCATACGCGATGCACATCGAGGATGTACCGTATTGAAAGGAACAGGATGGTATACAAAGAATGAAGTAACCATGCTTATGGTCATGTGCCGCAAGATAGAGAGTGTGACAATATTTCGAATAATCAAGTCCATCGACAACCACGCTTTCATTACACAATCAAAAGTTAACGGCGTATTCGGACGAGGATTCGATCACATGAAAGTTAAAATGCGTAAGGATATTTCAAGCGACATCAGGCACGTGCATCCGCAAGCATATTATGAAGAAAACGAGACAAGCAAAAACGACTAAACCTATATCATGAACAGAAGAGGTAAATTGTATTTCCGATACGGAACAATGGGTTCGGCTAAAACCGCATTACTGCTCACCACAGCCTATAATTTTGAAGAGCGCGGGATGGAGTATATATGCATGAAACCCATCATCGACACGCGAGACAAGGAGAATGTAATCAAATCACGCATAGGTATTAAAAGAGAGTGCCTTTGGATTTATCAAGATACCGACTTATATGAATTAGCTAAAAACATCTATGAAGAGACTTTGGTCGTGAAAGACTGGATTCTAATAGATGAAGCACAATTCCTTACGCGTGAACAGGTCGACCAATTGGCACGTATCGTGGACGACTACGGCTGTAACGTTGTATGCTACGGATTGCGTACCGATTTTCAATCCAACATGTTTGAAGGCTCTAAACGTCTTTTTGAAATCGCCGATACCATCGACGAGGTGAAATCGACATGCTCATGCGGACGGAAAACCATCATAAATGCCCGTATCGACAAGGACGGTACAGTTCTTACCGACGGTAATCAAGTTGAAATAGGCGGTGATGACAAATACATAGCCATGTGCCGACGTTGCTGGCGTAACCGCAGATTGGAGTCATCTGAAAAGAATTCACTCTTCAAGGAAAAAGAGTAAACAAAAGAGGGATATACCATACCTCTTTTAGAAAGAGTGGAATACACCATTTTAACAAAAAAAGCAAAACCGAGTTGAAATAATTCAGCTCGGTTTTCATATAAATAGAATTAGATTTTATTTCTTATTCTGTAACTCCTGCAAGTTCCGGGTCTATCATAATACGTCCGCAATACTCGCATACGATGATTTTCTTGTGCATCTTGATTTCAGCCTGACGTTGTGCCGGAATACGGTTGAAACATCCGCCGCACGCATTACGCTGTATGTAGACAACACCTAATCCATTGCGGGCATTCTTACGTATACGCTTGAATGCGGCAAGCAATCTCGGCTCGATTTTGTTTTCAAGTTTCTTAGCCTGTTCACGGAGTTTTTCTTCTTCCTGCTTTGTTTCAGACACAATTTGTTCCAATTCGCTTTTCTTCTCATTCAAAATATGATTGCGGTCGGCAAGATGTTCTTCGGCAACAGCCACATCACTTTTCTTTGCCTCTATCTGCTGATTGAACTCGTTTATTCGCTTATTGGCAAGCTCAATATTCAAATGCTGATATTCAATTTCTTTCGATAAGAAATCATACTCACGGTTGTTGCGCACGTTGTCTTGCTGCGATGTATATTTCTCTATCAACGCATTGGCTTCGGCGATTTCACGATTCTGCTTGTTGATGCCGTCTGCCAAACCTGCTATATCATTCTTGTAATTCTGTATACGGGTTTCAAGACCTGCAACCTCATCTTCCAGATCCTGTACCTCCAATGGTAATTCTCCTCTCAGCGTTTTGATTCTATCCACTTCCGACAATGTGGTCTGGAGTGCATAAAGGGCTTTCAAACGCTCTTCTACGGTCAATTCTTTTTCTTGTTTTGTCTTATCGGTAGCCATAGCTTACAAATAATTTATCGGATTTTTTTCTAATTCAGCGTAATGAATTGCAAAGTTAGGAATTTTTTTTGTAATTATCTCATTAAAAATTTCTTTTGTGAAATGTTCGCTCTCATAATGACCTATATCGGCAATTATAATCTTGTCGCTATCGGTCATGAACTCATGATATTTAACATCTCCGGTTATCAGCATATCGGCTTCGCACGCTACAGCATCATGTACAAATTCTGCACCTGCACCACCACATACGGCAATGCGTTTCACTCGCTTGCTCACGTCACCGCTATACCTCACAGCACCCGTACCGAAAATAGCCTTTACGCGTGACAGGAACTGTACTGCATCTTCACTCTCCGGAAGATTTCCCACAACACCAAGACCGGAGTATTTGCTTTCATTCTCAAGCGCAATCAGGTCATAAGCAGGCTCTTCATAGGGGTGAGCATCAAGCATGGCACGCAGAACCCTGTTCTTGCAATAGCTTGGCAGCACTACTTCCAACCGCATTTCGGGCTCACGATGCAATTCGCCCACTTGCCCTACATAAGGGTCTGCTCCGGGCAAAGCTCTGAATGTACCTTCACCCTGCAATTGATAACTGCAACAGTCATAGTCACCTATTCTTCCTGCACCGGCATTTGTTACGGCATCTCTCACTTTTTCAAGCGAAGCGTTTGGGACAAAGACCACAAGTTTAAACATTTTCCCTTGCTGCCTGCTTAACACCTCCACATCTGCCAGTCCCAACTTCTTTGCGATAAGGTGGGAAACACCACCCCATGCACTGTCCATGTTGGTATGCGCAGAATATATGGCAATGTCATTCTTGATGGCTTTTATCACTATGCGCTCTATGGCATTACGCCCTGTAATGGATTTCATGCCGCGAAAAAGCAATGGATGATGCGTTATTATGAGATTTATCCCCTTTGCAATGGATTCATCGATGATAGCCTCGGTCACATCAAGACATAGCAATACGCCGGTAGTCTCTGCCTGCGGATTTCCTACCTGCATTCCGGCATTATCCCAACTTTCTTGCAAAGCTGTGGGAGCAAATTCCTCTATAAGTCTTGTAACCTCTGCTATCTTCATTTTATTTCTGTTTCAGTAATTAGAAGTTGTTTTAATTTTACTTCGAAATTATTTTAAGGAATATTTTGGAATTGATTTTTTGTCAAATTACGCAGGTAAATCACTTTTTGCCGGCAATTTTCTCCTTGTCAAGCATAATAAACAATTCATCAAGTTGCTCTTGCTCTATTTCGGCAGGTGAATCGTTCATCATGTCACGACCTGAATTATTCTTCGGGAAAGCGATTGTATCACGTATGCTGTCAAGACCGGCAATCATCGACACAAAACGGTCAAGACCGAATGCCAAGCCGGCATGCGGCGGTGCACCATACTTGAACGCATTCATCAAGAAACCGAATTTTTCGTGAGCACGTTCAGGTGTAAATCCAAGCAACTCAAACATCAAGTCCTGCAACTCAGGTTCATGTATACGTATACTTCCTCCACCTAATTCCACACCGTTCATCACCATATCGTAGGCATAAGCACGCACTGCACCTGTATCGGTCTTAAGCAATGGTATATCCTCCTTATTAGGCATTGTGAACGGGTGATGCATCGCATAATAACGCTGCGTCTCTTCGTCCCATTCAAACATCGGGAAATCTATCACCCACAACGGGGCAAATGTATCCTTGTCGCGCAAGCCCAACTGATTACCCATTTCAAGTCGCAATTCATTCAATTGCTTGCGGGTGGTGGAAGTCTTACCGCAAAGAATCAACACCATATCGCCCGGTTTGGCACCGCAACGGTCGGTCATCTTCTTCAAGTCTTCTTCACTATAGAATTTACCTATGCTGCTTTTGATTGAGCCGTCATTCTCCACTTTTATCCATACAAGTCCCTTAGCTCCTATTTGCGGACGTTTCACAAAATCGGTCAAGGAATCTATCTGCTTACGAGTGTACCCTGCACATCCCTCTGCACAGATTCCGCCCACATATTCGGCACTGTCAAATACTGCGAAGTCATGTCCCTCGGTCAAGTCCTTCAATTCCACGAATTTCATCCCGAATCGGATATCCGGCTTATCGCTGCCATAATATTTCATGGCATCTGCCCACGTCATGCGGGTAAACGGTTCATTGAATTCAAGTCCTCTCGTGGTCTTGAATATATGCTTGACAAGACCTTCAAAAAGCTGAAGAACATCTTCCTGCTCTACAAACGACATTTCACAGTCGATTTGGGTAAATTCAGGCTGACGGTCGGCACGGAGATCCTCGTCACGGAAACATTTTGCAATTTGGAAATAGCGGTCAAATCCGCCCACCATAAGCAACTGCTTGTACAACTGCGGCGACTGCGGCAAAGCATAGAACTGACCAGGATTCATACGTGAAGGCACAACGAAATCGCGAGCACCTTCCGGAGTGGACTTTGTCAATATCGGAGTTTCTACTTCAAGGAAATTATGTTCATTCAGATATCGACGCAATTCAAAACATATTTTTGAGCGCAATTCAAGGTTTTTACGCACAGCATTACGACGCAAATCAAGGTAACGATACTGCATACGCAAGTCATCGCCGCCGTCGCTGTTATCCTCGATTGTAAAAGGCGGTATCTCGCTCTTGTTAAGCACGGTGAGCGATTCCGCTATAATTTCTATATCACCGGTAGACAGATTGGCATTCTTGCTTGAACGTTCAGCCACTGTTCCGGTCAGCTGAATCACATACTCGCGCCCCAACTGATTGGCAGCATCACACAATGCTTCATTCACTTCATTGTTAAACACAATTTGAGTTATTCCGTAACGGTCGCGCAAGTCAACGAAAGTCATCGCGCCCATTTTTCTCAAGCGTTGCACCCAACCGGCAAGTGTCACCTGCTTGCCTGCGTCAGCTATGCGCAATTCGCCACATGTTCTTGTTCTATACATAATGTGTCGTTATATCGTTTTTTATACTATTCTATACCAATAATGCCAATAAAGCACTAAATCATGCAAAAATACAATAATCCGATGACATTTTTTCTATTTATTCCGGTAAAATTTCAGAAATCAACTCAGAAGTTGATTTAATCATCATTTTCATGTTGTGTAATTCAAAAAAAGGCTCTATCTTTGCACCGCAATTCCGAAAAGAATGCAATCGGGGTGTAGCGCAGTCCGGTTAGCGCACCTGCTTTGGGAGCAGGGGGTCCCAGGTTCGAATCCTGGTACCCCGACCAACAAAAAAATACGATTCAGTCACACGATTGAATCGTATTTTTTATTGGTACTAAAAAAGTCAGCCGATTCTCACGAACCGGCTGACTTCATTTTTTTAAACTTACAAAATTAATTTTTCTCAAAAGCGATCATTTGTGGCTTAGGGGACAACCAAGCCCCCCAAACCTGTATGCTTATTATTCCTGAACTTTAGTTCCACCGGTTACAGTTACCAAGTCAAAGTAATCTGCTGCATCTTCGTCTACCCATACAGCGTTAACATTATCTTCAGTAACATTTGTTATGTTAACGTTGCTCAATTCCACTTTTGTAGCAGATTGTGAATAAACCAAGATAGCTGCTTTTTCAACGGTATTGAATGATGTGTTGCTTATCTTCAATGATGTAGGAGCTGTCACATCGGCATCTTCTTTAGTCACCTTGATTCCGCGACCTGCTACACCATCGGCATGAGTTATTGTACAGCCGTCCATAGTCACATCAGAACCTGTTGTTACAAACAAAGCATAAGTTGCAACTTTATTCTTTGTAATAGTCACATTGTTCATCACAGCCTTAACTGCATCAATACAAATACCCTTATTGAATGTCACATTGTTCATTTCAACATCACTTACAAACTTCATATTGTTATCATGCCAGTGTGTACCTCCTGTAGTTTCACGAACAAAATCAACATCTTTCAATGTGATTTTACCACCGGCTGTAGCCATATAGGTACGATAACCGTCTTTCACAGTCAAAGTGTTACCGTTACCATTGATGTTCAAGTTTTCACACTTATAAGCATTTGTTCTTCCATTGAATGCTACATCGCCTGCAAGGTCAACGTTTACAGTCTTTGAGCTAACACCCAACACTGCAGCAAGAACATCATCAGTAGCAACACGAGCAGAAGTCTCTCCATCTACAGTGACAATTGCACGCGGTGTCTCGATATTGAAATATTGATTACCATAGTGTTCTGCTACACTATTCATATTAGTAAGCTGAGCATTATTAATATTTACAGTATAAATAGCGTTCTTTACGTTATTCTCCGGAGCATGAATTTCAACAGCAGTCTTGTTAACCTTTGATGCAATAAACTTACAATTGTTATAGTTAACAGTAACATTTGCATCGGTATCAGTATACACCTTAACAGCACGATCAACACCGCTAAACGTACAATTATTATAATTAACTTCACCTACACCATATACCCATGCTGCATAACTTCCTGAAGTTGCATTGGTGAACGTACAATTGTTGTATGTACAATTACCCCAAGATGTAGCAACACCTTCAAACTTACAGTTGTCATATACATGAGTACCTCCTTGATTGTGAAGACCTACACTATAATAAGTCCTACTTGAATCCAATTTAATAGTCAAGCCCTTGAATGTGATATTTCCTGAACAATCAGAATAATTGCTATCTCCGGTAAAGTCAAGCACTGCATCTTCACCCATACCGATAATAGTTACATTAGCTCCGGCTTTCAATTCAGTGATTGCAATATTGCCTGTTACTTGGATAACATCGCCGTCTTTAGCGTTTTTAACAGCTTCAGCAAATGCAGCAGCATCAGAGATTGTAGCATTTCTTGTGTATTCAGTGCCATTGATAGTTACCTTACCGCCTTCGTTTTGCCATCCGCCAAGGAATTCGCCATAGATGCAAACTTGATCCTTGTTTTCTTCATTCAATACGTTGATTGTTACATCTTCGATAGTTGCACCTGTTACGGTTAATTCTGCATTAGAACCACCATAGAAGTTACCGATATATTTTGAAACGGCGCGCTGTTCGCCTGTGCGGTTGATGTAAGCATTGATTGTTGAGCCCGCTACCTTGGTGTTCTCAACTGTCAATTTCCCTACCACGCGACCGCATATAGTTCCCACATTACCCGATTCGTTGGCTACATTGTATGTGTTGATTGAAGTATTTTCTACTGTACAATTCTTAACTGTTGAGTTACTTGAACCAGTGACAATACCTATCAAAGCACCCATATTCAAAGTACCGTTTACTGAAGAGTTTCTCACTGTTACGTTTTCGATTACAACATCGCCTTCTGCGTATGATGCAATAACCGCAGCGTTACCGTTTTCGCTCTTGTCGGCAATTACGTTAGCACCGTCTATTATAAGATTCTTTACAGATATATCGCTGTTATCGACATTACCACCACCTGTTACGAACAATGATGACCAGTCCTGTCCTTCTGTAGTGTAATTGAATGTCACATTATAGATTGCATATCCTGCTCCATCGAAAGCATGACCGTCTGACAACATACCCTTGAATACGCCGCCTGCCATGTCTACGCTCTTAGCCATAAGCACGTCATACTGCAATGTCTTGCCGCTCAACCATGCAAATTCTGCTGCACTTGTGATAACGTATTTTCCGTCTACCACCTGAGGTTCGGTTACGGTTGTGCCGTCCCATGCAGAAACCGGAGTATAATCGCCACTGTAGATAGGATCAACCACTACGGTGAAGTCGGCTGAGTTTGTCAACAGGTTGCCAAGCACATTGGTACGATAGTTGCGCTGTGCAGGCGCTGCAGGTACTTCGATTACCACGTCCTTGTTCAAACCGGTAGGCACGGTCAATGTCAAGTCGGTTGTTACCTTATCGGTCTTCTTGCCCGGGAACAATACGTATGCTGTTGCCAAGTATTCATAGCTGTCGGTTTCAGAGATTACAAGCTCCTCGTCTGCACGATTAGGAATGTTGCCAAGAGCAAACTCTACGGTCTTTCCTTCTCCTACGCCCTCTTCTACCAATGCGTTATATGTATCGGCTGCGTATGTTACTTTTATCTTTGATTGGCTCAACTTAGCTCCCGCTGCCT
>JAFUKL010000032.1 GCA_017473615.1 Muribaculaceae bacterium | reverse complement strand
TGATACAGAGAGTAACCGATGGAGAGTAAACATGAATATTGACATTGAAATTGATGAATTATGATAGATAGAGCTTCCATAATGGCATGGAATGAGTTTGTTCCATGGACGGATTTTGCAATGGTTGAGCAAGATTTGATAATCAGCCGTGCATTAGTGGATATATTTAGCGATGATTTTCTGAGTGAGCAATTGGCCTTCAGAGGCGGAACTGCCTTGCACAAATTATACCTCTCGCCACAAGTCAGATATAGCGAGGATATTGATTTAGTGCAAATAAATCCCGGTCCAATCAAGCCTATTTTATTCCGATTGGGCGAGGTGTTGAACTGGATGCCCGACAAGGTAATCAAGCCTAAAAGACATAATAATACCATGCTGTTCCGAATGGAGTCTGAGATACCTCCGGTGCAACCTATACGCTTAAAGGTTGAGATAAACTGTAAGGAACATTTCAGTGTAATGGGATTCCGGAAAGTTCCGTTCGAGGTAAACAACAAATGGTTCAGCGGCAAATGTGAGATAACAACCTATACTCTTGACGAATTGATGGGTACGAAACTGAGAGCTTTATATCAACGCAAGAAAGGACGTGACCTTTTTGATATGCAGATAGCGTTGGATCATGGAAACATAAATATCGATAAAACGCTTGAATGCTACAGCAAGTATATGGATTTTGTGGTCGACAAAGCACCTACTTATAAGCAATTTGTGCAGAATATGGAACAGAAACTTCAAGACCCCGAATTTCTTGATGACACAGATATACTTCTTCGTGCAGGTGCTGATAAGTTTGAACCACAGCGAGCCTATGCTATGGTAAAGATTGCTTTTATTGATAATTTGCCCGGGAAAAGAGAATAAGCGCTAAAACGTACTTAGAACAATTTTTAGAATTACATATCTTCTAAAGATAGTCCTCTATAAATTTTATCGTAATATCCATTACCGTAACCATCATTACGGTACTACAAATAAATCAGGGGAGTTTTTCGCCTATGTAGACTGTGCAAGTGCCTAAGGTCATGCGTTTGTATCGACAATTCTTAAACCCTGCCTTACGCATTATGGCAAGCATTTCTTCTCCTTGTGCCACGGCTGCAATACTTTCGGGCAAATAACTGTATGCTCTTCTATCCTTGGAAATCAATCGCCCTACCATTGGAATGAGCGTGCGACTGTATAGGTTGTACAGTGCTTTTATTACCGGATTTGTGGGAACCGACAATTCTATTACGCACAGCACCCCTCCAACGGCAAGCACGCGATACATTTCGGCATATCCTTGTTGTAAATGCTCAAAGTTACGCACTCCGTATGCTACCGTAACAGCATTAAACTTCTCATCGGCAAATCGCATATTCAAGCAATCTCCTTGTTCCAGAGTTATCTGATTAGTCAAATCTCGCTCGGCAATCTTTTTGCGACCCACTTCAAGCATACCTTCCGACAGATCTATTCCGATTATGTGTTGGGGATGCAATATATCAAAAAGTTGCAATGCTAAATCGGCTGTACCTGTGGCAACGTCGAGAATGGTCATCGGGCGATACTTTCCCACCATCTTCACTGCACGCTTACGCCACCATCGGTCAATACCGAAAGTCATGGCACGATTCATGAAGTCGTAGGCAGGTGCGATAGTGTCAAACATCTGTCGCACTTGCCCCGTCTTGCTTTCTTTGTCGTTATACGGACATATTTCTTCTGCTTTGTAGTTCAATTCCGTTAGGAGTTAGGAGTTAGGAGTTAGGAGTTAGGAATTGAGAGTTTTTAGGTATTCTGCAACGTTTTTCTCTATACGTGCATGAATATCTTCATCTTCAGCCTTTACGAATTTCTCTCCCACGATGTTTTCATACAACTCGATGTAACGAGCCGATACAGAGTCGCAATATTCATCGGTCATTTCAGGCACTTGCTGTCCTTCTTTACCCATGAAATTGTTGTCAATCAACCATTGACGCACAAATTCCTTGGAAAGTTGCACTTGTGGCTCACCTGCTTCAAAGCGCTTTTGATAATCGGCTGCATAGAAATATCGCGATGAATCCGGAGTGTGGATTTCATCCATCAGGATAACTTTTCCGTCACGCTTCCCGAATTCATATTTGGTATCAACCAAGATAAGCCCCTTTTGAGCAGCAATCTCAGTACCACGAGCAAACAATGCACGTGTGTATTTCTCCACTACTTCATAATCTTCGGCTGACACAATTCCTTGAGCAATGATTTCTTCCTTAGAGATATTTTCATCGTGTCCCGCATCGGCTTTAGTGGTAGGTGTGATAATAGGTTCGGGGAATCGTTCGTTTTCCCTCATTCCATCGGGGAGTTTCACTCCGCATATTTCACGACATCCTGCTGCATACTCACGCCATGCACTTCCTGTAAGATAACCGCGTATAATCATTTCCACTTTGAACCCTTCGCATTTCAAACCCACTGTTACCATCGGGTCGGGAGTTGCAAGTTTCCAGTTAGGAACAATATCGGCGGTAGCATCGAGGAAAGACGCCGCTATCTGATTCAGCACCTGACCTTTGAAAGGAATTCCTTTAGGGAGAATCACATCAAATGCCGAAATGCGGTCGGTGGCAACCATCACCAAGAGGTCGTCGTTAATATTGTACACGTCGCGCACTTTTCCATGATACACGCTCTTTTGTCCCTTAAAATCAAACTCGGTATTCACCAATGTCTTTGCCATATTTTTTACGTATATATAGTTTTTATTTCTATTGTCATTCCCCAAATATATCTAAGATGTATCTTATACTACAAAGGTATAACAATTTCCGCAAAACCATGCTTAGAACCTATTTAATTTTATTCGAATAATTACAATAAGATGTATCTATATTCTATACACAAATAGTGTCACTTTTCGCAAACAAGTAAAACCGAAATAACATTTTTAAGAAAAGTCAAAACAACTTCTTAGTTTTGATTCCAATTTTTTATTTCTCAGATTGTTCCTTTTCGGCTTTGCGCTCGGCACGCACCCGCTCATCGTGCTTTTCGTATGCCTCTACTATGCGCTGCACCAATTGATGACGCACAATGTCTTTTTTCCCAAACTCCACTTTCCCGATACCCGACACATCTTTTAGTATATGCATGGCTTGAATAAGCCCCGACTGCACGGAATGAGGCAGGTCAATCTGCGTCATATCGCCTGTGATAATCATCTTTGCTCCCATTCCCAAACGGGTGAGGAACATCTTTATCTGGTGCGTGGTTGTGTTCTGCGCCTCGTCAAGGACAATTACAGCTTCATTGAGAGTGCGTCCTCGCATGAATGCAAGCGGAGCTATCTGTATAACATTGGTTTCCATATACTCCTTCAACTTGTTAGCCGGTATCATATCTTCCAACGCATCATAAAGAGGCTGCAAATACGGGTCTATCTTATCTTTCATGTCGCCCGGAAGGAAACCGAGCTTTTCGCCCGCCTCCACAGCCGGACGCGAAAGTATTATTTTGCGCACTTCCCTATTCTTCAAGGCACGCACCGCAAGGGCTATCGCTACGTATGTTTTACCGGTTCCGGCAGGACCCAGGGCAAAGGTCAAATCATTCTTCATGAATGTCTTCACAAGCAACTGCTGATTGGGAGTGCGTCCCGAAATAGGTTTTCCGTTCACACCATAGATAATCACATCATCCATCTTCAGTTCCTTTGGCGGTGCCCCCTTTATGGTGTCAATAATCACATCCTCCGGCAACTGGTTATATTTTGCGCAGTAATCGGCAAGTTTCTTTATTTTTGTCTCAAAATCAGAAGTCTCATTGTCATCTCCTATCACCTTCATCACATTGCCGCGTGCCGCAAGCCGGAGTTTCGGGAACAGGTTTCTTATAAGCTGGATATTACAATTGTTGACCCCATAGAAAATTACAGGGTCAACATTATCTATGATTATGATGCGTTCTATCATCGGCAAGAATGCGTTTTTATCTTAACTTGGCAAGAGCATCCTTAATGCGCGCCACTGCCTCCTTGATATTTTCATCGCTTGTGGCGTAACTTAGGCGTATATAGTCGGGCGCACAAAAAGCTGCACCCTCAACAGTAGCCACATGTGCCTCTTCAAGAAGATACATTGCCAAATCATGCGAATCCTTTATCACCTCTTCACCATTCTTTTTACCGAAATACGCCGATACTTCAGGGAAAATATAGAAAGCCCCCTGCGGATTATTGATGCGTAATCCCGGTATTTCACTCAACAATCCAACTATGAGATTACGACGTCGCTCAAACGCTTTACGCATTTCCTCCACACATTCCTGAGAGCCTGTATAGGCTGTTTCTGCTGCTTTTTGTGCTATAGATGACGGATTGGACGAATATTGCCCTTGCAATTTCTGTGTAGCCTTGGCAATCCATAACGGAGCTGCAAGGAAACCTATACGCCAACCGGTCATTGCGTATGCCTTGGATACGCCGTTCACAGTCACAACCCTGTCGGCAACTTCAGGGAACTCGGCTATAGAACAGAATTCACCGGTGTAATTGATATGCTCATAAATTTCATCGGACAAGATAATGATTTCCGGATACCTCGCCAACACACCTGCCAAAGCCTTCAGTTCCTCACGAGTATAAACACTTCCGGTAGGGTTTGAAGGAGAGCATAGCAACACCATTTTCGTCTTGGGCGTAATGGCTGCCTCAAGTTGCTCAGGTGTGATTTTAAAATCCTGCTCCACGCTTGCCGGGACAAGCACATTCACACCCTCGGCAAGTTTCACCATCTCCACATAACTCACCCACGCCGGAGTAGGGATAATCACCTCATCACCGGGATTAACCACCGAAAGTATGCAGTTACAAAGCGACTGTTTCGCACCGTTTGATACAACGATTTGCTCGGGAACGAAATCTCGCCCGTTCTCATTTTTCATCTTGTCGCAAATCGCTTTACGAAGAGAAAGATAACCGCCCACCGGGGTATAAAACGTAAAATTATCGTCAATGGCATTTTTAGCTGCAACCTTAATATGCTCCGGAGTATTGAAGTCAGGTTCACCCACCGACATATTGATTACATCCACACCCTGACTGCGCAATTCCGCACTTTTTTGGGACATAGCAAGTGTCTGTGACGGCGACAACGCCTGAATTCTTTGAGAAACTTCATTCATAGCCGTAAAATCTTAGTTATAGTCTTATTTAGTGGCAAAGATAATGATTATTTTGAAATAATCTATAACATACTTTTTGATTACTTTCACCCGCTATCACACATCCACATAATCTGCAAAATTTCAAAGCAGATTCTAACAGTCTAAGGTTATTTGTTTTGACCGAAAACTACAACCCGGTCACGACAAATCATATAGGGTTTAACAACTCCGTCTTTTCTCCACAACCCGTATTTCAAAGCATCATCATGTTTTGGCAATACATATTCATGCGTATCTCCGTTTTTTATATCAATTTCCACATAAGTAAATGTCAAATCGCCCAAATCTCCTTTATTAATACCATATTGCAATATACAATAAAGTTTACCGCAACAACCTAACCGCATGTCATAGATTTTACGGCTCAAAGGCTCTAAATATGTCAATAAATAGTCTTTTGTATAAAACTTTGTTGAATCCGGTTCGGGCAATATATCTAAGTCGACAGAGAAAGCATTAAACGTTCTTACGGTTTCATTTAATTTATCTGTTTTCACCAAATGTATCATGCCCGATAAACCATCGGTATAAACAGCTTTGCCTTTGTAAGAATCAAAAACAGGCGAAGTGAAATAATATCCGGTCAATGTTTTTCTATGTATTTCATCCAAATCTCCGAAATATTCTTTTGTCAGTCCGGTCTTGCTATCGACAGCCCTAAAAAGAGGATTATTATCATCATAAAATCGACTGTCAAAAGGATTCATCGATGGTATATCTTGATATTTCTCTTTCTCAAAATTCATAGCCCACGTTTGTTTTACGCAAGGCATTACCAGGATACTGTCACTTACTCCGAATGTAAAGTGATTGGTATGATAGTTCTCATTGGTTTCTATCAATGAAAACACATCTCGATCCTTATCTCCGTTTATATCACGAAATATAACGCACGGTTCATTCTTATAACCTATAGCTTCTACTTCTCCATCGGTTTCCTTTACCACAAAAAGATTCGGTAAGGAATAAGAAACCACTATTTTATCATTGGCAATAACCGGAGACAATGCTATATGATAAAGATTTCCATTTTTCTTTTGATGGTTATAATACCATTGTGGAACATTTATGTATTTTTTATTTTCAACACTATCGGATGTTATTTCCTTCTTGAAATGTAAAGTCGATGTATTCTCATCCAACTCTAACAACAAAATAGAGTTTCTTAATTTCTCATTAAATACAATATTGTTCCCTTCGTAATATGGTTTAAAAAGTACTTCACTTACATTAATTTCTTGCGGGATTTTCATTGTATGGATTTCACCCACATGAAGTGTATCACAATTTTTGGGTTCTATTCTATTATAGGTATAAGGACTTTTTATAGGCTTAAAATCCTCACATTTCATCAATTCTTTAGAATTCACATACTCAGATATAAATTCGGGCGTTGTATCATCAGCACTAAAACCCAGCAGGACAAGTCCCCTATCCACATCAATTTTCAGCATATATACTACGTGAAGATTACCAAAACTGAAAGACAGAAAGTCTCTATATTTTTTCTCCGTATCATAGATATAATTGTCGGCTTTATAACCTTTTGCTTGATTATAAGCCTTAGCCTCAATAGAATCTTTATATGCTGTTATAAGCACCGTTTGATTTTCTTTTGAAAGGTTTTTAATTCCTTTGTAAAGATCCATTATAGCTGCTTCACACCTCGGACAGTTGGCAGCCGGATATATCGTGGCATATACAATTCCTTTCATTCCCTTGAAATATGCCTTTACGGCTTCTTCACTCATTGGAATCTGTCTTACTTTTAAGCCGTCGTTTTTCAATCTATCGCTCAAGACAGACTCTTGAGCGATAAGATTAAATAGTGAACAAACGCATATTACACAAAATAACAGTCGTTTTCCCATAATACCATTCTTTAATCTAAATAAAAGAAGAAATAGTAATGTTGTAAGAGTTCTCATAAATAATTCGTTTTGGTAATTATACATCATTAGTGATTCACTAAGTTTAAATCAATTATAATAGAGTTATAGTATAGTTGTTATTCCGGTACAACAAAGTATCACAATTAGCAGAATTACTATAATTGTGCTAATTACAGAAATTCCATATTGCAAAATCCACGATGGCTTTGCACCAATAATATTTTTGACTTTGTCACTTCGAAGCTCTATTTTATCATATTTCTTTTCCATCTTTCTATACCATAGATTTCTAATTAATAAATATATTATAGTCCTAATTCAAGTTGATTTTTTACAAGATTGAAATATTTGCCTTTAGTCTTGATAAGAGAACTATGTGTACCAAATTCAACAATATGCCCATCGTCAAGTACTACGATTTGATCCGCATTTTTTACCGTACTCAAACGATGAGCTACAATCACAACCGTACGCCCTTTATAAAATTCATTCAGATTATCCACAATACAACGTTCATTTTTAGTGTCAAGAGCATTAGTAGCTTCGTCAAAAAAAATAAATTTAGGATTCTTATACACAGCACGTGCGATGAGAATACGTTGTTTTTGTCCTTGGCTCAGCCCCATCCCATCTTGTCCTATCTTTGTGTTAAATTTTAATGGCAATCCCATTACAAAGTCCTTTATGCATGAAATCTCTGCGGCTTTCAATAATTTTTCTGTATTTATTTCATCATCACCTACGGCAATATTTCGTGCTATTGATTCAGAAAAGATAACACCATCTTGCATTACCACACCACACTGCCTACGCCACCATTTCATATTGTATTCATTAATATTCTTATCGGCTATTGTTATTTTGCCTCCCAGTACAGAATAAAAACCAAGTAATAATTTTATTATAGTGGTTTTTCCGCTACCTGAAGTACCCACAATTGCTGTCACTTTTCCATCGGGAATGGTAAAATTAATATTCTCTATGGTATTCTTTAAAGCGTGTGGATCATATTTGAATGTAACATTGTTTAATACGATATCTTTCTTGTTCTTATCAAAAGTCTCATGATGTTTTTGTTGTTTTTCTTCATTTTTCTGTAAATGGATTTCGTTAATGCGTTCAAGTGATATTTTTACATCTTGTAAGGAATAAATAAAACTCATAAATTGTTCCACAGGAGCATTCAGTTGTCCTATAATATATTGAACCGCAAGCATCATACCTAATGTCATAGAGTTATTTATTACAGCCGTTGCAGCCATAGCAGTAATAATCACATTTTTAATCTCGTTAATAAAAATGCTCCCGGCCTCTTGTGTTTGTTGTAATTTTAGAGATTTCATTTGTACTTGAAACAGGTCTGCCTGCACGTCTTCCCATTCCCAACGACGCCGTTGCTCACAATCTTGTAATTTAATTTCTTGTATGGTTGTAATGAATTGATATGTCTTGTTGTTATTTTCTGCTTGCTTTTCAAACAATTCGTAGTCCAATGTTTTACGTTTATTAAGAAACATTATTATCCAGCCGGCATATATCAGACTACCTGCTAAAAATATGCCGAAAATCAAGCGATTGTATATTAGTAATACTACACCGAACACTATAAAATTGATTATCATAAACATAACATCAAGCGTTTGCGATGTAAGAAACTTTTCTACACGTGCATGATCGTTTTTGCGTTGCAATAAATCACCCATCAACTTGGTATCAAAAAATGACATAGGTAATTTAAGTAACTTAATAAAAAAATCACTCACAAGTGAAATGTTTATACGCATACTTATGTGTAGCAACAACCATCTACGAATGAAATCCATCGATGTCTGCCCGAGAACAATAAACAATTCACCCAACAAGATAAGCCACACAATACCTATATTTTGCCGCTTTATACCAATATCTACTATTGCTTGCGTAAGAAATGGCATAATAAGTTGTAATCCACAACCAACTACAAGACCAAGTATGATTTGAATAAAAAATCGGTTATACTGCTTGATGTAACCCATGAGAAAACGAACCGAACGACGCTCATCATTATTATGAAATTCTTCCATTTCATAAAATGTTTGTGTTGGCTCAAGTAACATAGCAATGCCACATTCCTCGTCTCTTTCCAACGAACTAATCCAATGATCCTTAAATTCACATTCATTGTAAGTAAGCAATCCTTTGCTTGGGTCTGCTATATAGTATTTACCTTTTTTCACTTTGTAAAGTACAACAAAGTGGTTTTGATTCCAATGTAAAATGCAAGGTAACGGACATTCTTTTATTTGTACAAGACTCATACGCCCACACAGAGTATGTAATCCCAACTTGCTTGCTGCATCACTTATTCCAAGTAATGACACCCCCTCTGTTGTAGCAAAGCATAATTCTGATAGATGTGACAAAGAAAAAATCTTTCCATAATATTTACATAGCATCTGCAGGCAAGTAATCCCACATTGCATGGAGTCTTGTTGTTTTATGAAAGGAAACTTTGCCATATTTTAGAACTATTTTTCGTTGTCGATGATTGCTTTATTTTGACTGCGGTTCACTCTACCTTTACCTATGTTATAACGCACATTCAGTGCCACCATGAATCGATTAACTCTATCATCACTCCAATTGTATGATTTGAATCCCGGCAGGTCAACTCTCTGATATGTGTGTTTTGATATGGCACAAGTAGGAATTGTCACCATAAACGACACCGGCATACGATTGTTGAAAAACGTTTTTCCCACAACAAACTTTAAAGATTCTTCTTGTCCGTATTCTTTCCCTTGTAGTAATGGCAATTTATCATGCCTCAAAAAATATCCGGTCATCAGATTGATATCTGTTTTAGGTATTACCCATGAGAACTCGGTATCCAAATACCACGTACGCCCTGTTGTTCCTCCATTATTCTTGTCGATGAACCGTCTATACCATTGATAACTTACATTGGCATATATTCTAAATCCTTTTGGTAGGTTATAATCGCCCTCTAAACCTAAATAATGATGACTATATTGACAATCTGTCATCGTTTGTGTGACGTATGCAGCATCATCTGATACATCATACCATAATGTTTTATCATTTTCGGAATGTTTCCACATATAACTTAATTTCACTATTTTTGGGAATGTCACTTGTAGTTCCGAGTAATGCATTATACGCTCTCTTAAATTGGGATTTCCTGTAGTATATAATTTATTGTCAATATATGATTTCACAGTAGAGAGCATATCAAGATTTGGATATTCCACATCACAGAAATAGTTATATGTAAAATCCACCCATTTTGCAGGTTGATAATAAAATTTCGCTTTAGGCATCCACGATATATGAGTTTTTGCTTCTTCTCTGTTTTGACATCTCACCCCAAGCATACTTAGACCGGCAATAAAGTCAAGATTGTTCAATGGGCGATATCTTAACATTACATCGGCTTTATTTCTTGTGTCTTTTGAGTAATATCGTTCTTTTCGGCTCACTTTGTCTGTGTTTTTGTAACTACGCCTGATAAAGCTATAAGATAAAATCCCCGACAACTTATCGTTCATTATATATGAACTTTGAGCATAGTACCTCCAATAATTCTTCCAACCGTCATGTCTCGTTTGAATGTTTTCTGTATTGGTTATGAATTTGTTTTGTTCGTCAATATCATAATAGTCATAAAGTAATTCACTTGAGAAATGCAATTTATTATTAACCGAACCTTTATAAAACACTCCTATCGTATGGTTTTGTGTATTATATGGATTGAAATTCGTTTGGTTTGTTGTAACATCTTTATACATAACGTCATAGCGTGTCTTATTCTTTGTCTCAGAAATATTACTCCATGTCTGTATCGATATGGTATGTTTTGGTGTGATTTTGTAATCTATACCCATACTGAAATTTACCTTATTACCATTCTCTGAGTGATTGGGATGATGATAATCTTTGTTTAAAGTCATATATGTATAATCAGAGCCGAAAGTTCTTTCATATCCTTTTAAATGATACTGTTCTTGGCGGTTGTATCCGACCGAGCCGAAAACATTCAGTTTGTTAGTTGTTATCGTCAGATTTATACCAACATTCTCCATATTGGTATGTTCATTTTCTAAAGATAATATACTGCGAGCATTTGCAGCAACATCCCAACCAATGTAATTTTCAAATAATTCAATATTGAGCAGTATAGGATAATCAGAATATTTACCTATAGGATAGCGTTGTATCTCAATCTTTTTTATGCGTTTCGGATTGATTCCTGCCACATAGCCCATACCAACCTCTTTCCCATTTACCAAAACCGGAATATTATTGTCTTTCCCGATTTTAATTTCATCGGAAACGATATCGGTTCTTATTCCGGGTATTTTACCTAAGAGTTGTATTGTGTTAGCCGAATTTTTTCGTAAAGAGTCGGTGATATAGATTGTTTCTTTTTCAGCATTTTTTTGAATCTGTTTAGCTTTTACCAACAGTTCTCCAAGTTCTTTCACTTTCATTTCTTGAGCAGAAACAAATAAACAAAATAGAGAAAGAAATACAAGCACCTTAATTCTTATAACACTATTGATAAAATAATTTAGATGTTTCATTTTTTAGAAAATAATGAGGTTGTACAAACAATGGAAAAATTAAATAAAAACAAATATAATTATTTATATTGATTTAATTTATTATTGTGTATTACACGCCAACAATAATCCACTATACGCTGTTCAAACACCTCATAATAATCTTCATAACCACACGTCAGTTTGTTGCTTTTTATTATGAGTTCTTCTCGCCTTACAGGACAACCGGAATAACATAGAGGATAGTAATAGCAATTATTGCATACGCTATTTGAGTCAAAAACATTGTAATCGGGGAAAATAGGACGTTCTTTCCATATTATATTACCATCAGCATTTAAATACCCACGCAATTTATCCATAGGTTGTTTGTCGCATTTTTCAACACCTCCATTATAATAAATCATGTTATAGTGCTGTTTCTCAACATAACATATAGCAAAAACATGATCAATGCATAATTGAAATCCCGATGAGACAAAATCTCTTTGTAATTTTAGAAATAAATCCATTGGGATTGTTTTTTCCTGTATTTGCCAAACTTTTTGTAAATCAACTTTGATTCTATGTCTTATATCTGTTGGTATATACTTTGTTATATCTGATATAAGAGAATCACTCTTTTTCATTTCAATATAGTTTTAATGTTTGCCACAAAGAAAAGAATACAATTATGTAATTTGCAAGTTTTTTATCACACAAAAAACACACAAATTAAAAATGGAACACACAAAAAACACACAAATGGAGTGTAAATGTCTTATAATGAGATTATATAGCGATCAAGATCATTTGGAGAACCTTCCACTCCGAACAGCTTTTTATATAAACGTTTTCTTTGATTTGTCACTGCATTCGGTATCCTGCTCGTTATTTCTGCTATTTCTTTAACTGAAAATTTACACTTTACAAGAAGACATATTCTGTAATCGGCAGTGCTTATATTTTCGCTAAGATATGTTATTTTATTTCTAAAATCAATACAAACACGATTTATCAACATATCTAATTCCTCCCAATGACTTTCCGTGATATTAAGTTTCTCTCCTCTGCTTTTTTGTTTAAATAAAGCATATATTTCAGAATTGATAATTTCATTATCAGGAATATATTTATCGGTATCGATATTTTCTATTTTCAGTAATATTTGCTTGTTTATTTTATCGGTAATTTCTTTTTCGGACAAACTTGTACGAATCGATTCTATGTTAGTTTCCAGTAAAGATATTTTATTGAGTTGTTGAGTTAAGTTCATTTTCATCAACTCTTTCTCCGATAACAATATATGTTTTTCCTGCTCTAAAGATTCACAGGTGTTATGCAATTGTTTATTTTCTACGCTTAAAGTATTATTTATTCTTTTAATTACCCTATTGATATAAATAACAACGAGTACAAATATTATAAGTACGAGTATGGAACATATTGCTGTAAAAGTTATCGTAAGTTGTCTGTTTTTTAATTTAGTATTCTCTTTTTCTTTTAGTGAATAGTTATAGAATGAATTTTGATGTATTACGGCTTCGCGAGAGACATTGTTATCAATAGAGTCCAAGCATGTCTTGTACTTCATGATATTGTCAAAGGCATCATCCTTATTTCCTTTGAATTTGGCAAGCTCAGCGTGTATTTCATAAGCATACATCTTGCTGTTTATGAAATGCGATTGCAATAGCCTATTAGCAAATTCAGCTAATTTGTCATAGTTTTTTTCGATTATATAAATATTTATGCCTGTCATTAATAAATAATCGGGGAAATCTTTCTCTTGTATTATTTGTTCTATAGCATTAAATTCTGTTTTAGCCTTTTCATAATACCCCCATTTAATATAATAATCTACGATACTTGTTCTTATTTCAATTTCGCATTTTGGTGTATCCTTCAATGCTTTCGCAATTTTCAACGCCTTATCTAAATAAAATATCGTACTATCCGATTTGCTTAATTTATAATAGATGTCGCTAAGTTCCCTATAATTATAAACCAAATTTACAGAATCGCAAAACGTTATATTATAACGAGCAGCCATTTGAAATTTGGGTATAGCTTGCTTATACATCTGTAAGTCAAAAAACATCTGCCCCATTTGACTACAGATTTTGCCTTTTAGGCGAGCATGGGTGTTATCATCATCGAGTGCATCGAGAGCCTTTTGGAAATAATCGAGCGATTGTGGCAGGTCGCCCATTTCACGATATACGCGTCCGCCATAATAATAAGCCTCGGCTCTCTCGGAGTGTGTGCCATTGTCATCGAAGTAGCGAATCAATTCGGTGATTGCCGTATCACCCTTGATGTCCTGATAGGATTTATCGCGCAACTTTATCGACATAAGGTCATAATACCGGCGATTATGCTCACTGAGACTGTCAACGGCAATGCTTTGCAGCACCACCGCAGCACTATCAATATTGCTGCCATCGGCAAAGGCGTTAACTTGCATAAGTCTTTCATCGACCGAACGAGTGCAGCCTAAAGCAAACGCCACTGAAAATAATATGAAAAAGTGAAAATATCGCATTCGGAATCCTATTATTCCGCAGGGAATTTACGATTGGCAACTTCCATTATTTTAGATACGTCGAAATAGAATCCCTCGGGCGACTTATTGTCCTTTTTATTAATCCTTATATAATCTATTCCTCCTTCTACTTCTTCATGCGAAGTAGCCACAAAACCGAGGAAGTTGATTATATTGTATTCATGCTCTACCGATGTTACAACCCACGGATGCTCAAGCGTTCCTTGTCCGCTCGACATTATAGCCGCTACGATATGGTTCAGTCTGAATTGACATATACGGGCAAGATTATCCTTCTTTATCTCTTTTAAAGCGAATATAAAAAATGTCATTTGTCTTAGATCAAAGATATTGTCAGCCAGTGCATCGCGAGCATTTTCTTTTATTTGAACGCTTTCTTCCCTTGTAAATTCCTTTTTATCATAAAGATGTTCAAGTTTTTCTGAATACACCGAAGTGCGGAACGGATTATAATCTTCTTGAAACACATATCCGTAATACAAATTACGGTAATCGTCCACCGTCATCACCTCTCCCGGTATCACCTCTCCGGTAGGCAATGTGTCGTTAAGCAAAGTTGTGTCATTGCGCAGAAATGCTGCCATAAGGCGAGGGTAATACGAACGACTGCCTACGCTATCCTGTGTGACATGCCTTATTTCTTCAAAATCCACTTTCCTAATTTCCAATTTCTTAGGAGATGCCGCCGACCCGGCAAAACAGCACATAAATGCACATATAATGGTATAAATAAAATATCTCATCGTATAAAAATCTTTATAAAATAATTAAGGTTCAAAAATAATGAATAAAAACGGATGAGGAAAAACTTATCAACTTACCTTTAGGAGTATTAACAAACGATAGCAGTCCAATCATGCTCACTATCTTCTCTCATCCTGCTTTGCCTCATTTTCTTGCACACCACCCGGAACTTTATCGGACGACGGTATATTATAAGACACCCTCGTGTGATAGAACATGCAAAGGCGATCTACAATCGTCTTTTTCACGATCTCCATTTCATGAAAACTCAAAGGAGAATCCTTATACATTCCTTCCGTCATCTGCGTTTCAACAATTCGGTCAACCAAAGTCCTGATTGCTTCATCGCTATGTTCTTTCAAGCTTTTTGCAGCTGCCTCGGTAGCATCTGCCATCATCAATATGGTGGTTTCCCGAGTATTCGGATTCGGCCCGGGATATGCATAGAGCTTTTCATCCACGTTCTCGGCACCACCTGCCGATTCGCACGCTTTCATGTAGAAGAACTTCGCCTTGCCGCACCCGTGATGCTGCAATATAAAGTCCTTTATAACAGCCGGCAGTTTTGCCTTTTCGGCACGTGCCACTCCATCGGTGACATGCTTTATGACAATACGCGCACTTTGATCGGGTGTGAGACTGTCATGTGGATTTACACCACGCTGATTCTCCGTAAAGAAAGCCGGATTGCTTATTTTACCTATATCGTGATACAAAGCTCCTGCACGCACCAATTGCACGTCGGCACCTATGCTATGCGCCACTTCAGCCGCAAGGTTGGCTACTTGGAGAGAGTGTTGGAATGTCCCCGGACATTTCTCCGACAATTCCCTCAGCAACGAGTTGTTTACATCACTTATTTCCACAAGAGAAACCGGCGTTATGAACCCGAAAATTTTTTCAAGAACAAACACCAACACATAATTAAATGAAAGAATAAGACCGTTTAACGCAAAATTCATTATCAACTGCCTGCTCACTCCCATAAGGTTGCCATCGATCATTATAGTCATACCTATATAAGTGAGACAATAAGATACAAACACATAGAATGCACACTGCACGAGTTGAGAGCGACGTAACAGCGACCTTACCGACACTATAGCCACGATACCTGCCACCACCTGCAAAACGATAAACTCAAGTGGCGACGGAGCTGCAAGGGCACATATAAGCACCACCACGACATTTGCCATAAAAGCCGTGCGAGAGTCGATAAAAGTGGATACAATAAGCGGTACTGTGGCAAACGGTATCAAGTATATAGCATTGGCTGAAGTATCCTTCACAACCAATGCTCCGGCTGTAAATACCGTCATAAACAATATCAGAAAAAACATTTTTCTGAAATCGGCATAAGTCCGCGAGCGAAAAAAATACACATAGGCAAAAAAGCCCATAAAAAGGATAGCCACAAGCAGTACCTGCCCCACTATGGGATAATGGTTACCTTTCACCGCCTTGGAATGTTCTCGTGACATGCGTTCATAAGTCTGCAACACCGTATATAACTGCGGTGTCACTTTTTCTCCTCGGTCGATGATGCGTTCCCCCTTCTGTATTATACCCACAGGGGCAAGAGCCTTTTGGTAAAGTTGGGCGAGAACCCGCTTGGAGCCTATACTGTCATATATGATATTAGGCGAAAGGCTCTCCGATATTTTTGCGTTGCTCATGGCTGCACGGTATTCAGGCGTACCGAAAACCGAGTCCAAGTAAAGATATGCTTCCCTAACGGAAAACATACCATCGGCAGGCATATATTCTGCCACATTATTGACAATGCGTCTTATACCGGGTATACGACCTGTTGCCAGCCCGTCTCGCGTGGTATTGTCCACTATCCCTTTTCCATACACATAACGCACTTTGTCTATTATGGCATATCTCATGCGCGGAGTCACATTAACATCGTTGCTCAACGCCTCATTCAAGCGATTCATATTTGCATTCTCTATTTTTGAATTACGTTCATATATAGGTGCAAACTTTGTGTCGATGCTATCCTTGGTTTTTCGAGCAGTGACAGAGTCCATATTGATAGGCATATCAAAAGGTGCGGTTATCAACGAATAAGCCCAAGGCTTTCCCTGCTCATACTCAAACTTGAACTTGTCCTCACTCGGGAAAAAGAACGACACTACGACGATAGCGCATAAGAGCATAGACGCATTCACAAGATTATTTTTCCCTATTTTCTGAAATATACTCATAATCCTACTGCTAAATAAAACTCACCATTTATAACCACATTCACGCTTTAGCCCTTACTGCGGCAGTCACACCCTTTATCGACTTCAAGCGTTTGCACAGATTATTCACAACCGTAGCATCTTTTACCATAACATCAAGGTGCGAGGTAAACAATCCGTCTTTTGCACCTATTTCCAACCGTCTTATATCTATAGCGAGCGTAGTGGAAATCGTATAAATAATCTCTTGCAGAATACCCATTCGATCTATACCCTCTATACGCACCGCAACCAAGAATTTATCGGTGGGAGAATCCCAATCGGTCTGCAACAAGCGTCCTCCGTAGCTGCTTTTCAGTCGCATAGCGTTAGGACAACTCAACTTATGCACCACCACCTCATCATTATCATTTACATAACCTACAACATCATCACCCGGAATAGGTTCGCAGCATGTGGCAAGCTTATAATTGCTTACTCCGTTTTCAGAATGCAACAGATAGGTTTTGCTTATATCGATCTTGCCGTTTATGCGCTCTATCTTCATAGTCACGCTCTTAGGCTCTTCTTTTACCTTTTTGCCGGGTGTGCCTATCCTGAACAATTTGGAAAGCAACCCGGTCGGAGATTTCTTTACCTCTTTCAGTACCTGCTCGTTCAAGACGACTTCTCCATTACCCACTTTGTACAGCAAATCCTCCTTGTTCTGCAACCCCTCCTTGGATATAATACGGTTTATGTTATCTCCCGTCATTTCCATATTATTATCGGCAAGAAAGCGTTTGAGCAGCTCGTTTCCCTTATCTATTATCGAACGACGCTGTTTCTTCAGAGCCGTCCTCAATCTCGTCTGCCCTTTAGCCGTAACAAGGAATTTCACCCATTCCTCCTTTGCCGTCTGTGAATGTGAGGTAAGCACTTCCACCTGATCGCCGCTCTGCAACTTGTGAGACAACGGCACAAGCTTATGGTTCACCTTGCCGGCTATACAATGCGCTCCCATTTCGGTATGTAACGAGAAAGCAAGGTCAAGAACAGTTGAGTTCTTAGGCAACGTTATAAGCTCACCCTTAGGGGTAAACACCACGATTTCAGATGCAAACAGGTTCAACTTGATTGTATCAAGGAAATCAAGAGCATTAGGCTCCGGATTATTCAGTATTTCCTCAATCGTCATCAGCCACGTACGCAATTCTGTTTCTTCCTCGCCTTCGCCTATCTTATATTTCCAATAAGCGGCAAAGCCCTTCTCTGCCATCTCGTCCATGCGCTCGCTGCGTATCTGTATCTCCACCCAATTACCGTCAGAACCCATTACTGTGAGATGCAATGCCCGATAACCGTTTGCCTTAGGAACACTTATCCAATCGCGCGTACGGTCGGGGTGCAGACTATACAAATCGGTTATTTCAGAGTAGATATTCCAGCAAATACGTTTTTCATCACATTCATTATCACACTTAAAAACGATACGGGCAGCGTATAGGTCATAGATTTCATCAAACGATACTCGTTTTGTCTCCATCTTATTCCATATAGAATAAACCGACTTAACCCGGGCTTTCATTTCATACTTCAGTCCCATTGCGTCAAGCTTTTCCTTAATGGGTGCGGCGAATTTATCAAAAATCTTGTTACGAGCCTCTTCCGTATCGGCTATCTGTCTCTTTATGTTCTCATAGGTTTCGGGATGCTCATATTTGAAACTCAAATCCTCCAACTCGGTTTTTATGGCAAACAAACCGAGCCTGTGAGCCAAAGGAGCGTATATATACAACGTTTCCCCGGCTATCTTATACTGCTTGCTGGGAAGCATGGAACCGAGTGTACGCATATTATGCAGACGGTCTGCCATCTTGATAAGGATAACGCGGATGTCATTGCTCATTGTGAGCAAAAGTTTACGGAAATTCTCTGCCTGCACCGACGCCTTATCTCCAAAGATACCTCCCGAAATCTTCGTAAGTCCCTCTACAATTTTCGCAATCTTCTTCCCGAATTGAGCCTCCAAATCCTCAACCGTATAATCGGTATCCTCTACCACATCATGAAGTAAGGCAGCACATATCGAAGTGCTTCCAAGTCCTATTTCCTGACTCACTATCGTTGCCACGGCAATAGGATGTAATATATATGGTTCACCTGAGCGACGACGTATCCCTTTATGCGCCTCGCAGGCAAACCGATAAGCCTTTTCTATTATTTCCACTTTTTTTCTGTGGTTGCTGGCAAGGTATCCGTCAAGCAGATTCTTAAAAGCGGCATCAACCATCTGTTTTTCTTCCTCGGGACTCATTTTATATTCCATATAGATTGCGTATTTTTTGATTCATTCTTTTTCGCAAAAAATCATATTCCAATTTACAAACTTAATAAATTCCCTTGACATTTTTCACAACAATTCCACTTTTTTAATCCTGACATTTATAAGAAATCGCATAACAGGCTTTTTTGGGGGAGGCTCAACTCCACTCGGCTACAGCCAATGGCATACAACATCTACAAAGATTAAGGGCGTCCATCACAGAACGCCCTTAATCAAAAAAAATATTGTTAAGTTTCACACCCCTCGATGAAGTGGGATATACTTATTCCTCATATTTTCTCATTACAAGACTTGCATTATGACCACCAAATCCGAACGTATTGGATAGAGCGGCTTTCACTTCACGCTTCTGAGCTTTATTGAAAGTGAAATTCATGTTGTAGTCGATATCCGGATCGTTATCGCCATCCTCATGGTTGATGGTAGGCGGAACTATTCCGTTTTCAATTGTTTTCACACAGAATAAAGCCTCAAGTGCGCCTGTCGCTCCCAGCAAGTGACCGGTCATTGACTTAGTAGAACTGATATTCAACTTGTAAGCATGTTCACCAAACACTTCCTTGATAGCCTTAGCCTCCGACACATCACCCACGCCTGTTGAAGTTCCGTGAACATTGATATAATCAATTTCTTCAGGTTTCATGCCGGCGTCATTAAGGGCATTGGTCATCACAAGCTTTGCACCCAAGCCTTCCGGGTGAGTAGCTGTAATATGATAAGCATCGGCACTCATGCCTCCACCCACAATTTCAGCATAGATTTTTGCTCCGCGAGCCTTAGCATGCTCCAATTCTTCAAGAATCAAACAAGCCGAGCCCTCGCCCATCACAAAACCATCGCGCGATGCACTGAATGGACGCGAAGCTGTTGCCGGACTGTCGTTACGAGTCGATAATGCATGCATTGAGTTGAAACCACCCACACCGGCAGGGTAGATAGCCGCCTCGGCGCCTCCTGTAACGATTGCATCAGCCATGCCAAGACGTATATAGTTGAATGCGTCTATCAATGCGTTTGTTGAAGATGCACATGCCGAAACGATACCGAAGTTCGGACCGCGGAAACCATGTTCCATCGAAATGTGACCTGCGGCGATGTCGGCAATCATCTTAGGTATGAAGAAAGGATTATATTTGGGTCCTTGTTCTTCCCCGTGAAGTGCAAAATATCCCGCCTCTTCTTCAAATGTATGAAGACCTCCGATACCTGCAGCGAAGATTACGCCCACACGATTGTGGTCTACATTTTCGTTGTCAAGTTCGGCTTCAGCTATAGCTTGTTCGGCTGCAACCAACGCATATTGCGTGTACAAATCGTAAGTGCGGAGTTTCTTGCGATCGAAAAACTTCGATGCGTCAAAATCCTTCACCTCACAAGCAAATTGTGTCTTGAACTTGGAAGCGTCAAAATGAGTAATAGGACCTGCACCGCTCACTCCATTCACAGCATTGTCCCATGTAGAGGCAACATCGTGACCCAACGGAGTAATAGCACCAAGACCTGTTACTACGACTCTTTTTAATTCCATATTAATATTTATAGGAATAAACTATTATTTGTTTGCTTCGATATATGCGATAGCGTCACCTACAGTAGCAATTTTTTCTGCTTGATCGTCCGGAATTTGGATACCGAATTCCTTTTCAAACTCCATAATCAATTCTACTGTATCAAGTGAATCAGCACCCAAGTCTTGTGCAAATGTAGCCTCCGGCTTTACTTCTGTTTCGTTAACTCCTAATTTGTCAACAATTATTGCTGTTACTCTTTCTGCTATTTCAGACATAATAATAAAATTTAATTAGTTATAAATTGATTTTTAAATTTGCGGTGCAAAGTAAGCAATTATAATTCAGATATAAAAAGTTTTGCATATAGAATTTCTTAAAAATTGCACATTTTCTCACGATTTGCGCAAAAAACATCGCCCGATTTACATTTTTTAAGATATTTCAGACGATTTTGAACTGTTCTTTGCAGAAAAATTTCCCTATTTGACCTAAGCCATCAGTCTCTACATACTTTTTGCATAGACACCAAACATGTTAAATCTCAACTTGTTAAAAATGTTAATACGCATTTCACTCATCACATCAAATAGAAAACAAGTTTTCTGCAAAACATTTCACACTCACCTTTAAAAACAACCGTATGCACATTCGAGCATTCAAACAAATTCATTACCTTTGGCATCGAAACAGCAATCAAACAAACCAACTAATGAAAACTTCAACAGCGCAACTAAAAAGTCTTTTGCTGGCAACTGCGGTAACTTTTACCGCTTTCCACGCCACCGCTCAACAAGCTCAAAACGCAAGTTATCCCGATGATCCCGCAAGAATCGAATTACCAATAGAAGAAAGGGGTATAATAATAGAGAAAACGATTGACAACTCCAATATATATCCGGGAACTTCCAGGAAAATAAAGATTTATATTCCTCAACAATATGACGGTAAAACTCCGGCGTGCCTTTTGGTTTGTCTCGACGGTGCGGTATATTATGGTATGACAACCGTAATGGACAATCTCATCAAGTCTCGAGAAATGCCTGTCACTATAGGCGTATTCATCGACCCCGGGGTCATAAAGGATAAAAGTGGCAATGTAATACGCTACAACCGCAGCAATGAATTCGACCGCACCGATGGCACTTTTGCACGTTTTATAGAAAGTGAAGTCCTGCCATTGGCAGAAAGCATAACTTTGGATGACGGGAGAAAGATTACGTTGTCGAAAAGCGCATCCGACCGTGCCATTACCGGCGCAAGCAGCGGCGGCATTTGTTCTTTCGTGGCGGCATGGTCACGCCCCGATCTGTTCAGCCGCGTTTACAGCACCGTAGGTACTTTCGTAGCAATGCGAGGTGGAAACGAATTACCCGCACTCATAAGAAAGACCGAACCTAAACCACTGCGCATATTCCTTCACGATGGAGAGAATGACGCATGGAATCCGCTTTTCGGCGACTGGTTTGAGTACAATAAACTCATGGAATCAGCTCTCAATTTCGCAGGATATGAATACACCTACAAATGGGATCGCAGCAACCACAACATACGTCACGGCGCAATGCTGTTTCCTGACGCAATGCGATGGCTGTGGCGTAATCACCCGCATGCGCCCAAGGCAGGAAAGTCACTGAACAACATGCTGTCTACAGTATTACTTGAGAATCAAGGATGGCAAACCGCTAATGAAATCAACAACGATTTTTTCCAATGCAATGAAAACAAAAGGGATTTTCCCAAGTCATGCAAAATCACCTCCACAATCAAATTGAACAACGGCAATATCTACGGGTGCAACGCACAAGGCGAAATATGGCTAAAACGCAACGGAGAAAAGGCAATAAAGCTAAACACCTTGCCCAATGCAGGCTCAATATTCGCCGTGTACCCTGATGCAAGCATAATCGTACAGAGCGAAAAAGCATCCGACTGGCTTATTGCATACACAGTAAACGACGATGGCACATTGAACAATGGCGAACAATTCTACTGGCTGCATAACGTACCCAACAATTCACAGAAAGAACCATGCGGCATGTTCTTCGATACTCTCGGCAATTTATACACGGCTACCGATACCGGCATCCAGATTGCCGATCAAAACGGACGAGTAAGAGCCATATTACCAAGTCCTGAGGGCAATATAACCGGAATGAAAATGAATGGAAACACATTATACATCAACACCGATACCGGAAAATTATTCGTCCGACAACTTGCCACTCAAGCTCATAATCCGACAGATAAGCCTGTCACACCAAAATCACAGGGACAAGGCTAAAAAGCAGGTAATATAACCACATAAATTACTTCCTGCAATTCAGAACTGTTTTAAGCCGAAAAGTCAGTCGACCGACTGAAATTTTCGGCTTAAAATTTCTTTATAATAACAACAACTCTTATCTTTGCTACGACTTTATGACAATTATCATCAGAAAGCCTTAAATACAATATTTACATAATTGCACTATGTGCATAAAAAATTAACAACTACTTATATGTTAGAGAAAACCAATGTAAAAGTACTTGAGAAAGTTGTAGTACGTTTCTCCGGTGACTCAGGCGATGGTATGCAATTAGCGGGAAATATATTTTCCAACATATCAGCCGGCATAGGAAACCAAATCTCAACTTTTCCGGATTATCCTGCCGAAGTGCGCGCCCCACAAGGAACACTTAGTGGAGTTTCAGGATTCCAAGTAAGTATAGGTAAAGGAGTATATACTCCGGGAGACAAAGCCGATGTGCTTGTGTCTATGAACCCTGCCGCATTGAAACAAAACGCAAAATTCCTTAAGCCGGGCGGAGTGGCAATCGTAGACATCGACTGCTTCAAGAAATCCGACTTGGAAAAAGCTTTATTCAAGACCGACGATCCTTATACCGAAATCAACCTTAAAGCACAAGTAGTGGAAGTGCCTATGACTTCTATGGTGAAAGCCGCCCTTGCCGATTCAGGCATGGACTTAAAGTCTATCACCAAATGTAAGAACATGTTTGCGCTCGGACTTGTCTGCTGGTTGTTTGACCGTCCGATTGAGAGTGCCATCAACTATTTACAGAACAAATTCGCCAAGAAACCGGCTATCGCTGAAGCTAACGCCAAGGTTATACGCGCAGGTTACGACTACGGCAACAACATACACGCATCGGTATCTACCTACCGCATCGAGACCGATGACATTCGTCCCGGTACATATACCGATGTAAACGGTAACACAGCTACAGCATGGGGACTTATCATGGCATCGGAAAAGAGCGGTCTGCCGCTATTCCTCGGAAGCTACCCTATTACTCCGGCTACCGATGTTCTACATGAACTTGCCAAGCGTAAGGATTTGGGTGTAAAAGCTTGCCAAATGGAAGACGAAATAGCAGGTATCTGCTCAGCTATCGGAGCTTCTTTTGCCGGCAATCTTGCAGCAACCAGTACTTCAGGTCCCGGTATCGCACTGAAAAGTGAGGCTATGGGTCTTGCCGTAATGGCAGAACTGCCGCTCGTTATCATTGACGTTCAACGTGGCGGTCCATCTACCGGACTTCCCACAAAAACCGAGCAGACCGATCTTATGCAATGCCTATACGGACGCAACGGTGAATCTCCACTTGCCGTGGTTGCAGCTGCATCTCCTACCGATTGTTTCGATATGGCATTTGAAGCAGCTCGTATTGCTGTAGAACACATGACCCCTGTAATTCTTCTTACCGACGGATTTATAGCCAACGGCTCTTCGGCTTGGCGCATCCCTGAAAACGATGAATACCCGGCTATCAAACCTAATTTCGTCAAACCCGAAATGCTTGAACAAGGATGGAAACCTTATATGCGTAACGAAGAAACCAAGGTGCGTTATTGGGCTATCCCCGGAACAGAAGGATTCATGCACCGCCTTGGAGGCCTTGAAAAAGACAGCGTGACAAGCGCAATCTCCACCGATCCGGTAAACCATGAGAAGATGGTAGCCATCCGTCAAGAAAAAGTAAACAACATAGCAAAAAACATTCCTGCACAGGAAATTCAAGGTAATCCGGATGCCGATACTCTTCTTATCGGTTGGGGTGGCACTTACGGACACCTTTACACCGCAGTACAAGAGCTGAACGCAGCAGGAAAACCGGTGGCTTTCGCTCATTTCCGTTATATCAACCCGCTTCCTGCCAATGCTACAGAAATAATCAAGAAGTACAAGAACGTGGTTGTTGCCGAACTCAACAACGGCCAATTCGCCGACTTCTTGCAGGCAAAGCACCCTATGGTGGAAATCAAGCGTATTAATAAAGTACAAGGACAACCTTTCTTGGTACAAGAAATAGTTGAAGGTCTAACTAAAATCATGGAGGAGAAATAATCATGGAAGAGAACAAGCAATATACCAACGCTGATTTTAAGAGTGACCAATACGTACGTTGGTGTCCGGGTTGTGGTGACCACGCTATTTTGGCAGTGCTTCATAAGGCAATGGCAGAAGTGGGTGTTGCACCTCACATGACAGCAGTAATTTCAGGTATCGGCTGCAGCTCGCGTCTGCCTTACTATATGAATACCTACGGATTCCACACCATCCACGGTCGCGGCGGAGCAATAGCCAGCGGATTCAAGACGGCAAATCCCAAAATGACAGTATGGCAAGTGTGCGGTGACGGTGACGGTCTTGCTATAGGTGGTAACCACTTCATTCATGAAGTGCGCCGTAACGTAGATTTGAACGTACTTCTTCTCAACAACAAGATTTACGGACTTACCAAAGGTCAATACTCACCTACAAGCGACAGAGGATTTGTATGTAAATCGGCTCCTTACGGAACTACCGAAGACCCGTTTATTCCTGCCGAATTGGTATTCGGCGCACGCGGTACATTCTTCGGGCGAGGAATTGATGTGGAATTGAAAATCTCTCAAGAGGTAATGGTTGCCGCAGCACGTCACAAAGGTTGTTCTATCGTGGAAATGTTACAGAATTGTGTTATTTTCAATCACGGCATCCACAATTTCATCACCGATAAAGAGAACCGCGCCGATCGTACTATCCACCTTGTTCACGGCGAGAAAATGATTTTCGGCAAAGACAAGAATAAAGGTATCGTACAGGATGGTTTTGCACTGAAAGCCGTAGAGATAGGCAAAGACGGTTACACTATCGATGACGTACTTGTTCACGATGCTCATTGCCAAAGCAATTTCTTACATCAGCAGCTTGCAATGATGGACGGACACGATTTGCCTCTTGCAATCGGTGTAATACGCGATGTAGAAGCTCCTGTTTACAACGAAGAAGTAGAAAAACAAGTTGCCGAAGTAAAAGCGAAGAAAGGTTTCACATGCCTTCGCGATATGATACTTTCAGGGGATACTTGGGAAGTGAAATAATACCGCTTTCTTTTTTTCATAAAACAAAGGAGCTGTGTCAAAATTGTTTTTTGGCTCAGCTCCTTTTGATTTAATTGACAAGATGCAAGGCACCAAGTAATAACTAAAACAATCTATTATTATCAGAACATATATAGCACACTGGCAACGAAACGGTTGTTGCCTACGCCATGTGTATTGACAATCTTTCCGTTTTCACCATTTAAATCACCATACCATGCTTTTGTATAGTTATATTCCACTCCTATCTTCCAGTGAGGCAGGTTATATGTGAGTTCAAGTGTCCCGCTCGCAATCCTATCTACGTTTGTTCCGGTACCATACATTTTGGTCACAGCATCACCGGTACCAAGATTCTTCATATACCCGGCAAACACACCTGCTTTCCATTTTTTCCCATACACGACATTCACCCATGAAGAGCTGTTACGGTTAAGGCTGTACTTCTGTTCTCCGGTAACCTCGTCAACCGACTTCACACCATACCCGCCAAGCATTGATACTTGTGTAAGGTTAGAACCAAGCACGCTCTTGGCTGCGACATACCACATAGGAGAAGTGTATTTCATGTGCACTTCGTATGACAACGAAGTAACACGCTCATCCACTTTATACGTATAGGATTTGGGAGTATCTTTTCCCTCTTCAACCTTTTCAATGACTGATTGCGTACGCGGAACAAGCGAAAGCACATCTACGCCCGCTCCTACCAAAAAATTACTCGTCTTGTGATCAACGCCGATATAGAATTCAGGGACAAGGCTGTTTTTAATATATTTGTTACTCTTTCCTTCCGGACCGTTTGACAAATATTGAGATTGCCACAACGCTGCAACAGTAACTTGCACCCCTTTCGCATTATAGCGATAACGCACTTGTGGCGCACGTCCAAACGGCTGGAAAGGCGCACCCATATTTAAATTAAGTATTTGAGGAGCCACATCACCATACAATGGATTCCACGTTTGCCCTACAAGTACCGACGATTTACCCCAATTAAGATTCAAGTACGCATGACGTAATCGCACCACAGAAAGCGTAGAGCCTGAACCACGGAAATCAAATTCAATCTTGGCAGTAGTAGCGGCATTACCCAACTTAGGACCTTTCACATCAAGTCCGAGACGCGTATAAAGCATATACATATTGCCATTTGCCTGAGCATTCAAGTCCTCACCGGTTGCATCCCAATTGTAATCTTTGGGATAATTGTAAAACAATCCGTCAACACTCTCTTCATTCGCCCTGCTGTTATAGAACAAATCGGCACGTATCTGCCCATATATCTTATAATCGAAATCTTTCTTTTGAGCCATGCCACACACAGCCACAGCACTTAAAAGAATCAATAAAACAGTTTTCTTCATCCTTATTATAATTAAAACATGAAAGAAGCTGCCGGCGCTCATAAGGCACACAACAGCTTCCATATTTAGCATTTATATCTATCAGCCTCCAATCAAGCCATTAGAGCCGAGGAAATACAACATTACATAACCCAGTATCAAACCCACTACACCGATTATGATACCCACCTTAGCCATATCCTTTTGTTCGATAAGACCGGTAGCTGCAGCCATTGCGTTAGGCGGCGTACTGATAGGAAGTATCATACCAAGTGAAGATGCGATAGCCACTCCTATCAACAACGCTGTAACACCTCCAAGCGGTGCAAGCGCAGTAGCCATACTTCCTCCGGCAACAGCTAAAATCGGAACAAGCAGGTTGGCTGTAGCTGTATGAGATATAAAGTTAGCCATTGCATAGCATATCAATCCTGAGCCTATGATTACCAATAGCGGAGACCATTGACCGAACGGTATAGCATTAATCAATGTAGTGGCAAGACCGGTTTGATTCAAAGCCACACCAAGAGCGAAACCTCCGGCAACCATCCAAAGTACACCCCAGCTGATTTCTTCCAAGTCGCGACGGGTAATAACACCAATCACGCAGAATACTCCCACCGGAAGCATTGCCACAACATTGGAATTCACACCGGTATATTTATCAAGCACCCATAAAAGTACTGTAACAGCAAATGTGATATAAACCACGATTGAACGCCAATCTTTCTTAGCCTCACCCTTTATTTCAAGTGTTATGGTCTTTTGCTTGAACGGGAATAACTTCAATAGGAGTACCCATGAAATAAATACAAGAACCAATGTGAAAGGTATCATGAACGCCATCCATTCACCGAAACCTATATTAAGTCCCATACCGCCGTCCTCTATTGCACCATTCAGATATTTCAAGGCGATAGCGTTAGGAGGTGTTCCTATCGGTGTTCCCATACCACCCACGTTGGCAGCTACAGGAATAGCCAAAGCCAAGCCTATCTTTCCTTTTCCATCGGCAGGAAGAACTTTCAGCACAGGAGCAAGGAATGTAAGCATCATCGCAGCGGTCGCTGTGTTACTCAAGAACATGGAGAATACTGCGGTTACGGTGATAAAGCCTAACAACACATATTTCGACTGCGTTCCGAAAGGTTTCAACATCACTTTTGCAAGCATCACGTCAAGACCGGTCTTGGTGGCTGCGATAGCTATGATAAATCCTCCTATAAACAGCATGATAATAGGATCGGCGAAACAAGCCATTAATGACTTGTAGCTTGTCAATTTGCCGAGTTCTTCTGCTGCAAAACCTTCACGGAAGAACCACAGACTGCTGTCTGAAGTACAGAATAGCAACAACACCACAACAAATGTGGAAGTGGTCCATGCCGGAATGGCATTGAAAATCCACATCAATACCGCAAACGCAAAAATAGCGATTACTCTCTGTTGCACAATAGTCAATCCATCTATTCCGAATACAGTAACAGGCAACGCCCACAAAATAATCATTGCCAATGAGGCAATCGCAATTTTCAAAAGACGAGACGCAAGAAACTCCTTCGACAGAAGGTTGCGCATCTTCTTTCTTTGTAAAGCTTCCATCACATGGGAGCCATGAAATCTTTTAAACATATTACCTTATTTTAATTATACTTTCTCTTCTTGTGCTTTTAGAAACCGTTTTAATGGCATCATATATCCCTCTATTTCGGTATAGCAAAAATCCACCCTTATTTATAAGTAGAGTAGTATTTATTCAAAACGAGTGCAAAGGTACTGCTTATTTTGGTTTTATCTCAAATTTTCAGCCTATTTAACATTGCATTAAATCGAAGTCAATGCTGACATTGATGAAAATATGCCTACAGCCTCTTGAACGGAGCGCACGCCATCGATAAGAATGGAACGTTTCCCATTCACTTCACGGAGACGACATCGCTGCGGGTCGTTCTGCAAATAATGAAGAATCTTCCCGAATGCAGGCGATTCGTAATATGCACGATTTTCGTCTCCCACGAAATAAATATACATCTTGCGTTGCTTTAGCGCCACTTTCTCTATGCCGAGCGTTCTCGCCAATCGACGGAGCGAGACAATGCGTATAAGTTCGTTTGCCTCTTTTGGAATTTTTCCGAATCGGTCTTCCAATCGTTGGCGGAATTCAAGCACATCCGATTCACGTTCCATATTGTCAAGCTCCTGATACAGATTAATTCGTTCGCTTTCCTGAGGTACGTATGTAGCAGGCAGGAATAGTTCCATATCGCTCTCTATCGTGCAATCTGCCACATAGGTAGGTTCTTCCTCCTCTACAACAGACTTTTGCTTGGTTTCATCATCAAACACCTCGCTGAATTCCTCCGTTTTAAGCTCAAGCACAGCCTCCTTCAGAATTTTCTGGTAGGTTTCATAGCCTAAATCGGCAATAAATCCGCTCTGTTCTGCTCCAAGCAGATTGCCTGCACCTCTTATATCCAAATCCTGCATGGCAATGTGTATTCCGCTACCAAGCTCCGCAAAACTCTCTATTGCTTGTAAACGACGGCGCGCCACCGGAGTAAGCGGTTTGCCCGGAGGTACAAGCAAATAGCAGAATGCTTTGCGGGAACTACGCCCCACTCGTCCTCTCAATTGATGCAGTTCGCTCAAGCCGAAGTTCTGCGCATTATTTATAATAATAGTGTTCACATTGGGCATATCTATTCCGGACTCTATAATGGTAGTGGCAAGCAATACATCATAGTCATGATTGGCAAAGTCGATAATAGCCTGCTCCAATTTTTCCGGAGGCATCTGTCCATGCCCCACCACCACACGGGCATCGGGAACAAGACGATGTATCATGTTCTCTATCTCAAACAGCCCCTCTATGCGGTTATTCACAAAAAAGACTTGACCGTTACGCGACATTTCGAAGTTTATTGCCTCACACACAATATCATCATTTAGTGCATTTACCGAAGTGAGTATCGGATAACGGTTGGCAGGAGGTGTGGTGATTGCGCTCAAATCTCTTGCACCCATAAGTGAAAACTGTAATGTGCGAGGTATCGGAGTTGCCGACATGGTGAGAGTGTCTACATTCACTTTCATCTGTTTCAGTTTTTCCTTAACTGACACGCCGAATTTCTGTTCTTCATCAACCACAAGCAGCCCTAAGTCATGAAATTTAACCGACTTGCCTATCAATTTATGAGTACCGATGATTATATCCACTTTCCCTTCGGCAAGTTCCTCGGTAATACGTTTCACGTCCTTTGCCTTTCTCGCACGGCTCAAATATTCTATCTTTACGGGAAAATCGGCAAGACGTTCCTTGAATGTGTTGTAATGCTGATAAGCAAGAACTGTGGTAGGCACAAGGACTGCAGTCTGCTTACCATCGGTAGCTGCCTTAAATGCTGCTCGGATAGCCACTTCGGTTTTTCCGAAACCCACATCGCCACATATAAGCCTGTCCATAGGTTTTCCGCTTTCCATATCTGCTTTCACGGCAGCCGTGGCCTTTATCTGATCCGGGGTATCTTCATATATGAATGAAGCCTCCAACTCTTGCTGCAAATATCCATCGGGGGAATAAGCAAAACCCTTTTCTTCCTTTCGCGCCGCATATAGTTTTATAAGATCGCGGGCTATATCCTTGAGTTTGCTCTTGGTGCGATCTTTCATCTTATTCCATGCACCGGAACCCAAACGGTTCAGTTTGGGCGGTACACCTTCTTTTCCTCTGTATTTGGCAAGTTTGTGAAGCGCATGAATCGACACGAAAATAATATCATCGTTCATATAGGTGAGCTTTATCATCTCCTGCAACGTTCCGTTGACCGTGGTACGCACAAGTCCGCCGAACTTGCCCACACCGTGATCGACATGCACAATATAGTCTCCCACCTCTATTTGGTTAAGTTCCTTCAACGACAACGCCAATTTTCCCGAGCGGGCACGGTCACTTTTCAGATTATACTTATGAAAACGGTCGAATATCTGATGGTCGGTGAATACACACACTTTCAAATCATTGTCTACAAATCCGCTGTGCAACGTGCGGGTTACGGGCGTAAACTCGATTTTGTCGTTTCGGTCTTCAAATATCAGTCGTAAACGCTCTATTTGCTTTTCGCTATCCGACAATATATATATCCTATATCCTTGCTCCATGAAATCATGAAAGGATTTGCTTATAATATCGAAATTCTTGTGAAATATGCCCTGCGGTGCACAATGCAATGATAATTTCTTGCCTACGGTTTCCTGTGTTTCCCCGGCATTGAAATCCACACGACGCAGGGAATTAAATCGGCGTATAAATTCATCTGTATCAACGATTTTCTTCATTGCATCCTTATCGCCTTCATTGGCAATAATTGTGCTGTCCGACAGTTTCTCTTCCCCTATCGACTTTATACGGCTGCGCAGCCAGTCGGCATCACTGCAAAGCAATACGGTATCATCGCCTATATAGTGCAACAATGACGTTCCTTGCTCCGTCTCCGAGCAAGAACCGCCGAGGATAAAGATACTGTCGAGATTCTGTTCCGAAAGCTGTGTTTCTACATTGAATGTGCGTATGCTCTCAATCTCGTCACCGAAGAAATCCACACGATAGGGCAACTCGTTGGAATAAGAGAAAACATCGAGAATAGAGCCGCGCAGAGCAAATTGCCCCGGCTCATATACATAATCCACATTTTGAAATCCATATCCGCGCAAGCGTTTGGCAAGCTCGGTCATATCTGCCTCACCGCCTTTCGTAAGCGTTATGGTGGTATCCTCTATCTCTTTTTTCGACGACACCTGTTCCGCCATCGCCTCGGGATAAGTCACCACCCAACTGATACTGCGGTCGTTATACCATTTATTAAGCACCTCGGTGCGAAGTATTTCCGAGGGGGCGTCCACCTGACCGTATTTTATATCGCGTTTATATCCCGATGGGAATATCAGTACTTTGTCCTCTCCGTTTATCTGGCATAAATCATGATACAGATAGCCCGCTTCATCCAAATCGTTAACAACTATAAGATATGGAGACGTTTGCTGCGGAAATCGGGAAAACAGAACTGCCGGGGACGACCCGGAAAGACCGTCTATTACACGGCGGCTCTGCCTGTCACCTTTCAACAAACTTTCTATCGTAGCTTTACGCGCTTTGGGATTAAGCGTCTCACAAAGTTCATCTATCGTCATAGCTTTTCTTCAGAAGTCGTTTAAATTTACGCAAAGTTACACATTTTATCATTCTCTCCCGACACTAAGAAACTGTTTTAATTTTATTTCGGGATTATTTTAAGCAGTACTTTGGAATGGTTTTTTCGTCAAATTGCGCAGGTAATACCGGGCTGTTTTTAAGAAAATTCAAAACAACTTCCTGTACTTTTTCATCGATGTATCAAAGTTTCCGTTACTCATAATGCTCGCATTACTGCAAAATATCTTCCGTCGCAGATTATAACTCCGGCAATGCCCCATTATCCCCAAATAAGAATTAACCGAATGCTCCATTTTCTCACGAGTTGCACCCAACAATCCGTTTACAGCTTTCCTTATCCGTATTTTTGTACTATTTCTAACATATTCCCTATACGGCTTAACATACACCCCTAAGAATTCTACCCCGTACCCCACCTTTTGAATCGTGGTTTTATCGGGATGTAATTTCAGTCCTAATTTATCTTTAAGCGAGAGCCTTAATACATCTATCAAACTACGCAATTCTTGCTTGCTTTCATTCACTATATAAGCATCGTCCACATATCTGCCATAGTGATACTGACCGCATTGGCGTTTAACAAACCGGTCGAAAACATTCATATACACATTGCTGAATAACTGAGACGTAAGATTGCCGATAGGCAATCCACACCCTTTAGCCGTCTTAAACAGACTTTTGCTTTCGGGCAAGCCGTTCCAATCGGTTTCAGAGCCTTTCAATATACAATTCTCTACGGGATCGTTCAGTATTATCACTTCTCCAAGATATTTAACAAACTCAAAATCTACAATCTCAGCCCATTTCTTTCCCCTTGTGTTCGATTCATGAAATGCCATTCTGTCAAGGCTTTCATTACATATTTTCAACAAACGTTTCCTGTCTATATTCATGAAATACCCTTTTATATCGCATTTCAGCACATAGCAATTTCTCCTATAGTTATCAGAACACGACCTGATGTGAGACACCAACCGTTTTACTCCGAAATGAGTGCCTTTCCCTTTCCGACAACTGTAACTATCCTCTATAAATGTACGTTCAAAAACAGGTGAAGCATAATTATAATACAAATGATGTACGATTCTGTCCTTAAATTCTGCGGCAAAAACCTCACGTTTTTTAGGTTCCTTTATAATGAAACACATGCTTGCGCCGGGTCTGTATGTTCTGTCCCATAATTCGTCCCGCAGCTCGACCAAACGCGTCTCCATATCCATTTCAAATTCCACTTGCTTTATTTTTCTCCTCTTGTGTCGGCGAGCATCCTTATACGCTCTGAACAAATCCACAAGCAGTTGCTCCTTAGTCAATTCATACCTTTTATAAGATGAGACCGGGACGGAACGTGCGATTTCTCTATCGGGACGCACCGAATGCCCGTATTTGCGATTGTTGTTGTTGTTCACGTTGTGATTGCCATTGATGTTGACGTTCAAGTTCCATGCGTTGTTGCTGTTACTCTCATTCAACGAACCACTCCAATAGTAGCCGTAGCTGCCGGCATTGTTGAGCGAAGTACCGTTGCGGTTGCCCGCAGCAGGTTCTTCTTGGCGACACGCTGTATTGAACGGCAGCAAAAGTTGCTTTTCGCAAAGTCTGTTGCCGATACTGTTATTTTCTGCCACTCCGCAGCTTTTGATTTTTCGTTTCACTTTCTGCGTTTCCTGTTACATGGCAGACCTGCCGCCTGAAATCACTTAAGCACGCTACACCGATCCTTGAATCGGCATATTCAGGCTGCATCCCGCCCCTATGTCCTCATCTTTTAGACTTTATCATAGCTTTTTCCCATCCTACAAGCTGTTTTGATATACTCACAGTTCTTTCGGTAAGCATCATATAATGACGATCAGGTATCTGTTTCACCTCATTAAGCAGCCTGAGTATCACTTGCAGCTCCACCATTCGATCCTTTGCATCGGTTACGCTCTCCAAGCCTGCCGCATCTTTCTTATAATTAGCCTTATATATATCCAATATTACCGCCATCAGCAATTTTTTCACATCTTCACCAAGTGAGTAGCGGTAATCGCGTTGCATTTTCATGCTCAATTGTGTGAAATGCAAAAACAGCTGATAGCATTCCTCATACACCGGAAGATTTGTATATACTGCCATCGGCAACGCAACGCTTCTTTAATTGTGACAAAAACATCATGCACTCTATGGGAGAACTCGTCTCGATAGGATACTTCATTATTTCATCCACTATGGCTTCGGCATTCGGCTCATTACACTCAGGAAAGCCGCATTTTTCTTTTTCGTTTTCTAACGCCTTATGCCATTCATTATAAGCCTCGGCATCTATTACGCTCGCAGTGTCGGGTTCCACAATGGTATATTCCGATTCTTCCCTATATACTCTGTTTAGGAGCCGATTCTCTAAAGCCGATATAGGGAATCCTATATAAACAATCATTCGATCTACGGTTTTCACATATCGCTTTTTGATTTCGTAATTGCATATATTAGTTATCCACAAGTATGCCGAACGCTCGTATGCCTTGTAAAATATACCCTCCTTGTACAAATATATCTTATCGATATTTGACTGCTCTCGTTCTATCCGTTCTTTTATGGTTGACATAATTTATGTGTTTTGAAATCGGTCGCCCACAATCAAGATCGTGGGCGACTTTTAAAAAATTTAAATCGCTCGCGCTGCGCACTCGCTTAGCGGACGGGACGCACCGAATGCCCGTAGAAGCGATTGTAGTAGTAGCTCACGTAGGGATAGCCACGGATGTAGACGTACAAGTACCACGCGCTGTAGCTGAGACTCTCACTCAACGAACCACTCCAATAGTAGCCGTAGCTGCCGGCATGGTAGAGCGAAGTACCGTAGCGGTAGCCCGCAGCAGGTAGGAAGATACTGTTACCGTTAGGACCGGTTACCTTACAACCTTTAACGCCGTTATAAGTATAACCTGTAAATTTACACTTATTATTTAATTCCTGGATTTCTTCCTTTGTGGGCATTCGCCAACCATTACCCCACTTTACAGTGGCTACGTCATACTGCGTACCGCTGATATTACTGCCGATATTGATAAATTCATTGCTATCCCAATAACCGTCACCATCTTTATCCTGCCAATATTTGTACGTTTCATAGTCGTAATCACTCTTCTCCTCGGTCTCACCCCATGCATAATAACCGCCATATTGCTCAGGAGAGTTCGCACCAACATTCCATCCTGCCCATTTCACCGACAAACCCAAATCTACCTCTTGACCGGGTGTAATCTCATCTTCTTTAGTGGTGAATGAATTTACTTCACCATAATATTCTTTTCCGTCGATAATTACACACGCTCGATAGTTATACGTGGTTTTTGCTTTCAGTCCGGTGAGTTTTACAATGAACTCGCCTGAGGTGCTTTGACCGCTCGATATAAATGTTCCGGTACTGACATTCGGTATACCGCCGGCTACGTACACTATTCCCATTTCGGCTATGCTTTCGGCACACTCAAGACAATCTCCGTAACCGCTGACAATGGCCGTGGATGAGGTGACTTCGGACACTACGCCGGTGGTGGCGACTACGTCTATACCAAAATGTTTCACAGGAGTGGCACGCATTTCCATTCCAAAGGCTTTTACCATGGGATAGCAGGTGTAATGTCTTTCCGGGTGGATATAGGAGAACTCTTCTTCATAATCGCCACTCCATAGATTGGCATTGATATAATCGGTTTGACTGTAGCGAGTTTCTTGATTGTCTTCGTCATCGACCAATCGCATACCTACGCTTACCGGGAACAGTAGTTCACGAACAGGGGATATACTTAGTTTAACTTTGCTCTTGTCTTTGCCTTGTGTATATGACGGAACGGAAAATAACGGATACAAATGACGCTCGTCAAGAGCAAGACCGAAACCGGCTTTGGCGAAGACTTTCGATGTTTCCCATTTCATGAGTTTCAGGCGTGCCTTGGCTTCAAGTTCGGCGGCATAGCCGAATGACACTTTGGCGTCTTTGACGGCTTCATATATGCCGTCTTCGGCAAGAGTGGCAAAATCGACATTCAGATTGCCTTCCAACTTGGGACCTACATAGACGTTCATCTCGGCTCCGGCAAAATTGCCTACGGTGCCGAAATAGGCACTGCTGATGATTCCACCGAAGACATAGCCACTGATATTAAAAGCAGAGGTTAATTGGGGTTGACTGAATCCTCCGCTTGAACGGCTATAGCGTTCCGGGTCGCTGCCTTCTCGAAAGGTGATGCCGGATGTGGTAATGCTCGACACTTCAACACTTGCCGACAGGCTGCCGGTCAATTCGCCTTTACAGAAAGGCGATAACACATACTCGAATTTCAACATCGGACAATTGGGTAATGGCAATTGTGCTTTGAACAGTTTGATATCTTTATCTCCGTTGACGAAGAACGCCTTTTTGGCTTCTAATTTGACCTCTCCCTTGAAACTGTGTCCTGAGGTATAGGAGAAATCGGCATAAAACGGCTTACCGGGAGACATGGTGATGATGGCACGCACTTTCAACGAACCTGAATAGCTCGCAGTGAAACTGCCGGATTCGCCGGCAGGTATTTCTATTCCCAAATTTAGGGACAACGACGCTTCTGCCTTGGGACTTACTTGTTTCAACCTGTATTGTGAGGGTGTTTCCGACGATTGCTCCAATACATAATCGCTTATGACCGTTAATTGCTCATAGACTTCTTCTATTGCCACTTCTTCACATTGTACTGTTATGGAACTGCCGCTCTCGGTGATATTCACAACTTTGCCGACAAAGCCATCAGGAAACATATCGGAAAATCCTTCGTAAAGCAATATATCTCCGTTGTACACTCGCTGTTCATCAGGCAATGACGATGAAAATGTAATGCTTAGTCCTTCCGATGATATTATATAGGGTAAATAGGATTCGGAAAGTTTTATCACTTGAGGATTATATTGCACGGGACGCTCGGTGAAGGCTATACTGTCGATAGCGGAAAGGGGAATGCGGTAAACGCTGTCGGGGGTATGCACAAGCTGGGTCACATAACGAGAATGCACAACCCCTGAGGTGTCAGTAGCCGAATAGCTGATACTGTCTATCTCACTATCAAAGAAAGCATTGAAACTGCCGTCGTTGCGGTAGATGTAGATTGCGTTATCGGCATATACGCTTGACGATAGCATTGTGAACATTGCAACTAATATCGAAACCAACTTTTTCATCTCTTAACGGCTATTTTGGTGGATACTCCGTTTACACTCACTATATAAGTTCCTGCGCTATATCCGCTAAGGTCTATGCTGTAATCGCCGGAGGCTGTCGCTCTACCGACAAGCT
>JAFUKL010000041.1 GCA_017473615.1 Muribaculaceae bacterium | reverse complement strand
TGTGTGGCAAGGACACATGGGCATCAAATGCCAAGTCCGCTTGGCTCATTTTCTTAGCTTGACGTGCAGCCCTTATTCGCTGTCCGACTTTATATTCTATGCTGTTCTCATCCATTTTGGCGCACCTCCATAAACCGCAGACGAAATTATATATTATAGTTTATCATTTCCAGACGATTATTGAAATCTACGGCTAACGATTTAATCGTCTGCGGACTATAATAAATTAGAAAATTTTTTAAATTAAAGGAGGTTCTTAAATGAAACTTGATTTTTATACTGTTGGACAGAGGATACGAAGGCTGCGTAGGCGCAAAAATTTATCCCAAGCCAAACTATCCGAAATGGTGGACGTTTCCACGACCTACATAAGCCACCTTGAGAATGGGATGAAATTTATGAGCGTGGAAACGCTGATAGCCCTTGCCAACGCACTCGGCGTTTCTACCGATGCAATCCTGTGCGATTCGCTCGACCAACAATTGTCCGCCTGCGTTACGGAATTTGAGGTCATTTTGAGGGATTGCACGAACTTTGAACGGCGGGTAATCCTCGATAATGCGAGAGGAATAAAGAAGGCTTTACGGGATAATAAGTACCTAAAATAGAAATATCGTCTGCGGACTATAAAAATCGGTTGAAAAAGTCATAATTATATGCTATAATTGATATATCTTTGTCCGATTGGGGTGGTAGTGTGGCAGAAAAGAAGTGCTGTTTCATTGGCCATCGCACCATTGCGTTGACCGATGAATTGGTGGCAAATATAAAAGATACAATTCGCAAGCTCATCGTGGATGAGGGTGTGCGGTATTTTCTGTTCGGAAGTCGCAGCGAATTTGACGACATTTGCCACCGCATCGTAACCGACTACCAGAAAGAGTATCCCCAAATTGTGAGGGTCGCATACACCCGACGTAGCGAGTATGCGGTGAAAAAAGACGAGAAAGAGAAAGTGGAGAGGTCTTGGGCTGCGGTTTTGAAAACGGACGTCAAGCTCAAGGACTACGATGCCGAGGTGCAATCCGATAAGGTTTACTCGGCGGGAAAGGCATCCTACGTTGAGCGTAATCAAGAAATGATAGATGCCAGTGATTACTGTGTTTTCTACTATAACGAGTCATATCAGCCTCCGAAAAGAAAAAAGGCTAATAGGGATATAAGCACCTATCAGCCGAAAAGCGGAACACGCATTGCCTATGAATATGCGGTTCAAAAAAGTAAAAAAGACAATAAAATTCTTATAAATATGTTCGTTTGTAGTGAAACGGATTGAAAAATATTTAATTGTGTGATATAATATTTTAATAAACTTTTTAGAGGGACGGCTAAAACAATGAAATTGAGGCGGGCTTTTTTACCGATTCTTATTTTCCTAATGACGTTGACGATGGCTGTATGCTTTACTGCATGCGACTCTTCTGACGACGGGGACCATACTCACAGTTTTTCGGCGTGGACAACCACAACTACGCCTTCTTGTACTGCGCCCGGTTTGCAGACAAGAACCTGTGATTGCGGTTATTCCGAATATGATACAATTGCCCAGCTTGCTCACACCGAAGTTTCCGATGCCGCCGTTCCAGCTACTTGCATCGCAAAAGGTAAAACCGAAGGTAGCCATTGCAGTGTATGCAGTACCATAATTGTTGCCCAGACGGAAATAGCAGCCCTTGGTCATACGCCTGTTGATGATGCCGCAGTTGCTCCCACTTGTACGACCGCAGGCAAAACTGCGGGTAGCCATTGTAGCACTTGCGAAACGACTCTCGTTCATCAAGAGACCCTTCAAGCATTGCAGCACGCTTGCGATGATGTAACAATTGTTGATGAAGCAACCTGCCTTGAAAAAGGATTAAAAAGATTTAGCTGTATCCGTGATAATTGCAATTATTACTACGAGGAAAATTATCTCTTGCAAGAGTACTCCTCAACCGAGATTTATAATCAAGCGCTCAAGTATGTTGGCGAAATTATAACTTATGATAAAAAAGGTATGCCTCTTGCGCTGGGAACTGGATTTGTAAGCAGTGCAGATGGAAAAATCATCACCAACTACCACGTAATTGACGGCGCTTATTCTGCCACGATTACGATAGGAGAGGATACATATACAATTAAATCCGTATTGGCTTATGATGCTGATATTGATTTGGCTGTCTTGAAGATTGATGCAATGGGGCTTACTCCCGCAAACATTTGTAAAAACGACCCTGTTGTCGCAGAAATGGTATATGCCGTAGGTTCGCCTAAAGGCTTTACCGCCTCCGTTTCCGTTGGTATCGTATCTTATGCAAAGAGAGAAATCGAAGGCGTAACCTATGTACAACACGATGCCGCTATCACCAGTGGTAGCTCGGGTAGTCCGCTGATAAATAAATACGGTGAGGTCATTGGTATAAACGTAGGTGCTTTCTATGGCGAAATCAATGTAGCAATTTTCACAGGAGAGCTTGATAATCTTTCATACGGCACACCTCTTACAATTGCAGAACTGTACGATTTGCAGCATACTCCAAACGACATCCTTGCCGAATGGATAGTTGGCAATTATAATTTTATAACCGATGATTTGTATTATCACCAAATCGAGGGCAACGGATTTATTTATGCCATTGGTTATGATGAATCTTCTAAAATTACCTTTATTGAGGGAGTTTGGGAGTTTTCAGATGGCTCGGACTTGTATTTGAGTATTGATTTGCGACCTAATGATGATGGCTTGTATACCTATTATGCGCATTACACCTATGGCGAAAACGAAAATTATACTTACGGATACATAAATCCCGCAACATACACGCCCACAACCATTTTGACCCATTATTCTTACGAAGGAGAGTATTGGGAAGAAGACTCGATTATGGAGTTTTACTCTAATGCAGTTGCCTGCATTATGGAGTGGTTCGATTATTGCCTCGACAGTTATGTGGATGATATTTCTGCAGGGGACTTTGGTTTCGAGGCGCTTGACTTCGGTTATAACACTAACGCTTTAACTCTGCTGAAAAATCATATTCGTGCAGAGGGAGAGCTTGATAATGCAAATCAGTGGTACAGAATTGACGAGGAGTTTGAAGGAAGCAACTATGACGTAAAGATGTCGATGGTGTGCGTTGGCAGTGACAACACCGCTTTTGCATCAATGAGTTGGTTTGGTGACGATGGTGCATATTACTACACATATCTCAGTTTGTTGCCAACATCTCAAGGCTACTATTATGGTTGCTCTTATAGTATTTATTCCAATGGTAGCTTTGTAGACCAAAACGATGTAAAGGGCTATTTAGAGGCTGGCACTTTCACCACTCAAACCAAGCTAACGTATTTTAGCTACAATGGGCTTGAGGATTATGAAAGTGAGATGCTCGAAATATATTCCGTTTGTTTGCAGGACTTGCTAAATTGGATGGCTGCATATTTTGACACGGCGGAAATGAACTATGGGCTTGCTGATTTGGGCTTTATCTTCTACGATGGATATGTCCCCGCACAAGAATGCGATGGCGAAACTCACTATTATTCCGAACCGACCTTTAGTTGGGTGGAGGATGAAAATGGGTTCAATGTAACTGCAACATTTACTTGCGGCTGCGGAGGCTTTACCGACACCGCAACCACTTATGTTTCTAATACCGCGTATGAGGTGACCAAAAACGCTACGGAAACGGAAATTACCTTTGCTTTTACCGCCAGCGTTGTATATGACGGCTACACATATACCGATACAAGGTATATCAAGTATCAGTGGCAAACCATAACCCTTAACAACTCCAATTTCAGAAATTATTTAAATGTTGATTGTTATAACACCTCGTATCTTGTAGGCACCACTGTTTCCAAGAAAGATGACTCTTTGACATATACCGATGTTTCTGTGGTGTTCACTGTTAATATGACAGGAACGGCGAGTAATGGTGCAGGCGGTATGGGATATAGCAAAACAGAATACATAAGCAGTGGCATTGAAAGCAAATTCACTAATGTTCAATCAACTAATTTGGATAACTACTTATTTACACCTTCATCTTTGACTTATTCCGTTTCTGTCAGCGGACAGGTTTCGGGGTACATTCAAGTTGCATATTTAGTACAATGAGTATGGGGGAGACGGGAGAACAAATGGAGATAATATGAGCCAAAGGACTTTATTTGAAAAATGGGAACAGGCGGGGCTTTCTTTATCACCCGATAACCCAATCGTTAAACTAACATATAAGCGTGAATATTTTGATATTGATGCTATGCGCCCCGGCGGAAGAAAAGTAACAACAATTACTGATGATGGTAAAGTTGTCATTAAAGAGTATAAGGCGGGTAGCAGAAAAGTTTATTCTACCAAGACTACCACTTGCTCCAAGGTGGCTTTTGATGCATTATGCGACAGACTCGAGTATTGCATTGAAACCGCAAAAAAATGGGATATGTGGGTTGATGACTGCTCGGAAGAGCTAAAGATTTTTTACAAGTATAGCCGAGTTCAAATCGTTGACCGAGGTTTGGGTAACAATGATATTGACATCGGCACTATTATGCATGAGTTTTTCAAATTGTTAGGTAAAGAAAATAATGATTGATAGAAGAACAAAAAACGCAGAAATATTTAAAGATACGGAACGCAGATATTTAAACGATTCGGATCTGAAATCAACGATTACCGCATCGGTTGCGGCGCAAACATTTATAGCCGAAAAGGAAACGATTGTCGTTCCCGTGGCGCAAACGCAGAAACAAGCAAAAGTTATAGTTAGTGGCAAGCGTTCACTTGAAGCTGCCGAGCCTTATGCCAAACAAGGCAAGAAGGTGTGCGTGCTGAACTTTGCATCGGCAAGCAACCCCGGCGGTGGAGTCGTTAACGGCTCATCGGCGCAGGAAGAATGCATCTGCCGTTGCACAACACTTTACCCGTGTTTGAATATTTCGGCAATGTGGGATGCGTTTTATATGCCCCACAGAAAAGCAAACAATCCGCTTTATAACAACGATTGCATTTACACGCCCGATGTCTGCGTATTCAAGAGTGATACGAACTTTCCAGAGCCTCTTCCGCAGAAGGAATGGTGGAAGGTAAACATTCTCACTTGTGCTGCGCCTAATTTAAGAGAGCGCCCGAGCAATGCAATGAACCCCAACGCAGGCACTACGGCAGCAAAAATAAGCGCCACAGAGCTTGAAAAACTGCTCACATCGCGCGTTCGTAGAATATTCGAGGTAGCGGTAGCCAACGAAAACGAAGTTCTTATTTTGGGTGCTTTTGGCTGCGGTGCATTTAGAAATCCACCTGAAATCGTTGCGCGCGTATTCTATAATGTTATGCAAGAATACCTCGACCGCTTTGATGTGATTGAATATGCCGTATACCACACCGAGAGGGAGCTTGCAAACTTTGAAGCGTTTTCAAGTGTAATGTCACCGAAAACGTGGGACGGATACAAAGCTCATGTGGAGTCGGTAGACCCTAAAACTTATAGAGAAACTTTCAAAAAATAGCCTTAACGAGGGGGAGTAAAATGGCTTTTCGATATAACATAATAAATCACTGTTGTCCTCATTGCTGAAAAACTTTAAAGAGAGATGACGAGGTCTTGC
>JAFUKL010000031.1 GCA_017473615.1 Muribaculaceae bacterium | reverse complement strand
GGAGATATGATATTTTTTGAATCTGGAGAAACAGGTGCTCATCAGCTTTATAACCATACAGACGCCCCCTGTATTTTTCTTGATATACGCACTTACATAGGTCACGATATTTGTGAATATCCAGACTCAAATAAAATTATTATAGTTCCCAATGGAGAGACATTCAAGCGCGATGAGCAGCACAACTATTTTGATGGAGAAGAAAACATTCAAGATATTTGGAATGAATTAAGCAATACGAAGTGATATTGGGGCTATCCACAGCCCCAATATCACATTATAGCTTCAACCCTTGATTTTGTCTTCTGCTTGTCGGTAATCCCAACGCTTCCATGAATTCATCTTTCTTGCGTCTGAACCAAGAATGATGCGATACGCCATAGATATTGAGAACGAATCGCCATTCTTTATCTTCCTTGAGGGAACTATTTGCCGGCGGGTTAAGGGATAGGATGGAGCTTATAATGTGTGATTATTTCGGCTTAGTTGATTATTCCGGCGTTTTTGGTTATTTTTGCGGTGATAAAAAACGTTTGAAATATGGATATGTTACGTGGAAATTATAATATGAAGTTTTCACAGAAGATGACATTGCTGATATGTGCTTTTCTTCTGTGTTTTATAGTTACTATCATGCTTAATACTCTGATTCTTTCGATTACAGGGGTAAACAGCATACTTTATATAAATCTGAGTATAGTCACACAGAATCTGTTGGCGTTTGTTCTGCCCGTTGTCATTACTGTGGCTTTTATTTCGACAAAACCGCTTTCATTCTTGCAACTTGACCGAATGCCGACAATGAAATCGTTAGTGTTCATGCTTGCCGTTTATGTGGCGATGACGCCGGTAATGAATTATATTGTTGATTGGAATGCCGGTATATCATTGCCTGATTCGATGTCGGGATTAGAGGAGTGGATGAGAACTGCGGAGAATTCGGCAAAAGCAGTTACCGATAGGATTCTCGGTGAAAATAATATTTTATTGAGCATCTTGCTTGTGGGTATATTGACAGGATTCAGCGAGGAAATGCTTTTTCGCGGTGGGCTGCAGCGTATTCTTGTATCACGTCCGGTAAATGCGCATGTTGCAATATGGGTTACGGCATTTGTTTTCAGTGCTATTCATTTTCAATTTTTCGGATTTGTGCCACGGTTGCTGATTGGCGCTTTTTGCGGGTATGCAGCCTATTGGACCGGTTCGTTGTGGACTGCGGTGATAGCCCATGCTCTAAATAATACCACGGTGATTGTTGCTACTGCTGTTAATTCCGCTTATGGCTGTAATCTTGACAACTTAGGTGTCGTGTCTGACAGAGAGTTCCCGATATTGGTATTGGTGAGCCTATTAATGACTATATCTCTCATATACTTATATCTAAAAAACCGTAGGAATAAATAGAACGATTTGGCGAAAAAAACATTCCAAAATATTCCTAACTATAATCTCGAAATAAAATTCAAACAAATTCTTACAAACCTAAAGGAGCTGAGCTAAAAATCAATTATGGCTCAGCTCCTTATGTCTAAGAGACTTTTAAAATACCGGTTATTTGATTAAGGCTTCAATCACCGGCAGTATGTTTTTCTCATATCGGAAAAAACCAAGGTCGGTGAAATGATAGCCGTCCACTGTTCCTTGTCGGTCTTCTGTGAGAATATCCTTTGCTTCAAAATAATAGATGTTTTTAACATCCTGCTTTTTCAGTTTCTCATAATATTCCCGTAAAGCGGCATTTTTTTCTTTTAAAGTGTTCTCTTCGTCCATATCAAACATATAGCCCGGGAACATGGGAGATTCAACGAATAGTATTGGGACTTCAGGACGGTGTGCTCTTAAATATTGAAAAAAAGGACCAACTTTCTTTTTAATTTCATCTACTTTATTATTGGCTAAACAATCTATCACATATAATCCGGCATCTATGGATACCATTACTTCGGCTACTTCAAGATCGAAACGTCCGTTTCCGCTAAAGCCAAGGTTGTATACCTCACGGTTCAAATCCCTTACAAGCATATTGGTATGGCACATACCCGGTCGCGAAGCACATGCCCCCTGAGTAATGCTGGTACCGTATATTACGACAGGCTTTTCTCGCTTGGGTAAATCTGCTTTAGGCATTTCTATTACAGCTGCAGAGTCCACACCGATATACAGACTATCGGCTCCATCGTAGAGCGGGAAGAACATCATGTACTCTCTCATTCCCGGTTTCATGTTACTGAATACGGTTGCGGTGCAGCTTTTCTTGTTCACAACGGGGCGAGCAGGGGAAACAAATTCCCAATGTCCGTCATCCATTAAAGTGTACACATCAAAACCGCGAATGCCGGAAGGAGCCATGTGGTTCATTTCCAAATTATATGTGGAGTTCCATTTTACTTTCATTTTTTTTGCGTCAGAGGAGAAACGTATAAATAAACCTGCAGTATTTGTACCCAAATCATATAGTTCCTTACGTATTTTTGTCTTCAATGAATCAGGAAGGCGTGTAAAGGTTACACTATCGTTTTTCACGGCAGAACCGTATAAGGGAAATTTGGTTGCATCGTGATACACCATATCTTTGGCGTAAGTTCCACTGATGAACATCAGTGAGGCGCACAGAAGTGCTGAAATCTTTTTCATTTTGAATAAATATATTTTTAGAGTTTTTACAAAATTGTACAAAAGTACCAAAAAAACTATATAGAACAATCGGTTACACATACCTTTCGGGATTTTTTCGTAACTTTACCGAAATTTTATGAAATTAAAAGACAACAGAATGAAGAAATTACATACATTTTTGACTTGTTTGATTATATCAGCCGGCACATGTATTCATGCCGGAGGTGCTTTAAGTGATGAGTCAACGTCTATTGGTTATACGTCAAATATAGCTAATGAATTGGAGGGTGAATGGACAATGTTGACGGTGCGCAATAAGGACGTTAATACCAGAGAAAGAGCTTATTTGCATTTTAATTTCAAGGATAGTACGTTGTATGGAAATAACGGATGCAATGTGATAAATGGTACTATAATTGCCCATGAAGCAGGAAAAATAGAGTTTGGTAATATTATTACCACAATGATGGAATGCCATAATGCTACATCGGAACGTACTGTAATGAAAGCACTTAATGACGTATCTTCATATAAGATAAGTGAGGAGAATGGAATACGCTATTTAACTCTGATGAACTCAAAAGGGCATAGCCAAATTCGTTTGAAGAGCCAAAACATAGATTTTCTTAACGGAGCATGGACTGTAACTTCTATAAATAACGAGAGTGTATCGTATAATAACATAAGGCTTGTTGTAGATATACAGGAAATGAAAATACATGGGAATGCCGGATGTAATATAATAAATGGTACTTTATTTATAGACCCATATAAGGATTGGGGGGTCGAGTTTCAAGAATTAATATCGACACGCAAGTTGTGTCCTGATATACACATTGAAACGGCATTGCTTGTTGCATTGGAAGAGACCCAATATTGTAAGAAATTAGGAAGCGGTGAGATTGCTTTATTAGATGTAGACGGAAAACAACTTGCTACATTAAAGCGGTTGAAACTTAGATAATGTTGGGCTTAGATATGTCGGCATTTGCATAAATTGATGATTCCGGCATGTAAACGCAACATTTTGCTTGTATAGGTAATTGCCTTTGGTTATCTTTGCAAAATAACAATTTCTTTAAAGACGATAAATTGACAGTAGCTATAATTAAATATAATGCAGGCAATATATTCTCGGTTTTATATGCTTTGAAACGAATAGGGGTGGAGGCTATAGTAACCGATGATTTTGAAACTATAAGAAATGCCGATAAAGTGGTGTTTCCCGGAGTTGGCGAAGCCTCTTCTGCTATGTCATATCTGAAAGAAAAGGGGCTGGATGAACTTATAAAGAATCTTCGTCAGCCTGTATTGGGTATTTGTATTGGTTTGCAACTGATGTGCCGTTATTCAGAAGAAGGTGCCGTAAAATGTATGGGAATCTTTGACGTTGATGTGAAGAAGTTTGATAATTCAGGAGATAGGAATAAGAAAATACCTCATATGGGATGGAATACAGTAAACTCGGTCAAGGAAAATCCTTTGATGAAAGGTCTTGATGGTGAGTATACCTACTTTGTTCACAGCTATTATGCCCCTGTATGTGTAAATACGGTTGCCGAATGCAATTATATAACACCATTCAGCGCAGTGCTGTGTAAGGATAATTTTTATGCTGTTCAATTTCATCCGGAGAAAAGCGGAGATGTGGGTGAACGTATATTAAGAAACTTCATTGAGTTATGATAGAGATTATACCTGCGATAGATATAATAGACGGCAGATGTGTGAGGTTATCCAAGGGTGACTATGAACAGCGTAAAGTCTATAGCGATTCACCGGAAGAAGTTGCAAAGGCATTTGAAGGCGTAGGCTGCCGGCGTTTGCATGTGGTGGATTTGGATGGTGCAAAGTCGAGCCATATAGTTAACTATAAGTCGCTTGAACGAATTGCAACATATACAAATCTTGAGATAGATTTTGGTGGAGGTATAAAAACCGAGGACGATATACGTATTGCTTTTGATTGTGGTGCAAAAATGATTACAGGTGGTAGTGTAGCAGTAAAGAATCCGGAAATGTTCGTGTCATGGATTTCACGTTATGGAGCCGATAGAATTATTTTGGGAGCTGATGTAAAAGGCAGACATATAGCCACTAACGGGTGGTTTGACAATAGTGGAATAGAAATTACACCTTTTGTCAATTCTTATATCGAGAAGGGTATAACCAAAGTGATAAGCACCGATATAGGGTGTGACGGCATGTTGCAAGGAACGGCTATAGACCTTTATAAGGAACTGCTTGCCGAATGTGAAGGTATTTATCTCATTGCAAGCGGTGGAGTTGCCGGACTTAATGACGTGAGGATGCTTGAGGAAATCAATGTTCCTGCCGTAATTGCGGGGAAAGCTATATATGAGGGGTATATTACCTTAAAAGATTTGGAAAACGAAAATTTGAGATTCACATGTTAGCAAAACGTATCATACCATGCCTTGACGTGAAAGACGGAATGACCGTGAAAGGAGTGAATTTTGTGAATTTTCGCTCAGCAGGCGACCCGGTTGAACTTGGTCGTGCTTACAGCAAGGCCGGGGCAGATGAATTAGTATTCCTTGATATAACTGCTTCATTCGAAGGTAGAAAGACATTTGTGGAAATGGTGCGTCGGGTTGCGGAGAACGTTAACATTCCGTTTACAGTAGGCGGAGGTATCGGCTCTGTGGATGATGTGGGAAATTTGTTGAATGCCGGAGCCGACAAAGTGTCGATTAATTCATCGGCGATAAAGTCTCCCCAACTAATAAGTGATATCGCAGGAAATTTCGGATGTCAAGTGTGTGTGGTAGCTATAGATGCGCGGTTTGATAATGGTGAATGGATGTGCTACGTAAAGGGAGGGCGAGTTCCGACCGGAAAGAGACTATATGATTGGGCGTATGAGGCACAAGAGCGCGGTGCCGGCGAAATACTATTTACCAGTATGGATCATGATGGTGTGAAAGAAGGTTTTGCTTGTGATGCATTGGCTCAATTAAACAGTATGTTGTCAATTCCTGTGATAGCATCCGGTGGTGGAGGTACTATGGAACATTTCAGAGATGTGTTCACAGCAGGAAAAGCCGATGCGGCTCTTGCGGCGAGCGTATTCCATTTCAATGAGATAAAGATAAGTGAATTAAAGGATTTTTTGAGTAGTAATAACATAAACGTAAGAAGGTAGGACTATGGCACTTGATTTCGAAAAAATGGACGGAATTATTCCGGCTATCATACAGGATGTTTACACAAAGAATGTGCTGATGCTTGGTTTTATGAACAGAGAGGCTTATGAAAAGACTATGGAGACCAAGCAAGTTACATTTTACAGCCGTACAAAACAGCGGCTTTGGACAAAAGGGGAAACAAGTGGCAATTTCTTGAATGTGGTTTCGATTGAAGAGGATTGCGACCATGATACATTACTTATAAAGGCTGTTCCCACTGGTCCTGTATGCCATACGGGCAGTGCTACTTGTTTCAATGATGAAAATAAATATGGAATACAATTCTTGTCTTATCTTCAGGATTTTATAGATAAGCGTCATCATGATATGCCGGAAGGCTCTTATACCACATCCCTGTTTCAAAGCGGAATAAACAGGATTGCTCAGAAGGTGGGAGAGGAGGCTCTGGAAACAGTGATAGAGGCAACCAACGGAACCAACGGCAGACTTGTATATGAGGCGGCAGACATGTTATATCATCTCATAGTTCTGCTTTCGGAGAAAGGGTTGCGTATAGAGGATCTTGCAGAGGCTCTTTATTGTCGTCATAATAAGAAAAAAGAAGACTATGACAAAAATTGTGGATTATAAGAATGTGGAAATTCACCGAAAGGAACTGATTGTTCTTAAAAATGTGACTTTTGAATTGCATGGAGGTGAATTTGCTTATCTGATAGGCAGGGTAGGAAGTGGAAAAAGCAGCTTGATGAAGTCTATGTATAGTGAAATATCCATAGCTGATGGTAATGCTACAGTCTTAGGTTATGATTTAACACGCATTAAGAAAAAGGAAATTCCCTATTTACGCCGGAAGATAGGTATCGTATTTCAGGATTTTCAATTATTAACGGATCGTTCTGTTTATGATAATCTTAAATTTGTCCTTGAGGCAACGGGATGGAAGAAAAAAGACGAAATAGATGAACGTATCGAGAGCGCATTACGTCAAGTGGGAATGAATAATAAGTCCTATAAGATGCCGCATGAATTATCGGGAGGAGAACAGCAGCGCATTGTTATAGCTCGGGCTTTGCTTAACAAACCTGAATTAGTCCTTGCCGATGAACCTACAGGAAATTTGGATCCCGATACCGGTCATCAGATTGTGTCTTTGTTGCATGAAATAGCGCAGAATGGAACGGCTGTGATTATGGCTACGCATAATCTGCAATTGGTGGACGAGTATCCGGGAAAAGTGTTACGCTGTGAGGATAAGCATATAATTGATATGAATAATTAATAAAACTGATTGATGATATTTTAACGTTTATGAAAGTACTGAAATTTGGAGGGACATCGGTAGGTTCGGCTCAACGAATCAAGAATGTGGCGGAACTGGTAACAAAACGCGGTAAAAATATAATCGTGCTTTCTGCTATGTCGGGGACGACAAATTCTCTTGTACAGATTTCTGAGAAACTGCATAACGAGGACATCGATGGGGCTTATGGTGTTATCGAGGGTTTGAAGCAAAAATATGCACGTACATTGGAGGAACTTTTTGAAAACAAAGAATACTTGGCTGTTGCAAAGGAAAAAGTTCAGGCATGTTTTGATTTTATCCGCCTTCACACTATGAGTAATTTCTCGGAACGTTATGAAAAGGAGATACTTGCTCAGGGTGAATTGATGTCGACCAATATAATGCATGCTTATCTTCAGTCTATAGGCGTGAAATCGGTGTTATTGCCTGCTTTGGAATATATGCGTATCGATGAAAACGGGGAACCTGATTATGATTATATAAAAGACCATCTCTTTACATTATTGAAAGTGGATGCCGACATATATATAACACAAGGCTTTATATGTCGTAATGCAGAAGGAGATATCGATAACTTGCAACGTGGTGGAAGTGATTATTCGGCATCAATCATTGGGGCAGTGATAAGTGCAGAAGAGGTACAGATATGGACAGATATTGACGGGATGCACAATAACGATCCGCGTTATGTGGAAAATACATCACCCGTTAAGGAACTTGCGTTTGAGGAAGCTGCAGAATTGGCATATTTCGGAGCAAAAATATTGCATCCTACATGCGTTCGCCCGGCTCAGGAGCATAATATACCGGTAAGACTTCTGAACACGATGCTGCCGGAGGCTTATGGCACACTTATTCATAACGTTACGGAAACAAACCGAATAAAAGCGGTGGCGGCAAAGGATGGTATTACGTCTATTAAAATAAAGTCGGGACGCATGTTACTTGCATGTGGCTTTTTAAAAAAGGTATTTGAGATTTTTGAAGATAATAGGACGGCAATAGACATGGTTACAACATCAGAAGTGGGTGTTTCAGTAACAGTAGATAACACTAAGAGTCTTGATTGCATTATATCAGAGCTGGAAACACTTGGAGAAGTGACCGTTGAACAGGATATGGTGATTGTGTGTGTTGTAGGGGACTTGAAGTGGCAAAACCGCGGTTTTGAAGCCGATGTGTTGAACGCTTTACGCACGATACCTGTGAGAATGATTTCTTATGGCGGTAGCAACCATAATATTTCTGTATTGATACATAAGAATGATAAAATAGAGGCTCTCAATTTATTAAGTGAACATCTTTTCAATAAATAAAATTTACTTGAATGGCTACGAATTTTCCATTAGATAGATTTAGAGAAATACAAACTCCGTTCTATTATTATGACATGGAGTTGCTAAAGGCTACACTGAATGAAATAAACGTATGTTGCAACGGTATGCCTTATAAAGTTCATTATGCTGTAAAAGCCAATGCCAATAATAATATATTGCAATGTATTCAATCTTCGGGATTGGGCGTTGATTGTGTGAGTGGCGGAGAAGTTGAAGCAGCAGTAAAAGCCGGTTTTGACGGCAAAAAGATAGTTTTTGCCGGGGTGGGTAAAACCGATTCTGAAATCAACTATGCTTTGGATACCGATATATTGTGTTTCAATGTGGAGTCTGTTCCTGAATTGGAGGTTATAAATGAGCTTGCAGCCCGAAAAGGGAAAATAGCTGATGTTGCATTCAGGGTAAATCCTAATGTAGATGCCCATACACATAAATATATCACCACAGGGTTAAACGAAAATAAGTTCGGTATCAATATAGAACAATTGCCGGATGTGCTTAATCTTGCAGCCAATTTAAAGCATGTGCATGTAATAGGACTGCATTTCCATATAGGCTCGCAAATAACAGATATGGAACCTTTTGTAAGATTGTGTGAGAAAATTAATAACTTGCAGGCAGAAGTGAGCAAAAACGGTGTCGAACTGAAAATCATAAATGTAGGTGGTGGTTTAGGCGTGGATTATGACAATCCTGACGGGAATCCCATACCGGTATTTAAGGAATATTTTGAAGTGTTTAAGAAACATTTGTATTTACGAGACGGTCAGGAAGTCCATTTTGAATTAGGTCGTTCTGTGGTAGCGCAGTGCGGCTCTTTGATTACTCGCGTGACTTATGTGAAGACGGGTACGGTTAAACGTTTTGTTATAACAGATGCCGGCATGACCGATTTAATTCGTCCGGCTTTATATCAGGCGCATCATAAGATTGAGAATATATCTTCAGATGAAAAAGATACTTCTGTTTATGATATAGTGGGACCTATATGTGAATCCAGTGATTGTTTCGGTGAGAATGAACTGTTACCTATTACAAGAAGAGGTGACTTGCTGGCTTTGCGAACGGCAGGTGCATACGGTGAAATAATGGCATCGCAATATAATCTTCGGCGGTTACCCGGTGTGCTTTATTCCGAGTGATAATCAAAATACACCTTGAAATAATATCAAAATTAGATTAAGCAATTTCTAACTATATATATGATTATGGCTGATACGAAAGCTGAATTTGAACATGTGATAGGTTTGTGCCGTGAAGTTTTCAAGAAAAAGATGTATGATTATGGTGCATCATGGCGCTTGATGCGTCCTGAATCTTTAACGGATCAAATTTTTATAAAAGCAAGACGTATTCGTACGCTTGAGGTAAAAAAAGAGTCTAAAGTGGGTGAAGGCATTTATCCTGAGTTTATGGCTATTGCCAATTATGGAGTGATGGCTCTTATTCAAATAGAATTAGGATATGCCGATAAAGTGGATATAGATGAAACTCGTGCGTTGGAGTTGTATAATCACTATATGGATGTGACCACAAGGCTTATGTATGATAAAAACAGCGATTATGATGAGGCGTGGAGATATATGAGAGTTAACTCCTATACAGACATTATCCTTACCAAGCTTGAACGAATCAAGCAGATTGAGGATAATGATGGAAAAACCTTGGTGTCGGAGGGTGTTGACTCCAATTTTATGGATATTATAAACTATTCGTTGTTTGGCTTGATAAAGCTGGGTGATGACAGAGGATAAGCAGAAAAAACAGAATTATACCCGTCGATTTGTTCTTGTATTGCGGATATTGGTAGGATCGGTATTTGCATTTTCAGGATTTGTTAAGGCAGTTGATCCTTGGGGGGTATTCTATAAATTTGAAGACTATGTTTCGGCTCTTGGTTGGGAATGGCTGTCTCCATTCTTGACCTTTGGTGCTTTTGCCGTATCGGTTTTTGAATTTGTTTTAGGGGTAATATTGATTGTTGGTGCATACCGACGATTCTCATCATGGTTGGCATTGGCATTGATGGCTGTTATGACACCTCTAACTTTGTGGCTGGCCCTTACCGGTTCTGTAGCTGATTGCGGATGCTTTGGTGATGCTGTTGTTCTCAGTAATTGGGCGACATTTTGGAAAAATATTGTATTGCTTGCTGCTGTAATATATCTTCTTTTGTTTAACGTGCGAGTAGGTAATTTATACAGTCCGGGAATACAATGGATTGTAACCACAATTACGTTGGCGTTTGTTATAGTTGTGGCTTGTTACGGATATTTTGTACAGCCTATGATTGATTTCCGCCCGTATAAAATAGGGAAAGAACTTATTCCGATTACAGATACGGTAGATGAAGATTTTGTATTTGTATATGAAAAAGGTGGAGTAAGAGAGGAATTCGGTATTGACGAGATTCCGAATGACAGTACTTGGAACTTCGTGGAAAGGAGAGATAAGAAGACGCAGAACGTAGATTCTGATACGGGGGGGAATCTGGTTTTGAGAAATAATGACGAGGATGTTACTTGGAACGTACTAAAACAGGAAGGGGAACAAATCGTATTGGTGTTCTCTGATATGGAGGATATTGATATTACTTATACGTATCTTATCAATATAATAGATGACTTTGCCCGTAAATCGGGTGTAGATATAATAGGTGCTACAGGAGCCGGAACGGATGAGATTGAAGAATGGAATGATTTATCTATGGCTGCTTATCCTATATATAATGCCGATGATACTGAACTGAAAATGTTGGCTCGCGGGAATCCTGCCGTAGTGTATCTGAGAGACGGTAAGGTGGTGTGGAAACGAACTTTGCAGTCGATAAGTGCTGCACGTGTGGATGCGGCTATGAACGGCGAGGGTGATTTTATGTGGATTGCCGATGACTTTGATGGTGAAGAGAGGTTGAAATGGTTAGTGACTGCCTATGTAACGGCAATGTTGTTGATATTAATTTTGAACCGCAGTTATCGTGTGTATAAATTTAGTGCGCGATTGATGAAAAAGAATCGAAAATAAAACGTAACTTTGCAACGCAAAACAGAAATAAATAAATTAACATATTATTAAAATGAGAAAGAATATCGTAGCAGGAAACTGGAAAATGAATACAACAGTTTCTGAAGGTGTGAAATTGGCAACTGAAGTTAATGCCGCTCTGAATGGCGTGGACGCTAAATGTGAAGTTATCATTTGTGTTCCTTTTACTCACTTGACTTCTTGCAAGGCTGTATGCGGAGAAAAACTACATCTTGGTGCAGAAAACTGTGCTGACCATACAAAGGGTGCTTATACAGGAGAAGTTTCTGCATCTATGGTAGCGTCAACAGGTGCTGACTATGTAATATTGGGTCACTCTGAACGTCGTGCATACTACGGTGAAACGGTGGAAATGCTCGCTGAAAAGACTAAACTTGCTTTGGAGAACGGTTTGAAGGTTATCTTCTGTATAGGTGAAGTGTTGGAAGAGCGTGAAGCAGGCAAGCAAAATGAAGTTGTAAAAGCTCAATTGGAGTCTGTTTTCGGATTGTCTGCTGAAGATTTTGGAAAAATTGTTCTTGCATACGAACCGGTATGGGCTATCGGAACAGGTAAAACAGCTACTGATGAGCAAGCTGAAGAAATACATGCCTATATCCGTAGCTTGATTGCTGAAAAATATGGTGAACAAGTGGCTGACGACACTACAATACTTTATGGCGGTAGCTGTAAGCCTTCGAATGCAAAGGGCTTGTTTGCTAAGCCTAATGTAGATGGTGGACTTATTGGTGGTGCGTCATTGGATGCTGAATCATTCATGGGAATAGTTACTGCATTCTGATAGTAAATTTAGCAGGGTTAAACTTTAGGCTGCAATGATAATTTTATTTATCTTTGCAGCCTAAGTTGTATAGAAAGACAAAAAGAATCTATAGTGAAGACGTTGAAGTTATATATATTGTTGATGTTTGTGTGTGCAGTGAGTATAGCGATTGCACAAGAACCGTTGCAGGTAATCAGTGATTATTTAATGGAGCAAACAAGAGGAAATGTAACCGTAGTTCAGCCTGAAGCCTTGAGAGAACGGCTCAAACACAAAAAAGATACATCGGAAGTAGTGGAGGGAACGCACGAAACGTCTGCTGTAGGTTATCGAATACAAGTGTTTTCCGACAACAATCAACGCACCGCAAAAAGCAATGCTCAAGTTCGTGAGCGAAATATAGCCACTCAATTTCCCGAATTGAAAGTTTATTTGCTGTATAAGTCTCCTACATGGCGTGTGAGAGTGGGAGATTTCAAAACACGGGGAGAAGCGGAACAGATAATGCATGAAATAAAGTCAGCTTTCCCGGCTTATGCTAATGAAATGACTGTTGTTGTAGATAGAATTAATTTGCCTGAGAAATGAGTTTAGATAATAAGGACACATTTTATTATGAACATAAAGAACGTATTGATGCGATAGCCACCCATTATCGAGCAATATTGGAGTTGTTGGGTGAAGACACTGGACGAGAAGGGTTGAAACGAACACCGTTCCGTGCAGCAAAAGCATTAGTTGAAGTTACGCAAGGATATGAACAGAATCCCTCGGATTTGATACGTTCAGCCATGTTTGATTATTCAGGCAGGAGCATGGTGATTGTTAAGGATATAGAGTTTTATTCATTATGTGAGCATCACATACTTCCTTTCTTTGGGAAAGTGTCGGTAGGATATATGCCTGAGGGAAAAATTGTTGGATTGAGTAAAATTGCACGTGTTGTAAATGCTTTAGCTAAGCGTTTGCAGGTGCAGGAGCGTCTTACAAGTGAGTTGTGTGAAGTGTTGACCGCTACGTTGGGAGCAAAAGGTGTGATTGTATTGTGTGAAGCCGGGCACTTGTGCATGAAGATGCGTGGGGTGGAAAAGCAAGATAGCATGACTTCGACATTGGAATATAGCGGTGTCTTTGATGATGAAAAACTCCGTTCCGAATTTATGGAAATGCTTAATAGGTAGCTGATGGAATGTCCGCCATTACCTTTAATAAAAAAACAATTTCTGAAAAACAGTATTGTTTTTGTTTGCATAATTCAAAAAAACAGATTATCTTTGCACTCGCAAAAAGGGGAGGACAGGAGGTCTTACCTGAAAAAAGAAAACAATGCGAAAATAGCTCAGTTGGTAGAGCACAACCTTGCCAAGGTTGGGGTCGCGGGTTCGAGTCCCGTTTTTCGCTCAACATAGTGAGACAAGAGGTCTCGCTGATAAAAAAGAAATTAATGCGAAAATAGCTCAGTTGGTAGAGCACAACCTTGCCAAGGTTGGGGTCGCGGGTTCGAGTCCCGTTTTTCGCTCAACATAGTGAGACAAGAGGTCTCGCTGATAAAAAAAGAAATTAATG
>JAFUKL010000038.1 GCA_017473615.1 Muribaculaceae bacterium | reverse complement strand
GTAACTGTGGTGTCACCTTCGGCTGCGGTAGAAAATTTCTCTTCCGAGCAAGATGTAGCAACTACCATGGCAAGCACTGCTACAAACATTGACATAAAGATTTTCTTCATAATCTCAGTTTAAATTAATTAATTTAAAAAATAATTTATATAATCTCTGTTTTTCCTATAACGTCATTTAAGTCCTATCAGCCTTATTAGCCTAATTGGGCTAATATGCCCATTTAAAAGCCCTAAAAACAGCCTATTCACCAATTATTGAACAAATTTACAAAAAATGCCTTAATTTTACCCCCCCCAATTGCTAAAATACGTTAACGAAAACCTATTCTATCACAAAAAAATCCTTGCAGACAATTGTCCGCAAGGATTCTCATATCACTTATAATCTCAGGTTAAGATTATTTCTTTGAAAGCTTTTCTTTCAATGCTGCAAGCTCTTCGATGTCGCCCAAAGTAGTCTTTTCGATGCTTGTAGCAGGAGCTGTTTCTTCTGCCTTAGCTTCAGCCTTAGCAGCCTTCTTTGCAGCTTTCTTTACTTCAGCCTTAGCTTCATCTTCGAAAATACGGCTGTGAGAAAGGATAATGCGCTTAGCCTCCTTATTAAACTCAATAACCTTGAAGTTCAATTTTTCTTCAGCAACTGCCTGAGTTCCGTCTTCCTTTACAAGGTGCTTAGGAGTAGCGAAACCTTCAACGCCATAAGGAAGAGCAATAACTGCACCCTTGTCAAGCAATTCAGTGATTGTACCTTCATGAACGCTACCCACTGTGAATACAGTTTCAAATACATCCCATGGATTTTCCTCAAGTTGCTTGTGTCCAAGGCTCAAACGACGGTTTTCCTTGTCGATTTCAAGAACTTGAACTTCGATGTCAGCACCGATTTGAGTAAATTCAGACGGATGCTTGATTTTCTTTGTCCAAGAAAGGTCGCTGATATGGATAAGTCCGTCTACACCTTCTTCAAGTTCAACAAATACACCGAAATTAGTGAAATTACGAACCTTAGCAGTGTGCTTAGAACCTACAGGATAAGTTTCTTCAATCTTTTCCCAAGGATCAGACTTCAATTGCTTGATACCAAGAGACATCTTGCGCTCGTCACGGTCAAGAGTAAGAACTACAGCCTTTACTTCGTCGCCCACTTTCATGAAGTCTTGAGCAGAACGCAAGTGCTGTGACCATGACATTTCGCTCACGTGGATAAGACCTTCTACGCCCGGAGCGATTTCAACGAATGCGCCATAGTCAGCCATAACAACAACCTTACCCTTAACGGTATCACCCACTTTAAGTTCAGCATCAAGAGCATCCCATGGATGTGGTTGAAGTTGCTTCAAGCCAAGAGCGATGCGCTTCTTTTCGTCATCGAAGTCAAGGATAACAACATTCAACTTCTGATCCAAAGAAACGATTTCTTCAGGATGATTTACGCGACCCCAAGAAAGATCGGTAATGTGGATAAGTCCGTCTACGCCGCCAAGGTCAATGAACACACCGTAAGATGTGATGTTCTTAACTGTTCCTTCAAGAACTTGTCCCTTTTCAAGCTTAGCAATAATATCTTTCTTTTGTTGTTCAAGTTCTGCCTCAATAAGAGCTTTGTGTGAAACAACAACATTCTTAAATTCTTGGTTGATTTTAACCACCTTGAATTCCATAGTCTTGCCAACGAATACATCATAGTCGCGGATTGGCTTAACATCGATTTGAGAACCCGGCAAGAATGCTTCGATACCAAATACGTCAACAATCATACCACCCTTAGTGCGGCACTTGATGTAACCCTTGATGATTTCATCGTTTTCAAGAGCTTCGTTCACACGATCCCAGCTCTTAGCAGCGCGAGCCTTGCGGTGAGAAAGAAGAAGTTGACCCTTCTTGTCCTCTTGATTTTCAATAAATACTTCTACTACATCACCAACTTTCAAATCAGGATTGTAGCGGAATTCGTTGAATGGGATAATACCGTCTGACTTGTAGCCAATGTTAACCACTACCTCACGCTTGTTAAGTGCGATAACGGTACCTTCGGTTACATCTTTGTCCTTAATAGTGTTCAAAGACTCGTCATAAGTCTTCACCAATTCTTCTTGGGATTTTTCCCCTTGTGTTTCGCCTTTTTCATAGGCTTCCCAATCGAAATCTTCGATTGGAGAATTTTTCAATTCGCTCATTTAAATTAGTTAATAAAATTGTTAATACTCTCAGCCGGCTCTTGTTGCCGGACATTTGGGTGCAAAGTTAATCATAATTTCCTATTTCACAATCACTTTTCAAAAAAATATTAACAATTATTTTCCTCGATAACGCAAGAGAAGACTGTTAGTGACAACGCTCACACTGCTGAATGCCATCGCAGCTCCCGCAATCATAGGATTAAGTAAAAAGCCATTCACCGGATACAACACTCCGGCTGCTATCGGTACACCTACCATATTATAGACAAACGCCCAGAATAAATTTTGGCGGATTGTACGAACGATATTACAAGACAATCTTATGGCATCAGAAATTTTAGTCAGGTCATTTCCCACAATCGCCATCTTCGCTATGTCAAGCGCAATATCACTGCCTTTACCCATAGCTATTCCTATATCGGCTTGTGCAAGAGCCGCACTATCGTTTATACCATCGCCAACCATAGCCACACAATGCCCCTCGGCTTGCAAACGCTTTATAAATTCAGCTTTCTCTTGCGGTAACACCGATGCTTCGTAATGACATATCCCCACCTGCGATGCCACTGCTTCGGCTGTAGCACGATTATCACCCGTAAGCATATAAACATCTATTCCTTGTTCATGCAGTCTTTTAACTGCATCTGCCGATGTGGATTTCACTTTATCGGCAATCGATACTATACCTAAAGAGCGTGTATCATCGGCAATCCATACCACAGTCATAGCAGATTGTTCAAGTTCATTGGCTCGAACTTCAAGGTCAATTTCCAACTTTACCCCTTTCGATTTCACAAACTTAGCATTCCCGATATAATAACGCCGCCCTGACACGACTCCGGTCACTCCTCCGCCGGTCACACTTTCAAAATCGGTCACGCTGAGCAGTTCTGCCCCTACGACATTAAAATGATTCACTACAGATTCAGCCAACGGATGCTCCGACACCGTCTCCAAACTATACAGCACATTAGCCATGAGTTCCACATCAACATTCTCGGCAGGAACAACATCAGCCACCTCGGGACGACCTTCGGTAATCGTTCCTGTCTTATCAAGTATGACAGCATCTATATTACGCATGATTTCCAGACTTTTAGCATCCTTTATCAAGATTCCGGCCTCGGCACCTTTCCCTATTCCCACCATTATAGCGGTAGGAGTTGCCAACCCAAGTGCACACGGACATGCAATAATAACAACTGTAACGAAAGCGAGTATACCATGTACCACACCACTTTCCCCGCCTAACACAATCCAAACAATCATAGACAAGATAGCTATCGACACTATAACCGGAACAAACACTCCGGCAACCTTATCCACGATACGCTGAATGGGTGCTTTACTGCCTTGCGCATCCTGCACCATTTTTATTATCATTGCCAACATAGTGCCTGAGCCTACCTTGGTTGCCCTAAAACGAAATGCACCATTCCGATTCAACGTGCCGGCATAAACGTCTTCTCCCTTTTTCTTTTCTACCGGTAAAGCCTCACCGTTCAGCATGCTTTCATCCACATAGGAAATGCCGTCCACGACCACGCCATCCACCGGAATTTTCTCTCCGGGACGCACAGCTACCACATCTCCCACATTTAAATCCTCAATACGCACTTCTTTCATAGAACCGTCCTCTGCCACAAGCATAGCCGACTTGGGAGCAAGACCTATCAGTTTCCTTATGGCAACCGATGTATTCCCTTTCGCTTTCTCCTCTAAAAGCCTGCCCAACATTATAAATGTCACTATCACGCTTGATGCCTCAAAATACACATGCGGATGCACACCCCTTTTCAACCAGAATTCAGGAAAACACATATTGAATATACTGAACATATAAGCCACCCCCACACTCAACGCCACAAGCGTATCCATATTGGCTGTTCTCTGCCGAAACTGTTTCCATGCATTAACAAAAAAACTCCGCCCGAAATACATCACGACAGGTGTAGCCAGTACAGCCATTAATTCATCGGCATAGGGTACATCCATAAACACCATCGATAACAGGACTATTGGTATTGAGAGCGTCAACGCCCACACCGTATTACGTTTCAGTTCGCTATACCTCACCTGCTCTTGCTCCTCAACTTCAGCCTTAGCCTCATCATTACATGCCACAACAAGACGAAATCCCATATTTCCCACTACCTCAGCCAACTTTTCAGCCGAAGTTACCGAAGAATCATATTTCAACGACACATTGTTAGCAGCAAGATTAACAGCGCATTCCACCACACCCGCCTGTTTTCCTATAACTTTTTCGATGCGCGCAGCGCATGCGGCACATTGCATACCCACCACAGGACATACATGCGACACAATGCTGGAACTTACATTCTCTTTAATTTCTGCCATATTAGGACTATTTCCAAGATAAAACAAATTCAATACAACAAAGTTAACTAAAAATCACGGTGTTATTACAAAAAACACGCCCTCCGACCTTAAAATATTGAAAATTAATCCGTATCTTTGTCAATAACTAACAACAAACCCAAATCATGAAAAAACTATTCATACTTTGCGCTGTCATAGCAAACAGCTTATTCTCATCCGTTTCGGCGGCAACATACCTAATATCGCCAACAGCGACCGAAACCAATGCAACCATCACACATAAAGGAGAATCCTACACCGTAGGAATCACAGCCTTTCCCGATTTTGCAGCTTTAGCCGCTGTGAGCCTTGAAGAAAACTCTACAGTGATAGTTGCTCCGGGTACTTATTCTACTGAAGCAACGTTCTCAACCGCAGGTCTCACTTTCTTAGGCAATAATGCCTATCAGGATTGGACTGTAACCCGTGGCGAAGAATCCATAATCACCGCTAAAATACGCATCGAGGCAAGCAATATCACCGTAAACGGTTTCAAATTTTCCGGAAAAGGACAACTTTATTCCAACAACGCTACCTATACAGCACCTTTCAGCAACATTAAAATCATTTACAACTACGTAAGCAGAGCCACTCTGAAAAGAACCAAAGATTACGGTGTATTTCATATAGGTAAGCGTGTATCAAACAAAAAAGCACCAACTGTGGCTTCACATTGCCGTTATAAGGATTGTGTAGTAGCACACAACTACTTTGAAGGAGATGATACTCACTACTCCAACAATATCCAATTGGCAGGTTCGTTCGGTACGACACAAGTCTACGACAACTACTTCTATTACGGAGGTACAAGCGTACTTTTCGACAACGCTCAAGGCGAATTAAAAGTATTCAATAACGTTTTTAAAAACGTAGGGGCATCGACAGCATCAAGTCCCGATGGTGAAACAGCCGGTGATTTCTGTGTGGCACTTATGCGCAGCGCATACGCCAATAGTACCACACTTTACATTCAAAGCAACGAATTTGACGGATGCTACGGTCAAGGCAGCTATTTCTGCCCTATCAGAATATTCCCGGGCAGTGCCGGCAGTACCAACTTGGTCGATCCCCAAAATCTAAGGATAAACATCAATTATAATACATTTAAAAATCAAACATCATACGTATCTACCAACACCGGAAATGTAGCAGGAGAATATCTTATTCTATATGCCGATGCCACAACGACAAAAAACGTGCGTTATAATTTGGCTCACAACCACTACGACAATCGTTTCTATAAATATGCACACGTAACCCTTGACGACGGTCTCGGGCAACGAGAAATCTATGCAAGCCATTTCGCTCGTTTTCGTTTCGGTGGCACCTATTCCACATTCGGTAAAAGTTCCCTTAACAGTGTGGAAGAAACCAATCATGCAACCAATGTCACACTTGGAGATAATACCGTTTTGCAAAGTTTCGACATCGACACCAAGACGGGTGACATGTATTTCCAGCAAGTAATGAACGGAACACGCACTACGACATATAATAATCTATATGGATTCTCCAACGGTAACCACGAACCGCTTGTGGTAACACGAATCCCATGTACCGGGATAAGCGGTTATGCCCACACCTATTCTTCAAGCGTAGAAAAAATGGAAGTAGGCAAAGCGGGACACGGCACGAATATGTGCCTTGTGAGAGATAGCGATGGCGAATTATGGATATGGGCAGGAGGAAAAGCCGAAGACAACGGAACTGAAGATGACAAATCCACGGCAACGGCACGCTTTAAATTCGCAGCCGAAACCGATATTAATTTCGATGGCAGCGGCAACACCGACGGCGATGTAGTATATTTTGATGTAAACAACAGCAAAAACGAATATCCTGCCGTGGATGAGACATCACGTCTTCTATGCGTGAGAACCACAAGCAGCACAAAAAACACATATCATATCTACGACCTTGATGACGCTTTGAAAGGAACAAAGACAAAATTCAAAAAAGTGGTTTTAAACAAACTTGACTATCCTCAAAGCGACATCAATGGCGATAACGGATATTTAACTTGGTCATTCCAAAGTTTCGATATATGCGGAGATTACATCTATATGCTTGAAGGCGTTTCAAATGCAGCAAGCAACAGCACCGAATCCGGGAAGCCTACACTTATTGTTACCACATACAATTGGCGTACAGACAACTATGTAGAACGTTATCGACTTAGCTACGGACGCATAGACGGAACATACGGTGAACCGGAAGGTTTTGTTATAAAACCGGATGCTTACGGTCACGTAAATGCTTATGTAGTAGTAGCCACAGGAAGCAGCGGAGCAAGAAAAGCCAATATATATAAATTCATTATCGATTATCATCGCCGGTGGGACAGTTCCACAGGAGAACCGACCACTGTAGGTGATGACACAAAGAAGATATCCAACTTCTCAGCTTTCTCCAAATATCCTGTAGAAAATCCGGCTATAAGTTTCAGTACCGACGTTCAACAAATCGATTTGACGGCAGCAGCTACTACCGACAGACCACAACAAACCGTCACCATTACCAACGCAAATTATTTGCACGGCTCATGGCACGGCACTGTTACGGGAACTGATGCTGATGCATTTGATGTAACTATCTCAGAAAACACTCCGTTCTCAACAACGGCTACGGCTACCGTTACATTTAAGCCCGATGACAAAAGAGTGAACTACAACGCCTACCTAAGGCTACATTCTCCTCTTGCCACATCCAATGTGGAATCTAACGATATAGTTATCCCCATCACAGCAAAAAACAACGACATGGCAGTGGGTATCGACAAAACTATTCAGCCCGACTATAAACCAATAGTTTTGACCGATGGTAATACAATAAAAATTTTAGGTCCGGAAATCGAAAAAGCCGACTTATATTCCACATGCGGAAAATTGATAGGCTCATACGACAAGAACTGTTTCAACGCCAACTGCGCTAATGGAATATACCTGATTGCCATCTCTTATGGCAACGGTCACAATCATACTCAAAAAATAGTGATAAGATAAGAAGTCGTTTTGAATTTTCTTAAACCAACAACAAGCCCGGATGAATCATCACACCCGGGCTTGTTGTTATTTCAGTTTACCGCATTTCTACATAGGATCAACATCATAGTACAGGATTACCGATTTCATACGACTGTCTACGGTAAGCATATCTTCATATATCTTGCGCAATATAGTCTTCACCTTGGGCATAGATGCCTCATTCTCCATCTTCAGCACTATTTGACGGATGTAGAAATTCTGTACTCGCGCAACCATCGGAGCCTCGGGTCCCAACACCCTATGTCTGAACACTTCACGCAGCATATTACTGAATCGCACCGACATTTCGGTCAGCACACTATCATCCCTATGCTTTAGATATATATTTATTATCTTTGTAAAAGGAGGATAACCGAAACGCTGCCTTTCCCCCAACTCATATTTATAAAAACCGGCATAATCATGCGACTTCACAAATCCTATTACCGGATGAGAGACATCGCTCGTCTGTATAACCACACGTCCCTGCTTACTCTTTCTTCCGGCTCGTCCGCTCACCTGTTCCATCATATCAAACGCTCTTTCGTCCGACCGGAAATCAGGAAAATTTATCATCGTATCGGCATTAAGAATTCCCACGGTGCTTACACCGGCAAAATCAAGTCCCTTTGTCACCATTTGAGTACCCACAAGAATATTCATCTTGCGCGACGAAAAATCTTCAATAAGTTTCTCATAACTATTCTTGTTTCGTGTAGTATCTAAGTCCATACGAGCTATTTTATCACCCGGGAACACAGTCTCCACTTCATCCTCGATACGTTCAGTTCCATAACCCACTATCTCTAAAGCCGGCATTTTACATGCCGGACACACCGAAGGCAATTGTATCGTATATCCGCAATAATGGCAAGAGAGAGAATTAACATGTTTGTGATAAGTGAGCGAAACATCACAATTCTCACACTTCGGTATCCATTCGCATTGTTTGCATCTCACCATAGGTGCATAGCCGCGCCTGTTCTGAAACAGAATCACCTGTTCACCTGCATCAAGGCTTTTTCGGCACAACCCTATCAGTCTGCCAGAAAACATCCCGTTCATCTCTTTCTTGCGCCTTGCCTCTTTAGTGTCCACCACCTCTACTTCAGGCATTTCAATATCTTCATACCGGGATAATAGCGATACAAGTCCATAACGTCCTGTTTCCGCATTATGGTAAGTTTCAATGGCAGGAGTTGCCGAGCCGAGCAATGTTTTTGCTCCGTGCATTTGTGCCAATACTATCGCTGCATTACGTCCGTTATATCGAGGCGCTGGATCCTGCTGTTTATAGCTTGTGTCATGTTCTTCATCCACTACAACAAGCCCCAAATCGGCAAATGGCAGAAATACAGCAGAACGCACGCCAATCACCACACATGGTTCACTGCTATTGAGCAACTTCTTCCAGATGTCCACTCTCTCATTGTCAGAGAATTTAGAATGATATATTATCAGCTTATCCCCGAAGAATTGTTGCAGTCGTCTCGTAAGTTGAGCAGTAAGCGCAATTTCCGGGACAAGATACAGAGCTTGCCTACCCTTGCGTAGCACTTCGTCAATCAGGTGTACATATACAGAAGTCTTCCCACTGGAAGTAACCCCGTGTAACAATGTTATATTCTTTTCCTTGTAAGATTCCCTTATTTCATTCAATGCACGCAGTTGTTCGTCACTGAGACGTGGCTTTTCCTGAACACGCATTACTCTATTGGCAAATCGGTTAATCTCTTTTTTATATTGTCTTAACACACCTTTTGCTATCACCCCGCTCAATACAGCCTGTGACACATCGGCTCTCGCCATTAATTCTTCTTTCTTCACTTCACGCGGTTCACCGGATTGCAACCATCTCGACAAGTCCAGATATGCCAAAAGGAGAGCCTCCTGTTTTGCACTGCGGTGAACCATGTCAAAATATCGATGCAACCCCGCTTCATCCCCATGCTTTAAATTCAAAGAAATAAGCGTCTCGGTCTTAGGGCGATAATTGTCAACCACTTTTTCAGCAACAAAAACAGCCCCCTTGTCAAGCATACGGCTTACCAATGCTCCTACATTTCTGAAACCTGTAGCTCCGGAAATTTCATTCAGCTGTACCTTATCACGCGAACTTATCAAGTCGTAGACGATGCGTTCGCGCTCACTTAATTTACACGTATCGGTATCTTCATAATCCGGATTTATAGCTATCACGGTCTCACTCTCCACCTTCAGACCCGCAGGAACTGCCGCCTTAAACACATCACCTTGCGAGCATAGGTAATATTCCGAAATCCATGCCCAGAACTTCAATTGAGGATGTCTGACAATCGGGGTATCATCCAACAATGCCGAAATTTCTTTAACCTCATATTCCTTAGGTTCATTATGATGAACCATTATCACGATTGCCGTATAATATTTCTTTCGTCCGAAAGGTACCAGCACACGACTACCGATCTTCACATCATCAATCACTTCCGGTATACGGTAAGTGAATGAGCTGTAAAGCGGCAGAGGCAAAATCACATCGGCAAATCGTATCATAATATAAGTTTTATTAATAAAGAACCTCTATTATAAAATTAATGTAGAGACAGAATAAATACCGTCTCTACATATTTCTATTTCATTTATTTAAAATAAGTATGTTACAGAAATCTTCCAAGCGCGGTTCTTTGCGCTGAAATCATCGAGTACTTTGGTCTTCAAGGCATAACTTAATCCCCAACATCGGCTTGCGCTCAACTGCACTTTACGCAAGATTTCAAATCCGACTCCTACATCCAGTCCCAATTCTCCTCCGGCATATTTCATGGCATCTATTTTACTGTGTCCCAGCAGGAATGAAAACTCAGGACCGGCAAATAATATCGGCATAACCACATTCTCCAATCCATTAAGATTCTTGAACTTGAATCGCAAATGTAATGGTATTTCCAAATAATGAAGCATACAATTTTCTTTTCCGTAGCCATCCAATCCCCACACAGGACGCTCGCCCATGTGCAACTTTGCACCCTTTTGGCTATACAAAAGCGACGCATCAAACCCGAAACCTATACCGGGCATCATCAATTCGCCCATTACACCCACAGTTGCCCCTACTCCTTTATCTACTGTAAACAGATTCTGGTCAAAGGATAAATTGGAAAAATTAGCTCCGGCAACCACACCCCAACGAGACTGCGCTACTGCCGAGCTTGCTCCCAACATGGCAACACACAGCATCAATACCGATAATATTTTCTTCATCTTAATAATCTATCGTTTTAAATCTTGTGCAAATCTAAGATATTTTATTGTAACCACAAAAAAAATCGGCATTTCCACCTCCAACCATAGTCGTAAGGATGAAAATGCCGATACTTTTTAACTTGATTTTACATCTTCTTAGAAGAGATATGCAGCCGTTATAGTCCAATATTTGTTTTTGCCATCTATATTAGCCCCGTCTTCTGCCATCCCTGCCACTTGTAGTGTCTTAGTCAAACCTATACCATAGCTTGCGCCAATCTGCAAATGTTTAACAAGTTCCACACCAAGACCGAAATTCCATGCCACATCGCATTTTTTTGCTTTTACAAAATTTTCAATTTCGCTTTTTCCCGTCTTGAACGCAAAACTCGGACCGGTAAATATATAAGGAGTGATAATATTGCTCACTACAGGCAAACCAATTTTATATTTCAGATTCAATGGTATTTCAATATAATCACGATTTAATTTATTGCCTTCACCATCTTTGAGAGATTCACGATGAACATACATCACCGAAGCATCAAAACCAAGGTTTATTACTGGTACTGTAAATTCACACATAAGTCCTGCGGTCAACCCTGCACGATTTTTTGAATTTGTCAAATCTTCAACTGCAGCATTCTTATCAAAATGCAATTTATTAATTGCCGTACCGACTTTTACACCAAATTTAAAACCTCCGGCATAAGCAGTAGAACTCATAAGAACAACAGCCATCGCTGCTAATAGTAATCTTTTTATCTTCATAACATTTTAATTTTTAGTTATATTTTGCACAAATATAAATACTTTTTCACAATCTACAAATTAACAACTTAAAGAAATCGTCTAAATTTAGAATCTGTTTAAATTTTATTTCGAGATTATTTTAAGGAATATTTTGGAATGGATTTTTTCATCAAATTGCGCAGATAATAGCGAGCTATTTCCAAGCAATTTGATAAAAAAGACAACCAAAAGAGCCTTAAAGAATCCGAATCTTGTCCCAAGTAGAACTATAATAAAAATTTCAAGAAAATTTTAAACAGATTCTTATTTTTGAAAAACTTTAAAACACTTTCTTCCTTATAATAACAATTTAACGGACAAATTTCTTAACTTTGCAACATTATGAACGAAGAAACCAAACTACGTATAGAGGAAGACATAGTAAAAATGCTCAAAACAGTATTCGACCCCGAAATTCCGGTGGACGTGTACAACCTCGGGCTTATTTATAATATAGATGTTCAAGACACCGGGCATGTGCGCATTGACATGACTTTAACAGCACCGTCATGCCCCGCATCGGAATTTCTAATGGAGGACATCCGCATGAAAGTAGAGAGCATAGAGGGGGTGAAAAGTCTTGACGTACAATTGGTCTTTGAACCGGAATGGGACAAAGACATGATGAGTGAAGAGGCTAAACTCGAACTCGGATTCCTTTAAACACCGAAGAACGAAAAACATTTACAGATACGGCATGAGCAAACCGGTTTATTTTCTTTCCGACTTTCATCTTGGAGCAAAATATTATGAGAATCCGCGCAAAGCAGAAATGCGGGTAGTAGATTTTCTTGACTCCATAAAGGATAATGCCGATGAAATATATCTCATGGGCGACATTCTCGATTATTGGTATGAATACAAATATGTCGTACCCAAAGGATTTATCAGATTCTTCGGCAAAATAGCCGAGCTTGCCGATAAAGGCATTAAAATCCACTGGTTCATAGGAAACCACGATATATGGATTTATGACTACCTGCCGCAAGAACTCGGCATAGAAGTCATAGATGGAATCATGGAGAAAAGCATTCTCGGAAAGCGTTTTTTCTTAAACCACGGCGATGCCGTAGGTAAACGCAAACTTTCATTCCGATTTATCCGGCATCTGTTTCGCAACAAATTCTGCCAAGCCCTATACTCGATGTTACCGTCATCGCTAACCATACCTTTCGCCCACAACTGGTCAAGCCACAGCCGGAAAACTGGTGGAAAATCAGCAGAACAACTGAAATGCAGTCTTAATAATATAGTAAATTTCGCTAAAGAACATTCTGCCGAGCATCCCGAAACAGATTTCTACATTTTCGGGCATTTACATATTGCCGCCGATGAAAAAATAAATGATAATACACGTTGCATTGTACTTGGCGACTGGATAGACAAATTCTCATACGCCGTATTTGACGGAAACACTCTTTCCGTCAAATACTACACAGAATAACAAATAAAAAGGCAAGATTGTTAATAAAACACAACGCAGCTACTGCCGACAATTTGCTACATCAACACAACCATATTGCCATTTTTTCATATTAAGAGTGGCAAAACATTAGCTGCCACGCAATATTTTTCAGCAAAAACACATACCACCTAAAGAAGACAATTAAGAAATTCCGTATTAAAATCAAAAAAAGAAAGTAAATTAACATCATTTAACCAATGCAAGAAAAAACTTCCACACCACTATCAATCAACAGATTAGCCTCACAAGATTTTTCACATCGTAATAAGGTCATCCAAAAACATATTTTAAAACATATTTTTTTATTTGCCCCAAACAAAATTATGGGTGTATATTTGCGCCGTAAACCTAAAACAATCTTTTTTACCTTAAAAAAATTATACCTATTGAAGACCTAAAAAGCGACTTTGTGAAAAAGCCGCTTTTTAATTTTTTTATAACCTTACTTTTTACTTATTTTGCACAAAAGAAACCAAGAAGGAAATTAGCAAAATGACCAAATATGCAATAATAGTAGCAGGTGGAAAAGGTTCTCGTTTCGGGAGCGAAATTCCCAAACAATTCCTTCCGCTAAACAGCAAACCGGTACTGATGCACACAATAAACAAATTTGCAGAACACAGCAATGTCATCATAGTCGTTTTGCCGGCAGCGCAGAGAAACGAATGGGAGAACTTATGCAAAATGCACAAGTTCAACATTCCTCACACTATTGTAACCGGTGGTAACACCCGGTTTGAGTCGGTCAAGAATGCACTTGACACAATCACCATCGAAGAAAACGACTTGATAGCCGTGCACGATGGAGTGCGTCCACTTGTATCTGATGAGATTATCGAAAACGCCTATACTATAGCTCTCGCTCACGGAAGTGCCATCCCTGCAATCGAGACTACCGATACCATACGGCAACTTGAGAATGCCGGAAACACATCGAAGGTATTACCGAGAGCCTCTCTAAGAGCAGTACAAACTCCGCAAACTTTTAAAGCATCCATCCTGAAATCGGCATACACAGCCGAATATTCCAACGTTTTTACCGATGATGCATCTGTCGTTGAAACAGCGGGACACTCTGTAACCCTCATAAAGGGTAGTCCGAGAAACATCAAAATTACGCATTCGATAGATTTAATAATAGCCGAAGAGTTACTGAAAAATGAATGATATAGTACATCTTGACATAAAATACCTGAAAGGTGTAGGTCCAAAACGTGCCGAACTGCTCGCCAAAGAACTGGACATACACACATACTACGATTTACTGTATTATTTACCTTTTCGATACATCGATAAAACTCACATCCATAAAATCAATGAAATTTCAGGTGAGATGCCATCGATTCAACTTAAAGGTCATTTTATCACTTTTGCAGAGCAGGGGGAAGGAGCAAAAAAGCGCTTACATGCACTTTTTGGGGATGGCACAGGCACAATAGAGGTGGTGTGGTTCAATTCGGTGAAACGCATGAAAGAGTCACTGCACACAGGAAAGGAATACATTATTTTCGGCAAACCCACACTATTCAACTCCCGTTACAGCATTTCACACCCCGAGATAGAGGATTTCAAGCCGGATGCAGAACCCAAAGGTCTACGCGGCGTATACACCTTGACCGAAAAAATGCGCAACCGTGCTGTATCCTCACGCACGATACAACAACTTGAAGAGAACCTTCTGTCATCTATTAAAAGCATCGAAGAAACTCTTCCAAAAGAAATCCTTGAACGCAACAAACTTATGGGGTTGCATGATGCACTGAACAATATTCACAAGCCTCGTTCCATTCATGACTTACAGCGGGCACAACTGAGGCTCAAATTCGATGAATTATTTTTCCTGCAACTGAATATCTTGAGATTTGCAAAATCACGCAGCATCAAGATCGTCGGATTCCAATTTACACGCATAGGCGAACATTTCAATAATTTTTATAATACCGCCCTACCCTTTGAACTCACCGAAGCCCAGAAAAGAGTTATTAAGGAAATACGCAAAGACATGGGCAGTGGCAGACAAATGAACCGTTTACTGCAGGGAGATGTAGGCAGCGGAAAAACTCTTGTGGCTGTCATGTCAACTCTGATAGCTTTAGACAACGGCTATCAGGCATGTATAATAGCACCAACCGAAATACTTGCTACACAGCATTACACTACAGTAAGTGAAATGCTGACCAAAATCGGTATAAAAACAGCTCTTCTCACCGGCTCCACCAAGAAGTCGGAAAGAGACATCATACACACCCAATTACTCAGCGGTGAACTCGACATATTGATTGGAACACATGCAGTATTGGAAGATACTGTAAATTTTCATAATCTCGGCTTAGTGGTAATAGACGAGCAACATCGTTTCGGTGTGGCTCAACGTGCAAAAATGTGGAAAAAGAACAGTACACCGCCACACATTTTGGTGATGACAGCAACCCCTATTCCAAGAACTCTTGCAATGACCGTTTACGGAGATCTTGACGTATCGGTAATAGACGAGTTACCTCCGGGACGCAAACCTGTCACTACCGTATTACGTTTTGACAACCACCGTCAATCGGTCTACCGATTTATCGGAGAACAGTTAAAGCTGGGCAGACAAATCTATATTGTTTATCCGCTTATCCAAGAGAGCGAAAAATCAGATCTTCGCAATCTTGAAGACGGATATGAAATCATTAAAGAAACTTTCCCAAGCTATCGGGTATGTTTCGTACACGGCAAAATGCGACCCGCAGAAAAAGACTATCAAATGCAATTGTTTGTAAGCCATAAAGCTGACATCCTTGTTGCCACCACCGTGATTGAAGTGGGAGTAAACGTCCCCAACGCAACGGTTATGGTAATAGAGAACGCTGAACGTTTCGGATTGGCTCAACTTCACCAACTTCGAGGAAGAGTGGGACGCGGAGCCGACCAGTCATATTGTATCCTCATGTCACACCAGAAGTTAAGTAAAGACACACGACATCGCCTGAATGTCATGACTGAAACAAACGATGGTTTTATTGTGGCTGAAGAAGACATGAAACTCAGAGGTCCGGGCGATATGGAAGGAACACAACAAAGCGGTATTGCATTCAACTTGAAAATTTCCAATCTGGCTCATGACGGACAAATTATCCAACTTGCACGAGATGCGGCATCCGAAATCCTCGACAAAGACCCTGAGCTACGACTACCCGAAAACAAGAAACTTACCCAACAACTTGCTTTCCTCTTCCGCAAACAAGCCAATTGGAGCCTTATAAGTTGAATTAACAACCTATATGTTTGTAATGTAACCATCTAAAATATAGTTAATTATTTATAAACACCCAAATTCACACACAAAGATAAAACCCTATAACTCAACACATTGACACAACTCGCAGATTTTATCGGACAAATAGCACAATCATCTATTTTAATTTATCGTTTTTTATTACGGATTTTATTCACTAACTTTGAAAAAGTTTTAAACCTAAAGAACAATCATGGAAAAGACCTTAGTTATACTTAAACCATCGGCTATGGGGCGAGGAATTGCCGGTGAAGTTATCACACGATTCACCAACAAAGGATTGATAATAGCCGGAATGAAAATGATACAACTAACCGATGCTGTATTAGATGAGCATTATGCACACCTTATAGAGCGACCATTTTTCAATAGGATTAAAACTTCGATGAAAGCACTACCGGTTATTGTGATGTGCCTTGCAGGAATAGATGCGGTGCAGGTAGTACGCACAATGACAGGAGCTACTAACGGCAGGAATGCCGCCCCCGGAACAATCAGGGGCGATTTCAGCATGAGCGGACAAGAAAACATAATCCATGCATCCGACTCTGTAGAAAATGCGAAGATTGAGTTGGCTCGTTTCTTCAAGCCCGATGAAATATTCGACTATACTCCTGCCTCAATGAATTTGCTTTATGCCTCCGATGAGATATAAAGCGCAGGAATTATAAAAAGATATTGAAAAAGATGAATTTTTTGAAACTTATTGCAATAGGAATTACTGCTGTTTCAGCTATTTGCACAACGCAAAGAGCCGAAAGTCAAAACCTGCAATCTGTTTCCGACTACAACAAGACCCATGCACGCCTGCTTGCATACCAATCAAAGGTACAGGATCAAATAAAGTTGACGGAAACTGAAATTTTCGCCAACCAATGGATCGAAGAAGAAGAGCCGGAAATGGACATTTATACAGAAGGATGGGACAGTAAATTAGTCAATCCATATAACCCAGCCAATGTCCCCGACACTAAAGTCATCGATGTAAGCAAATTCCACATACCTTGTCCGGGCAGAGTCACGTCACCATACGGCTACCGTCCGCGTTTCAGACGCATGCACAAAGGTATAGACCTTAAGCTACAAACGGGCGACACCGTTTATGCGGCATTCAGCGGACGTGTACGCTTAACCAACTACGAACGCCGAGGATACGGGTATTACATCATACTACGACACGAAAACGAACTTGAAACCGTATATGGACACTTGTCAAAATTCTTGGTAGAAGACGGACAAGACGTTAAAGTGGGACAACCTATTGCCCTTGGAGGAAACACAGGACGCAGTTTCGGTGCGCATCTGCATTTCGAGACCAGATATATGGGATATGCAATAAACCCTGCTGCTATTTTCGATTTCGAGAATAAAACTACGCACACCGATACTTACACTTTCGACAAGCGTACATTTAAGAAATCACGCGACTATTCACCTTCTTCAAGATACAAATCAAGCAAAGGCAAATATTCAGGAAAATCAACCTATAGAATACGTAAAGGGGATAGCCTTGGAAAAATAGCCGCACGACATGGTACTACAGTTAACCGCTTGTGTCGCTTGAACGGTCTGAAAAAAACATCAACACTGAAAGTAGGTAAAGTTATCAGAATCAGATAAAAATCTCAAGATAATCGATAAAACAGATGCGCCCATAGTCAAATGACTACGGGCGCACCCTCTTTTATCAAAACTCAACTTTTTAATTCTCACGAATTAACGCCTCTAATTCTTTTGCATCAGGATTTTCTGCAATTATCTTTCCTGACTTATCAAGCAAAAAAGATTTCATACCTCGGGCTAATTCATAACGCGAATACAATAGGGATTTCACTCCTCCCAAGTCATAGAATTGCGCTGTGGAATCGAGACCGTCATTTTTCACTATCTCACGATACACCCCATAGGAAGTATCGAAATTAACAGCCACATAATCTATCCCTTCAAGATTTCTTACTGTTCTGTCATACATCATATTTGCCACACGAGAGTTAGCATCATTAGATTTCCAAAACGACAACAAAACATATCTTCCTTTCTTCTGCTGCAGCTCCATCTCTCCATTTTCATTCTCTACATTGAAGTTAGGCGCATAACACCCCAATCTATTATCGGTAGGATTGGAATTATAAGCAGAAAGAAAAACCAAGAACAGACACACAGTCACAATCTTTAAAACTGTTTTCTTCATTATCTGCATTTTAGTTCACAACTAAGATACCATTACAATCTCTTTTGCCGGTACCTGCGCCGATTTTCGGCTTTAGTGCGCTATCTAAAAAATTCTCATTCTCCTATTAACGCACATTTTCACGGCAAAGATATAACAAAATATTTTATCCGGCAACATCCACACATGTTAACGCCTGCACAACACTCTGAAAAGCAATCCATTAAAAAGCCTCCCACAGCAAGCACAATTAACAGTTAAACACATTTTTGGTTATAATGTTAACCGCAAGACATAACAGCAGTTTAAACGTATTCACAAAGCCCTATTCAGCTTTAAAATTAACATTTCGCCGCCTTATTTCAAATATTAAAAACACACCGGTTCTCATTAACATACTTTTAGAAATTGTTTTGATTTTATTTCGAGATTATTTTAAGGAACATTTTGTAATGGATTTTTCTTCAAATTGCGCAGGTTATCACGGATGTTTCCAAATGTTACAGATGATAAGATGCCTTAAAAAGACTCAGAGAATCCGGAAACATCTTTTGCAGCAACAAAATATCTCATTAAATATAATTCAAAACGACTTCTTATAATATGTGAATTAAAAAAATATCACTAAATTTGAAGAAATATTAAGAAGTTTTTAGCTGTTTAAATTTTATATCAAATTATGGAAACAAACGACCTTGAGTTAATACTCATTAATATATCCGGCAAGGATCGACCGGGTCTGACTTCGGCTTTAACCGAGATTCTGGGCAAATACGATGCATCAATACTCGACATAGGTCAAGCAGATATTCACCACACACTATCTCTCGGTATATTATTCAAAACCACAAGTGAACAAAGTGGCAACATCATGAAGGAATTGCTTTTCAAAGCCGGCGAAATGAATGTATCTATAAGATTCTCACCTATCACAATAGAAGCATATAACGAATGGGTTAACCGGCAAGGTAAACACCGATGGATACTCACTATCCTCGGAAGACGTATCACAGCTAAACAGATTGCGGCAGTTTCACGTATTGTTGCTGAACAAGAGTTGAATATCGATGCAATACAACGTCTCACCGGAAGAATGCCATTGCATGAAGGTGAAGAGGCTATGGATAAATCATGTATAGAATTTTCCGTGCGAGGCACACCTATCGACAAGGCTAAAATGCAAAAGGAACTTATGGAACTTGCATCCGAACTTGAATTTGACGTTTCCATGCAAGAAGACACGATATACCGCCGCAGTCGTCGACTTATCTGTTTTGACATGGATTCTACCCTCATTGAGACCGAAGTCATCGACGAACTTGCCATGCGTGCAGGCGTAGGCGACGAGGTTAAAGCGATTACCGAATCGGCTATGCGCGGAGAAATAGACTTCAAAGAAAGTTTTACACAACGTGTAGCATTACTTAAAGGACTTGATGCAAGCGTCATGCGTGACATCGCCGAGAATCTGCCCATGTCAGAAGGTATAGAACGACTTATGACTGTACTCAAACGTACCGGTTACAAAATTGCTATCCTTTCGGGTGGTTTCACTTATTTCGGAAACTACTTGAAACAAAAGTTCGGAATAGACTATGTTTATGCCAACGAACTTGAAATCATAGATGGGAAATTGACAGGCAGATATGTAGGTGATATAGTTGACGGCAAGCGAAAAGCCGAATTGTTGCGTCTTCTTGCACAAGTAGAAAATGTGAATATCGCTCAGACAATCGCCGTAGGAGACGGAGCCAACGATTTACCCATGCTGTCTATAGCCGGTCTTGGTATTGCTTATCATGCAAAGCCCAAAGTCAAGGCAGGCGCAAAGCAAAGTATTTCAACCATCGGCATCGATGGAGTGTTATATTTCATGGGATTTAAAGACTCTTTTATCACCGACAGCAGCAATAAACTGTATTAACCGTACATATTCAACTAAGTTCTACAAGACATGAAACGATTAGTAATCTGCATTTTCACAATACTGCTTACATCGGTCAGTATGCTGCAAGCCCGGACGGTCGGTCTGGTTCTTAGCGGCGGAGGAGCCAAAGGTATAGCCCACATTGGAGTGATACAGGCATTGGAAGACAATGATATACCTATCGACTATGTCACAGGGACTTCGATGGGAGCTATTGTCGGTGGATTGTATGCGGCAGGATATACGCCGCAGGAAATGATGAATCTGCTCATATCAAAAGAATTCGCCGACTGGTCGACCGGTGTGATAAATCCTGATTTAACTTATTACTTTGACAAAAGTACAGCTACCCCGGCATTTGCCACCATAAATTTCGCCTTGCGCGACACTACAAAACAATCATCAGGAATCATTCCGGCAAGCTTAATCAATCCTATCCCCATGAATTTTGCATTCATGGAACTATTCTCTGCTTATACTGCACAATGCAAAGGCGACTTCAACAACCTTTATATCCCATTCAGGTGTGTTGCATCCGATGTGTTCAACAAGCGCAAATTAGTGTGCAGCAACGGAGACCTTGGCAATGCAATAAGAGCTTCCATGTCGTTCCCCATTGTATTCAAACCGATTTACAGCAACGGAATCCCGCTTTTCGACGGAGGTATCTACGACAACTTTCCGGTAGATGTGATGCGCAAGGACTTTGCTCCGGAATTTATTATAGGCATCGATGTGTCTACAGCAAGCTCAAAAGTCGATGTAAACAGCCTTGTAGACCAAGTGGAAGCAATGGTTATACAAGACCATGGAACGGTAATTCCTGACTCATTAGGCGTGAGGATGAATCTAAACCTGAGTGAATTCGGACTTCTTGACTTCAACAAGGCAAAAACCATATATCAAATAGGTTACGACCACACAATGGAACTCATAGACTCCATTAAAGGAAGAATAGACACCCGCATATCAAAGGAATCGCGTGCAATAGCTCGAAATACATTCAAAAGCAAGACACCCAAAATCGTTTTTGACAACGTAAATGTTACCGGCACAGGCAACAGCATGCAAAACGAATACATTGAACAGCTGTTCAAATTCAAAGATAGTTCAAACTTCGATATTGAAGATGCCAAGATTTCATACTACCACGCAATTTCGTCAAAAAAACTTAAAGACCTCATACCGACAGCTACATACAACGATTCGACAAAGAAATTCACGCTCAACCTGAAAGCCACGCCTAAAGACAACTATTATGCAGGTATAGGCGGTTTCCTTACTTCATCTACCAACAGCATGATGTATCTCGGCGCAAGATACAGTACTCTGAGTCTAAATTCTTTTGATGCAGGTATCAAAGCATGGTTGGGTCAATCATATTATGCAGGTGAAACCGGAGCTAAAATATCACTGCGCACTCGCATCCCGTCATACATTGGCATTTCAGCGGTCGCATCAAAACAAAAATTTTATGAAAGCGACATGCTTTTCTATAGCGATGAACTTCCCACATTCATCATCAATTATGATAACCACATAAGGCTATCATACGCTATGGCTATAGGTAGAAAAGCTAAACTCGACGCAAGTATCGCCTATGGTGCTTTGAAAGACCATTTCTATCAGTCTAACATAATAGATTACACTTCAGCAAAACAAGACAAGGCGACATACAGGCTCGGACAAATTAAAATCGCCATCGAGCGCAATTCATTAAACCATGAACTTTACCCTACATCAGGAAGCAAACTATCTCTGCAAGCAAGCGGTATGACCGGAAATTACGAATTTAAGCCGGCTCCTAACAACGACATTGAAATATCAGGTGAATATAAAAAGCTGTCATGGATTGATGCCGAACTTGACATCGAAAGTTACTTTCCCATAGGCAACCGTTTTATACTCGGCACACGTTTTAATGCATTAGCCTCAACCAAAAGGCTCGTTGACAACTATACTGCAAACATTGTACAAGCACCGGCATTCTGCCCCACTCCTGCCACAAGTAACTACTTTAATCCCGCATTCAGAGCCAACTCATATATTGCAGGAGGTATAATCCCATTAATCAAAATAGCTGAAAATTTCCAGTTCCGCACCGAGTTCTACCTATTTTCACCCTTTAGGAAAATAACAGAGAACACCAAACTTAAAGCCGAATACGGAAAATGGTTTGACAATCTGAGCTACATGGGAGAAACCTCACTTGTCTACAACCTTTCGTTCGCATCATTCAGCATCTACGGCAATTATCTGAGTTACCCCAGTAAAAACTGGAATTTCGGCGTAAGTTTCGGTCTACTCTTCACTGCTCCCAAATTCCTCCGCTAAACCACATTCCTCGAGCAAGGTATAACATACCCTCCGGCTCCATTGACACACTATAAAAAATTTCGAAATTGTTTTTATTTTATTTCGAGATTTTGTTGTGATTTTAGCTGTGAATGCTTAAATTTGTTGTAGCAAGGAGGTGTGTTTGTTCTTAACCTTTAAATTGTGTGCATCATGAGAGCGAATTGCCGATTCACGGTTGTTT
>JAFUKL010000002.1 GCA_017473615.1 Muribaculaceae bacterium | reverse complement strand
TGTTTCAATTTTAACGATCGAAAAGCGTTCGAGTATCTCTTTGGGCAATACGATTCTCGCTAATTGTTCTAATATCTGTGTTTCCATATGACTGCAAAGATAACATTTTTATTCATCACCACACCTTTTTGCTACTGAGCCAAAATATGCCGTATTATATATGCACGATGGGCAAATGCTATTTGACAAGAACACATCATGGAACAAGCAAAGTTGGAATGTAGACAGCGTAGCCGAAGCCGTTCAGAACGATGAACGCACACGTCCTTTCATCGTGGTAGGCATCGACAATCACCCCACCGGACGACTTTATGACTATATGCCGCGTAAAGCCTTAGACTATATCCCGGCAGGTGACACATTGCTTGCCAAATATGATATAAAAGAGTTCATAGCCGACAAATACCTGAAATTTATCGTCACTGAACTTAAACCATTCATTGACAAGAATTATTCTACTCTAACAGATGTCGATAATACATTTATAATGGGTTCAAGCATGGGTGGTCTTATTTCGCTATACGCAATATGCGAATATCCTGAGATATTCGGCGGAGCAGGCTGCATATCCACACATTCTCCGATGGTTCTTAACGGGAGCAAAGAAGAAGCTCCTATTTGGGCAAAAGCTCTACGGGATTACCTTAACGATTATCTACCAGAGACAAACAGCCGCCTCATATATATGGACAGAGGAGATAAGACGATCGATGAATTCTATATTCCGTTCCAGCCCCTTATAGACAACATTTTCACAGAAAAAGGCTGGGACAAAGAGCATTTCAGCACTCAGGTATTTCCCGGACATGCACATGACGAAAACTCATGGGAATCCCGCCTACACATCCCCCTCACATTCTTGATACCGAAAAGACAATAAAAGGAGGCTGCCTAACAACGAAAGTTAGACAGCCACTTGATTACATTATTCTATTTTGATTTATGAATGTAATATAGCGATTCATTTTCAGGTAAATCCCGATTCTCATTCAACAAACATAATGTACTATCGTTGATAACTTCAAAATGAATAATCTCATTCCCTTCTTCTAATTTCAAAAGTTCATAAGAACCTCTTGGATATTCTGCCTCAACATAATCCTTCTCAACTCTACCTTTTGAAACAAAAGTAGTGTCACGACCATCAACCGCTTCAATATAGGTCGTTTTTAGCACATATAAACTATCCTTTTCAATAGCAAGTTCATATATAACACCCGGACCATCGGCTGCAGGAAGTTTTCCCACATATACATCGACCGTTGCTGCCTCGTTATCGCCAACAGCCTGTCCCGAATCAGTTGCGGTTGATCGGCAAGCAACAGCCCCCGCCACAACCGCCAACATAAAAATAAACTTATTTACCATATCTTCTAATTACCCAGACTTCCAAGCCTATTTCACTTTCCATTCAAAACCGTCTTTAGTGTCTTTCACATCAAAGCCTATTTCGGCAAGACGATTGCGAATAAGGTCGCTTGTAGCCCAGTCCTTGTTGTCTTTTGCATTCTTATGAATCTGCAACAATAAATCCACTGCTTCTTCGTATGGTTTCAGGTTCACATCACCCGAAGACGCCACATCACGTACCCCTAATATATCAAACAAAAATATATTGAAAAGGTTCTTCAACTTGTCCAAATCGGCCTGAGAAATCGTGGCTTTTCCATCGTTTACAAGATTAATGGCTCGGCAAGCGTCAAACAGATTGGCTATCACCATAGGCGTATTCAGGTCGTCATTCATCGCCTCATAGCACTTCTTGCCTAATTCATCCACATTCAAATCCACGGTGGTAGATTCTCCCGCTTTCAATTCATTCAAGCGTTTCCATCCGTCCATCATGCGGTCGTATGCCTTTTCAGCCGCCTTAAGTGCATCATTAGAAAAGTCCACAGTACCGCGGTAATGAGCCATAAGAATAAAGAATCGTATCGTCATGGGAGAATAAGCCTGTTCGAGCAACTTGTGATTACCGGTAAAGAACTCGTCAAGCGTAATGAAGTTACCTAATGACTTACCCATCTTTTGTCCGTTTATGGTAATCATGTTGTTATGCATCCAGTAGCGCACGGCATCGTGTCCCGAATGCGCCACCGATTGAGCTATTTCACATTCGTGATGCGGGAACATCAAGTCCATTCCTCCGCCATGTACATCAAACGTATCACCCAAATACTTTGTACCCATAGTAGAGCATTCCAAGTGCCAGCCCGGAAAACCGTCACTCCAAGGAGACGGCCAACGCATTATATGCTCCGGAGCAGCTTTTTTCCATAATGCAAAATCGGCAGGATTACGTTTTTCAGTCTGTCCGTCAAGAGCACGAGTGGTATTCAGCAATTCGTCGATATTACGCCCCGACAACTTACCGTAATTAAAATCCTTATTATACTTAGGCACATCAAAATACACCGAGCCATTACTTTCATAAGCATATCCGGCATCAAGTATGGTTTTGATATATTCTATTTGCTCTATTATATGCCCCGAAGCGTGAGGCTCGATGCTCGGAGGTAATACATTAAGCGCATCCATTGCCTTATGATAGCGATTCAGATAATACTGAACCACTTCCATTGGTTCAAGATTCTCAAGACGTGCTTTTTTAGCAATCTTATCATCTCCATCGTCGGCATCATGTTCAAGGTGTCCTACATCGGTGATATTACGCACATAACGCACCTTATATCCCAAGTGCAACAAGTAGCGATAGAATATATCGAATGTTATGGCAGGACGAGCGTGTCCTAAGTGACCATCACCATAAACAGTAGGTCCACACACATACATTCCCACATGAGGAGGATTCAACGGAATAAATTGTTCCTTCTTGCGAAAAAGCGTATTATATATATACAATGGATTTTCCATAAAAATTCCTATTAATGCCTTTTATTCATTTTTTCTAAAATATACAATAGTCCGAATCAGTTCACACCAAATGGATTTAGCGGAGCTGTTCCCCCTTTAGGTTGTTTCGGTCTTATTTCGCCGAAAGTTTCTTCATATTTTCGCACATTATCCTGCAAAGCAAACATCAATTGCTTAACATTTTCGGGCGTCATCACAATTCGACTTTGAACTTTCGCCTGCGGGATATTTGGAGCTACGCATATCATATCAAGAAAAAATTCCGATGGTCCGTGAGAAATCACAGCCAGATTAGCATACTTCCCTTGTGCTACTTCGGGCGACATTTCTATACTTATTTCTTTTTTCTGCTGGTTTGAATTATTGCTCATATCTTTTATTTATATAATTTGTTGTTTTAGTTCTTAAAAAAATCATAGTATTTGACATCGGGGTAGGTCAAATCATTTACATGATACCTCACCGAGCTACAGTCTGCCACACTCCATACAGGCTCTATATAATAGCTGAAATATGTTTCTATCCAATAATAGGTGTGCGCATCCATCAGATTCTGAATTTGATAACAATCAATTCTGCCCGAGGCATCGGGTCTTCCCGTAGTGGCAAGGAACATTTGACGAGGTTTTTCGGTGTAAAGCAACTGGCATCTTATATTTAGGTAATTACCTGTTCGCCACACGCTCTTGAGTTTCACATCTTCCATTTTCAGCTCGTCGATTTTTTCCTGTGGCAAAACCGATATAGTATCAGTATTCACTTTTGAGAGTCCTTTAACTGTCACAGTCAAGCAATTCCCACCCAAATCATCGTCCACCACATAATTAAGCAGTAAGCGTTGCCCCACAGGCATACCGGGATATTTCACATTAGACGCATTCAACGTTATCAGAGGTGAATCGTTATAAGAACGGAACGTAAACACCGACCCGATTTCCCCCTCACCGGAATAAGTCACTAACTCATAGCTGAAATCGCCATAAGCAAAACTTTCGTCTTCATCCGAGCAAGCGGCAAAAATCACCGCCGAGATTATCACCAATATGTATTTAATTATTTTCATATCAATACTATAATTTTATCTCATCCCCTACTATTCTGCCATCGCACATACGCAACACGCGATCGGCATCACCGGCAAGCGTCTCATCGTGAGTCACAATCACAAAAGTCTGTTTCATGTCATCACGCAACTTAAAGAACAATTTGTGGAGTTCCTGCTTGTTCTGAGTATCAAGGCTGCCCGAGGGTTCGTCGGCAAGTACCACAGCCGGACGGTTAATCAATGCACGTGCCACTGTAGCACGCTGGCATTCCCCTCCCGACAATTCGGCAGGCTTATGTCCCAATCGCCCCGACAATCCTAAATAATCCAGCAATTCCTTTGCTCTTTCTTCTGTCTCTTTTCGTTTAGCTCCTCCTATCAGAGCGGGGATTGACACATTCTCAAGCAAAGTAAATTCAGGCAACAATTGATGAAATTGGAACACAAAACCGATATTACGATTACGGAATCGAGCCAATTCTCGTTCCTTAAAACGCATCACGTCTTCACCGTCATAAAGCACACAGCCTTCATCGGGTCTATCCAGCGTACCCATTATTTGCAGCAACGTCGTTTTCCCGGCACCGCTTGGCCCCACTATAGTAACCACTTCGCCCCGGGCAATATTCACGTTCACATTGTCAAGTACCTGCAACGAGCCGTATGCCTTTCTTATGTTCCTTATTTCTATCATTTTATACCGGTTAAAACCATGCCGCAACACGGCGACTATCTTTTAAACAGCAAAAATACAATTTTTCTGCGACAATCACCCCATTTGCCACAATTTATTGCCCACAAAAAATTATCTCACCTTTCAAACAAAGACCAAATATGACAGATTACATAAATTATTGATTAAATCCATTCTTGTTTTATCATCATTTTGATACAGAATTTGCCAAATCGCAAAAAAAATGCTATGTTTGTCACAGAATTTAAAAGACTGCAAACATGTCATTGATAATACCTAAAAAATATAAGCAAAAGCTACTTCCTGAGACTACGGAAATAGCCATAAAGAAAATAAAAGAAACATTTCAAGAGAAGTTGGCTCGACGGCTCAACCTCCGACGCGTCACAGCGCCACTTTTCGTACTAAGCGGAACAGGCATAAACGATGACCTCAACGGCGTAGAAAACGCCGTTTCATTCCCTATAGCGTGCATGGGCAACCGCAAAGCCGAAGTAGTACACTCTTTAGCCAAATGGAAACGAATCAAATTAGGTGCCTACGACATCCCTGCAGGCTACGGGTTATACACCGACATGAATGCAATACGCGCATGCGAAGACCTTGACAATCTGCATTCACTATATGTAGACCAATGGGACTGGGAACGTTCAATAAAAGCAGAAGACCGAAATATCGATTACCTTAAACAGACCGTCAAATGCATCTATTGTGCAATGCGTGAAACGGAACGCTCTATATATGAAGACTTCCCGCACATCACACCGCGTCTGCCGGAAGAAATTAAATTCTTGCATTCTCAGGAGTTACTCGACATGTACCCCGATCTCACAGCCAAAGAACGCGAAACCGAAGCAACAAGAAAATACGGAGCTATATTCATTATAGGAATTGGAGCACCTCTGAGCAATGGCGAGCCTCACGACGGACGCGCTCCCGACTATGACGATTGGATTACTCCCAACAGCGACGGCTACCAAGGACTGAACGGAGACATCCTCGTCTGGGATGACATTTTGGAAACAGCCGTGGAATTATCCTCTATGGGAATACGCGTAAGCCCCAAGTCACTCATACAGCAACTTGAGGTAAGAGGTTGCACCGAACGTAAAGAGTTGGCTTTTCATCGAGCTTTACTAAACGGAGAACTTCCTCTATCCATCGGCGGAGGTATCGGGCAAAGTCGATTGTGTATGTTCTTGTTACAGAAAGCACACATCGGCGAAGTACAAGCCAGCATTTGGCCTGAAGAGCAAATTCAATTATGCCGTCAACACGGCATCCAGCTCGTCTGACCGTTTTCTATAAATGCTGAAATACGTTTTTGCTTTTTCCGTGCATAATTTTTAAGCAACAACATATTTTTTCGCTTAATTATTTGCAGAATAAAAAAAATGTAGTACCTTTGCACTCGCAAACTCGAAAAGCGTTCGGGTTTAATCATAAATTTGGTGCGTTAGTTCAGTTGGTTAGAATATCTGCCTGTCACGCAGGGGGTCACGGGTTCGAGTCCCGTACGCACCGCAATAGCATTGAAGTTCTTTCAATGCTATTTTTATATCTACAATATCATTCTATAGCCGAACTGATTTCAAAGACAGCCATATCGCTATTTGTGCCTATACGGAACGGCGGTCCCCATAAAGACAACCCGCTGGATACCCAAATGTGAGAATGCCTCCACTTACGGTAACCGTGGCTTTGCTCATACATAAAGTCCGTCACCTTGCTTAAAGGCCACACCTGCCCATGATGAGTGTGACCGCTCAACTGCAAGTCCACCTCAAGCGAATCAACCTCGGCAAGACGATAAGGCTGATGATCCATTACAATAACAGGTTTATTCTTATCCACCATTTCAAGAATCTTCGCCAACGGCTTACGGTTTCGGTTACTTCGGTCATCTCTACCCACGATTTGAACACCTCCGGGAAGTTCCACCACGCTGTCACGCAATAACGTAACGGGCGTATCTCTCAAAAAATCCATACAAGCGTCTATTCCGCTTATATACTCATGATTACCCGGCACCATATAAACACCCATTGGAGCTTTCAGCTCGGAAAGTACTTTGTCAAAAGGCTCTTTTTTTAATGGCTTTACGCTATTATCAATCAAATCTCCCGAAATCAACACAACATCAGGCTCTTGGTCGTTTATCATTTCCACATATTCTTTCAAAGCAGAAATTCCTGTTCCATAACCTATATGTATATCACTCACTGCCACAATCTTCAGTCGCTTTCCCTGAAATTCTTTCTCAAGCTTTATATCAAAACGCTCCACCCGAGGTTGCTTGTAATTAATATACCCGTAAATCATTATTATGCCTGTTATAGATAAAGCATACCACAGAGTATTGCCTAACGGGATGAACAGCCTTGCTATATCAAGGACTATCAACGATAATATCATATACAGCAGGAACACCAACCATGTTGCCCCGCCATGAAACATCACTTTCGATACAATATCAGGCAACGAAGTCTCTCGAAACACTATCGAGACAAACAGCGAAAAAACAAGAATCCAGAACAGCAGCGTAATCAGAGTCTTACCCCACACAGGCAATCCGGACATTGCTATCCACACTTTCCAAAACAAATATCCATTACCGCATAGATATAACAACAGTACTATAAGCATCATCAGTTTCATCTTATCTTAATCTAAGTTAGAATATTTGTGTAAAGTTAGTAATTGAATAGCGTTTCCCCATTACCGGATTGATAATTTTAAGAACTTATAGTATTTTTGTATTCGGCATACGGCATATTTGGCAAAACCTGTCACAATGTTGATTGTTATAAAACAAGACAGGACAAAATTTCATGTTACACAAAAATAACGGAAGATTATGTTAAAAGCCATATTATTAGTAGGATTAGGAAGTGCAGGAGGCGGAATATTGCGTTACCTTGCAGGCAAATGGACACACAGCATCATTGCAACACCGTTCCCCATAGGCACAATGGCAGTAAATGTATTAGGATGTTTCTTAATCGGTCTTATATACAGCATATTCACTCGCAACACTACAGCCGATGCCAACATGCAATTACTGTTGGCAACCGGTTTCTGCGGAGGATTCACCACATTTTCCAGTTTTATGCATGAGAATTACGTGATGATAGAAAACGGTCATTTCCTACAACTTGCGCTTTACACCGCATTAAGCATTCTGCTGGGTATTTTGGCGCTATACTTCGCCGTTTATCTTATGAGAAATTAGCAACAAGGCGTAAAATTGATGTCCCCCCTTGTGCAACCGACTAAATTAAAGTAACTTTGCATGCCTTTCTGCATAAAGGTAACAAAGTTGATTTTATAATTTTAAACAAATACAGAATTTATGGAAACAATCAAACCGGGTAAATACATCGAACTTGCCTACGAAGTATATGAAGTGGAAAAAGGCGAAAACGCCTTAATGATGAAATTCACAGAAGAACATCCCGACCGTTTCATTTTCGGCGTGGAAAAGGACGTACTTCCCGATTTTGAAAAAGGTCTGCAAGGCTTGAAAGCAGGCGATACTTTCGATATGACTTTCTCACCCGAGCAGGCTTTCGGCAAGCACCAACAAGAATATGTAATGGAACTTGATAAATCCATCTTCTGCAACGAAGGAGGAGAATTTGACAGCAAAATGGTATACGTAGGTAACGTAATACCGATGATGACAGAAGACGGTTACAGAGTACACGGTATCGTACTCGACATCACCGACGACAAAGTTTCGGTCGACTTCAACCACCCACTTGCAGGAAAGACTGTGCGCTACAAAGGTAAAGTAGTGAATGTGCGAGATGCCAAAGCTGAAGACATGGAGCCTCAACACTCATGCGGTTGTGGTTGCGGACACGACCACGACGGCTGTGGCGATGGTTGCGGAGGCTGTAACGGCTGCCACTAAAGTTTAATTCCTTAAAAAATACTAAAATCCAAATATTCTTTATATAGAGTATTTGGATTTCTTTGCATTAATCGTATATTTGCTATGTGTTTTTCATAGTATTAAAATAAGATTAAGGTTTCAACAGACTTCGTAGTGATACGAGGTCTGTTCTGTTTTATACTCACGTCAGAACAACACAGATGAAGCATCAAACGAACGCCCCTATTCGGATTCCTTCCACACCAAGTTTTATTATTTACCACAAGGATATAAAAAGAAATACAGACAAAAGATGATTATGTCCTTCCGTCTGCATTTCAATTATAACAATTTCTTTAATATCTGATATTTAAACCCTACAAATTCCAATTACGACATTAACACCAATGATAAATACATAACACTAAGATTGGTATACATTGGAAAACGAGAGAAAAAATTTGAGAAAACACTTTTTACTATGGGACAAGCACCAATCGGAATCCATAAGCGTAATAGCGACCGGATGGAATACATTCGGCACGATAAGATACACGACAGCACCTCTTATTATGATGTACGCCTTGGTCGTCCGGTTCTAATTCGTTGTCTTTAGGAACTAAAAGCCAACTACCACCACGCAGAACACGATATGAGCCGGATTTCGAACCGGTAGGATTAATTTCAACCTGTTCTGACTGTTCCGGTGAATTATCATAATAACCAAACCAATCATCGCACCACTCATATACATTTCCACTCATATCATATAGACCAAGTTCATTTGGTTGTTTTGTTCCTATTTGATGAGTATGGTGAATACCATAATCAATGGAAGTTGAATCTGTATCAAAGAAATACCAAGCTACATCATCTATGTTATTACTTCCACTATATTTATAGCCCATACTCTTATTACCACCACGTGCGGCATATTCCCATTCTGCTTCAGTCGGTAAGCGAAATCTCATACCTGTAAGTTTATTAAGTTTTGAAATGAAAGTTTGACAGTCATCCCAACTAACACACTCTACAGGAAGATCAATCCCTTTAAAAAATGATGGATTACTTCCCATAACAGTAGTCCACAACTCCTGAGTAACCTCGTATCTTCCGATGTAAAAATCACTCACAGTCACTTGATGAGCCGGTTTTTCATCATCATAAGCATCTCTCTCTTGCTCAGAAGTAGCTCCCATAGTAAAAGTACCACCTTCAACGGCAATCATTTCAAAACAAACAGAATCTGCAAGTACCTCGAAATTTTCAAATTGAGAAGGCGTATTTTCTCCTATTTTAGGCTCATCGTTCTTACTACAACTACCTAAAATCATTATTACACCGACTACAGCTATTAACGCAAATACTTTTTTCATTATTTCTTTTTAATTTAATAAGTTAAACATTATTTAATTCGTTTGTTATTCAACACATATATATTTTTTTGCAAAAGTAATTATTTATAAACACATTTTACCCCCCCTTGTTAAATTTTGTTAACATCAAAAAATTTATTATTTTCGGGTACACATAACTTAAATTTTCAGAAAGAAAACAAGAAAGTGTTTTGAATTTTCTTAAAACGCCAATACGGTTTTACGTGTGTATTGTTTAGGACAATATTGTATTGAGCTACATTATACCGAATAGACCGAATAAACTTGTATGTAGATATAAATGTTTTGAATTATTTTTTTCGTAACTTTGCAGATTGATTGAGAACAGAACTAAACCACAGCTTTTGAGGATTGTTCTAAGAAGTGTTGTTTTAATTTTATTTCGAGATTATTCCAAGAAAATTCAAAACAACTTTCAAGTTTAAATAACCGGCACTTGCGGTATGATACCAAGGTGTGCCTTTATGTTGAAACAGAGCTACAAGACGACGAAATGAAGTCAAGCGAAGATAAAGAAAAAAATAAGAAAAAGGAAAACGAAGAAATAATCCAAAACGCCGCCAACAGCGACTACAAATATGGCTTCGTGACCGACATCGACATGCACATTATCCCCAAAGGGCTTAATGAAGATGTCATACGATACATTTCCCAAACTAAAAACGAACCGGAGTGGATGCTTGATTTTCGGTTGAATGCCTATAGATACTGGCTCACACTGAAAGTTCCCACTTGGGCGCACTTAGACATTCCGGAAATAGACTTCCAAGACATAAGCTATTTCGCTGCACCTAAACAAAAAGAAGGACCTAAAAGCCTTGATGAAGTTGATCCGGAAGTCCGCAAGACGTTTGATAAATTAGGCATCTCACTTGAAGAACAGATGCGTCTGTCGGGAATAGCTGTAGATGCCGTTATGGACAGCGTAAGTGTGAAAACAACATATAAAGAACGCTTGGCAGAACTCGGAGTAATTTTCTGTTCTATATCGGAAGCCATTAAGGATTACCCCGATCTTGTAAAAAAATATCTCGGTTCTGTGGTAAACTACCGCGACAATTTTTATGCTGCACTCAACAGTGCTGTATTCTCCGACGGCTCGTTTGTGTATATTCCCAAGGGAGTACGTTGTCCAATGGAACTATCCACCTACTTCCGCATCAATGCCAAGGATACAGGACAGTTTGAACGTACCCTTATCGTAGCCGATGACGATGCCTACGTGAGCTATCTTGAAGGATGTACTGCTCCTATGCGCGATGAAAACCAACTCCATGCAGCGATAGTGGAAATCATCGTTGAAGACCGTGCCGAGGTGAAATATTCCACCGTACAAAATTGGTATCCGGGCGACAAGGATGGGAAAGGCGGAATCTACAACTTCGTAACAAAACGCGGATTATGCCGTGGCGATTTCTCAAAACTTTCTTGGACACAAGTTGAGACAGGCTCGGCAATCACATGGAAATATCCAAGTTGCATACTTCAAGGTGACAACTCGGTGGGCGAATTCTACTCGGTGGCTGTAACCAACAATCACCAACAAGCCGACACCGGCACCAAGATGATACACATGGGCAAGAACACTCGTAGCACAATAGTATCAAAAGGCATATCTGCAGGACTGAGCCAAAACAGCTATCGCGGGTTGGTGAAAGTTTTACCAAAGGCCGCCAACAGCCGAAACTTTACTCAATGCGACAGTCTGCTGCTTACTGACACATGCGGAGCGCACACTTTCCCATACATAGATGTACAGAACGACACATCAGTGGTCGAACATGAGGCAACAACATCCAAGATTAACGAAGAGCAGATATTCTATTGCAACCAGCGGGGAATCTCTACCGAGGATGCTATCGGTCTTATCGTTAACGGATATGCCAAGGAAGTGATGGCTAAGCTGCCTATGGAATTTGCCTTTGAGGCTCAAAAGTTGCTTTCCATCTCATTAGAAGGCAGCGTTGGTTAACATCATCTAACACGAAAAAACAAAGGACAATGGAAAATAAGCCAAACCTATTGACAATAAAAGACCTTCACGCAAGCATAGAAGGCAAAGAGATACTTAAAGGCGTGAATTTAGTGATTCGTCCGGGTGAAGTACATGCAATCATGGGACCTAACGGCTCGGGAAAGAGTACGCTATCGGCGGTATTGACCGGTAATCCTGCCTATACCGTCACAGGAGGTTCTGCCGATTTTGGTGGAAAGGATCTGCTGTCACTTTCCCCCGAAGATCGTTCACACGAAGGACTGTTCTTGAGTTTCCAGTATCCGGTAGAAATCCCCGGCGTTTCAATGGTGAATTTCATGCGCGCTGCCGTAAACGAAAAACGAAAGTATTTTAATCAAGAACCGCTTTCAGCCAGTGATTTCTTGAAACTGATGCGAGAAAAACGAGCAATCGTCGAACTTGACAACAAATTGGCTTCTCGCTCGGTAAACGAAGGTTTTTCCGGAGGCGAAAAAAAGCGTAACGAAATATTCCAAATGGCAATGTTGGAACCCAAATTGTCAATACTTGATGAGACTGACAGCGGTCTCGATATCGATGCACTGCGCATTGTCGCCGGAGGAGTCAACAAACTCAAAACCGAGAATAATGCAACTATCGTCATCACTCACTACCAGCGTCTGCTCGACTACATCAAACCCGACTTCGTACATGTGCTGTACAAAGGGCGTATCGTGAAGACGGGCGGTCCCGAACTGGCTTTAGAGCTGGAAGAAAAGGGATATGACTGGATAAAGGAAGTATGCGATAAGAACCAAGAATAAAACAGGCGCTTATGTCCTCACTGAAACAATACATCGACCTTTTCAAGGAGAGCCGCTCTACAATAGAGGCTCATTCCACCGAAGTGATGAACAGCCTGCGCGATAAGGCTATCAACTCCCTTATTTCCGGCAAACTTCCCGCAAAAGGTGACGAAAACTATGAGATAACCGACCTTAACGAGACGTATGCCCCCGACTATGGAGTAAACATCAACCGCTACGACTTTGGCGCAGACACCGCCAATGCATTCCGTTGCGATGTTCCCAATATGAGTACTTGGCTGTATTTTTCATTTAACGACACCTACCACAGCAGTCGCACAGCGTCAATATCAATGCCGGATGGCGTGGTTATAGGTTCTTTCAACCGATTGGCTAAGCAATACGGCAAACTCATAAGCACATACTACGGTAAACTCGCACCCATTGAAAATACTCAGGTAGCACTCAATACGCTGCTTGCACAGGACGGTCTGTTCATATACATACCCAAGAACACCTCATTAGAGAAACCTTTACAGCTTGTAAACATACTCAACGCCACAATTCCGGTTATGGTGAACCGTCGCATTCTTATCGTTCTGGAAGAAAATGCTCACGCCAAAATGCTTGCGTGCGATCACACACAGAGCCAAGAGACTGACTTTCTGAATACGCAGGTCATCGAAGTATATGCAGGTAAGAATTCATCTTTTGATTTCTACGATTTAGAGGAATCGGGCGAACGCACACACCGCATTTCATCCATGTGGGTACGGCAAGAGGAAGGTTCCAATGTACTTATAAACGGAATAACACTTGTGAACGGACACACGCGCAACGACTATTCCATAGACGTTGTCGGTGAGAATGCCGAAACACACTTGTACGGTATGGCAATAGCAGGCAATGAGCAACATATCGACAATCACACAGAGATAAATCATAATGTAGGACACTGCACAAGCAATGAACTTTTCAAATACATACTGGAAGACCGCTCACGCGGCGCATTCTGCGGAAGAATCAAAGTTGCACCCAATGCTCCCCGCATCGAGGCTTACCAAGGCAACCGCAACATCTGCATGTCACCCGAAGCCAAGATGTATTCAAAACCGCAACTTGAGATATACACCGATGACGTAAAATGCAGTCATGGTTCCACCATAGGACAGCTCGACCAAGACGCAATTTTTTACATGCAGGCGCGAGGTATTTCCAAGCAAGAAGCACGCATGTTGCTAATGCAGGCGTTTATGGCTGATGTCATATCTACCGTGCGCATGGACTCGCTGAAGGACAGGCTGCGACACCTTGTAGACAAAAGACTATATGGTAAATTGGCTCTCTGCCAACAATGTGGCAGCGACTGCCACGACATCGTTAATAACATTGAGCAATAAACCCACTTTTTTCATGCTTAACGACCAAGACATAATCGATATACGCAAGGACTTCCCTATTCTGGATACTAAGATAGAAGGACGCCCTCTCATATACCTTGACAATGCCGCTACTTCACAAACACCCGATGCCGTAGTGGACACTATCAGCTACATGTACCGTAACCTGAAAGCAAATGTTCACCGCGGGGTACACACACTTTCCCAACTTGCCACCGACAAACAGGAGGAGGCACGCGAGAAAGTACGCCGGTATATTAACGCCGACAGTACCGGGGAAATAATCTTTACCCGAGGAACAACTGAAGCAATAAATTTAGTTGCTTCTTCTTTTGGTGGTACACTCACGCACGGCGATGAAATAATCATCACAGCAATGGAACATCACGCCAACATTGTCCCATGGCAATTACTACAGCGCAACAAGCGTATCAGGTTGCGTATTGTTCCATTAAACGAGCGCGGTGAGATAGTAACCGAAGACTATGAGGATCTTTTCACAGAGAATACACGTTTTGTGGCTATAAGCCATGTATCCAATGTACTCGGAAGTATTAACCCGGTTAAGAAAATGATTGAAATAGCACATAGCCACGGCGTACCGGTACTTGTAGACGGTGCTCAAGCCGTATCATGTATGAAAGTGGACATGAAAGAGCTTGATGCCGATTTCTATGCGTTCTCAGCTCACAAAATGTATGGACCTACAGGTGTAGGAGTTCTATATGGGAAGAAAAAATTCCTTGAAATGATGCCACCCTACCAAGGCGGAGGTGAAATGATAGGCACTGTAACTTTTGAGAAAACAACATTCGCCGGTTTACCTTATAAATTTGAGGCAGGGACACCCGACTTTGTAGGCATTGCGGCTTTCGGCACTGCAATAGACTATATTCAAGACATAGGAATAGACAACATAGCGGCTCACGAAGACCGTCTGCTTAAAGCTGCCACCGAGAAACTGCAACAAATCCCGGGGATGCGCATATTTGGTACGTCTGAAAACAAGAGCGCAGTAATATCATTCCTTGTAAACGGCATCAACTCTTATGATATGGGAACCATACTCGACAAACTCGGAGTGGCGGTACGCACAGGGCATCATTGCGCCGAACCGCTTATGCACAGGCTTGGCATAGAAGGCACGGTGAGAGCATCATTCGGTGTATATAATACAATGGAAGAAGTAGAACAATTTGTTGCAGCTGTTGAACGAACGGCTAAAATGTTTTCTTGAATATGAACACGAAAGAAAATATCAATGCCGGTGACATCGTGTCGATTGATTTCGATTTAGCCCTTAATCGCGACACATACGCTCAAACGACCATACGCAAACACGAACCTCGGTGTAAAGTCTTTTATTGTTTCAAAAACGAAGATACCCGAGAAGACGGTGAAGACCGATGTACACACGACACATTCACCGAAATTTGTTCACAAATAGCCAAGACGCTTACAACGTGTAAAGAATGTCATTCCGATACGGAATATAATCTCGTTATCACACTCCGTGACAAAAGAACCTTCACGTTCAAGAACTCAGGTCTGTCGTCCGAAACTTTGAGTGCAGTTATCAGTACCCTGTCTCAGCATATCGATGAATTTACCTTTCTTCCGGCATTCATTCCATATCTATAGGAATCCGCTTACTTACCCCGAATAAAAGCTAAAAAATAGACTCTTTGGTCTCTGTAGTAAGAAGTTCCAGAGCCTTAATGCCCATCACCGAATTACCTTTGGCGTTCAATCGAGGACTCCATACCGCTACCGAATACTGCAACGGGTAAATAGCTACGATTCCTCCACCAACACCGCTCTTTCCGGGAAGACCCACTAAATAGGCAAACTCTCCTGCTTCATCATAAAATCCGCAAGTCTGCATGATAGCATTCATTCGTTTCACCTGCGATGAAGTAAGTTCTACACCGGCATAACTGAACCTTCTGCGATGATTGGCAAATGCAAGGAACGCACGAGACAATTCACTGCAACTCATCTCCACCGAGCACATCATGAAATAGAAATGCAGTACACTTTCTATATCATTATCAATAGTGCCATGATACTTCAACAAATTGGCTATAGCTGCATTCAGATAGCCGTTTTCACGCTCCGATAGCGCAACTTGCTCATTGTAGCCTATGGTATTGTCACCTGACACTGCATGCACAAACGCAAGAAAATCCTCCTCGGGTTTTTCCAAATGCGAAAGTAGAATATCCGACATAACTATTGCACCGGCATTGATAAACGGATTTCGGGGTACCCCCCTCTCCACTTCAAGCTGAACAAGCGAATTGAATGCCGTACCCGATGGTTCTTTCCCTACTCTTTTCCATAGTTCATCACCTTTCAGCGACAAACACATTGCTAATGCAAACACTTTCGAGATACTCTGTATCGAAAATCGTGTATCAGCCTGCTCTATAGAAAAAATCTCACCATATATCGTGTGAATACACATACCGAACTGGTCAGGATTCACCTTTGCCAGTTCAGGAATATAATCCGCCTGTTTACCCTCTTTCGCATACGGGCGTATCGATTGGTATATATTTTCCAATATCTGCTGATACTCCATAAAAATCTTTCGTCAAAATCATTATTATACAACAAACAAATTTAGCTAAAATATTCCAATCCCTCACACCTCAGCCCAATTAAAATACCCTTTAAAAGACCCATTTAGTAAAAAACATATCAGCGAGATAGGCCCTAAGGCTCATCTCGCTGACATATAAACGTTTAATTCAAGTTCTCTTTAATATTCTTCTTCATCAAAGAAAAAATCGTCTTTGCTTGGATAATCAGGCCAAATATCTTCAATACATTCGTATGTTTCGCCTTCATCTTCCATTTCTTGCAGATTTTCTATTACTTCAAGAGGTGCTCCCGAACGCATCGCATAATCGATAAGTTCTTCTTTTGTTGCAGGCCAAGGAGCATCTTCCAATTTTGTCGCTAATTCTAATGTCCAATACATAGTTATCTTTCAGGTTTTAAATTCTTACTATCTAAGAAGTTCGTTTTCATTAAGTTTGAAAGCCACTTCTAAAATTTTGCGCAAAAGTACGGAATATTTATATATTAGCAATCCTTATTCCATAAATTTTCAGGAATTTGTCGGACAATATTGTTAAATCTTGCAAAAACGAAGAAAAAATCACTCAATCTGTTCAAATATTTCATCACAAGAGGGGATACATACGTTTCTTCGGCAAGTTCCACAACCCGACGCTCTGCCCGGCGCGTGGTCGTCCTGCACATATCGGCAAGAGCAGCTCCATCAGTCCCTCCGGGCAACACAAAGTTATTAAGTGGCGGCAATTCGGTCTGTATATTGTCAATAGCTTGCTCCATGCGCTCTATATCACTCTCGCTCAACCCGAAAGGCTCACTTTCAGCATTTTCGTTATCAGTAGCAAGATAACAACCTATATTAAACAATTTATTCTGTATAACTGCGAGAAAATCAGTCCATTCATTCATTGCCGGTCGAACAGCCACGGCAAGCATGCCGACACAAGAATTTATTTCATCTACAGTTCCATACGCCTCAATACGTACACCGAATTTCTTTATACGTTTTCCTCCAACCAATGAGGTTGTACCTGCATCACCGCCTTTAGTATATATTTTCATTGTTGTTATATATCAGATTCTGTTAATTCATCCAAACGATTAATCATCTCCTCTGTACTCGCCACTATTATCATACGACTCATTATATCGCCATGAGCAAAAGGAGATGAAGCTGTAACAGCTATTTGCTTAATTTGCCAATCAAATACGCCATCAAGATTTACTACAACTATTTTTTTATTGTTCCCGACAGACAAATTATGCGACAATGTCGCAATCCATTCGTCAAGCGTACCTACGCCTCCCGGCATAACCACATATACATCACCCGTTTCTATCATGCGTGACTTGCGGTCGTTCAAGTCCTCGGTGGTTATCAACTCATCGTTAAGCTCGGAACGGCGGTACAGAAACATCTTAGGTATAACCCCCACCACACGCCCACCGTTATCGTGAACAGCCTGAGCAGTAATGCTCATAAGTCCGGCATGAACTCCGCCATATACAAGCGTATGCCCGTTACTTCCTATCCATGCACCGAGAGCAGCAGCACAATTTTTATGTTCCTGAGGTATTTTCTCCCGAGAAGAACAATACACCACAATATTCTTGTTTCCCATCCTTTACAAATAACTTATCAGTTCATCTACCTGTTCATCGGTGGTAGCCCAACTGGTAGCAAAACGAACAACAGAGTGATTAGCTCCCACCTTCTCAATAAAATTGAACCCCACGTGCTTGGCAAGTTCTGCCACCTTACTATCCTCAAACACCACAAATTGTTGATTGGTGGTAGAGTCAAGGTATATCGGATATCCCTTTTCTTCTATCGCTTTGCGAATACGCATTGCCTGATCCACGCCGTTTTTAGCTATCTTCATATATAAATCATCGGTAAAAAGCGTGTCAAACTGTATACCGAGTAACCAGCCCTTTGCCAAAAGTCCTCCTCGATTCTTTATTGAACCCTTTGTCATGTGAATATCCTTATTCAGTATCACCACGGCTTCCCCGAACAATGCACCCACCTTAGTTCCGCCAATATAGAACGCATCACACAATCGTGCCATATCGGGCAACGTAACATCATTATCAGGAGCTGTTAAAGCATACCCCAAACGTGCCCCGTCGATATACAACATCTGATTATACCTGTTGCACACTTTGCGTATATCATACAACTCCGACAACGTATATATCGTACCATATTCTGTGGGATTGGATATATACACCATTTTAGGAACTACCACATGTTCCTCACCGTATGCATCGGAAGTAGCCTCTTTAAGATATTGAGCAAGCGCAACTGCCGAAATTTTGCCTTCCTTACAGTCCATAGGCAACACTCGATGACCACATGCCTCTATAGCTCCCGCCTCATGCAAGAATATATGACCGGTATTCGGGGAAATCACTCCTTCGTTATGTCGCAGTATTGAATCAATCACAATAGCATTGGTCTGTGTACCGCCTACCAAAAAATGAATGCGGGCATCAGGAGCATTGCATGCTCGCGCTATCTTCTCACGGGCAGAAGTGCAATAATCATCATGACCGTAACCCGGATTCTTATCAAAATTAATTTCTGCCAATCGCTTAAGGATGAGCGGATGCGCTCCTTCCATATAATCACTGTTGAATTTTACCATAATCCTTCTTTTAGATCTCCGGTGACCTTATACGTTATTATTCTAATTGCGAAATTATAGAAAAATTACGATATTCCTATCTTGCACAGACGAAAAAAGACCGATTCATCACGAACCGGTCTTTCAAACCCTAAATAATTAACCTTAAAATATAAATCTAATGCTCATGAAAAACATTGCAAATGTAATGCCGATTGTTTATTCACGCAATAGTTTGTGTTAAAAACAATCGTAATTTAACTTTTTAATTGTTAATTCATTTATCAAATGTAAGAGATACGCCTTTCTTACCTACTTCGAGAGTTACACTTGCCCCTTCAATCATAGGATAATTCTCGTCCACGTGACCTACCGGAAAATTGAATGCGATAGGGATATTATACCCCCTTAATTCTACATTCAACATATCTTCCATTTTCTTGAAATCGCTGTTTGGACTGTAATCGGTGAACTGACCCACTATTATACCCTTGACTTTATCCAAAATGCCGAGTATTTTCATTTGCTGAATCATTCGGTTAACACTTGACGTGCTTTCGCTCACATCTTCGATAAACAAGATTATATTATCGTTCTTCAAAAAATCATATTCGGAACCTATCATACCGCAAAATACCGACAGGTTTCCGCCAACAAGCATACCACTCGCTTTTCCATAACGATTATACTTATGCGTCGGCACATTATACTCGGGAACACCTCCCGCCAAGATATTACGCAAGGCAAGGCTGCATGAATCGGGTGCATCGGGATTGTCACTGAACAGTTTCTCCACTTCTTTTTCATACAAGTATCCGCACATGTGGGCATGAATACTCATAACTCCCGCATTTACCATAGCTGAATGTACCGATGTGATGTCACTATAGCCGATAATCCATTTAGGATACTTCGCAAGCGTATCGAGCGGTATCTGCTGCAACTGCTGAATCGAGCCGTAACCGCCGCGAGTACTCATCACTGCCTTAATTTCCGGATCTCTCAAAGCCCACAGCATATCATCACGACGTTGTTCGGGAGTTCCGGCAAAAGAACCATGCTTCGCACCCAAATTAGGTGAAAGAACCGGAGTATAGCCCCATTCTTTCAGCACTTTCATACCTGCCTTGGCATAGACATCCTTAGGATCACTCGCCATGCTTAATATTGCAATCTTATCACCCGGTTTCAATGCAGCCGGACGCACCATTTTTTTATTCTGAGCAAACCCCATAAAACATATACATATAAGGCAGCCTAATACTAACAATAATTTCTTCATATTCTTATGATTTAAAATTTTCTAACACCACCCGACTAAAAAAAATTCACTTCTTTAAAGGCGAATGTATCTGTAACGCCATCCGCTTTAGTAAGCATCAACAATCCGGAGGGATAAACACCGGCTATTTTTGCTTGAAAGGCACTGCCGTCCGGCAAGGCAAAGCTATACATATTGCCGTCATTTCTATACAGAGACTGTAAATAAGAAGCATGCAATTCATCGAAATCATTTTCAGCATATTCATCAAAAGCACATCTCTTCTCAATAGCCTCACACACACCATGTAAAATCTCCTCTACAGGCACTTCACGTCCAAGAATCTGAGCCAACGAAACAGGATTGGGAGCATCACTCACAAATTCCGTTTGATTTACATTTATACCCACCCCTATTATAGAATGATTTATACCTGTTCCCATTACGGAATGTTCTATAAGCATACCGCAAATCTTCTTATCACCATGATAAATATCGTTAGGCCATTTCACCGAGAAACCGTCAGCATAGCGCAAAAGCACTTCTACCACTGCAAGCGAGACGGCTTCACTTATATAAAACTGATTTGTGACAGATACAGCCGGTTTCTTCAACAACATGGAAAAGATAGCATTCTTGCCGGTCTCCGACTCCCACGAATTTCCACGCTGACCGCGTCCTGCCGTCTGCTCCGGCGTGTGAATCACAGTTCCACACGGAAGTATCATCGCCATTTTTGCGAGGTAGCTGTTGGTCGATGCTGTACTACGCACAAGAATATACCTCGGCATCCGCTTTATTCCTCCGGAAATTTCAAAGTTACTTTACGACTTCCATCCTCAAGTTCCTCCACATCAACATCAACCGTATCATCAGGAAGAAGATCAGCTACTCGTTCAGGCCACTCAATAAAGCACAATGCCCCGCTATAGAAATAATCTTCAACACCTATTTCTTCTGCCTCGGTTTCATTTTCCAAACGATAGCAATCGAAATGATAAATCAACTCAGCGGTAGTCTCACTGCGGTATTCGTTGATAATAGCAAACGAAGGCGAATTAGTGATATCCTCTACGCCCAATTCTTCGCATACAGCTTTAATAAAGGTCGTTTTTCCCGCACCCATTTCGCCATTAAAGGCAAAAACAGTATAATCTCCCATTTCAGATACAAATGCGTGAGCTGCTTCTCTTATTTTGTCAAGCGAATCTATCGCAATAGTCTTATTTCCCATAATTAAATGACTTTTTCTTTCTATTCTGCGAAGTTACACAAAATCCCCCTAAAAACAAATACCACAAAAACTTACACCCAAAACAATTATACATTTGCTTTTCGTAAATAATCCCCCTAAATGCGCAAATTAGCGAAAAGGCATCAACAATACACGTCAGGACACCCCTAATCCAAAAATCATACACACTTTTTGGATTATAATCCGAAAATTCACCTATATTTTTTGGATTCTTCACTTCATAAGCGCCATTACAACATCCGCTTTGTACATTACTCACGAATCCTACAAATTATTACAAATGACATAAAAACTGCATATTCAATGATTTTTGATAATTATTTTTGCAGAATTAAGAAATAAATATAACTTTGCACACACAGAAAGCAACAATTTGTTATGACTATACTTTTTCTACATCACATGCATCATCATTATGGCATTCTGCTATGGCGGTAGGCTGGTGTTGATTATGTAGCACGGTGTTGAGAACTAAAGATAACTTGCCGATTTCCGCCATACGGACAATCGGCTTATTTATTTAATGTATCAATTTATAATTTCCAAGTGAACAACATGTTACGCATAGCGGTACAATCAAAAGGACGTCTTTACGACGAAACAATGGAACTTCTTGGTGAGGCAGGCATAAAACTCACGGCAGTAAAACGCACCCTGCTGGTTCCATCACGCAACTTCCCCGTGGAACTACTCTTCCTCCGCGATGACGACATCCCCGACTCTGTTGCCACAGGTACAGCCGACATTGGGATTGTAGGACTGAATGAAGTCTTGGAAAAACGCCAAAAAGTGGAAATCATCAAGGAACTTGGATTCAGTAAATGTCGTCTGTCACTCGCAATTCCGCAAAAACACCAATATCAGGGTGTAGAATGGTTCAATGGGAAGAAAATCGCAACTTCCTACCCCCGAATTTTGGAAGATTTTCTTAAAAAGAACAATATACAAGCCGACATACATGTGATTAGCGGTTCGGTAGAAATAGCCCCGGGCATAGGGCTTGCCGATGCTATTTTCGACATAGTCTCATCGGGAAGCACATTGGTAAGCAATAACCTCACCGAGGTAGAAACCATTCTTTCTTCCGAAGCAGTACTAATAGGAAATATGCGAAAACTTGATGATGCCAAACAGCAAATATTAGAGGAATTACTATTCCGTATAGAAGCTGTTAAGACTGCTGAAAACAAAAAATATGTGCTGATGAACGTACCTCGCGCCAAATTGAACGAAGTTGTGACCATCCTGCCGGGAATCAAAAGCCCAACCATACTTCCTCTTGCCGATGAAAATTGGTGTTCTGTTCATACCGTTATAGAGGAAAAGCATTTTTGGGAAATCATCGGCAAACTGAAAGCTGCCGGTGCCGAAGGTTTATTAGTACTGAACATTGAAAAAATGATACCATAATGATACAGATATTCATCAACCCCGACCGCTCAAAATGGCAGGACATTATGAAACGCGCTGTCAATGACACTGCCGAATTAAAAGAATCGGTAGCCGGTATCATCGCCGAAGTGTGTCATCATGGCGATGAAGCATTGCGTAAATTCAGTCGACAATTTGACGGCGTGGAATTGGACACTTTAAGGGTAAGTTCAGCCGAATCCGATGATGCCGACGACATAGTGGAACACTCTTTAAAACAAGCTATTGCCATTGCCTCTAAAAACATTTCAAAGTTTCATAAAGCCCAGCGAATGAACGAAATTTCATTGGAGACAATGCCCGGAATTGTTTGTAGTCAACGTGCCGTGCCTATCTCCAAAGTAGGTCTGTACATCCCGGGAGGAAACTCTCCACTGTTCTCCACTGTACTTATGTTAGCCATTCCGGCACGTATCGCAGGATGCAAGAAGATTATACTTTGTACCCCTCCCAACAAGGAAGGTAAAGTACATCCCGCTATTCTATATGCAGCAAGAGTTGCAGGCGTAACCGAAATATACAAAGTTGGAGGTGCTCAAGCAATAGCAGCTATGGCATACGGCACTGAATCCATTCCCAAAGTACATAAGATATTCGGTCCCGGCAACCGTTTCGTTATGGAGGCAAAGCTGCAAGTAGGAGCGCAAACTGTTGCTATAGACATGCCCGCCGGTCCTTCGGAAGTAATGATTATAGCCGACAAAAATGCAAATCCGGCATTTGTAGCAGGTGATTTTCTTTCACAAGCCGAACATGGCCCTGACAGCCAATCTATTCTGCTCACCGATAGTAAGGAACTTGCAGAAAAATTACCATCGGTTCTTGCCGAGATGCTTGACACTTTACCCCGTAAGGATATGATGATTAAATCCCTCGCACACAGTCGCATCATCGTGTTTGAAAATGAGAATGACATCATGAACTTCGCCAATGAATATGCACCCGAGCATCTCATCATCAACCATACCGATGCCGACAGACTTGCCCGTCAAGTGGAAAATGCAGGTTCGGTATTTCTTGGTTCCTATTCTCCCGAAAGTGCAGGTGACTACGCTTCCGGAACTAACCACACCTTACCCACAAGCGGATATGCTCACGCATATAGTGGTGTGAACCTCGACAGTTTCTGCAAAAAAATCACGTTCCAACGCCTTACTCAAGCCGGATTAGGTTCTATAGGCAACGCCATAGAAATCATGGCTGAAAATGAGGAACTGATGGCTCACAAACTCGCCGTATCAATAAGACTTCAAAAGTGATACCGTTATGAACATTGATAAATTAGTAAGACCCAATATCAACAGGCTTTCTCCTTACAGTTCCGCCAGAAATGAGTTTACCGGAACAGCGGCGGTCTTCCTCGATGCAAACGAGAATCCGTTCAATGCCCCTTACAACCGCTATCCCGACCCGTTACAAAAGAACGTAAAAGAAAAATTAGCGGCAGTAAAAGGCGTAAAGCCTGAAAATATTTTCCTCGGTGCAGGTAGTGACGAAGGCATAGACTTGGCATACCGTATATTCTGCCGACCGAACATTGACAATGCGGTAGCTATTGCTCCAAGTTACGGCATGTATGAAGTGTGTGCCGATATTAACGACATCGAATACCGTAAGGTACAACTCGACGATAACTTCTGTTTCACCCCTGCCGACTTACTGGCTGCTACCGATGAGAACACCAAACTTATATGGATTTGTTCACCCAACAATCCCACAGGAAACGCTGCATCCACCGATATTATAAAAACCGTGGCAAAAGGATTCAACGGCATAGTGATGGTAGATGAAGCGTATATCGATTTTTCAAACAAAGGCAGTATGCTGGAGTACTTGGCAGATTATCCCAATGTGATAGTACTGCAAACGTTCTCGAAAGCTTGGGGATGTGCAGGACTGCGACTCGGAGCAGCTTTTGCAAGTCCCGAAATCATAGATTACTACAATAAAGTTAAATATCCCTATAACTTAAACACCGTTACTCAGGAATTGGCGCTACAGGCTCTCGAAGACCGCCACATGGTAAAAGTTTGGGTGGAAGAATTAATTGAAAGCCGTACTCACCTCGCCGACGAACTAAAAGACATCTCCTGTGTAAAGCGAATCTACCCAAGTGATGCTAATTTTATATTGGTAAAAGTGGACAACCCCGATAATTTATACTCCTATCTGTGCCAAAACGGTATTATCGTGAGAAACCGCAACCGAGTGGAAAAATGTGCAGGATGCCTGCGCATCACCATAGGCACAATAGAAGAAAACACCCAACTGCTAAACGCAATTAAGGAATATGAACGGAAATAAATTGAAAAAAGCATTGTTTATCGACCGAGACGGAACTATAATCACAGAACCGCCCATCGATTTCCAAGTAGACACGCTTGAAAAATTGGAATTTATTCCTAAAGTCATAAGCAGCCTTAGCTTTATCAAGTCACATCTCGACTATGAGATGGTAATGGTGACTAATCAAGACGGATTAGGCAGTGAAGCTTTCCCTACCGTCACTTTTGAGATTCCACATAATAAGATGTTGAAGACACTTGAAGGCGAAGGGGTTACTTTCGATGATATTGTCATCGACAAGACTTTTGAGCATGAAAATGCTCCTACGCGCAAACCCGGTATAGCCTTATTGGGTAAATACACCTCCGGAGATTATAACCTTGCCGATTCTTTTGTCATAGGCGACCGTATCACCGATGTACTCTTGGCTCAAAACCTCGGAGCAAAAGCCATTTTCCTATGCGATGAAGAAACCGGCAAAACCAAAATATCTGAAACAGGTCTGGAAAACGTGTGCGCACTTATCACACCATCATGGGACAGAATATGCGATTTCCTGCGCGGAGGTTCTCGCACAGCTACAGTTAAACGCACCACAGCCGAAACCGACATCGACATAGCCATAGACCTTGATGGAACCGGTTCATGCGACATCGACACCGGACTGGGGTTCTTCGATCACATGCTTTGCCAGATAGGCAAACATTCAGGCATTAACCTTTTCGTGAAAGTGAAAGGAGACACTTGGGTTGACGAGCATCACACCATAGAAGATACAGCCATAGCCTTGGGTGATGCCATACGCATCGCATTAGGCGACAAACGCGGTATAGAGCGTTACGGTTTTGTTCTCCCTATGGACGATTGCCTATGCACTGTTGCACTCGACTTCGGGGGACGGAGTTGGCTTGTATGGGACACGGTGTTCCACCGCGAGAAAATCGGAGAGATGCCCACCGAAATGTTCATGCACTTCTTCAAGAGCCTGAGCGACAGCGCACGCATGAATCTATATATTTCTGCATGCGGAGAAAATGAACATCACAAGATAGAAGGCATATTCAAAGCTCTGGCACGCGCCATTAAAATGGCGATAAGGCGTGACATCTTCACCTACCAACTCCCAACCACCAAGGGGACACTCTAATGTGCCATAGCAACACATTAGAAGATAAGAAACTGAACATAATTACCGTAAGCGTAACATCTTTGCGGTAATTATGTTCCTTTATAACCGTTTTTTTGTAACTTAGCAAGCAATATAAAGTTTATACGACTAATTTACATATACCGACAACTATGGAACCCATCATAACACATTTCACCGATAACGACCTATACACTTTCACATGCCAATACTATGTGCTGCAGACCTACCCCAGAGCTGAGGTGGAATACAGTTTCTTCGACCGAAACGGGACTTGCTATCCTCAAGGCTTCGCCGAACTGCTTAGGGAACAGATGAACCACATGGCAGATGTGAAAATCACCGATGAAGAAATCAATTTCATGCGCCGGAAGTGCTACTATCTTCCTGAATGGTACTTCACATTCTTGCGCGGATACCGTTTCAATCCCGAAGAACTATCCATCAGCCAAGACATCGAAGGACACCTTAACGTTACGGTATGTGGGAAATGGCATTCTGCGATAATGTGGGAAATGCCTATATTATCTACTGTATCGGAACTGGCTCACCGTATAAATGGCGATACTGAAAAATACAACGAGGAATTAGAGCGAAAGCGCATACGTGAAAAAGGTGTCAAAATACTCAGCAACGGACTTATTCTTGGAGATATGGGAACTCGCAGGCGTTTCACTTACTCACATCAGGACATGGCTGTAGCCGAACTCGCCAAACTATATAAAGAGGGCGGCACATGCAACGGAAATAACCAATACATTTCATGGAACGGCAAATTCATAGGCACAAGTAACGTATACCTTGCCATGAAACACAATTTGACTCCAATAGGAACCATGAGCCACCAACTTGTAATGTTTGAAGAAACCGTAAGCGGAGTTTTTGAATGCAATTACAACGTAATGAAAAAGTTCAGTGATGTTTATGACGGAGACAACGGAGTCTATCTATATGACGCTTTCGGGGATAAAGTTTTCTTCAATAACCTTTCCAAACGCATGGCCATGATGTATAAGGGATTGCGTGTAGACAGCGGCTTGGAGGAAGAACAAATCGAGAAAATAATCAGAAAATACCATTCATTAGGCATCGACCCTGCCGGCAAACAGGTGATTTTCAGTAACGGCTTAGACATAGACAGAGCCATAGATATACACAAATACGTCGACGGGCGGCTGTTGGACAGTTACGGTGTAGGAACCAACATCACATGCGACATACACAATTGCAGCCCTATGAATATTGTTGTAAAACTCACCAAATGCCGTATAACAGAATCACGTGAGTGGCACGACTGCGTAAAGTTATCTTGTGACAAGGGGAAGACTCTCGGCAATAAACAGAAGTGCGATTATCTGCTAAGCGTAATAGCTTGAACTGTTTTTTCACTGCACACTTCTCATCTCTGATTTAGAATCATCGCTACGGCAAGAAGGATAGCAAAAATCAGCATATTTCGTCCTGTCGCCCCAAGCAACGGATTCAAAGCTGTTCCTTTACGAGACAAGAGTTTTCTCCATGTGATCGTGTGCATTATCAGATACAGCAACGGTATAAGCAAAGCCCATCCCCGCAACAGCACCCAAATGGGCGAAAGGAAAAACACGGCACAATATCCCGATACAAGATAGAATGTACCGGCAACTTTACGTCCGAATATCACCACCGTAGTGTGCTTACCTGCATCAATATCATCTTCCATATCGCGATAATTATTCACCAACAGCACATTTATACCCATAAGACCTATTGATACCGATACAAGGAATGCAAACGGGCTCCATGCTCCTGCCTGTACATAATATGTGAAATTTACGGGAACAAGCCCAAAGAACACCAATACCGCCAAATCTCCAAGTCCATGATATGACAAGGGGTAAGGTCCTGCACTATAAGCAAGCGCAAACACAGCTATGGCGGCTCCCACCGGTATCAGCCACCAGCCACCGAAAGGAATAAGGCAACATCCCACCACACATGCCATTGCCAGCGTTGCAAATGTTACTTTACGCAGAGTAGCGGGCTTTATATCACCCTCAGTCACTCCGCGACGAGGTCCCACACGACCTTTTTTGTCGCTTCCTCTCTTGAAATCATAGTATTCGTTGGCAAAATTGCTTGTCACTTGTGCTAAAACGGCAAACACAAGGCATATTACAGCCGGTAGCCAAGAAAAACGATGTTCCCACTTGGCTACTCCTATAGCCGCAACAACTCCGGCAACAGATACAGGCAGCGTTCGTAAACGTGCTGCCTCAATCCAAATTTTTATTGCATTTTTCACGACTCAACTTCCTATTATTTATTTCCAACTTTAAACAGCATTCCGCCTATATTATCAATAGCAGCCCCGGTAACAGAAGAAAGGCAACTCGGTTCGTCGGCCATATACAACGCACCCAACAAAGCGAAAATGACAGCCTCCTTATATTCTATAATATTCTTATCGGGAATAACAATGGCAGCTCCGCTAAGTTCCTTAATTCTCTCTATAAGGAATTTATTGAATGCCCCACCGCCTGTGATAAGCATAGTGGGTTCAGTCTTTCCGGCATTAGTTTTCACCACATCTGCCACCTGCATTGCGGCATGTTCATAGAATGTACGCAACAGATTCTCGATCGAAAGCCCGGAACTTTCCAAAAGCGGATATACATTAGCTTCCACCCATTCCCGTCCAAGCGATTTAGGTCCATCCTGCTTATAGAAATCCATATTGTTAAGGGCATCGAGCAACGGTGTACACACAGCACCTCTACGAGCGATTTCTCCGTCTCGATCAAATTCCAGCCCTATCTGCCGGCAATAATGGTTTATCACATAATTTACAGGGCTTATATCGAAAGCTATGCGCTCACCACCTCTTTCAAATGATATATTGGAAAATCCGCCTATATTAAGGCAAAAATCATACTCGCCGAAGAGAATACGGTCTCCGATAGGAACAAGCGGTGCTCCTTGACCGCCCAGCATAATATCAAGCCGACGAAAATCACTCACTACCGGCACACGGGTCACGGCAGCAATGGCTGCTCCGTCACCTATCTGATACATTATCTTCTTTTGAGGTTCATGGAAGATGGTATGCCCATGAGATGAAATAATATCGGGATGCACACCAAACTCCTCCATAAATTCTTTCACACGTTCTCCCAAGAAAAAGCCGTATTCACTATGGAAAGCCACATATTCATACGCACTCATATTCTGAGCACCGATACCAAGCTTATATTTATACTCTTTGGGGTAATCATACCCTCGAGCGCAATCAAGCGTAAACGACCACTTACCGCCAATTCTGCTGAAAGTGCAATGGCACACATCAAGCCCATCGAGAGAAGTCCCCGACATCAATCCAATCGATTTAATTTCAATATCTTTCATATTTTTCTACTAATCACTGCAAACTGATACCAAAACACTGCTTTATCGCCTTGCGGATAGCCTGAGCCTCCTTGCTGTCTCCTTTCAGTATATGGAGAACGGCACGGATATAAGCGTCTTTGTTGCCCAATCCGCATAATGCGGCAACATTGCTGTTGACAAGCATTGATTTCTCGTTATATACTTTTAAGACAGCATCATAGTCATTGGTCGCCACATATCTATGAAAATCCCTGCATAGTTCTTCATATACAGCACGAGGATTAAGCTCGTTAAGCAAGTCATTGATATGGTCTTCCAAAGAACCTATATCTTGAAAACGACGATCGATACACACTCCCGCCATACGTTTCATGCGATGACGCACATGCTCAAGTGCCTGCTTGCGTAAATCCGACTTAAACATCTTCATTACCGCACTTTTCACTTTCAGTATTACGTATTGTTCATCTTTTTTACGACTACGCGCCACTGCCCTAATCACACCTTCCAACATAAGGATGTTTTCAATCTCAGCTACGTTAGGCACCAATATTTTCTTGTCACGAAGGTACTGCACTTCTTTATCGCTGCGCCTGTCTCTATCCACTATTCCATGACTGTCGAGATGATGGAAGTTCTTCAGGTCATTAAAAGCCCGGGTGGATTCTATCACCTTATTACAACTTCCAAGCGGCTTCACAGTGTATTCAGTGAATATCAACGAATACAATTTAGAATCGATGCTATGCGATGCATCCCCTTCAACGAACAGGATTGGTTTTCTGCTGCCGAGCAGGTCGAAATACAATTCATCGGACAAAGTACCGCCGGCATCCACTATCTCATAATCCCAAGCGTTGCGCAGCAAGTCATAGTTACGCACCCACACGCACACGTTTTCTGTTCGTGACGATACAAAGTCTATGTCATGCGTGTTGTAGATAAATGTACAATCGGGGCGCATTTCCTCTATCACATTCCACAAAGCCTGCATAATAGAGTGGTGAATATATATTTCCGGGTCATCGACAAATATTATGGCATCCTGTTTGGCATAAAGCACGGCAGCAATATAATACAGCACAGCCTTCTCGCCATCGCTCAGTTTTATCTCAGTGAAAGTTTCTTCAGTCTTTTCATTGGTAAAGATCATTTTACCGCCGTCGCGCATTATCCTGTTATTTGGAAATACTTCCTGCCACATGCGCGCCACTTGGTCAAACTTTGTCACGGGTAATTGCTCATTTGATGCTGCCGAATCCAGTTTCAATAATGCCTTATACCTAAGCAAATCCATGAATTCATCATGCAAGAGCAGGAATATAAGCCGCTGAAATTCCGTGGCGGAATCATTCTTATAATAGGGGGAGGATGCCGTAGCTTCCTCATACTGTCTGTCGATAGAGCCGTCAAGTTCGTTTCGCTCGGTAGCCGGGAACAGAGCCTTCAATGCCGATATACGATAAGCTTTATCTCCGTATTTGCCCACCAACCAATGGGCAAAACGTGTTTTTCCAGAACCGTTTGCCCCTATAATAGTCACTTGCCGCACATTCTCCAAGACCCGTGCAGGAACTCCATCGATTCTATCAGGCAATATAATATCCATAACCCTTTGCATTTAATCTATCGTAAATATACGCATTTTTATTTACCTAACGCACAACTACCCGAATATTTTCATTTCATGGTTTTTAAATATATAAAAAAAATGGCGGGGTCTTTATCAACCTCGCCATTTCTCGTTATAATCGTTATAAGATTATTTCCTTGTCAAAGTACAAGTGTAAGGAAGTGATGACATATCAAGCAATATATCATAAGTTCCTGCTGTAACGGTAATATTACCTGCATTGTAAGTAAGTTCTTCCAAAGAGCCACCGAAATTGACATCCCATGCGTCATTAGCACGGAACTTGATTTCGCCATCGGTCAAAGTCACTTCTCCTGCATACTTGATAGCAATTGAGCCTTCTTCAACCAAAGTCAATGCTGTAGATGCATCCCAGCCACCCGGTGTTGCACTACCTATGATACCCATAGTAGTGATTTCAGTGAGCGTATAAGTCAAGTCAGGAAGACTTAAAGAACACCAGAAGATACCTGTAGGCCCTGCGATATTTCCGCCTGTAGCCGAAATTTCACCATCCTTGCCACCTTGACCGTAATTAGTATGATTCCAGTCAGGAGCATTTGTGAATTTGAAATCACCAGCCAAATAAATCATACCCTGATATGTCTTATAGTCGGTAGTACCAAGCATGTTGGACGCTTCCGGTACCCATCCGTTGGATACACCCGGAGTATACATATAGTCAAATGCCGGAGTTATAGCATAATTAGCATACACTTCTTCTTCAACCTTGGTATACATATCCACGGTGAATTGATACTTGCCGGTCTCTTCTGTGCAAACCGCAATAGCAGGATAATCCTCATTTGTATTTGCATACAGAGGTCCGTTCAATTCATACTCGAAACCTTCTTCAGCACCGTATGCTCCTTCAAGCGTTCCGGCATCCTTCAAAGATTGAGGAACAACCATCCAATAGAATGAGCCTGCAGCTGCTTCAGGGATATCGAATATCAAATAGAACTTGGTATCGTCATAAACATCTTTTTCGGAATGTTCAAACTGCCATACGCGATCAGGATTGTTCAAAGAAAGAGTTTCAGGATCATCGCTCCACACAAGATAGTAAGCCGGTTCCATGCGGAAGCCCGGATCATAAGGAGTTACTGTTACAGAAGTGGTAGCGAAATAGGTTTCGTCACCATTCACACGCACCTTAACCTTATATTCCGGAGTAATAACGTATGCAGCGTAACGCACATACACCATGCGAGCCTCAGGATTCTTACCTTGTACTTTAACGTAAGCTTCCTGCAAATCACTTGTTTTTGCAGTAGCTGCATTACCTGCATTTTCCACAGGCACATCTACAGCGTCAGAGAAATCCTCGTTCTTCGCCATCTGCATGCTAAATTCCACTGTGGCTTCAGCAGGCATACTGTCTGCGCTTACAAATTCAGCAACAGTAAGCACCGTTTCGGCATTTTCAGCCAAAAGCACTATTTCCCCGCTCAAGTCTCCGTTTCCTACCACAAAATTCTCACCACGGAATACGGTTTCTTGCTCGCTCGTCAACGGTTTTGCTTCAACCCATTCATCTTCACAAGAAGTAAAGCATAAGGCAAGAACCATCATCAAGAATATATTTAACTTCTTCATATAATTCCAATTTATTTTTTAGTGAATTTTACTGTATTACTTACCATATCCACAGCGATTTCAACTTTACCGCCCTGCCAGTCGGCAACTTTCCATTTGCCCTTGCCTGCCATTGCAGCACCTTTGTAGGTACCATCGGCACTGAATGTGATTTCGGTACTTTCATCAGCCTCACCTGCACCATAAGAGTCTGTTTCCCAACCTGTCAATGCTGTATAGAAACGGAACTCAAAGCTGCCGGCATCTATATTAAATGTTCCTGTATATACACCGTTATCGCCCAAGTCATACAACTTGTAATCCTCATAGTGAGTAGTATTACTTTCACTCGGTTCTGTCCAGCCTGAAGGAGCACCCACAAGGAAGATAAATGCTTTACCATTTGTATCTACACCGCCGGCTTCAAATTTAACTGTAATATTACCCGGATCTGACATGTTTACGGTAATCTTCATGGAACCGCCTGCCCAGTTGGTAATCTGCCAGTTTCCTTTACCATACACCGCAGAACCTTCAAATACGCCGTCGGTCATTACCACATCCACATTGTCACCGTCATCAGGTCTGACACCCACAGCAGGAAGTTCTCCATTATTGCCCCAACCGGTCAACGCTGTATAGAAACGGAATTGTGCAGAACCTTCAGGTATGTCAAATACTCCTGAATAGATTTTGCTGCCTATAGCAGTAGAGCTTTCATACAATTTCCAGTTTTCATAGTGAGCGGCATTGCTTTCAACCGGCTCTGTCCAGCCTGAAGGTGCACCTACCAAATAGATGAATCCCGGCAATTTGAGAGTGAAATATCCCTTAACCGAGTTAAACACAACTACGTTAGAGTATGTTTCGCTCTCGGGTAATGTAGACAACACAGCTTTCACACGCACATACAATGTACTTGCAGGAAGTGCGTTGTATTCAGCCTCATCTTCAACGCCTATCAAGTCAAACAGCGCAGTAGAGAGTTCTTCACCTGTAATCACTGTATTTACGATGTTTACCGGAGTTTCATTCACATCGACAAATTCGGCGAAATCCTCGGTAAGAGACACTTGTACAGTATAATTCACCGATGCTGCATATCCGTAGTCAGGTTGAGACCAAGACAACTTAAATTGCATTTCCGGTGTCAAGTCGATATGATGACTTGCCATAGTGGGTACATTCAGATTAAAGCTTGCTGCCGGATTCTGATATACCGGATTCTCATCTTGCGGTTCTTCACAAGACACTGTGAAAAGCAATGCAAGAAGAGTGAAAAATATATAATTCAATTTTTTCATGTTATTCCTTTTTTATCAGTTAAGAAATCTCATTAATAACCCGGATTCTGATTAAATTCAGGCTGTGCAGTGATAACGCTTGACGGTATCGGGAACAATTTCATGTGTTCAGGTATAGAACCACCTTCAAGGATATTGTTCTTCCAAGACCATAGGTAATTGCTGCCGGTAAACTTGTCAAAACGAATCAAGTCGGAACGACGGGTATTTTCCCAATACATTTCGCGGCAACGCTCATCAAGAATATTATCACTTGTCATATCCTCAGGAGACCAAGCAGGAACACCTGCACGCTCGCGCACATAATTCACATAAGTGCGAGCCTTGGCAGCGTCGCCCACATTACCTACGATATTACATTCAGCGTACATCAAGTACACGTCGGCAAGACGGAATACCGGATAGTCGGAATCAGAGAAAGCCTCTGAACGTGCTGCTGTAGGATTTTCAGGATCTGCGCTGTAGATTCCGCCGTTGGCAGGACTCCATTCACCGTTTACACCCTTTAGCAAATTGGTAAACTTAACCACACCATAACCATTGGTAAATGTAGAGAAATCGGTATTTTCGCGAATGAAACCGTTATCTTCTTTACACCACATAGACCAACGAGCGTCACCTTCGGTGAACTTATCGGAGAATTCTTTGCGTGCATGCATACATCCCCATTGAGCACCCATTCCGTAATCAAGCTGGTTCATGTAAGCATTATTATCCTGCCATGTCAAGTTACTTATTGATGCAGCCGACAAGAATGTTGTTACACCGTATGATTGAGCATATTCACTATCAAGAGGCACACCCCAAAGGATTTCATTCACTCCGCCACCACCGGGCAGATATTCGTCATTATCACCGCAGAACACATACATGTAATGAGGAACAAGACCCGAACCGTTCAATCCGTCCTTGTGATTCTTGATTATCTCCTCACATTGAGCCTGACAATCGGCATATCGTTCTTCACCGGTATAAACCTTTGCATTCAAATACAAGCGGGCAAGAAGCGCACGCACTCCGTCCACTCCCACACGACCGTAAACCGGAGTTGCTGTAGAATAGTTGGCAATAATATCCTTCAATTCAGATTCAAGCCAGTTGAACAAGTCTATGCGTGACCACTGTTTAGGATTACCTGAAGTGTTTTCGTCGACAAAACTTCCCTGACCGAACACGTCTATCACCCAATAGTAGCTTAACGCACGTAGAGCGCGAGCCTCCAAGCGATACTGTGCAAGATCGGCAGGTTCACCCGGGCAACCGCCATCGATTACGCGGATAAAGTCGTTACAAATAGCGATATGCACATACAATCGATTGTAAGTACCGAAAATATTCACGTTATCCTTACCCCATGTATTGGTTACAAGGTCAACCACACCGGCATCCTTGTAGATCCACATCAACTCATCGGTAGGATACTCGTTCATCATAGCCAATGCACGCATATACTGACCTGTACCGTTATCAAGACCCTTTATATCGGAACTGCCCGGTCCGTCCTGACCTGACACACCTAATACAGCATAGCATTTAGCCAAAGCCTGACGCACTTGCTCTGCATCAAACTGCGGTGCAGTGGTAACATTAGGATCTTCAGGAACCTGATCCAAATCACCGGTACATGATGTAGTCATTCCCAAAGAGAATGCCAAAGCAAGAGCTAAAAGTGATTTATTAATATATGATTTCATTATTCTTTTCTTTTTTATGTTGATAAGATATTAGAAGTTAGCCACAAGACCCAATGTGAATGTAGTAGCGCGCGGATAAACGTTGTTGTCCACACCTCCGAATACTTCAGGATCCAATCCACTGTACTTGGTGATTACGAACGGATTCTGAACAGCACCGTAGATACGCAATCTTGAGAAATTCTTCGCAAGGTCATTGAATGTATAACCTACGGTAATATTGTCGCAACGCAAGAAACTTGCATTTTCAAGCCAATAGTCGCTCAAATAAAGATTACGGTTAGGATTCACATCTCCGGTGAAATAAACATCGCTCTTAACCAAGTTGCTCAACTGAGCATTCTTGTAGGTACTGTTCAAAGTAGTGTTGTTTGAAAGCACGTTATTGTAAACATAGTTACCCAAGTTTGCACGCAAGTTGATTCCGAAATCCCAGTTTTTCCAGTTTACTGTAGTACCGAATGTCATAGTCACTTTCGGGTCTCTGCTGTAACGGATACGCAAGTCATCATCATTGATTTGTCCGTCACCGTTTTGGTCGACATATTCACCTTCGATAGGATTACCGTTGGCATCATATACCTGTTCAAACAGCAAGAAAGAATAAGCCGGATAACCTACTTTGTGAACTTGCACCTTGTTACCTGTAGGACCGCTGATACCGCTACCATCTACGTAAACATAAGAACCGTCGTTGTTCAACTTAGTGATTTCATTCTTGTTATATGCAACGTTGTAGTTAACAGTCCATGTCAAATCCTTGTTTACGATAGGACGTGCTGTAACATTAAATTCTATACCGCGGTTTTCAAGAGAACCGAAGTTCTGAACTATCTGGTTGGTTGTTGCTGTACCGGCAGGTACATCGATAGTACTCAACAAGTCCTTAGATTCGCGGAAGTAGTAGTCTACAGCTGCTGTGATGCGGTTATTCAAGAATCCGAAGTCAAAACCGGCATTCCAAGTGGTTGTTTCCTCCCACTTCAAGTTACGGTTGTAGCCTTCAGGATATAATGTTTGCTCGAATCTGTTGTTAGGATCATCATACTGACCGTTGATTGCAGGATAGTTAGATTGTGGCTGAGATGCTTTGTAGCGAGCCAAATAATCGAAATATCCGCCCACTGCCTGCTGACCGGTGATACCCCAGCTCAAACGTAGTTTCCACTCGTTCATCACACCCTTCAAGCCTTTCAACCAAGGTTCGTCAAGAATCTTCCACGCAAGAGCAACCGACGGGAATGTACCCCAACGATTATCTTCGCTGAAACGAGAAGTAGCATCGCTACGCATTGTAACAGTCAACAAATAGCGATCCAAGAACGAATAATTCAAACGTCCGAAGAATGAAATCAACTGCAAGTTACCGTTATCCCATACATACGGATCACTGTAAGACTTGCCCACACGACCTTCCGAGTCCTGATTAGCAATCAGGTTGTAAGAGCCATCGGCGTTCTGAGTGATTACATTGAAACCGTGAGTAGTGAATCTTGTACCGTTATTGCTTCCGTTAGCGGTTTCACGCTGCCAAGAATAACCTGCGGTAACGTCGATGTCAGACTTAATTACCTCAAAATCCTTCTTATAGTTAGCATAAAATTCAAGAGAAGTATTCAACTTACGTGAGAAGTAGCGGTAATTTGTACCCGCACCGTCGTTATAAGCGTTCTTGAATGCAAGCGGTGAATTGAATGCCACAATATTGTGTCCCTTAGAATTGCTTGCATCGTAACCCATAGTCAAGTTAAGGCGTAAATCCGGCAAGAAATGAAGAGCATAGTCAAGATTCAGTTTACCGGTGCTGCGCCATACGTTAGCGTAATTATTACGGTCTTTCAACATGCTTACGGCATTCATATTGGAGTTACTGTTAAGCACTCCGGCACTGGTCCACACGTTATATCCGTTATACAACATCCAGTCGGCACTCTTACCATAAAGGTTGTAAGACTGAGTTTCCCAGTCGTTGTACACAGAACGTGTAGGATCGCTTGACAATGCAGAACCCACTGCAGCTTCATCGGCGAATTGGTTCTTGATATAATAACCATCGGCACTTGCTTGAACCTTCAACTTACCGTCAAAGAATTCCGGAGTAAGATTGAAACCGAAAGTAAGACGATCCATCTTTGATGTATCCAAGATACCGTTATTATTGGTGTAAGATACCGACACGCGATAAGGAAGAATACCAGCAGTACCGCCTACGCTCAAGCTGTAGTCGCTTGATATTGTGGTGCGGAGGATTTCATCCTGCCAATTGGTATTGGAATTACCCATCGCTTTCACTGCATCGCTTTCAGCACCGTGATACTCGGTCATGATAGCGCGGTATTCGTCGGCATTAAGTATATCCCAAGTCTTGCGGGCTGTGTTTACATACATATTTGCTGTGAAATTTACCTGCGGCTTGCCTGACTTACCTTTCTTGGTAGTAATGATAATGACACCGTTTGACGCACGGCTACCATAAATAGCTGTAGCTGATGCATCTTTCAATACCACCATGTTCTCGATATTATCGGGAGCAATCATCGACAACGGGTTACCCATACCGTCAACGCCACCGCTTGACAAAGGTACACCGTCCAAGATGATAAGAGGGTCGTTGCTTGCGCTTAGCGATGCACCACCACGAATGATGATATTACCCTTACCTTCAGGACCTGCACTTGTGGTAACTACCACACCCGGTGTCTGACCTACAAGAAGATCCTGTACCGAAGTGGCAAGACCTGCTTGAATTTCGCTCGGTTTGATGGTTGACACCGAACCGGTTGCGTCATTCTTCTTAACCGTACCATAACCGATGGCAACCACTTCGTCAAGCACTGCGCTGTTTTCTTTAAGCGTAATCTTGATTTCAGTGCGTCCACCCACCGGAACTTCCTGAGATACATAGCCTACATAAGACACCACCAAAGTAGCATCGGGTGCGGCTTCCACTCTGAAGTTACCATCGAAATCGGTTGCAACTCCCACCGAAGTGCCTTTTACAATGACACTGGCTCCGATCAGAGTCTCACCTGATTCATCAACTACTGTACCGTTTACAGTAATTTTCTGCGCTAAAGCAGGAAGAGACATACATAGCGACAACAACATCACTATCAATGTCTTCCGATTCATCATTTGAAAACAAATGTTCTTCATGCAAAAATCGTTTTTAGTTTTACATTGGTTTATATTAAATTATTTCTCTCTTTCATAGACCTTTACACCATGTTTCCGGGGGTTCTCATGATGATTTGGACTTTTATAAGTCCTCTCAACATTGATAAACAAACTTCTACGGCTTAAAGTTCAAGTTTTCATGTTTTAATCACCAATCATAGGCATAAATAACACACACAAGGCACACTAATAGAGCCTTGTGAGAGCCAAGTACTTATTTTATTATCTGAGAACAACTCTTAATCATAGGTTCACTTCTATATTCAACCTGCAAATTTATATATTTTTCTTTAATTTAGATAATATATAACTTCTTTTCTTGATTTTAACATTAGTTAAACGCTCCTCTGTTCTTAAAATGTCTCTTAATATTGAAATAATTCACATCTTCTAATACCCAACTTCCAACTATTTTGTAATTTTGCACAATCTTCTACAACTTAACGAAATGAACAAATACAATTTTGACAAAATCATCGACAGGCGAGGAACCGGTTCCATCATGACCGATTGCCTGACAAAGGTATTCGGGCGAGATGACCTGTGTCCGCTGTGGATTGCCGATATGGACTTTGAGGTATGCCCCGCAATCAGCGATGCCATTGAAAAACGCGCTTCACATCACATCTACGGCTATTCCCAAGCTCCCGAAAGCTACTGGAACTCCATTATCAAATGGATCAGAAAACGGCACAAATGGGACGTAGCCCATGAGGAAATAACATTTGTGGCAGGCGTGGTGAGAGGATATGCCTACGCTTTGAATTTCTTCACCCAAAAAGGCGATACCGTGGTGATACAGCAGCCTGTGTACACACCGTTCCGCAATGTGGCTATAGGCAACCACCGCCGAGTAGTAAGCAACGATCTTATAAAGAAAGACGACACTTACGAAATGGATTTAGAAGGGCTTGAAAATATATTCAGAGAACAAAAGCCCAAACTGATGGTGCTATGCAACCCTCACAATCCCATAGGAATATGCTGGAGTAAGGAAACGCTTACTGAAGTGGCACGACTGGCACGTAAATACGATGTGGTGGTTGTGAGCGATGAAATACATGGCGACTTGGGTCTGTTCGGACATAAGCATACTCCGTTTGCATCGGTAAGCGAAGACGCAGCAATGGTGAGTATCTCTTTCGGCGCACCGTCAAAAACTTTTAACATTCCCGGGGTTACAAGCTCATGGTGCGTAGTTAAAAATCCCGAACTGCGCAAACCGTTCTTCCAATGGCTTCAAGTAAACGAATTAAATGTACCCACATGGTTCGCCACAGTAGCCACCGAGGCAGCCTATACATACGGGGAAGAATGGCTTGAAGAACTTATCCCGTATATAGAAGACAACATCATAGCCGTAGAAGAATACTGCAAGGAGAATCTTCCCGGAATACATCCGGTACGCCCACAGGCATCATTCCTTATCTGGCTTGACTGCACAGGCCTAAAGCTCAGCCACGATGCCTTAATCGACCTTTTTGTAAATAAGGCTCATCTTGCACTTAACGACGGCGAAACATTCGGCAATGGAGGAGAAGGTCACATGCGCCTGAATGTGGCAAACTCACGCGGAATGTTACTAAACGCATTGGAACAACTCAAAAACGCAATATATACAGAATAATCAGGTTAACTTTCCCCATAAGTTTATACGACTTGCTTTAACGATGACAATAAAAGAGATTCAAATACAGGATTTCAACTACCCTCTCCCTGATGAGCGGATTGCAAAGCATCCGCTTGCCAAGCGCGAACAATGCAAATTATTGTTCTACAAGGATGGCAACATCGAGGATTTGCATTTTTATGATGTTCCACGGTTGCTGCCGCAAAACTCAATGCTTGTTTACAACAACACCAAGGTCATCAATGCCCGATTGCGGTTTCAAAAGCCCAACGGCGGAGCCACTATAGAAATATTCTGCCTTGAGCCTGTTCTACCACGGGATTACGCCCTTATTTTTCAGACTTCGGGAGAATGCCGCTGGCTGTGTTTCGTAGGTAACTCAAAACGTTGGAAGCAAGGCTGCTTGGAACAAGAGGTAAACGTAGAGGGGCTACTGGTGACACTATGCGCCACTCGAGGCGAGCAACGCGGAAACGCATTTGAAATAATCTTCACTTGGGACAACAAGAACGTAACATTTGCGTCGTTACTCGATGCAATAGGAGAAATTCCCATCCCTCCCTATTTAAACAGAAACACCGAAGAGTCCGATTCAACCGACTACCAAACTGTTTACTCACACATCGAAGGCAGTGTTGCAGCTCCAACCGCAGGCCTTCATTTCACCGATGAAGTCTTAGCCGAGTGCGACAAGCAAGGAATCACACGTCGTGAACTTACCTTACACGTAGGAGCCGGTACATTCCAACCGGTCAAAGCCGACAACATTGGCGACCATACAATGCACACAGAATTCATTTCGGTAGAACGCAGTCTGCTTAACGACCTGATTAATGCCGAAGGCAATGTAATCGCAGTGGGAACCACTTCGGTCAGAACAATAGAGAGCCTTTATTATATAGGTGTGACACTGCTCGACAATCCCGATGCCGGAGAAGAGGACTTGTGCGTCAAGCAATGGGCTCCATACGAAAAAGAATACAAAATAAGCACGCGTGATGCCCTTCAAGCCATCATAGACCGACTTGACCGCCAAGGAGTCGACCGCTACATAGGCAGCACACAGATTATGATTGCACCAACGTTCAAATTCCGTATAATAAGAGGGATGATTACAAATTTTCACCAACCGCAATCCACTCTGTTGCTGTTAGTATCGGCATTCGTTGAGGGCAATTGGCAGGCTATATATGACCATGCACTCGCACACGATTACCGTTTCCTTAGTTACGGCGATAGTTCCCTGTTATTGAGATGATACAATAAAACAAGAGCGTTTTCCGTTGATATAGTTACGATGAAGAAGGAATTTTACATAGTATTCGCCATTTTGGCAACTGTCTGCATAACCCTTACGGGATGCGGTGGCGCAAAACTAAGTGTAGCAGACGAACAAATGGCACGCGGCGAATATCATGATGCCGCAAACACCTACCGCAAAGTCTACAACAAGATGACAAAGCGAGAGGAAAGACCCACAAGAGGCATGATTGCTTTCAAAATGGGAGAATGCTACCGTAAAATAAACATGTCGGCACGCGCATCGGCTGCCTACCAAAATGCCATCCGCTACGCATATCCCGACAGCATGAAATTCCTATACCTCGCACAGTCGCAACACAAAGAAGGCAAATATGCGGCAGCACTGAAAAACTATGATGCTTTCCTTGAATTGAATCCTAAATCACAAGAGGCAAAAGACGGAAAAAGAGGATGTCAACTCGCCCTGAAGTGGAAAAAGACACCCACACGCTACATCGTAAAGAACGCCAAACTCTTGAATTCGCGGCGCGCCGACTTCGCTCCGATGTTCCTGCCGGGAGGCGATTATGACCAGTTGTATTTCACTTCCTCAAGCGAAAAAGCGACAGGCACCAACAAAAGCGAGATTACCGGCACAAAAAAAAGCGACATATTTGTTTCCAAGAAAAACGAAAAAGGTGCATGGCAACGTCCTGAACTTGCCGAAGGAGAACTTAATACCGAATTGGATGAAGGTATAACCGCATTTTCGCCCGATGGTACTACCATGTACTTGGCAAAAGCACGACGTGAACCTAACGCAAACACATCGGTGGAAATATACACTTCACAACGCTCCGAAGCCCAATGGAGCGCACCCCAAAAACTTGAAATCACCGCCGACACCATTTCGGCATACGGAGACCCTGCCATAAGTGCCGACGGTAATTGGCTCTACTTCGTAAGCGATATGCCGGGAGGTCAGGGTGGCAAAGACATCTGGCGCATCAATCTGAAAGAACGCATAGGAACTCTTGAAAACCTCGGTGATGTGATAAATACGCCCGGTGACGAGCGATTTCCCTACTGGAGAAGTGACAGCGTGATGTACTTTTCCAGCGATGGACATGCCGGATTGGGAGGGCTTGACTTATTCCGTGCGCAATTAACGCCATCAGGCGGTTGGAATATAGTGAATATGGGTATACCAATGAACTCGGCTGCCGATGACTTCGGAATCACTTTCGATAAAGGAGAATCGGGATTCTTCAGTTCCAACAGAAACGATGCCCGCGGCTACGACCACATCTATAGTTTTGTCCTACCCGATTTGCAAATATGGATTTCCGGATCGGTGCTCGACAAAGACGAAGAGCCTGTACCCAATGCCATCATACGTATAGTGGGAGACGACGGTTCCAACCAGAAAGCAATGGGTAAGCCCGATGGTACTTTCCGTTTCAAGCTGCAAAGAGGTGTCAAATACGCCATGTTGGCAAGCGCAAAGAACTACTTGAACGGCAAACAAGAATTTGAAAGCGATACCATAGAAGAAGACGCCGAATATACGGTGGATTTCATCCTTGCATCGATAGAAAAACCACAAGTTGTGGAAAACATCTTCTACGATTTCGATAAAGCCGTCTTGAGAGACGAATCCAAACAGGCACTCGATGAAATGGCACAACTGCTTAAAGACAATCCTCATGTGGCGATAGAGATGTCATCTCACACCGACAGAATAGGAAGCGATGAATACAACAACAAATTAAGTGACAGGCGTGCTAAATCGGTAGTAGACTACTTGATTTCACAGGGTATAGCGGAAGACAGATTGCGCCATAAAGGATATGGTAAAAGCCGACCTAAAACGGTTACAAAACGCATCGCACGACTTTATCCTCAATTCAAAGAAGGGGATACTCTCACAGAAGAATACATCGATGGCTTGAGTGACGAAGACAAGGATGCAGCCGACCAGATAAACCGCCGCACCGAGTTTCAAGTTATCAGCACAAACTACATTTATTAGAAGTTGTTTTAATTTTATTTCGAGATTCTTTTAAGGAATATTTTGGAATGGAGTTTTTCGTCAAATTGTGTTTTTCTTACGACGAAGTCAGGTGCAAGAAATCGGGATTTTCGGAGTGAAACGAGTTATTTCGGGTTTGAAAATATAATACATTCCTTGATTTTTTGATATATCGTCCATCGCAAAATTCATATTATCATCTTGCCCCTTCACTTCTATTATTGGAGTACTTTTCACAAACCCTAATTTCTCATACCACCGCTGCAGCACCGCATTCTCGGCAATCAACACGGCATACGCCACACCGCTGCCATTTAAATCAAGTAATAAGTTTTTAATCATTTCGGCAGCTATGCCCTTTCCACGATATTCCGGCAAAGTGGTAACTCCGTAAATATAACACCCTTTATCATTACATACCGCATCATAAAACAGATAGCAATGTAACTGTGCTATAATACAACCATTATCGTCTCGTACCACCGAACGGGTATCATCACTGTCATAATGGGAAAAGAAATAATCGATAAATTCATCATCATCACCAAACCCAAGTTTCCACCCCCGTTTCAATTCAGGTAAATTAATATCACCCGGCATAGAGAATCATTTTTGAGTTTCCAGAATCCACGGTTGCTCAACAGGTAGTTTAACCTTGAAATTATCCTTATTCTTCAAGAAAGATGCAGCATCTTCCTTAGTATCAAATCCGCGATAGACCACATAATAAAGTTTCTCCGGATTCATCACCACATAAGATAATGTATTACCTTCAGCGGTATTTATGCGACCGCTCAGCGACTTTGCATTAAATACTTGCTTAAAATCACCTGCCACGACACAATAATTGTCAATATCAGCATCGTTCCCCTCTATCATTCTTACTCGCCGGGTGAGCATACGCACAGTATCTCCTGCTACAACCTTCTGTTCCGATAATCGCTTCTCTCGCTCAATAAACGAACTTACGTCACGATTTACTCCTCCCACTTGCTTTCTTGCTGCTATATCATAAGCGGCTTTATAATTCTCTTCAGAAGTCTTGCATGAGACCGCTGTCAACGACAACAGCACTGCAGCAATCATTGCATAAACGATTCTCTTTCTCATAAATATTTTGTTTATCTGTTTCCTAATTCAATAACTTCACAATCCTTTATCACTCCGGCATCAATGGTAAGAATAACCAAGGTTCTCACCACTTGCCACCCCTGCCTCCCGGCTGCCCCGGGATTTACATGCAACAGCCCCAATACACGATCGGGCATGATTTTTAAAATATGAGAATGACCGCACACCATCACATCAGGATGTTCTGCCATAAGTGCCGATTTTACTCCCGGTGCATACTTACCGGGATAACCACCTATATGAGTCATCCACACTTTCACACCATCAAGAATAAATGTCTCCACTTCCTTAAAACGGCGTCGCATCATGCCACCATCGCAATTGCCATACACGGCACGTACAGGAGCAATACTTTCCAAACGGTCTATAATATCTTCTGTACCTATGTCGCCGGCATGCCATATCTCATCACATCCGGTAAAGTACTGTATATACTTATCATCCCAAAAGGAATGTGTATCCGACAAAATTCCAATCCGTTTCATGTCACCTGCAACTTATCTCAAAAGTTCATTCAGCCTTCTATATCTCCAATAGTTTTCCTAAAAACAACGAAAACTTAACTTTCTTTTATTGGATTATTTCTTTGTCATGGTAACAACGGGGACAAGCATCTCCTCCATAGAGATACCACCGTGCTGGAACGTATTATTATAATACTGCACGTAATAGTTATAATTGTTGGGGTAAGCAAAAAAGTCCCTGTTCATCGTAAATATATATGTAGACGAAATGTTAGGTGAAGGCAATCCTAATTGCTGTGGTTTCTTCACCTCATATACCTGTTTAGCATTATAACTCAAGTTTTTACCCACCTTATAACGTAAATTGGTATTCACGGCTTTATCTCCTATAACTTTCACCGGATTATCCACACAGATAGTGCCGTGATCGGTGGTAAGCACCAGCCGGTAATTCTTTTCGGCAATTTTCTTGATAATTTCAAGCGCACTTGAGTGTTTGAACCATGATTCGGTGAGCGAACGATATGCCGCATCACTATAAGCAAGTTCACGTATCATCTTGCTTTCGGTACGGGCATGAGAAAGCATATCCACAAAATTCAGGACTATAACATTCAAGTCATAATTATCCAAATTACTGAAATTCTGCAACAACTTTTCTCCCGCTACAGAGTCGTTTATCTTATTATAGGAGAACTTATACGGTTTGCGATAGCGATCCAATATCGTCTGTATCAATGGAGATTCGTTCAGATTCTTACCCTCTTCTTCATCCTCATCCACCCATAAATCGGGGAACATCCTCGCTATATCTATAGGCATAAGTCCCGAAAAAATGGAATTGCGCGCATATTGTGTAGCCGTAGGCAATATACTGCAATAAAGACCATCCTCATCTATAGTGAAGTACTCCCCAAGCAACGGCTTTATCGCACGCCATTGATCAAGACGGAAATTATCTATCACAATAAAGAACACCTTTTCCCCGGCATCAAGCAAAGGAAACACTTTCTTCTTAAAAATCTCATGGCTCATAAGAGGATGATTGTCGGAAGTTATCCATTGCTCATAGTTCTTCTTGACAAACTTACCAAAAGCTGCATTTGCCTCTATTTTCTGCATTTTCAACAGTTCATCCATGTTGGTATCGGCGCCGGCAAGCGTAAGTTCCCAGTGAACCAAACTACGATATACATCGCACCACTCATCAAAATCAGAAGCCCCGTTTATCATACTGCTGATACGCTGAAACTCTTGCCGATAGTCGGATGACGCCTTTTGCGATACCAGCAAACCCGAATGCAGGTTTTTCTTTATAGAAAGCAGTATTTGATTGGGGTTCACGGGTTTTATCAAATAATCGGCAATCTTATTTCCTATCGCCTGATTCATGATATTTTCTTCCTCGCTTTTGGTAATCATGATAACCGGCACTCCGGGATGAGTCATTTTTATTTGCGACAACGTTTCCAGTCCGCTAAGACCGGGCATGTTCTCATCCAAAATCACAAGATCGAAATTACGCTCCTTCACAGCATCGAGAGCATCACGCCCATTCGATACCGTCACCACATCATAGCCCTTGGCGTTCAAGAACATTATATGCGGTTTCAATAAATCTATCTCATCATCAGCCCAAAGTATCAATCCGTTTGTCATAATCATTCCATTTTTTTAAAACTCTCCGCTTTCGGCAGCGCTTTCCATCTTTTCAATATTATCCTGCTCAAGGAACTCAAAATATTCTTCAAAAGAACGTCCCTCATTAAGCAATAGATTGAAATTGTCCACACTTATCATAACCTGACGCACCTGCTCCGGTATAACAAGTTCGGTATTCTCTTCAAGAACACGCTTATAATGGCTAAGCTCCTCAAAATTGGAAAAGCCTTTTATTACTAACAATCCAAGAGGGCCAAAGGTCATTTGTTCCAAATCAAAATCTTTCACGACAAAGCGTGAGAAGTTATGACGAGCCACGTCATACAGCAATTGGTTAGCTGAAACGCTGTCGGTGGGATACACCATCACATACACATGCGGAGAATCGGGAGCATCTTTAAACGGTGTAACTTCACGATCGGCAGCTACAGCAGTTGTGTCGCCTGTGAGACGCGTAGCCCATATAATACCACGCACATTACTTCCGCCACTCTCAAGTTTCCTGCCCTGTTCTGCCTGTTTCAGCATGGATGATGCCATTTGTGTCATATCCGTATCGGGATAACGCTCAAGCATTTCTTTCAGCGTAGACTTAAACTTATCCAAATTATTCTCGGTTACATAAGATAATGCATCAATAAACATGAACTTAGGAATAATCTTCGACATAGGATAATCACGCATCATTTTTGCATAAGCATCATGCACGCCATTATTGTTATTGGAAATATAATCATTGTAAGCCTTTTCATATAATTGCTCCTGTATGACCTCCATTTCCCGCAAATTATCAAGATAACGAGGATCTTTCATTGCCACACCATACTTAGACTCGGCAAAATCGGAAGTTATTAACGACCTATATTTCTCAGCCATCGCCACATCACCCTGACGCATATAAATGAGGTACATATTATAATACACATCCAGACGGTACACATTGTCGGGATAACGTGACATCAACGAATTAAATTCCTTAACCGAACTCGGATAATCCTCAAGTTTATCTTTCAAAATAAGCCCCATATTGTACAAGCCCTCTTGAATAACATCGTTACTTGTCTGCTTTTCCTCATCCGTCTTAGGTATCTGTTTCAAGTAATATTCCACATAATGAGGGTCATCAGCCTTAGCCAATTCCTCCTTTTCTGCCTCATTATCGGCATTTACAGAATCTTGCAATGCAATATCATTGTTTTCTTCGTCGGGCAGTTCTTCTTCCGGTATCTCCTGTGCAATCACAGTCTTATTACGGCGGCGCCAGTCATCTTCAAGTTTTCTACTGCCCCAAGCCTTTTGGAATGCGGTTTTTCCGGCATTTTTTGTAGCAGTATTATAGAAATACCAAGAGTCATCAGTATTTATCTGATAAGAAGTAGGAGCCGATGCATTATTATTAAAAACGTTTCCTGCTGCAGCTTGATTGGCAAGATATTCCTCTCTTCTGGCAGCCTCAGCCTCTTCCTTTTCTTTCTTCTTCAACTCTTCTACCAAGCGTTCAGCTACTTTGGTTTGTTCCTCAGGTGATAGCTCCGACAGTTTCAGCAATGAATCCTGTAGCACTACGTTTTGAGAATAAACCGCCAATTCATCAAGTACATCACTGCGGCGCTGCATCTCTCTATAATTAGGATAATCCTCATTAACCAACGTAATACCTTCTGAATAACATGGTTGTGCCTCGGAATATTTTCCTTGTGCAAAATACAATCCCCCTAATGACAATTGAGCTATACCCTTCTCTATTCCACCTCTTGTACTTTTTTCAACAGCCAAAGCATAATTGCGAATAGCATTTACCGTATCCTTCCTTGACAGATATAAATTGCCTATGGCATAATAAATCTGGTCAAGGTATTCTTTATTTCTGTCAAAACGCGTCATACGTTTCAACGCACGCACTTCACTTTCTATATTATCGCCTGTATATACCTCGCTTTGCTTGATTCTTGCATTGAACTTGGTGCGGTAGGTTGTTCCGCTGGAACTACCTGCCGTCTTGAATGCCTTGTAAGCAAGAGTTTTCTCCCCCAAGTCGGCATAAATCTGTCCCAACAAGAAATGCAATCGAACTTTTTGAGCACCTTTAGCCGACTTAGCCGCTGCGGCAAGGAACGGAGCAGCTTCCTTATACTTCTTGCTTTTCACATAGTATCCGGCAAATGCGAGATTACACAATTCTTTAGTCTTTTTATTGGTAATTTTCTCAGGCTTGATATAAGCCAAGGCATTTTCAGCCTCTGTAAGCCAGCCCAATGCACAATAAGAACGAACCTCCCACAATTTTGCATCCATCACCAAATCGGGCAACCACTTGAAATGCCCCGATATATAATGAAATGTAGCCGCCGACGCCAAGAAATCTCCTTTCATGTACTGTGCCTTTGCCATCAAGTACCATGCGTTATGCAGAAAAGGATTATATTCCTCTCGCATGAGCCATTCCTTATCTTTCTTTGATAATTTCCCCGATTTCTTTTTGGGACGCTTTTTAATGGAATGCAATTGAATAGCCTTTTGCATTTTTTCAATCGTGCGGTCAAAATCAGCACTCGGTTGGGGCGCTTTAGGATTTGAATAAGCCTCGGCAGGATGCATAAACAGCAACTGGGAGAAATTATCTTCATACTTATTCTCCAATTCCTGTATCTGTTCCTTGTAGTGCGTCTCGCCATTATAATACACATTATAGCGCGTATTGAAAGCATGCCACATGCGGGAACCGGCTGTGTTCTTCTTGGTGCTGCACGAATTTAAAGCACCTATCACCGCCACAACCGCAAACAATATTACCGTATTTTTTTTCAAGTCTCCCACAAAAGTTTACACTAAATCAATAATATAACGTTCGCCCATGCTAATTATTACATTTCTTTATCACCCTTGCAGCCACATACGCCACGACAAGTGAAAGCACTATCATAGCCGATGCCGGCACTCCAAGTACGTATGAAAAAATCAACCCTAAGACCGAACAGACCATACTTACAAAAACCGAAACGGCTATCATAGGTTTCAAACGGTTTGTAAACACCTCCGCTACCATTTGCGGCATCGAGAGCAATGACATCAACAGCATTATACCTATCAATCGTATAGTAAGTACCACGCACACTGCAATAGCCACTGTCATTATTGTATTAATGAGAGTGACCGGTTGCCCCATTGTACGGGCGAAATCACGGTCAAACGCACATGACACGATAAGACGGTAACAAGAGAAGAAGAATATCACAAATATAACTGTGAATATTGCGAATGCCAGCAAATCACCCTTTGTGATAGTAAGTATGTTACCGAACAGGAAAGAATTGAGTTCCGGTACATATCCCGGGGTCAAGAAGATAAACAGTGTACCCACAGCCATTCCCAAAGCCCACATAACCGATATAGCCGAATCCTCTCTGACCCGATGCTTAACAGTGAGCCATTCCACTCCCAAAGAGGACAAAACCGCAAATATTCCAGCCATTACCACCGGAGACAGACCAAGATAATACCCAATACCCAAACCACCGAAACAAGCATGCGTAACACCACCCGTAATAAACATCAAGCGGCGGGTGATGATATAAGTGCCTATCATTGCCGACATCACACTTACTATAACCACACCTAACAATGCATTCTGAAAAAAAGTATATTGAAAAATCTCCATTTTTGACTTATTTATCTAAGCTGAACATTTAATCCGCCATCACGCATTTCCGATATAATCATAAGCAGTTCATCTTGTATTATAGACGGAAGCGTAATCTCACGCAACTGTATTGAACGCGCCCACCCGGCAACTTCCTCACGGCGCAGCGTATACAGCACATCCCTGAATTGCTCTATCTGCTCCTCTGTATATTCATCTGCCTGCATACCTTTGTAAGCATCAAGCTCTTCATCTTCATAATACTCAATGCTGCCGCTTACGCCGGACAGAAGTGAATCCTTTTCGCACACTTCATGCATACCGCAACATCCTTCAGGACGAACAACCTCCTCCACTTCATCCGAGTCACTTTTTTTTCGCATTTCATAACGATGCTGAACATAAAGCACAACACCTGTCACCACGGTTGCAAGCAATATAATAAATGCTCCTGTCATTTAACTTCCTCCAATTTAAACCCTGCATTTCTCAAATGATTCCAATAATCAGGATAAGACTTGCTTACAACTTCTGCATTTTTTATTATTATACCCGGGAACTTTATTGCCGCCGGAGCAAAAGCCATTGCCATGCGATGATCTTCAAACGTTTCTATCATAATACATTCATCGACATCACATTTTGTTCCATCCCAAGAAAGCGACAAGTCCTCTCCTACTGTTATTACATATCCCAACTTGAGCAACTGCGAACGAAGAGCCTCGATTCGGTCGGTCTCTTTTATCTTTAATGTTTGCAGTCCTGTAATATGGAAAGGACGCTCCAAAAGACAAGCTGTGACAACAATAGTCTGTGCCAAATCCGGGTTCTCTATCAAATTCATTTCCACAAAATCATGCAAAGCGGCTTTATCACTGCACAATCCGAGATCATTTCCTATACGCAGACACCGTACCCCAAAAGGCTCAAATAATCGGGCTACAGCCGAGTCTCCTTGTGAGCTATCGGCAAACAAACCGCATAACGTTATTTGCGATTCACAGAGCAATGACTGTATCTGAAACCAATATGATGCAGCCGTCCAATCATTTTCTACGGTAAAATCAACTTTTTTATAGCCCGTACTCTTCTCTATCACTACATCATTACCATCCCAATGGGTTTTCACTCCGAACTGCGCCATCAATGACAACGTCATATCGATATATGGACGAGAAATAACATTATCGGTCAACTTCACACGTTCCATTCCATCTATAAGAGGTGCTATCATAAGTAATGCCGATATATATTGCGAACTTACATTTCCGGAAACAGTAATCTCATGAGAACTCAACACTCCACCTGTTATCCTCAACGGAGGAAATCCTTCTTCGCACTCATACTCGATACAAGCACCACAAGAACGCAACGCATTGACAAGGACACCTATTGGTCTATGCCGCATTCGCTCACTGCCGTCAAGCAAAACAGAACGATTTCCCTGTACGGCAAAATATGCTGTAAGAAAACGCATTGCCGTACCGGCAGCCCCTATATTGACATAATCGGCAGCATCTTCGCTCAACGCCGACACCATAGCATCGGTATCATCGCAATTAGCCACATTTGATATAAAAGAACCACCTCCCGCCAATGCATTTATTATCAAAGCCCTGTTGCTGATACTCTTTGATGCTGGCAGGTCTATATCTCCGACAACCCTTTCGGGTGCAATAATCCTGTAATCCATATTAGCACAAAGATAGCACTTTTTCCGCAATAGAGCCTCCATTCAAGTATGTTAATACGCAAATAGTCACAAAAAAGACTTAACTAATTTTATTTTCTTCCTTATTTACACTACCTTTGCACCTTAATAATTATAGAATTAAGTTTTAAATTTATTTTCGTGACAAGAATTTTAGATGTTTTAGGTAATGGAATCGTAACTGTAAGCGATTTCATTTGCGGTTATCCCCTTTTTATATGGTTAATCGGAGGAGGTTTATTTTTATTTATCTACTCGGGCGCAATTCCTTTGCGACGTTTGAACTGGTCAATAAAAGCCCTACGCACAAAAACGCCTAATGGTGAGGGACAAATAAGTTCATTCCAAGCTCTGATGAGCAGCATTTGCTCTACGGTAGGAATGGGCAATATCGCCGGTGTTGCCATTGCCATATCTATCGGTGGTGCCGGTGCTATTTTTTGGATGTGGGTCAGTGCTTTACTCGGTATGGCAACAAAATTTTTTGAGGGAACACTTGCCATTATGTATAAAGGCAAAGATAAACAAGGAAATGTTCACGGCGGTCCCATGTATATGCTGACCGAAGGTCTTGGTAAGAAATACAAGCCTATGGCTATATTTTTTGCATTCTTTGGAATGATTGGAACATTGTGTTTTATGCAAGCAAACCAACTTACCGAGTCGTTCATCACCGTTCTTGATGCACCTGACACGTTTAAGTTCAGACTGATAACCGGTATCATCATGGGCGCATGCGTATCGGTTGTGGTACTCGGCGGCATCACCCGCATATCCAAGATTGCCACCAAGGTTGTACCCGTTATGGTAGGACTATACTTTATGCTTGTATTCATCATCATTATCATGAACATACAATTGCTGCCTAAGGTTCTACATAACATTATAAGCGAAGCTTTCAATTTCAAAGCCGGATTTGGAGCTTTAGCTTTCATCGCAATTACCGGAGCACGTCGCGCCATGTATGTAAACGAAGCGGGCGTGGGTACTGCGTCTCTTATGCACGGAGCATCTCGCAACACCTCTCCCATAAAGGAAGGACTTGTTGCAATGATAGGACCTGCGATAGACTCCGGATTGGTGTGTACACTCACAGCAATACCCATACTTATGGCGATGCAAGTATCACCTATAGAAGTTGAGGGTATTAAAGGTCTCTACATAGCCCTTAATTCGTTTGAAACAATGTTACCGGGTTGGGGAAAATACGCATTAATGGTAATAGTATTCATCTTTGCCGTTACCACAATGTTCTCCTATTCATATTACGGAACACAATGTGCCGGTTATTTATTTGGCTACAAGAACGGTAAATACTACGACTATTTCTACTTATTTATGATTGTAGTAGCTTGCGTAATATCACTTGACTTGGTGGTAAGCATCATGGATTTGGCTTTTGCCTTAATGGCTATACCTACTATGTATGTATTATTCCGTCTTTCCCCTCAAGTAAAGCGGGAGATGAAGATCTATTTCAACAAGAACAATCAGGATTAACAATCCTATCTTCCTATATAAACAAGGAGCTGCGTCAAATTTATTTTTTTGGCTCAGCTCCTTTTAGTTTTGTGTAAATCGATACGATTGTAATTCTACACACCGTCCTTAAAGCAGTATTTACTTTTTACGGTGCTTATTTACACCGTCAGGATTAAGTATCCTCTCATACTCTCCTTCTTGAGAGAATAGTTTAACCACCGCATCCATTGCCGGGTCATTTTTCAATTCCTGTATACACACGCCACGCTGGAAATAATAGCGTTTCACTATCTCTATTGCCATTATCTGAGATATTATCTCTCGATGGGTGTCCAAATCATGATTCAAGTCATGTTTCAACAGACCGTCCAGACGGTTAAACACTGCTTTTGTCGAATCATTCATATACCCTTCAACTTCAGCCACCTCACGCAATTGTTTCAACCCATCCTCACAAACTTTGTCGTAATGTAACTTAGACGGGTCTATAAATTTTTTAAAACTATTATAAATACTATCAGAAATAACAAAATCTTCAACAGGGACTATCGTATCGTTCTCATGTGCATACTTAGTAGCAAAATCAAAAGCCCAAAAGTCCTGCACGATATTGTAAGACAAACGGTTTACCTTGGAATACTCGACTTTTATATCGGGGGTGATACCGCCACCATCTCGCACTTCCCTGCCATTGGCTGTGTGAAACACATTGGTAAGACTATCCGGTATTCGCGCCACTGTACCGTCGGGATTACGATGCGAGTAGTCTATTGCCTGAATAAGCCTGCCGCTCGGAATATAATATTTCGCTATCGTCACATGCAGTAAGCCGCCATAAGGGAGAGGGCGTGAAGTCTGTACCAACCCTTTTCCATAAGAACGATTGCCGACAATTACCGCACGGTCAAGATCCTGCAAAGCCCCCGCCACAATCTCCGAAGAAGATGCCGAAGAACCGTCCATCAGCACCACAAGTGGCAAATCCGGCACAATAGGCTCTTGCGTGGTTTTATACACTTTTGTATTCTGCTTTACTCGTCCTTTTTGACTCAAAACTTCAGTACCTTTGGGAACAAACATTCCTACAATTTGCACGGCACATTCAAGCAAACCACCTCCATTGCCACGCAAATCCAACACAATAGCTTTCACATCAGGATTCTTCTTTAAAGCAACCAATGCCTCCTTGACTTCCTGAGCCGAGCGCTGCTGAAAAGCCGTTAACGATATATATCCCAAATTTCCGCGCTGTACACCATAATAAGGCACTGTAGGAACCTTAATCTTCTTACGCGTTATCTCAACATCGACAAGTCCCACATAAGGGCGTTCCACCTGCACCTTTACTACAGTATTCTGTTGTCCGCGCAACAGTTCGCTCACTTTACTGTTAGACAATCCCGCCACACTGTCACCGTCTATTTTCACGATTTTATCACCTATGCGTATCCCGGCTTTCGCAGCAGGACTCCCCTCATAAGGTTCAGAAAAATAGGTAGCACTATCACGGTAGATAATACCGGAACCTATGCCTCCATATTCACCGGTCGACATCGTACGGTAATCATCTTGATTCTCTTCGGGAACATATTCGGTATAAGGATCCACATCATTAAGCATTGCTCTGATAGCAGTCTCAATATTTTTCTTGGCATCCAATGTGTCCACATAAAAAGTATTCAATTCTTTATACAGACTATTGAATATATCAAGATTCCTTATTATTTCAGTGTCTTTCTTTGGTGTCGAGCTATTAACAAAAGATGCCGCACACAAACACAAGAGTACAATCACAATTGTCGATTTCAATCTATTCTTCATTTTCTTCTATTTTATTTGCTAAAGTACAACATAGAGATGAAAGTTAAGCCCATTTTCAGCAAAAAAGTCTTAAAAAAGAAAAATATCAATCTTTTTTTAAGAAAGTTGTTGCATAATTCAAATATTGGAAGTACTTTTGCAACGCAATTCACAAATGTGAGTGCTATACTGCTTCAATAGCTCAGTTGGTTAGAGCACCTGACTGTTAATCAGGGGGTCGTTGGTTCAAGCCCATCTTGAAGCGCAAAAGCGGAAATTCAATCGAATTTCCGCTTTTGCGTTTCATCCACCTCAACCAGCCGCTACCGGCTCAGCCGATAAATAAAGTTTCCAAAGCCATATAAAAAGAAAAGCTGTTAACCCATCGATTAACAGCTCTATCTTTGGTGATCCGCTTGGGGCTCGAACCCAAGACCCCAACATTAAAAGTGTTGTGCTCTACCTGCTGAGCTAGCGAATCTCCTTAAAAGCGTTGCAAAGGTACGCCTATTTTTTGTATTATGCAAATTTTATCCGCATTTTTTTGAAAGTACTACACAATATTTAGTCCTTTAGGCATTACTCACACGCTTGTTCTATTCTATTTCTCACTTTTTCCCATATCCACTGAGCATATAATATAACGCCTATAGTATGAAGCTATGAGAGTTGTAAGCGGTAATGCTATTATAAGTCCTATAAAGCCAAGGACTACGCCCCAAACGGATAATGACAGAAAGACAAAAACAGGATTCAAACCCATTTCTTTTCCCATTATCTTAGGCGTCAATACCAAATCCTGTATCACTTGTACAATACAATAGACAGCGGTAACTTCACACAACATTATCCAGAAATTACCTCCCGACGTTATCGAATCCACAAGGCAAAGCACCAACGCTACCGGTATGGATATAAGTTGAAGATACGGAACCAGATTCAAAACTCCTACAAACAACCCGAAAAGCAATCCTAACGGCAACCCTATTATAACAAACCCTATACTGAACATAATGCCAACTAACAATGCTATCAAGGATTGACCTCTGAAATAACGTTGCATAACATTGCCTATATCCTGCAATATCTGCCATGTAGTTTCTTGAAATTTAACGGGTATCGCTTTATGAAAACCGGTCTTAATCTTATCATAATCGATAAGAAGAAATACAAGATATAACAAAACGATTATCCAACCGGCTATGGTAAACAGAACACTCAACGTAGATCCTACGAAGGACCATGTATTGTTTGCCGCCGAGCTTATAAAACTTATCCACTGCTCACGGGTGAGCAATTTAGACAAATCTTCCACATTTATATGTGTCTTGATAAACGCATGAACTTCCTCAGAAAGAAATTTCCCTTCCGTATTCATTTGGCTGTATTCCCGTAGCATCCCTATCATATCTCTGAATTCCGATACGATAAAAGGATATATGATATAGGATACAACAATAATAATCGACACAATTTCAAATAGTGTGATTATCGTGGGGACAAGCCGACGGTTCAAGCGTAAGAGCCTTCGGTTATATTCAACCATAGGGTTCAGCATGTAAGCAAGCACACAAGCCACAAGAAATGGTAATAACACCCCACTCAGGTAGTCTATTACCCAAATTGCACCTATCACACATATTACGACAAATACGATACGCGCCACTCTGTCAAAAGTCAAAGGCTTATACGCTGAATCCATAATACGCCTCCTTTTTAATCAATCTGTATTATCAAATAATTGGATAGTTCCCAAAACTTAGCAGAATCATTGATTTTAAGCACTTTTGCACCTTCTTCATTCACAATCGTGTAAGAATCGGTCGGATGCTTGCTCAATACCTTAGCTTTCTGTGAATGCAGGGATATACTTGACAAGGTTCGCTTATCGGCTTTTGTAAAATAGGATTTTTCAAAATCTCCCTCCAAAATCTTTGTTTTACGCAAAAATCCTGATTCTATTATTTTATACTTATTCAACTCCGATTTTGAACCCACGACATAATAGCACGTATTCAACTGATTAGCTAATTGTACAGCTTCATCTTGCGCCATTTGTCTTTCTTTCATAACTTCCTTATTCACATTTGAAAGAGAATCGACACGGGTGTTTAAATCCTCTATTTCCACATGCGCCTTTTTTAAAGCCGCTTGCAATTCGGCTATAGTCGCTTCCTGCGTCTCAATCTGATAACGTAAGGACTCTATGGTCTTTTTCATTTCGGCATTATAATTGGCTGACTTTCTCAACTTGGATTCAAGTTCCTCCAATTTTTGCCGACGCTCAAGCATTGCCTGCTGAATAATTATCATGTCCGATTTTATTTGCTCTTTCTTGTCGGGTGTTTCTTTATCCAAATCAGAAGCCATCAGCTTTTCCATATCCTTTATTTGAGCCATTCCACTGCTTATGTCATTAAGCAGTTTTAAAAGGCTGTCCTTTTCAGCGTTGGCTGTTTGCAGTGAATCTGTCAGTTCAGTAGTCACCATTTGCAATTCATCCGTTTTAGATGACGTGTTGCAAGCCGAAAACAGCAAAGATGTAGCACATACCGATAATAAAACCACACGTTTCATCATAATAAAGTATTTAGTTTGTTTGTATTCTTAAATTTAGCGTATTTATCCACTTTCTCCACCGACTGAGATTCCTTGCCTTCCACTACAAGCACAATCTCACCTTTTGGAGCAGTGACTGTAAAATAATCAACAAGTTCTTTCAATGTACCGTTATGAGTTGTATTATGAATTTTAGAAATTTCACGACTTACCGATGCTTCTCGATTCTCGCCAAAAACTTCTGCCAATTGCTGCAAAGTCTTCAACAAGCGCATGGGAGATTCATAAAAAATCATTGTCCGCGGTTCTTCTGCCAATTGTTGCAGACGCGTTAACCTGCCTTTCTTTTGTGGCAGAAAGCCCTCAAAACAGAACTTATCACAAGGCAAACCGGAATTGACAAGAGCGGGGACAAAAGCTGTAGGACCCGGCAGACACTCTACTTCAATCCCCTTTCGGCGACATTCACGCACCAAAAGAAACCCCGGATCGGAAATTGCAGGTGTTCCTGCATCAGACACCAAAGCTATTATCTCACCCGCCTCCAATCGGGAGACGAGCGTATCTATCGTATTATGCTCATTAAACTTATGGTGGCTCTGCATGCGTGTCTCTACCCCGAAATGTTTCATCAGCACACCACTGGTGCGCGTATCTTCTGCAAGTATTAAACCAGCCTCTTTCAACGTTCGCACGGCTCTTACACTCATGTCATCCAAGTTACCCACCGGTGTAGGTACTATATATAATTTTCCACTCACACTCATATCATAAAAAATGATTCCTTATTATGGTCATGAAATCCATTACTTCAGGAGATTCCTTATCCCATTCAAGATCACCATAGAAATACTCTTCAGCTTCAGCAAATGAATGCATAGTCTCAATCATATTGATTGTATTACACATTTCCACTTCACTATTACAAAAAAGTTCCCTGCGATAACGGAAACGGTCGTTTAAAGTAAACGCTTTAGACAAATCCTTCGATATATTTCGCTGTAGAACCTCGTCAAGTTTTAAATGTTCGCTATTCTCCATCGGTGTTTCATCTGCTGCTACTTCTGTCGTCTCATTACAGCTCTCTTCAGTCGGTACTTCTATTTCTTCTATATCTGTCGACTGTTCTGCCTGAGCGCTATCTTCCTCTTCGTCAACAACAGGCTCTTGCTCAACAGTTACTGTCTCTATGATATCGGTATCTCTCACGCCAAACATATCGGGAGTACAATCCGGTGCAAGTTCATTTAGGCGTTCCACCTTTTTCTGTATCATATCATAAACATAAGGAGACACATCTCTGCCATGACGGTCAAGCACCAACAGCAAACCTTCAAGTTCAAACACTTGCGACAGCATCTTTTCTATAGCAGGATTCATAATCGACAAACTTATTTAATATATTAACATTTATCCATTAAAAATTATTCCGGCTTTTGAGACTTATCTTGAGATAATCCTGAGTCTATACCCACCAACATATCAGAGACCATCTTAACAAGTTCACTCCTCGGGCACGTAAAGCTATTGATAAGTATTCCCACCGTATACTGCGGATTCTCTACCGGATAATAACCCACATAGCACTGAACATGGCTCATGCTGCCCGACTTCAACGCAAATTTACCGGCTGCAGAAGTTCCTGCCGCTACACGCTTTACCGTCCCATTTATGCCCGCCACTGGAAAATGCTCATGAAATTCTATTCCATCCTCTCTCAATTCTTTTTCGGCAACAGCAAGCATGTGAGTAAAGAAAGAAACCGGAGCTTTATTGGTACGTGACAACCCGCTGCCATCAAGCATAAATAAACCTTCTACATCCACACCACGCTCTTTCCAGAATTCCTTTACAATTTCCACACCGTTTTCAGCAGTAGCCTGCTTATGTGCATTAACGGCTATGGCTCTCAACACGCATTCAGTGTACATGTTGTCACTGCGTTCAAGAAGTGACTTAACTATATCGCTTAATGCAGGAGAGGTATAATCCAGCAACCGAGAGGATGTCACTCTATCTTCTTTATCTATATTTTTACACTTTACCTCTATCCCTGCCATCTCAAGAGCAAAAAGCAAACTATCACGTAACAATTGATCAGGAGAGGGATTGGCTATAGTCATCCTAATCTTATCGGGCTTCACATTACCCGATAAATGAAGTATATCGTTTTCAATATCCAAGCGCAAACCCAATCCGGAGATTGACACACTGTCGTTCTCTTCACTCATCACAGTGCAATGATTTTCAACCGATAAATAACTTTGATATTGATCAGTATCATATTCAAAGGTGTCATGACCTATATTGACGTTCAATTTCAGCGTATTATCGGCAAAATTCAAGGCATGAACACCAGTACCATAGCCATACCCTAAATCTTCAATCATCCAACTCGCCGGTACATAAGGCGAAGGATATGCCATATCATCCACCACAACATCCCCTTGTATCTCGTTTATACCATATTCTTTCAGTATCAGAACCAATGAATCGACAAAACCTGTCGACTGCTGAAAGTGGCATGAGCCAAGCGTAGGGTCACCTCCCCCTTTTATCAATAAGTCTCCTTTCAGTTTTCCCTTTTTACTTATCTCTCCATCTGCAACAACATGAGTATGAAATCTGAAATCCTTTCCAAGTAGTTTCAGTGCGGTCGCCGATGTCACGGTTTTCATCGTAGATGCAGTTATCTGTGACTGATACGGATTATATTCTGCTACTACATCCATACTATCCAACGACACAACACTCACACCCACCGAGGCGTATCTAAGAGCTGAATCTCCTACGAATTTATCAATGGCTTGCTGAGGTGTGATAATTTCATTCATAGGCCCATTCGCCCTAATTGAAAATGTGGAAACACACACACCTAAAAGCAATAACACTATACATTTTAATTTCATTTCAATAGTATTTTATACATTATAATTAATCAGAATTATTTTTCTGTTTCAGCTACTTTTAGCACATATTTTTCTTGATTTATTTTACAATCAGTTTTGCAATTTTCACACCACCTGAATATTTTATAGTCACCAAATATAAACCCGGGGTCATTCCTGTGGTATCTAAATCAGTTCCTTTACCTTGTTTTACTTCGGTACCATTCATAGAATTTACAGTATAGCCCTCACATTCTGCGGCATTTATTTTCACCACTTCACCTGCTTGCACAAGGTTTGGCAACAACAAGAATGTGTTATTGAGAGAGTATGCAATGGTTTCTATTCCACTACTTTCTGCCGGTATATTGTTATACACCCAGCTGATGTCCCCAAATTCCATGTGATGTGTACTGTCTTTTGCATCGGCTAAAACAAGATAAAAACGCTTAAACACTATTGGAAAACTTGACATATCTTTAACATCCAGCATTTCACTTAGTGGAATCAGTACACTGTTTGTCGCTCCTGCCATTAATTCAGGAGAAAACGAGTATTCCACCTCAACTCCCGGAGTTCTATAATCTTCGGCATAAACATATAATGTTTTTATATTAGAAGTTCCCGGATTTAACTCAATTTTTAAAGAGTCCGGACGTGACCATGAAACTAAATCTTTTGCCAACGTTATATATAATTTACGAGTAGAAGTAGCTGTGTAATCTACAGCAAAACCATCTCCGGCAATATTAGTCACACTTGCATTTGATATATTATTTACCTCCAAAGTCCATGTCGATACATCAAGGTCAGGGTCGATTGACTGATAGCGCTTTGTTGGGGTTTCTACAACAACTTCCACACTTTTAGTAAAATCGCCTACAGTTCCGGTTACTATTGTATTTCCATCCTTTAGTGCTTTTATCACGCCATTTTCATCTACTGTAGCTACACTCTCTTCACTACTGCTCCATGTAAATGCTGTGTTATCCAACGATACATCTTCTCCTCTTATCACCCCATAAACATCTACTTTATAATTATTAAAAGTATCAAGAAGAATTTTCGGATGGCGGAATATTGGTTCAGTCTTATCATCTACCGTTACTGCCAAAGTTGTACTAATTCCGTTATAAGTGGCTGTCAAGGTATGTGTTCCACCCCCATTGCTAAACAATCTCGTCCCATCTTCAATAATCTCTCCAAGTTCAACCGGACATGACAAGGTTACACCCTTTAAATCGGTATTTATCAATATACCATATTTGTTATAACCATAGAATTTAGGAGTATAATATCCATACTTAGGCAATTCTTTTACCCAATCTACAAAACGTATCTCACTAATCTCATTGTCAGTAGGGGCATTCAATACAGCAAACAATCCATTAGCAACTGCACGTTCACTGCCATCACTCGGATTATTCATAATCCCTAATGCATCAATATACATTCCGGAAGAACCTCCACCATCAAAATTAACGGCATCATAACAGCCTAAAAAGTGCATCAATTCAGCTCCTTCAGGATAAGTACACCCCGAAGATACTGAAGAACGACCATCTACTACACACCACACCATTTTGCTACGGTCTTCATTATAACCCACCATTGTGCGTGGATTATTACTATCACGAGCATTAATAAAACGATGAGCCTCATATATTACCTCTCCTCGTTTCAGTATCACCACATCACCACCACTACATTCCTTGACTTGTGGAGAAACCTTATAATCTTGCATCGTAATGGTAAAATTCACAGTAATCTCATCTCCTTGCTTTAATGCGGCAATATTGGAAGTCCCTGTACCCTTCGCACTCAACACAGCACCACCTTTTTTGATAGGTGTAGCTCCAGCCGTATTTGGAGCTGACGTTACAACAAGTTTAATCGGTTTATTCACGCCCCATTCTTCGCCTTCGGCAAGAGCCAACTGCACTTCGGTACAACCAGACACTCGTGTTTGTCTTCCATATTTTGAATTGAAAAGCACTGTTTCATTATCAAAAATATCTTCGTTTATGCGAGGCATTGCCACTGAAGTTCCATCGGGATAAGTTACAACAAAAGATTGCTGAGGGTTGTCACACCACATATTCTTATCATAATCCATGAAAAAATGACCATAATCAGCAGCATTAAGATAACCGGTACTTGCAATCTCTCCCTTCATGATGCAATCCATGTGCGGTTCTCCTACATATTTAGGCACATAGGAGGCTGTAATGTAAAAATCAGCATTTATCGCAGCAAAATAATGAGTATTAGTATCCGACTTTCTTTTAGCAATACTTGATATACGTTCAGTGGATAGTGTGGTATCTTGACCTAATTCCATACAATACTCCACATTATCATGCCCTTTCATATCCATTGTCATCACAAAAGCCTGAAATGCTTTATCCGAAGATTGTGACTTTAATGACAATGATGTATACATTGTTCCTGGACCTGCCTTGAAATGAGATAACGTATCTACATTGAATATTTTATTTTGCAAAGTTACTTGCGTTGATGCAGATATGGCAAAAGTCACAATCTGAATCATTAATAATGAAACGTATTTCTTCATATCAGTTATATTCAACTATCTGTTTTCACCTAACAACCAGTTTTGCGGTTTTCACACCACCTGAATGTCTTACAGTCACCAAATACAACCCCGAAGTCATACCTGTGGTATCTAAGTCAGTTCCCCTACCTTGTTTTACTTCGGTACCATTCATAGAAGTCACAGTATAGACATCACATTCTTCAACATCTATTTTCACAACTTCACCAGCTTGTACAGGGTTTGGCGACAATAAAACTCCCTTATTATTTTTAATTGAAATATTATCTATTCCACTATTATCTGTTGGCACCGCATTATACACCCAAGCAAACTTACTCACCTCTATTCTGTGAGTTGTTCCTTTTGGATTACCCGGAACAATACTTATGCTATCAAGTTCCAAAGGATAAGTAGACATATCATCTATATCTACCATTGATGACATTGGAATTAGCAATCTATTCACAGTACTTTCCGTTAATACAGGTTGTTTTAATTCATACAATAGTTGAGTAGCTTCATCACGATAATCGGTAAAGTATAAATACAAAGTCTTTATATCGGCAGTAGTAGGATTTATGTCTATCAACAACGAATCCGGACGACTCCACGACATCACGTCTTTTGTTAAATTCAAGCTCACCCTTCTTGCCGATGTAGTAGTATATTCCATTGCAAACCCATCTGTACCAAATGGAGTTATACTATGGTTCTCCACATTAATTCCTTCAAACTTCCATGTATTAACATCAAATCCCTTTTCAACCGATTGAGTATGACCTTCAGGTATTTCCACTGTAATTTCAATTTCACCCTTAAAGTCTTCTAATTGACCGGTCAATATTGTAGAACCATTCTTCAAGCCCTTAATAACGCCATTCTCATCAACTGATACAATTGATTCATCTGCACATTCCCATTTAATGGCATTGTTATACATAGGTTCATCTGTTTCCTTTACCGTTCCATACACGTCAACCTTATACTCATGGTATGAATCCAATAATATTTTCTTATGACGGAAAACAGGTGCTACTGTTTCATTAACAGCAACAGCTATTGATGTCTTGACTCCGTTATATTCGGCATTCAGCGCATGTGTTCCACCTCCATTAGCATATAACGAAATACCATCATCTACTATATCTCCCAATTCAGCAGAACAAGTCAAAGTTACACCTTGCAAATCGGTATCGACCAAAACTCCATATTTATTATATCCATAAAACTTGGGAGTATAATATCCATACTTAGGAAGTTCTTTTGACCAATCAACAAATTGAATCTCAGCAATTTCGGTATCAGTAGGAGTATTTGCCACCAAATACACACCATTAGTAACAGTTCGTTCTACACCACCATCACTCGGATAATTTCTTACACCTAAATTTTGAACATACAGAGTAGATGAACCACCACCATCAAAATTCATAGCCTCTTCACAACCCACTTCTCGCATAATATCGGCAAGAACCTTAGGATATGCTCCGGCTGAAATAGTCTGACGTCCATCTACTACAAGCATTATAAATTTCGTTCCTGTTTTATCATATCCCACAGCCGTGCGAGGGTGACGATTCGGAGTGGCTTCAAGCAAATGGTCGTTATCAAGCACTACCCCATTGGACAATATCATGGGACATCCGCTTGCAAGTTGTACCGGGGTAATTTGCTCTCCATTAGGCATTTTCACGATTGTTTCCACTTCCACGACTTCCCCATCGGTTAAAGTAGCTACAAAATCACTACCCTTTCCATGCCCCGACAGCACCACCGCATCCGAAGGTATAGCCATATTGCCGGCTGTAGCAGGTGTACCGCTCACTCGCATTTTACGGGTTTCACCGGAAGTCAGTATTCCATTGGTTTCTAAGGGAACAAGCACGACTTCCGTACCGTATTGATTGGTATTGGTCGTAGCACCGAAACGAGGAGTATAAATAGTGAGGTTATCTTCGTTTCTATCATAGTTTACAGTTGTGATAGGATACGATGAACCATCAGACTTTTTCACTGATCCGCCAAAAGTCATATCTCCAAGATGTATTTTCTTATCGGCATCGATAGCCCACTGAGTACGCCAAGGCACTGCATAATAAACTTCTTTATCTACTACAGCAGAACCTACGGGTTTATTATTAGAGAAGAAATCGGCATTTATTCCCACGAAATATTGTGCACCTTCTTTGCTCTTGGATTTTGCCATAGAAGATACCGTAGCAAGTCCCGCCAACTTGTCATTAGCCATAACATGTTTTACATCCACATTATTATTGGTCAAATCTGTTGTAGTGTAAAACACTCGTAATTGCACCGGTCCCAAAACTTTCAATGATGTTTGTGTGGTTCCCGGTCCTACTTTCGCATGAAACAAAGTATCTACATTATAAGTATCACCTTGTAAAGTCCATGTACCTTTTGCTGTAGCTGCAAATGCGATTATTACAAGTAATAATAATGATATTGACTTTTTCATTTCTAATTTTTTTATTTCACAATCAATTTTGCTACACTATTACCGGCTTTAACTACATATATACCAGCACTTATGCCTGCTGTTGAAATTTCTGAACCTTCTCCTTGTGCTACAACAACTCCATTCAAAGCACACACTGTATATTTCACAGGCGCATCCACATTAAGATAAACCATATCTCCCACATTCACAGGATTAGGAATTAGCACTAATGCTGCACTCTCAGTTCTTAATTCTTCCACACCACTTGCATCAGCAGGAATCATATTATATACCCATGCTATCTTATTTATTTCCACATGATGTGATGTTCCCTTTGAATCTGATAGAACTACATATAGATTATTAAATGTTATTGGGAATGATGACATATCGTCAACATCTACAATTTCACTCATTGGAACTAATATTCGATTTATCGTATTAGCCGTAAGTTCCGGTGTGAAATCATAAGCAATAGGAGTATCAGGAGTTCTATAATCTGTTGCATTTATTGTCAAAGTTTTCCATGAAGATGTTCCCGGATTCATTTCTATCAACAAAGAGTCCGGACGACTCCAACTCTTAGCATCTTTTGCCAAAGTAAGATAAATCTTACGTGATGCCGTTGTAGTATAATCCACAGCGAAACCTCCTGTCGGCAATGACGTAATACTTTGATTTTCTAAGTTTGACACCTCAACATTCCAAGTTGAAGTATCATAGCTTGTAATATCTTGATAACGTACTGTAGGAATTTCCACTGTAACATTAATTTCTTTAGAGAATTCACCAACAGTTCCTTTAATTGTTGCCTGACCATTCGTTAGAGCTTTTACTACACCGTTTTCGTCGACTGTAACAACAGAAGCATCACTTGTTTCCCACGTAAACGCAGCATTATCAATTGTAACATCTGCACCTCTTATCACTCCATATACATCTATTGTATAATCCTTAAATGAATCCAACATAATTTGTGGATGACGGAAAATTGGTTCTGTTTTATCATCTACCGATACAGCCAATGTCGTACTGATTCCGTTATAAGTGGCTGTCAATGCATGTGTACCACCTCCATTACAGAATAAAGTCGTTCCTTCTTTTACGATTTCACCTAATTCAGCAGGACAAGACAATGTAACACCTTTTAAATCGGTATTTATCAACAAACCATACTTGTTATAACCATAAAATTTAGGGGTATAGTAGCCATATTGTGGCATTTCCTTCACCCAATCCACAAATTGAATTTCTGCTATTTCGTTGTCTGTAGGAGCTACAGCTACAGCAAACAATGCATTTGTAACCGAACGTTCCATTCCACCACTTGGGACATTGCGAATACCCAACTTTTGATGATACAATTCAGAAGAACCACCACCATCAAAATTCATCGCGTCGCTACAACCTGTTTCACGCATAATATCTGCAAGAATTTTAGTACGACAGCCATCAGATATATCAGAACGACCATCAACAACAAGCATCACCACCTTAGTCCCTGTTGCATCATAGCCCACTGCTGTGCGTGGCTCTTTACTTGGAAGGTGACTTATTATTTCTGCCTTTTCAGTATCTTGCACTACTCCATCTTTTAACAGCATAGGACAACCGCCTACTGCCCACACCGGATTAACAGGTTCACCGTTCACGTTAGTGGCAGTCAATGACACCTCTATTTCATCGCCATCAGCAAGTGTTTCCAAGAAAGTCTTTGCATAACCATGACCGGACAACACGTATGCCCCCGATGGTATAGTCATGTTACCGGTTGTTGCCGGAGAACCTACAATTTTCATCTTCACGCTCTTACCTAATGCAATGGTTGCTCCAGTCTCAACCGGCTTAGCAACTACTTCAATACCCCATTGATTAGTACCGGTACTGCTTCCAAACTTTTCACTGAAAATAACTAAACAATTTTCAAGACGACCTGAATTTATGGTTGAAACTTCATAAGAAGTTCCATCTGCCTTTGTCACACTTCCCGAGAATGACAATTTACCCAAATATGGAGTCTTGTTCTTGTCAAACGATAACTCCATCCAATTTGAGTTTGTAGTACTATTGTACAATTCCGAATTAAGTACATTTGTTCCTAAAGGTTGTCCGTTACTCATATCATAGAAGTCGGCATTCACTCCCACAAAATATTGTGCACCTTCTACACTATTGTCTTTTGATTGACCGGATAGTGAACGCATTGCCTTGATTTTATTACCTGCTTTAGATACTCGCATTTCCACATTCGGATTGCTTAAATCGGTTGTAGTATAAAACACTTTCAAGCTCAATGATCCTTCTACTTTCAAGGATGTTTGAGTTGTTCCCGGTCCTATTTTTGCATGATACAACGTATCCACCTTATAAGTTTCACCTTGTAAAGTCCAAGTTTTTCCTGTCGCATAAGCCGATAGCAATGTTACCAACATTACTACTTATATTATTAGTCTTTTCATTTATTATTCTTTTATTTTATCACTAATTTTCCTGAATCACCCCCCTTTAATGTTACAATATATAAACCTGTTGACAATCCGACTGTTGAGAATTCTGTACCTTCTCCCTGCATTACCACAGCACCATTGAGTGTACAAACTGTATATTCTACTGCCTTTATCACACCAAGTTTAACTACAGTACCCGATTTCACCGGATTCGGTGTTAAAACCAATACATTTCCTTCTCCATTGATACATTCTACACCACTCGCATCGGCAGGAACAGAACTATATACCCAAGAGAAACGTGGGATTTGCAGGCTTACTTCTGTACCGGAAGCGTCTTTCGGTACAATTCTCACTTTAGTAATCTTAATAGGATAAGCACCCATATCTTTCAAATTCACACAAGTATCCATAGGTATTTCTATACGATTTAGCTCATTTTCCTTTAATGTTGGCTCTACGGTACATTCCCATTCTTCAGTTGCACCATTTAACAAAAAGTTAACTGCGATGTTTTTTATCTTGGCTGTACCCGGGTTTATATCGATACACAACGAGTCAGGACGGCTCCAAGATGTAAGTTCCTTTGATAATATAACCTCAACTTTACGTGTACTCAAAGTTTTATAATTAATCACCATACCTTCCACACCCAACGGAGCCACACTATAATTTTCCACATTAGAGCCTTCCACTGTCCATGTAGATGGGTTAAGATTTTCATCAATTCCTTGATAACGTTTTGTAGGCACTTCCACTGTTACGGTAATTTCTTTTGTAAATTCGCCCAATGTACCTTTCACCACAGTTGTTCCGTTTTTCACACCTTTCACCACGCCGTTTTCGTCAACAGTAGCTATTGTTTCATCGTCAACACTCCATGTAAACTCATTATTTTCAAGTGAGATATCATGTCCTCTCACTGTTCCATATATATCTACCTTATAATCTTGATATGTGTCAAGTAGCACATTTTTATGACGGAATATAGGTTCTGTTTTATCATCTACGGTTACCACTATATTAGTTTTCACACCGTTATATGTAGCCTCAAGTATATGAGTACCTCCACCATTTGCATATAAAGTAGTACCATTATCTTGCACTTCTCCAAGATTCTCGGCACATGATATAGTAACACCCTTCAAATCAGTATCTACCAACACTCCATACTTGTTATATCCATAGAATTTAGGAGTGTAATATCCATATTTTGGCAATTCCTTCACCCAATCAACGAATTGGATTTCAGCTATTTCCTTATCTTCCGGAGCTTCCACTACAGCAAAAATACCATTACCTACGATACGTTCACTTCCATCACTTCCGTTGTTTCTCACACCAAGAGCAGATGTGTAAAGACAAGAAGAACCTCCACCATCAAGATTTACACCTTCATATGCACCTGCATAACGCATAATATCAGCAAGTTGAGATGTGCGAACACCTGCCGAGATTGAAGAACGTCCATCTACAACCATCATAATAATGCTATCTCCTGTTTGACTGTAACCGATACCGGTACGTGGGTGCAATGAAGATGCGTCAGCACGTTCACTTTCTGTATCAAGAGTTTCTCCTCCTCCTACATTTTTAGGATTGCCCGACACGATTTGAGCCGGATAAATACGTTCCGTACTACCTTTTTCCGTCAAGCACACATTATCAAACTCCACTATATCACCCACTTGCAATGATTTAACAAAATCAAGGGCTTTGGTATTCCCTTCATATTTCATCGTTGTTCCTCGTCCGTGAATCACATAGCCATCACTCGGAATCGTAGTATCTCCCGTATCATTGGCTGTAGAAGTAACCACAAGACGGAACTTGCCTCCGGCATACATTTTATCACCCTCAACCAATTTTGCGGTGACTTCGGCACAAGCACCTGCCTTGTCTGTTTGGTTGGTACTTCCCCAATATTTCGGGGTATATATTGTGATACCGTTATTGGGAGACGCTACATTAATTCCTAAGAAAGATGTTATTTTCTCTCCTAAAGTTGCCGTACCTGTATAATAATATAATCGGCTTACTCTCGCCACGCCATCAATATCCACGGAGAACTGATAGTTTCCATTTGAGGTCTTATAAGTCTCTCTGTCTACTGTACAACCCGTAGTCGGTGATCCCACCTTAGATGAGCCATTGGTGGCAGTTCCACTTGTTGAATAGAAGTCCCCATTTGTTCCTGCAAAATAAAGCACTCCGTTACCGCTCTTACGTTTTGCCATTGCACTCGGTCTCTCCGTACCGGCTACCTTATCAGTTGCGCATACTGCACGCATAGACACCCCCGGAGTGGTTTTATCCACTGTCAAATAAAACACTTGCAGTTTGGTGTCATATTGGTTCGTGAGTTCCAAATGCGTTTGTGTGGTTCCGGGACCGATTTTTGCATGATAGATAGTATCTACACTGTATTCTGCACCACGAATATCAATTGTATTCTTCGCCTCGATAGAGGTTGTGCCTAAAATTGTCAATGCCGACAATGCACCAAGTAATACTTTTTTCATTTGCATATAGTTTTTGGGATTAATAAACAATTCTTTAACGATGTAAAAATACTCACATTCACATTATCGACCAAATTTTTACAATAAAAAACTTTTCTATTCCTGCATTTTTTCAAATGCAACATCGTATCTTTGTCTTGTAAAAGCTTTTTTAAATTATGGAATTCAGAACTAAAATTAAAACCCCAAAAAACAGTTTCAAAATCAGGCATTCCGACAAAATAATGCTGATAGGCTCTTGTTTTTCCAATAATATCGGTTCTAAATTACATAATGCTTTAATACAAACCGAGATAAACCCTTTCGGCACTGTTTACAATCCTGCAAGCATACTAAATGAAATCGCTCGTATCATTTCCGGAGAAAAAATACGTGAAACAGAACTTTTCCAAGCCAACGGCATGTGGAATCATTTCGGCTTTCACTCACAATTCTCAAAAACCGATGTGAATGAGGCTCTCTCAACCATGAATTACAGTTTGGAACATGCCGGAACTTATCTGAAACACTGCGATGTTCTGTTTATTACATTGGGAACAGCCATCATATACGAAAACAGGCATACGGGATTTACCGTGAGCAACTGCCATAAGTTACCGGCAAGAGAGTTCAATCGCAGAATGATGAATTGCGAGGAAGTTAAATCCTGTTTGGCAAGTATCATAACGGTTTTATCCGAATATGCGCCACAAGTTAAGGTCATTTTCACCGTAAGCCCCATACGCCACGTATCCGATGGGCTTGAGCAAAATCAATTAAGCAAAAGCATCCTGCGAACAGCTGTAGGTGAATTTATTTCCGCACATAATGACAGGTGCGGGTATTTTCCTGCATACGAGATAATGATGGACGATTTGCGAGACTATCGTTTCTATGCAGCCGACATGGTTCATCCGAGCGATATTGCAATAGAATATATTTGGGATACGTTTAAAGACACTTATTTCGACGAATGTACCACACAAACGGCATCGTTCTGCGAACGTGTCTCAAAACGTATGGCACATCGCCCAATGACCGACAATCATGAGGCAATAACCCGTTTCAATGAGGAAACCGCCCATATTGTCATCGATTTGATTAAAGAACATCCATATTTAGAAAATCTCCCACAACTAAAAAACTTTTTACGATATGAAATACTCGATTAAGGAGATAGCATCAATACTGCACACGAAAACCGAAGAGCTCAACAGACCGGAATTGACAGTAAGTACACTGCTTACCGATTCTCGCTCGCTCACCTACCCCGAAGAGACCTTGTTTTTCGCTATACGGACCCAAAACAATGACGGTCACTATTACATTGCACAGCTATATGAAAAAGGCGTACGCAATTTTGTTGTGTCACAAAACGCAATAATTCCCCAAGAATTAGACGATGCAAATTTCATACCGGTAAAAGATACTTGTTCTGCGCTACAGTCAATAGCCACTTATCACCGTAAGAGGTTCGATATCCCCGTTATAGGAATAACCGGAAGCAAAGGGAAAACGACTCTCAAAGAGCGTCTCAATCAACTGTTGAAAGATGACTACAGTATAGTGCGCAGCCCGCGCAGTTTTAATTCCCGAATAGGAGTACCGCTGTCGTTGTGGGAAATTGACGACAGCACCGGTTTAGGTATTATCGAAGCCGGAATATCTCAGCCCGGCGAAATGAGTGTACTGCAATCCATGATTCGCCCTACGATAGGAGTATGGACAAACATCGGGGATGAACATAGTGACGGATTCATGTCGATATTCCAAAAAGCCGAAGAAAAAGCCAAATTACTCACTGCATGCGAGTACATAATATACTGTGCCGACGACAAACTTATCAGCAACGCCATCAAGCCTATACTTGAGATTGCGCACGGAATAGGATGGTCAATCCATAACCCTGATGCAGATATATATGTATCGCAAATCGACAAGAACGACAACTCAACAGATATTATCTACAAATATCAAAATATAACATCAAAAATCAACATTCCTCTCACTAAGGAACGCGATATAGAAAATGTACTTAACTGCCTTGCCGTAATGCTGTGCCTCAACTGTGACAGGGACACCATCACCGAAAGAATGTCGGGATTGACACCTATAGACACAAGGCTGAATGTTATAGAGGGAACCAATAATTGCATGGTGATAGCCGACTCTTATACAAGCGATTACAATTCACTGTCGCCGGCTCTCGATTTCATGGCAAGGCGTTCTACCCCAGACAGCTCGATGACTGTAATCCTATCGGATGTCCAACATGAAGCATTCACACCTGCCGAACTATATCGCATGATAGCAAACTTGGCAGCAAACAAAAACATAACCCGCTTTATCGGAATAGGTAAAGAAATTTCTGAAAACAAGCGTTTTTTTGATGTTAATGCCTGTTTCTTCTCCTCCACAAAAGAATTTCTTGAAGAAATGACACAAAGCGATTTCGAAAATGAAATCATTCTTGTGAAAGGCGCACCGGAATTTGAATTCAAGCGAATAATCGACATGCTTGAGGCAAAACAGCATCAAACCGTTCTTCAAGTCAACCTTGACGCCGTAGCGCACAATTATAATTTTTTCCGCTCAAAACTGCAACCCGATACAAAAATCGTGTGCATGGTAAAGGCATCAGGCTATGGTGCCGGTTCCGATGAAATAGCCAAAACCCTGCAAGACCGAGGTGCTGCATATCTTGCCGTGGCGGCACATGATGAAGGTGCCGAACTCCGTAAAGCCGGTATCACGATGCCGATTATGGTATTAAACCCTAAAATCACCAATTATAAGGCAATGTTCGCCTATAAACTTGAACCGGAGGTATTCAGTATCGACGAGTGCCGGGAAATCATAAGAGAAGCCGAAAAATACGGGATATCAGGCTATCCGGTACATATCAAGATTGAAACAGGTATGAACCGATTAGGATTTTTAAAAGAGCAACTACCGGAACTCATCAACCTGCTTCAAAGCCAAGACGCCATAATTCCGGCAAGTATATTTTCACACTTGAGTGTTGCCGATGAGCCTTCACAAGACGACTACACGATGCAACAATTCCGATATTTTGAAGAATGCAGCAAAATAATATGCAGTTCATTCCGACACCGCATACTGCGCCACATTTTAAATACGACCGGTATAGTACGTTTTCCTGAATACCGGTTTGACATGGTAAGAGTAGGTATCGGAATCTATGGTATTTCCACGGTAAACGATGGTTCGGAAGCCGACTTGCAGCCAATATCTTCGCTCCACTCAGTCATTATATCAATAAAGGAGCTACCGGCAGGAACCTCTATCGGTTATGGCAGAAAAGGACAATTACACAGAACATCGCGTATCGCAACAATACCCATAGGATATGCCGATGGTTTCTCTCGCTGTTTCGGTAACGGTAACGCCAACCTATGGATAAATGGAGTTCTATGCCCTACTATCGGTAATATATGCATGGATTTATGCATGGTAGACGTAACCGATGCCGATTGCAAAGTAGGAGATTCTGTGGAAATTTTCGGGAAACATATACCGGTAGAAACATTGGCAGAAACAAGAGGAACCATTCCATACGAAATACTCACATCGATATCAGGACGCGTAAAACGAGTTTATTACAGAGAATAACTGCAAATCATGGAAACAACGGAGCAATACAAACAAGACGAGCGATTCATGCGCATGGCATTGGATGAAGCACTTAAAGCACTTGAAAGGGATGAAGTACCCATAGGTGCTGTAATAGCGGCAGGCAACCAAGTAATAGCTCGCGGACACAATCTTACAGAAACGCTTACAGATGTAACGGCACATGCCGAAATGCAGGCAATCACTTCGGCTGCCGATTATTTGGGCGGTAAATACTTGACCGAATGCACTCTATATGTTACTGTCGAACCGTGTCTCATGTGTGCCGGAGCATTGGGGTGGTCACAAATAAAACGCGTGGTTTATGGTGCAAACGATGACAAACGCGGATTCCATACATTCTGCGACAATCCATTCCACAAGAAAACCGAAATTTTAGGTGGAGTACTCTCCGATGAATGTGCCGAGTTAATGACCTCTTTTTTTAAAAAGAAACGATAATACTAAATAATCACATACGTTTATGAACAAAAGATTTTTTTCCTTAGCATCTTTTATGCTGATTTTCTCGGTTCTGATAGCATTTAACGCAAATGCAAGTGAACCCAACCAAGTAGACACTATTTCCGTAAACAGCGAAAAAATGGGGCGTAACATTAAAAATGTAGTTATCGTTCCGGCTGAATACCATGACCCGGAAATGCAAGAAGAGCAATATGCCGTTCTATATCTTCTACACGGATATAGCGGAGCTTACGATAACTGGATTAAAAAGAAACCTGAACTGCAAGACCTTGCAACCGAGCATAGCGTCATCATTGTGTGTCCCGACGGTCAGGATAGTTGGTATCTTGACTCTCCTATCGATTCGGAAATGCAATTTGAAACATATATCACCCAAGAACTTGTTTCTTTTATCGACAATCATTTCCGCACCATTGCCGACCCTAAATTCCGTGCTATTACAGGGTTGAGCATGGGAGGGCATGGAGCCATGAGCCTCGCATTGAAACATCCCGACATCTATTGGCAATGTGGCAGCATGAGCGGCGGTCTCGACATAGTGCAATTTCCTGACAAATGGAAAATAAAAAATCGTCTCGGAATTTATGAAGACAATAAAGATTCTTGGAAAGAGCACAGCGTACAAGGCATCGTGGAAAATCTTACGTCAACCGACCAACGCATCATCTTTGATTGCGGAGTGAAGGATTTCATGTACAATGTAAACGAGACATTACATAAAACCTTGCTGGAAAAGAATATCGATCATGACTATATCAGCCGCCCGGGAAATCACAGCTGGAAATACTGGTGCAATTCCATCGATTTCCAAATGCAGTTCTTCGCCAAAGGCTTTACGATAGCAGCTTCTGATTCAACAAAATAATCTTCCTAACACGAAATGTCTCACTCAGATATGAGAGAAGCCCTTTACATCGTGGAATAAGAATTAAGTAACGATGAAAAAACTTATCGGTTACATATTACTTCTTTTGATAAGTGCAGGGTGTGTTCACTCTGTAGATGAGAGACTTGTGCAAGTGAGTGAACTTGCCGATTGTAATAATGTGGATAGTGCCGCAATAGTATTGCAAAACATTGCAACAGACAGCCTTAACGAACATAATCGCAGATATTACGACCTTATGTCGATAAAGGTGCGTGACACGTCCTGCCAAGACATCAAAGGTGATACTGTAATCACAGAGTTGATTCGATATTTCGAGGATGAAGGTTCTCTGCCGGAGCGAGCCGAAGCATACTATTACGGCGGACGAGTATATCGTGAAATGGGCGACCTGCCACAATCGCTCGAATATTTCCAAAAGGCTCTAAAAGCACTTGATGTTAACAACATACATACTCGCTTAAAAGGAAAAATCTATAGTCAAATGGGACAGATATACTTCGACGTACAAATGTATGAGCAAGCTATCCCTAAATTTCAAATTGCTGTTGACTATAATAAAATGTTCTGTGACTCAATAGATTTAATTACTAATTATAAAATACTTAGTTCCATTTATTTTAAAACCAATAATGCCGATAGTACTCTAAAATATTTGGGAAAAGCATTAGATATCTCAAAGAGAATAACAGATTCATCTGAATATGAAATTGAAATAAGAAATAGCATTATCGATTCTCATATAAAGTTTGGGAACCACCATTTAGCCCGTAAAGAGTATAACCGATTAGACTCCATAAAATCGTTATACAGCAATTGCAATGATGATTTTCTGACGTGTACCGAGATAAGCATGAGTATGATTAATTGCGATTATTATAAAGCCGAGTCGTTGGCAAAACAACTATCAGAATCTACATCAGTACATAGTCGCCTGTTTGCTTATGGAATACTTAAAGACATCGCAAAACAGAAATATAATAGTACTGAACTATATAAATACTTCGATAAATATGAAAAATGTATGGATTCAATAAATACACAAGCCTCTCGCGAAGCAATTATTTACCAAAATTCATGTTTCAACTATTCATTACGCGAGCGAGAAAATCATAAATTAAAAATGGACAGAAAACGTATAATCACTCATACTTTTTTTATAATTTTAGTGCTTTTTATTACGATTAGTATAACGCTATATGCTTATAGATCAATTCGTAAGGAAAATGTACAATTAAATGAAACAAACAAAAAACTTGATTCTGAAAATGAGATTATAAAAAGTGAAAAAGATGAATTGCTTTCCACTCAAGAAAAACTACGTATTGAATTACTACAACAATTGGATAAAATCACTCTATTGGAAAAAAATAACGAATCACTTAAAAAGCATATCTCTGAAAAGGATATCTCTAACGAAATATTACAAAAAATTAATGACAGAATAAGCAGTATTGACACAGAAAACATCGATGTGGATTTTAAAATCATAAATTCCAATGCATATATAACATTACGAAATGGAGTAAACCAAGAAAAAGGAATTTCTGATAATCAAGTTTGGGAAGAATTAAACTATACGGTAAATGAAATATATCCAAACTTCAAATCACAATTATTTTATTTTTATAACCGTTTGTCAATTCTTGAATACAGAGTGTGTATGCTAATTAAATGCAAATTTACCCCGAAAGAAATTGCAATATTAGTATTTAGAGACAAAAGTACAATATCAAATATCAGAATCAGGTTAAATACTAAGTTTTTTGGAGTAAAAGGCTCTGCTACAGATTTTGATAAGTTTATCCTCTCATTGTAAACATAATAGCAAAAGTTGTGAAAACTTCTTGAAAACTTGACTCCAAAAATGAAAACTTTTTGAAAACCGAAATTCTTGCAATCCTATACAATTTAAGTCTAAATTTGTCGCAAACTAAAAAAACAATATTTTATGAAAAAGTTATTTTTTAAAGTTATGGCATTGTCGGCGCTGTTGTTTTTAATTGTTTGTTGGTCTTCCGGTATATCTTTTTATGTTGCTGTATGGGTTGAGACAATTAGTTATGCAATATTAACTTTATTGCTCTTAAAACGCTATTCTCAAAATGATTTAAGAAAGACTTGTATTATTACATCTGCAGTAATAATAGGGCATATTATTTTACAACTTCCTGTCAGAATATTTGATTTTAACGGTAGTACTATTTCACTATTGATAATGATAAACACGATAATATCAATAATATTAGCAACGTTATGCTATCACAAAAGACAGATTTATTTGTATGTATTATCGATAGTGACAATGATTATTCTTAACATAGTGGCTCATGACGCTTGGATTGATTATTTTATCTCACATTAATATATGATTGTAGAAAATAATTAACTGTTTTAAGCAGGTGAAAATTAAATTTTGCCTGCTTTTTTTTCTACATATCTATTGTTCCTTCTTGTACAAAGATGGTTTGTAAGAATTAACAATCACTTCTTTTCCTTATCCAGCATCAATTTTACTTTTTCCGTTATAAGGGAAATATTCTCTTTTGTCTTATCCACTCCCGGCATACCAAAGCATTTAATATTCTGGTCGAAAACCTGTTTTTCCGTATCAGATAGAATCGGGGTATATTTATCATAGCATAAAAAAATCCTCTGCCACAAAACATAGGAATACTGCGCCATAAACCAGCGGATTTCACCATCGATTGCACCCTCCAACAGCAATCTCTCCACTTCTTCAGCCAAAAGTACCAAATGCGGCTTGCTTAATTTAGGCGTAAAATATTCGGTCGTAAGCAACAATTCTAAATGCTGCTTGTGATAATATTGATTCAGTTTGCTTATATCAGTCTCATGCCAATTACGACCCGTCTCGGTTTCTCCCAATTTAAAATGCTTATATAATTTCAATAAAGCAATTTCCCCATATTCTCTTTTTGCAAGTTCCTGCAAGGCATTACAATGTTCAAAACTCACCAATAACCCATCATAAACACTTAATTGATAAGTAGGATAAAAGACATGATTACCAACCACAGGCCAAAATAAACACGTTTGAGCCAGAGCCTCCGTAGTCAACTTATTCAACGTATCTTCAGGTACAGTACTGTATTCACATCTCGCATCAAAACCTAATGTAACCAAATATTCATAATCCAAATCCTGATATTTATATACATATCCCGCATATTCTCTCGGAGGAGTATCCAAAGAAATATCAGAATCCACTACCGGAGTTTCGCCATTTTCAGGCTCGTCTACTATAGTATTACCATCAGAAGAACAGCCCCATAGAACAAACGCCAACATACATAATGCCAAGTTCTTTCCCATATCATCAGTTTTTAAAAAAATCTACTACACCTTTAACAACTCTCATAAGAGAGATTCAAAGTTATGACTTTTTATTTCACCAAACAACCTTAAAAGTTGTTTTAATTTTATTTCGAGATTATTTTAAAGAATATTTTTAAACCGGTTTTCTAACCTATAATTTTTCTACGCTTATTTATCGTTTCTTTGTTGTATCTTTGCAGTATAATATATGATTAAGATGGATAACAAACTTATCACTATAGCAATTGACGGTTTTTCGTCATCCGGCAAAAGTACTATGGCAAAAGTACTTGCAAAAAATATCGGATATGCCTATATCGATACCGGAGCAATGTATCGCGCAGTAACCTTATATTGTCTCGATAACGGTCTTATTGAAGGGGATTCGGTAGATACCACTCGTTTGGAAAAGGCAATTTCAAGTATTAACATTTCTTTCAGCGTTAACCCCGAAACAGGAGCGTCACAAACCATGCTAAACGGCAAGAACGTAGAACACGAAATCCGAGATATGCGTGTATCAGGTAAAGTGAGCATTGTAGCAGCAATACCATTTGTCCGCCGAGCATTGGTAAAACAGCAACAGAAAATGGGTGAAAGCAAAGGCATAGTGATGGACGGCAGAGATATAGGCACTGTGGTATTTCCCGATGCCGAGATGAAAGTATATGTGGATGCTTCCCCTGAAACTCGTGCCAAACGTCGCTTTGATGAACTGAAAGCCAAAGGCGATGACTCTGTAACATACGAGGAGGTGCTTGAAAATGTGAAATATCGCGATCACCTTGACCGGACTCGCGAAGAAAGCCCCTTGCGTAAAGCCGACGACGCCATTGTACTTGACAACTCACTCATGACACCCGACGAACAGAACCAATGGCTGCTCAACCTCTACAACTCCATCGCCACTAAATAAAATCAACGACAATAAGTGTTGTGTGAGTTTTGAGGCACATACCATGCCGTAGGCATAATATTGCATATTAACCAAAGTGTTAAAACGCTATCTGAATTTTGAAAAGAATTGTTTTATAGGCTATATTTGCATAAGCAGATATAACTAATTAACTTATATAAGCATGGCAGTAGTAGAAATTGATCAAGGCTCAGGATTCTGTTTCGGGGTGGTAACAGCAATACGCAAGGCAGAAGAAGAACTCGACAAAAGCGGTCATCTTTACTGTCTTGGCGACATCGTACACAATTCCAATGAAGTGGAACGCCTTGAGCGCAAAGGGCTTGAAACAATCACTCACGAACAACTGAAAAATCTGCACAACGTAAAGGTTCTACTACGCGCTCATGGGGAGCCACCCGAAACATACGAAATAGCCCGACGCAACAATATCGAGATAATAGATGCCACATGTCCGGTAGTTTTGCAATTACAACGCCGTATCCATTCCACTTACAACACACTGAAGAATCCGCAAATCATCATTTACGGCAAGAATGGTCATGCCGAAGTGAACGGACTTGTGGGACAAACCAACGGAGAGGCTATCGTCATTCAAGACGAACAGGATTTAAGCAATATAGATTTTGACCGAGACATTTACCTCTATTCACAAACCACTAAGTCTCTTCACGGTTTTCGAAATATCGTAAAAAAAATAGCCGAGAGAAACGGAGGGAAACACACATTTGAAAGTTACGACACCATTTGCAGACAAGTGGCTAACCGTATTGATAAAATCCGAGAATTTGCCAAGGCTCATGAGTTGATAATCTTTGTCAGCGGAAAGAAAAGCAGTAACGGCAAAATTCTTTTTGCCGAATGCATCGACACTAACCCATCCTCATACCTCATCTCGGCTGAGGATGAAATAAATCCGGAATGGCTTAAAGGCAAAGGCAGCATAGGAATATGCGGAGCTACATCTACACCAATGTGGCTGATGAATAAAGTTAAAGAACGTATCGAAAAGCTTGTGTAAACCAAGTTGCTTTAACTTTTCATACCACATAGTTGTGTTTTATTCCGATTTTGACCAATAATTAAACAAAAACAGCTATTTTATTTATCTTTTTCATAAGTATATTTGCACCGTTTTTGGAAAAACATGTTTTATAACATATTTCAAAAACCAAGTAATGGTAAAAATAAGAACAAATATATAACAAAAACTACAGAAAGATGAAAAAGATGAATTTGTATTCACTATTCGGCAAGACTTTATTCACAGGTCTATGTGCCGTTATCGCAACTTCTTGCGGCGGAAACGGAGGACAGCAAACAGCACCTCCGGTACAAGTAGAAACATTGGCTATTGCTCTAAGCTCTACAAATTTAGAAAAAGAATATCCGGCAACCATCAAGGGCGAGAAAGATACAGAGATACGCCCACAGGTATCAGGATTCATAACTAAAGTTTGCGTAGACGAGGGACAGCGCGTCCACAAAGGACAAATCCTCTTCGTCCTCGACCAAGTCCAACTGCAAGCTGCCGTACGCTCAGCCGAAGCAGCCGTTGAGTCTGCTAAAAGTGCTGTGGCAACACATGAATTAACAGCCCAAAACAAGAAAAAACTTTTTGAAAAGAACATTATCAGCGATTATGAATATCAGACTGCAGTACTTTCTCTTGAATCAGCAAAAGCAGCCCTAAACCAAGCAGAAGAATCTCTTATCAACGCACGCAAAAGCCTGTCTTACGCCAACGTGACATCACCTATCGATGGTGTTGTGGGTAACATCCCTTTGCGTGAAGGTTCTTTAGTAGGCCCGAGCGGACAAGCTCTAACAACCGTTTCCAACATCAATAACGTGTATGCTTATTTCTCATTCAATGAAAAAGACATTTTGGAAATGACAGGAAACGGAGAAAAGAGTATTGAGAAAGCCATAGAAGAACTTCCTGAAGTAAACTTCCGCATGTCCAACGGCGAAAAGTATGCTCTTTCCGGTAAAGTGTCTACAGTATCGGGCGTACTGAATCAAATTACCGGTTCTGCCACCGTACGCGCCATCTTCAAGAATACCAACGGCATGTTGCGCAGCGGTTCTACCGGAAACATACTCATCCCGCAATCTACCGAAAATGTCATCATAATCCCGCAAAAGACAACCTATGAGATACAGAACATGAAATTCGTTTATCTTGTAGATGAATCAAACAAGGCAATATCTGCTCCTATATCTATTCTGCCTGTAAACGATGGAAAAAATTATGTTGTAACCTCCGGTCTGAAACCGGGTGATGTAATTGTGGCAGAAGGTGTAGGCACAAGGGTGAAAGAAGGAACTGTAATTGCACCAAAGCAATCACAAGAAACAAAATAACTGGAATCAACTTAACATATAATAATTCACACTATGAGATTAGATAATTTCATTAAGCGCCCTGTACTTTCCACCGTAATCTCGATTTTCCTCGTGATTCTCGGTTTTATAGGACTTGTTTCACTTCCGGTGGAACAATATCCGGACATCGCGCCTCCTACAATACGCGTTTCCACAACATACACGGGAGCTAACGCCCAAACCGTGTTAAATTCAGTAATCGCACCTCTTGAGGAATCTATCAACGGTGCATTGAACATGACTTACATGACATCAACCGCTACTAATAACGGTAGTGCCGAGATTACTGTATATTTCAAGCAAGGTTATGACCCCGACATGGCTGCAATCGATGTTCAGAACCGTGTGGCACAAGCCACCAACCTATTGCCCGCCGAAGTTACCAAAGTAGGTGTCATCACACAAAAGCGACAGACATCAATGCTTGTGGGCATCTCTCTCTCCGATGAAAGCGGTAATTACACTCCTGATTTCATCGAGAATTACATGACCATAAACATTGCGCCTCTTCTTAAGCGTATTCCGGGTGTAGGTGAAGCTCTTACTTTAGGTGCCGACTACTCTATGCGTATATGGCTTAAACCTGATGTAATGGCACAATATGGTCTTCAGCCTACCGACGTAATAGCAGCTCTTTCCGAGCAGAACATTGAAGCCGCTCCGGGCGCTTTCGGCGAACAGGGTAAACAATCGTTCCAGTATATCATGAAATACAAGGGACGCTTGGCAACCCCCGAAGAGTTTGAAGATATTATTATCCGCACCAACTATGACGGACAAATACTATATCTTAAAGATGTTGCCGACTTGGAACTCGGACGTCTAAGCTACGGATTCAGTAATAAGGTTAACGGTAATACAGGTGTCACAACCATCGTATTCCAGTCTCCCGGCTCTAACGCAAGCGAAGTTATCGAAAACGTGCTTGAAGTGGTTGAAAATGCAGAAAAGAATCTTCCCAAAGGTCTTCGTCTTGATGTTCCCATGAATACCGACGAATTCCTTCAAGCATCTATAAACCATGTTATTCAGACGCTCTTTGAAGCATTTATCCTTGTGTTTATCGTGGTTTACATCTTCTTGCAGGATTTCCGTTCGACACTTATCCCGTCTATCGCCATTCCGGTGGCATTGGTAGGAACATTTTTCTTTATCAACCTGATAGGATTCTCCTTGAACTTGCTCACCCTTTCTGCATTAGTGTTAGCCATAGCCATAGTGGTCGATGATGCCATAGTGGTGGTCGAGGCAGTCCATGCAAAACTTGACGAAGGTTATCAATCGGCACGTCAGGCATCAATCGATGCCATGAGCGAAATCGGTACTGCACTTGTTTCCATCACACTTGTAATGATGCTTGTGTTCATTCCCGTGTCATTCATGCCGGGAACCGAAGGTGTTTTCTACCGCCAGTTCGGTCTTACTATGGCAATAGCCATAGCATTGTCGGCAATCAACGCTTTGACACTGTCACCTGCGCTATGTGCGCTGTTCTTGAAACCGCACACCGATGAACATAGCAAGAAAGAAACTTTCATTACTCGTTTCCATAAGGGATTCAATGCAGGATTTGAAACGGTTCTAAACCGCTATAAAGGTATTGTTAATTTCTTCATCAAAGCAAAAAAATTGTCTGCAATTATTGTCGCAGTTTCTATAGGCGTTCTTGTATGGCTTATGAGTGTTACACCTTCAGGTCTTGTTCCAAATGAAGATACCGGTACTATTATGGGAGTTATCTCCACTCCACCGGCAACATCTCAGGAACGTACACAGGAAATAATAGACTCTCTTGATGCGATTATCTCCAAGATTCCGGCTATCGAAACCCGCTCTTTGATTCAAGGCTATAGCTTCATAGCAGGACAAGGCAATACTTACGGTTCTGCCATTATCAAGCTAAAGCACTGGGACAAGAGAAGCAAGGAAGAGAGCGTAGATGCTATCTTAGGTCAGTTATACGCCATGACAGGGCAAAAAATCAAGGATGCGACAATTATGTTCTTTGCACCTCCTATGATTTCCGGTTATGGAGTATCCAACGGTTTTGATTTCCAACTACAAGACAAGACCGGAGGCGATATTAATCGTTTCTTTGAAGTTCAGCAGCAATTCATTGCGGCATTGAATCAACGTCCGGAAATCCAGATGGCATATTCAACATTCAACCCCACATTCCCTCAATATCTTGTAGATGTGGATGTAGCCAAGTCAAAGAAAGCCGGAATAAGCCCGTCAGCCGTAATGACAACACTTCAAGGGTACTACGGCGGTATGTACGTATCCAACTTTAACCGTTTCGGTAAACTTTACCGTGTAATGATGCAGGCAGCACCGGAATCGCGAGTTTCACCGGAGACACTCAACACAGTGAAAGTGAGAACAGCCGATGGCGAAATGACACCGATAACAAACTTCGTTTCGCTTAAACGCGTGTACGGACCGGATCTATTGAACCGTTTCAACCTGTTCACATCAATCAGCGTGAACGGTGTTCCTAATCCGGGATACTCCTCCGGTGAGGCAATCAAAGCCATCGAAGAAGTGGCTGAGCAGATGCTCCCTCAAGGATACGGATTTGAATTCTCAGGCTTGACACGTGAAGAAGCGAGCGGTTCAAACAACGGTACTGCTATTATCTTCGGGTTATGTTTGCTGTTCGTTTACTTGATTCTAAGTGCGCAATACGAGAGCTACTTGCTACCGTTATCGGTAATTCTATCTATTCCTTTCGGTTTGGCAGGAACATTCATCTTCGCACAAATGTTCGGCGTATCCAACAATATTTACTTGAAGATTGCGCTCGTCATGCTTATGGGACTTCTTGCAAAGAATGCCATCCTTATCGTCGAGTTCGCACTCGCACGCCGCAAGACCGGTATGAGCATTACAGGAGCGGCAGTGGCAGCGGCAGTGGCACGTCTGCGCCCTATTCTTATGACATCTCTTGCACTTATCATAGGATTGCTACCCATGATGTTCGCTACGGGAGTAGGAGCAAACGGTAATCGAGCATTAGGTGTAGGCTCTATCGGCGGTATGCTTATAGGTATGATATTCCAAGTATTAATCGTTCCATGCCTGTTCGTAATATTCCAGACTATCCAAGAGAAATTCTCTCCGATGAAGTGGAAAGATACCGACAACAGCGACATTCAGCGAGAAATCAATCAGTATTCACCACAAAACTAACGGTCTACTATTATGTGTAAAAATAAAATTTCAATGCTTATATCCGCTATGGCACTAACCATAGCGGTAAGCAGTTGTAACATCTATAAAAAATACGAACTTCCTCAAAACGGTATTGTGGGAGAGTACACTCAGGCTGCCGCACAACCGGCAGATTCTTCTGCTTTAGGCAACCTGCCTTGGGATAAGATATTCACCGACCCTATCCTACAAGGATACATCCGTTTGGCATTGGAAAACAACCTCGACCTTCAAAATGCAAAACTGAACGTCGATATTGCCCAAGCACAATTGCTCGGTGCAAAGCTAAGCTACCTGCCGTCATTGGCGTTTGCTCCCAACGGTAGCGGTTCCTCCCTTGGTGGTAGCAAATTGAGCTGGGGGTACCAACTGCCGCTTTCTCTGAGCTGGGAAGTGGATATTTTCGGAAGACTCACCAACAGCAAGCGTAAAGCAAAAGCTCAGTTGCTTCAAAGTGAGGCATACCGACAAGCCGTTAATTCTCAAATCATAGGTGGCGTGGCAAATACATACTATGCACTTGTGGCACTTAATAAGCAATTGGCTATATACAAAGAAACAGCCGAGGCTTGGAAACAATCGGTGCAAGTGATGAAGGATATGAAAGAAGCCGGACGCTTTACCGAAGTTTCGGTAGTGCAAAGTACCGCTAACTACCATAGCGTACTCGCTGCGATTCCGAATATCGAAATGTCTATTCACGAGTTGAACAACACAATGTCACTGCTACTCAACACTCCACGCAGTACATGGATTGTGGATTGCGAATCCATGATTACACTGCCTGCCGAAATCAGCGAAGAGATACCTATGAGCTATCTCGCTCAGCGTCCCGACGTAAAAGCAGCAGAACAAGCATTCGCAATGGCTTATTACGCTACCAATGTGGCACGTTCCAATTTCTACCCCTCAATCACCTTATCGGCTACAGGCGGTTACGGAACTCTTGTAGGCAGCGCAATTATCGATCCTGCCCAATGGCTCGTCAACCTTGCCGGACAGCTCACCATGCCGCTTTTCTCTCGAGGAAAGAATATAGCCAACATGAAAGCTGCTAAGGCTCAACAGCAACAATCTCTCAACAACTTTCAGACAACATTGCTAAGCGCAGGAAATGAAGTGTCGAACGCTTTAATCACAATCACAAAGACTAAAGAAGCCGGAGTAAACATCGAGTTCCAAGAAGAAAACCTGAAAAAAGCGGTCGAATACAACAAAGATTTGCTAACTTTGGGAACTACGACCTATCTTGAAGTGTTGACTGCACAACAACAATTGTTGCAATCACAAATTCAGGTCGTTAACAACAAATTAAGTACTAACCAAGCTGCAATCAACCTATACCAAGCTCTTGGAGGCGGAAGATAACGGCACAAAATAACATAAAGAACAATGATTAGTCCTTTAGCTCATATTGACCCGAGCGCAAAACTCGGCAAAAACGTAATCATACACCCGTTTGCATTCATCAGTAAGAATGTCGAGATAGGCGATGATTGTGAAATATACCCCTTCGTAAGCTTGCTTAACGGAACCCGTATCGGCAACCGAACAAAAATCTACAACGGAGCCATCATCGGAGCCGAACCGCAGGATTTCCATTGGGAAGGAGAACCGTCATTCTGCTACATCGGCGATAATTGCAAAATACGGGAAAACTCCATCATACGCCGCGGTCTCACACCCGACGGAGCTACACGCATAGGCAATAACGTCTTCGTCATGTCGGAGTGCAACATCGGGCATGACTCCGAAATTGCCGACAAGTGCGTTTTAGGTAACGGTGTTTCCATTGCAGGCAACTGTAAAGTGGATACATGCACAATCCTTAGTTCAGGTGTAATTCTGCACAATGCCAGCGAAGTGGGCAAATGGTGCATGATAAAAGGCGGCTGCCGAATAAGCGGCAATGTTCCTCCTTATGTAATCATGGCTCATAATCCGGTGACTTATTTCGGCGTAAATGCTTTCATCATGCGTCATAAGCAGTTTCACGAAGATATAATCGATGACATTGCCAAGGCATACCGTCACATATACCAATGCAGCGTATCGGTATTTAACGCATTGAAACGTATCGAGGCCGACATCGAGCCGTCAAAGGAACGAGAAGAAATCATCGGTTTCATACGCAACCACAATCTCGACATCGTGGCAATAGACCGTAACAGCATGATTATAGACTGATAAACATTACAAGTACATTCTTTTTCATCGGGGTATCGGCTTTTTTCAGTAGATACCCCATTATTTTATCCGGTATTATTGCAATTGAACTTTTTAATAACTATTTTTGTTCTAACCAAAATACACAAAATATATGGCAGGCATCAACTTAACTCAGCGTCAGAAATGGTTATTGGCTACCGGAATAGGAACCGGTCTCGCTGTTTATTACGCATCGGCAAAACTCGGTTCTGCCTACGCTTCTACGGCAAGTTCTTTACCCAAGCTAAGCCCCGACTATCCCTCCTACAAGAATGTAACTTATAAAACCGTGAACGGAAGGCGACTGCATTTGGACATATATAAGCCGAGGCAGACGTTTGGCAATTCAGGACTTGCACCGGTATTGATATTCATCCACGGAGGTTCATGGGTTGAAGCAAGCAAGAACAACATTAAACGCACTTTCCGCCAATATGTCCTGAAAAAGCTGAATGACAACGGTTTCGCTGTTGTTAGCGTAGATTATCGTCTCGCCAATAACAGCATAAGCCATATACAGCACCAAATAGCCGACTGCAAGGATGCTGTACGCTGGGTGCGCAAATATGGAAAAGAAGTCGGACTCGATACCGACAATATCGGCATTTGGGGCGCATCGGCAGGAGGACAACTCGCAATGATGACAGCATATACAGGTGACGAAAAATATACAGGCGATACATCACTAAAGGATATTACAGCAAAGGTAAACTACCTGATTGATACTTACGCTCCCACCGACCTCAATACGCTTTTCCGTACCAACCTCAATCCTTTCATGACGGCATTTGCCAAACTCTGCGTGCGCAAAGTCATCATGAAACGTAACAGACAATTAAAATGCGTTACCGGCTATGACATCGACACCCAGAAAAAACGTGTCATGCAGCTTTGCCGGGAATTTTCTCCCATAAATTACGTAAACAAGAATTGCTGCCCCACTCTTATAATGCATGGAGCAGCCGATACTACGGTTAAAATAGAACAATCCATCAACATGTTCATTGAATTACGCAAATGCGGAGTGGCTGCAAAAATGGTCAGGTTTAAAAGGTTGCGACATAGTTTTTGCAATGCATCGGTAGCCGAAGCTCATGAGATAGCCAACCGCATTCTGGCTTTTGTTCAAGACCAATACACCGACAAATAAAAAGCCGGACATTCTTCAACAAGACGGTATAGCATGATACCCTTTTGACTAAATATTTAACAATCTATAAAACCCAACGATTATGGAAAAAATTCACAACAATCTGACAACTTTGATAGGTAACACACCTTTACTTGAAGTACATAATATTGAGAAGTCGGAAAACCTAAAAGCCGAATTGGTTGTAAAACTCGAATATTTCAATCCCGGCGGAAGTGTTAAGGATCGTATAGCCCTTGCCATGATTGAAGATGCCGAGGAAAAAGGCTTGCTCACACCGGGCGCAACGATAATAGAACCAACCAGCGGAAACACCGGTATCGGTCTGGCTTGGGTTTCATCGGTCAAAGGATATAAACTGATTCTCACCATGCCCGAAACCATGAGCGCAGAAAGGCAGAATCTGCTTAAAGCCCTTGGTGCAACATTGGTATTGACACCCGGCAGCGAAGGAATGAATGGGGCAATACGCCGAGCCAATGAAATAAAGGATGTAACTCCGGGGGCTGTAATATTGCAACAATTCGACAACCCTGCCAATCCGTTTGCACACAAATGCACTACAGCCGAGGAAATATGGCGTGATACCGATGGGAACATCGACATCTTCGTTGCAGGAGTAGGCACAGGAGGCACGTTAAGCGGGACTGCCGAGGGACTAAAAGAACATAAGCCTACGATACTTGCCGTTGCCGTAGAGCCTGAAAGTTCGCACGTGCTGTCGGGAGGAAAACCGGGAGTACATAAGATACAAGGTATCGGAGCAGGTTTTATACCCAAGAATTTCAATACAGATATTGCGGATCGTATTATTACGGTAAAAGATGATGACGCAATACGTGCATCAAGGCTTTTGGCTCAAAAGGAAGGACTGCTTGTCGGTATATCTTCAGGCGCAGCTTTACATGCCGCCATGCAATTAGCTAAAATAGAAGAGAACGCCGGAAAAACCATTGTGGCTCTTTTGCCCGACACCGGCGAACGCTATCTATCTACCATCTTATATGCTTTTGAAGAATACCCACTATAAGAAATCCGGTGGTATCGGGTGGCTAATTTTTGCACCCCATATTCACCTGTTCTATCTTGTTCATCAAAAGAAGTATCTGCAACTGACGCTTTCTCATATATAAGGAAGGGTGTGCCGAATCATGCTTCAACGGATTCGGCAAAGTGGCGGCTATCAATGCACACTCTTTTTGGGAAAGCGTTCGAGCCTGCTTACCAAAATTTTCTTGAGCCACTGCCTCAATTCCATATATACCATCGCCGGTCTCTATTGAATTCAAATACACCTCCATTATTCGCTCTTTACTCCATATAAGTTCTATCAGCACCGTAAAATAAGCCTCCAGCCCTTTTCGGAAATAACCGCCTCCGTTCCAAAGGAATACATTTTTCGCCGTTTGCTGCGATATAGTGCTTGCACCTCGATGCCTGTTTCCTTCTTTTGCCTCCTCTATAGCCTTTTCTATCTGTTCCATATCAAAACCATGATGCGTTAGAAACAGGTTATCTTCGCTTGCCACTACAGCCTGCGGCATATTATGAGATATTTCGCCTATCGAAACCCAATCATGTTTCATCTTAAATTCTTTGCCTTCATTCTTTTGCTCTATCAATCGCAAAACCATAAGAGGTGTTATATACACAGGTACATAGCGGTATAACACCACAGCCAATATGGTTGATCCGAAAAACAATATCAGCAATTTCTTTACAATATCCCAAATGAATCCCATAATATATTTCTATTTATTGTTTGTACGCAAAACGAACCACGGCGAACATTCATATCGGGGTAATGCCATCAGTTGAACATCCTTGTCACGCTCAGCCAACGAGCCATCGGCTGCACCAACCGTAACACCCCTTTCCTCCAATGCACTTCTCACTGCAGTGACAGCCTTTTCCGGCGTATTATTATCATTGCTCAAGTGACATAAAAATATATTCTTCAGCCTATCGGTATATATTTCACCCACAAATCTTGCAGCATCGGCATTATCCAAATGACCTGTCGGCAATTTTATGCGATTTTTAAGATATTCAGGATAAGCTCCGTTTTCAAGCATCTCAAGGTCATAATTAGCCTCTATCATAAGGAAATCTGCCTGCGTCATATAATGGCGCGCACGTTCGCTCACTTCTCCGAGGTCGGTTGCCATAGCAAACTTATTATCCCCGTATTCTATATAAAATCCTGAATTGTCAAGTCCGTCATGCGGCACATCAAAAGCCGTTATAGTCAAATCTCCCAGCTTAAACGGAATTTCCTTAAATACCGGCTGATGATATTCTTTTATGCGGCGCGACACATTATGTCGCTTCAAGATGCCGTTTAAAGCCCTGTTGGTACAATAAATGCGTATATGGTTATACTTACGCGCAATGGCGTAGGCATAACGTATATGGTCGCTATGGTCGTGAGTAAGGCACACGCCGTATATCATGCGCGGAGTTACACCATTGGCGGCAAGTTTCTCAAACACACTTGCCTCATCCACTCCGGCATCCACGAGAATCCCACCTTTCTCAGTACCCACGTATGAGCAATTACCGCTACTGCCGCTGCCGAAACTCATAAAACGCAATGCCGGAATCTCGGGAACTTCTTTTACCGAACCAAAGTCTTCAGCACTGTCATTCAATCTTTCACCATCGGATTGCAAATCCGGCTTTCTTGCCGGGACAACCTCAAAATCGGCAATCACTTCATTTTTCATTTCCGGCTCATCATCACCGAAAAGATTGTACTGCCTTTCTGTTATATTCTTGTATCGTGTCATCATTTATAAAGCAAGAAAATCGTGGGTATCTTGTCGTAGTCATACTTTACAACACCCCACTCCGCCACCTTGCGGGTGACGATACTTTCTTGTTTGCCGGTAATGTCGCTTGCCACGCATAATTTCAAATACTTAGGAAGTGTATGCGCCATCTCGGCTATCAATTTATTGTTGCGATAAGGAGTTTCGATGAAAATCTGCGTCTGATCGTTCACACGGATGTTATACTCCATGTCCTTGAATTTTTTGGCGCGAGCCGATGCATCGATAGGCAGATAACCCAAGAAGGCAAAACTCTGCCCGTTAAAACCTGAACCCATTACCGACATCAGGATACTGGAAGGACCCACAAGCGGAACCACACGAATCGACTTGCGTTGTGCTATCGCCACCACATCGGCACCGGGGTCGGCTATGGCAGGACAGCCCGCCTCCGATATAACCCCCATAGGGAATCCCTGCTCCAAGGGTACTAAAAATCCCGAAATTTCTTCGGGCTTCGTGTGGCGGTTCAATTCATAGAACGTAAGCTCATCGATATTGATTTCCCGGTCGCATTTCTTCAAGAAACGACGTGCCGAACGCACATTTTCCACTATGTAATGCTTGATTTCACGCACTATATCAATATTATGTGCAGGAAGTACCGAGTTGAGTTCGCCTTCACTCAACGGCACGGGAATCAAATATAGAGCAGTTTCAAGCATACGACAATTCTTAACTCTCCGGAAAACGGCATTACGACAAATCAAGCATTGCCACATCCACCTTGTTATCCTAATTTATTACAAAATTACAATTATTACGCCAAAAAACAAAAAATGGGTCACCGTTTTTTAACGACAACCCATTCTGAATATAAAATGAAATCTTATTTAATTACTATTTTCTTTGATAGAATTTCAGTACCTGCCACTGCTTTAACTACATAAACACCAGAAGAAGCATTTGACACCACTAATTCAGAACCGGTGGTTTGAGCCACGACCCTACCGCTCATGTCCATAAGCATCATAGAATCAACAGCCTTATTTGCTTTAATACAATCATCTTCAAGAACAACATTCAATTTTGAATCGCCCAAGGTATCTCCCACCGAAGTAGTAGAACCATTCACAAGTTGTACACCTCCATACAAACCAATGTTATCCATTACCAAATGCTCACAATTCTTGGATCTCAATCGGAATGCTATAAATATGTTATTATCTACATATTCATTTAAGCTCAAACCTCTTGTTTTAAAGTCGGGACTTTCTGCAACCACTTCAAGTTCCGTAAAATAATACCATGAGTCATCACCATTTGATGAAATCATAACGCTATAATCTTCCAAGAAATAAGGATTGAAAGACGCTGCATCCCACGCCAAGAAACTTTCTTCAGATGTAACTTTTATCTCCGGAAGCACACACCAGCGGTCAGCCTTATCTGTTCCATCCAACCATGACGTTCCGGCAAACATATAATCTCCGTATTGAGCATGTTCTTGAATAGCAAACAGTCCCCAACCGTATTCATTAAATTCACTTCCGGCAGACGGGTTTACCGTTCCGCTATCTTCTGTTTTAAACTTAAATTCAGCAGGAATCTTTCCGTCTTCAAAATCCCACATCACCACAGCATCGCCAAGCATGTAAAAGTCCAATTTTACGGTATCGTTTGCGGTATTCTGATCTTCTTCTGTCGAAACAACTGCCTTAAGCGTATGTCTACCTTCAGTTATACCGATCAACTTATCGGCAAGTACAAATTGCTTGATTTCTTGAGCAGCTATGTTTTCTGTAGTTTCAGAAATCACATTTTCATCAATCATCACTTTCACTTTTGCAGTAACATCCTTTATTGCCAAACTACGAAGCGAGAAGCTGATTTCCTTTTTACTTTGACTACGCACATAATCACCCGGATTAGATATTGACACCATTGCGAGATCAACATTATCTGCATCGATTTTTTCAAATGACAAATCATCTACACAAATCCAGTTCTCATCTTTATCGGTATAAGAATGAAATCCCAAACATAAAATTTGCGGCTCATCGATGTAAATAATCGAAATAGATTCCTTATATTCACTACATGCTACTTTTTTAAAGTCTACGATTTGGTTTGTCATTGATTCCACTTTTTGTTCTGCGCCATAATAAACTGCGAAACTTTCCGGGTGGGTATTATCGGTAGAATACCAGAATTTCAACACATAATATCCGGCTTCTTTAATCTCTATAGGGTCAAGTATAGCCCAGTCATCGCCATTATTATCTCTATCATAATTATATGCAAGACAGTAATCTCCTGTGCGTGCCATATTCCACCAAGGGTCGGTATAAACGTCCCAGTTCCCGCTATCTTCATTAAGATTGAAAATCTTTATACCACCGGTATTATCCGACGCTTCAAATCCCATGTAATAAGGCACTGTTGCCGGAGCCATGTGTAAAACACTCTTCTCTCTTGCATCATTTGCAGGATTCACATCATCGGCACTTTCTGTCCAAGCTTTTATCGCATACTTCTTACGTGGCGAAGATAAATCGGCTTTTGCGGTAAAAGTATATTCTATTTCAGCACCGGCAGCCACATTTTGATTTACTGTTTCCACTGCCAAAGTATCACCATCAACAGAAAATCCAATCTTAAATTCAGCAGCATTGGCAAGTCCTTCGTTCTTAACTTTTACGGTAACACTTTCCTGCGACAATCCTTCACCGTCGATAGGAGAAACTATTTCAGAAATCGTCAAATCCACCGGATTTTCCACGAATTTCGCCGTTACATCACACAAATACAATCTCCATTTATCGGCATCACTCACCGCATGAAAACCCAAATAATAAGTCTCACCTGATTTTACCGGTATTAAGAAATAACCACCTTGAACATTATCAAGATATGCAGTCACTTCAGTACCACGGTTTACCATAGCTTCAACTGTTGGAGCATTTCCATACATTACCTCCATTTTTTCGGTATAAGAGCTGCCCTTTACAGTGAACATCACAGCCACCGTACCATCTTGAGCAGCCTCTATTGCAGGAGAAATAAGCCAATCATCGGCAGCATTAGCCCCACTATATGAATAAAACACATGAGCAGGATCTCCCAAAGAATCAAAACTCCATGTTTTATCATCACTATTGTTATTAATGACAGTCCACTTCGCAAAATCCTCTTCCGTTTCAAATTTAGTTTCTAATAGAGTTTGTGCATACATACTCACAAAACTCATTAAGGCAAATAATAAAGTAAAGGTCTTCTTCATAAATATTCTTTTTAAAATTAGTAATGTTTTTCTAATCAGAGGTTTAAGCAACAAGAAGTTCACCTCATATTCTTCACACCTCATATTCTCATTGACAAATATATAAAATCAGATTATTTTTTCAAATTATTATTTAAAATAACATATATTTATACACAAAATATCCGCTTTGTATATGATCTATAAACATACAGCTTTTCTATAACATAGTTTCATTTCTTTATCGTATCTTTGCCACAAATTAATTGAAACTTTGATTAATGGCACTTCCGGAACTATTTATAAGACAGATTGAGGAACTTTTGCCCGAAAACGAGGCAAAAGCGTTGATTGCAGCACTTGGTGAAAGCGAACCGTCGATATCGATACGCCTAAACGCAAGCAAATGCGAAAGACCTCCTATTTCCAACACAGTGCCTTGGTGCAAACTCGGATTTTATCTGAAAGAACGTCCGCAATTCACATTTGACCCTATGCTGCATAGCGGCAGTTACTACGTGCAAGATGCCTCCTCGATGTTTTTGGCATACGCAATCGACAAATTAGTTGACAAATCCGCTCCGGTGAAATACCTCGACTTGTGCGCAGCTCCCGGTGGAAAAACCACAACCGCAATAGATACCCTACCGCAAGGTTCGCTGATTGTAGCCAATGAGATAATGAGCGGAAGAGCGCAAATACTACGGGAAAATATCATAAAATGGGGTAATCCTTATTGTATTGTCACCAACAACGATTCAGCATCATTTGCCCGGCTAACGCATTACTTCGATATAATCGCTGCCGATGTGCCTTGCAGTGGCGAAGGCATGATGCGCAAAGACGCCGACGCCATAGCCCAATGGACACCGACTTTAGTAACAGAATGCTCCGAACGGCAGCGAGAGATAGCCAATAATGCATGGCAAGCACTACGCCCGGGCGGCTTGTTTATCTACAGCACATGCACATTCAACCGTAAAGAGAACGAAGAAATCATCGAATATTTGGTAAACGAATTGGGAGCAGAAAGCATCAAAATAGAAATTCCACAAGAATGGAATATTTACCCGGCAATAGATTCACACATTCATGGTTACCATTTCTTTCCACATCGCACACACGGCGAGGGATTGTTTCTTGCAGTTGTACGCAAGCCCGATAACGAGCCGATACAACCGATGAAACCGATAAAAAGCAAGAAAAACAAGAAAGAAAAACCTCAACCCATTCCTATCGAACTTCAAAAATGGGGGATAATACCACAAAGTTTTCAATTAGTTTCCAACAGCGATATATTCAATGCAATTCCTGCAAAATACTCCGATGAAATCGGTATTTTACAAGAACATCTCAAAGTCATCTGTTTAGGTTGCGAAATAGCCGGAACAAAGGGCAGAGACCTCATTCCCGCACATGCATTGGCATTAAATGCAAATTTTACGACCGATATATTTCCACAATTTGAAGTCGACTATGCAACAGCAATAGCATATTTACGCGGAGAAACAATAACCATAGATGCACCTCGGGGATACGTAATAATAACATACAACGGGAGGAATTTAGGATTTGTAAAGAATCTTGGCAACCGCGCCAACAATCTATACCCCAAAGAATGGCGCATTAAAAGCACTCACATCCCCACATCCTCACCTGCAATAATATAATGTCGGAGCCACCAAACAGCAACCCCGACACCAAAACTTAAAGCAAACTATCTTTTGTTACTTTTTTCTTGTCACTGTTTTTTTTGCTGTGGATTTGCCTTTTGTAGTTTTCTTTTCAATGGTTTTGACCGACTGCTTGCGCATCTTCTTCAACCGCAAGACCTGAGCCGTGCGAGCCGGAAGATACAATTTGAGCCAACTTACCCCGTATTTACTATACAATTCATCGTGCTGAGTAAAATGTTTCACTTCATCACTTATATTGCCGTGTCCGCCAAATTCAGGTGAATCGGAATTCATTACACCGATATACTCTCCTTCGGGAGCAAGAATACCATAGTCGGTAAAAGATTTCATAGGATTAAAGTTAAATACGAATACCAAATCTCCGCGCTTAAATGCCAGCACTTGATCATCGTCCTTTTCCCACAATTTTTCCACCGGAAGGCTCTGGAAATTGCGTTTCCCGCCTATCAGCCCTATCATTGCATTGTCAAACGCATTCAGAAAACGATACTTCAAGTCTTCCCTGTCGACCAAGTCCCATTGACGACGTGCATATTTATAGGACCACCCGTTACCCTCACGCGGAAAATCAATCCACTCGGGATGACCGAATTCATTTCCCATAAAGTTGAGATAACCTCCGTTTATGGTAGCACAAGTAACCAAACGTATCATCTTATGCAACGAAATGCCTCGGTCAACATTCATATTATCGTCATCCGTCATCATGTGCCAATACATATCGCTGTCAATCAAACGGAATATTAATGTCTTGTCTCCCACAAGTGCCTGATCGTGGCTTTCGGCGTAACTTATGGTCTTCTCATCGGCACGGCGGTTGGTAAGTTCCCAATAGATAGATGTGGGATGCCAATCCTCATCTTTCTTCTCTTTGATTGTCTTTATCCAATAATCAGGAATACCCATAGCCATGCGATAGTCAAAGCCGATACCACCCCATTCAAACTTAGTAGCAAGTCCCGGCATACCGCTCATTTCCTCGGCAATGGTAATGGCATTAGGATTAACCTCATGTATCAGTTTGTTGGCAAGAGCAAGGTAGGTAATGGCATTGGTATCCTGACCGCCATTGAAATAATCCTCATATCCGCCAAACGCCTGCCCGAGACCATGATTATAGTAAAGCATCGACGTTACCCCATCGAAACGGAATCCGTCAAAATGATATTCTTCAAGCCAGAACTTACAATTTGACAACAAGAAATGCAAAACCTCATTTTTTCCATAGTCAAAGCAAAGAGAATCCCATGCCGGATGCTCTCTCCTGTCATCTCCATAAAAATATTGATCGTGACTGCCGTCAAAGCGTCCTAAACCTTCTACCTCATTCTTGACTGCATGCGAATGCACAATATCCATAATTACGCTTATCCCCATTCCATGTGCTGCATCTATGAGACACTTCAGTTCATCGGGGGTACCGAACCGACTTGAAGCGGCGAAAAAACTCGACACATGATAACCGAAAGAACCATAATACGGATGTTCCTGTATAGCCATAATCTGGATAGCATTGTAGCCATCGGCTTTTACTCGAGGCAATATATGCTCACGAAATTCATCGTATGTCCCAACGCCTTCTTTGTTCTGCCCCATCCCGATGTGACATTCATAAATGAGCAGAGGGGAGGTGTTTGGCTTAAATCCTTCATCAGCAAACACGTATGGCGTCTCAGGATTCCACACCTGAGCCGAAAATATATAGGACTTTTCATCTTGAACCACACGGGTGGCATAAGAAGGTATTCGCTCTCCGTTTCCACCGTTCCAATACATGCGCAATTTATATAAATCGCCATGCCTTATGGCATCGGCAGGAAGCGACACCTCCCAAACTCCATTATCTTTACGTTTCAACAGAAATGCATCGCTTTCCTGCCAATCATTAAAAGTACCCACCAAATATATTTTAACGGCATTAGGCGCCCACTCACGGAAAATCCATCCGCTCTCTATGCGATGCAAGCCGAAATAATGATGTCCGTTGGCAAAATCACTTAATGCGGTTTCGCCTCCGGTCAATTCCTGTTCTTTACGTAAAACGTCTTCATGACGACCTTCTATAGCTTTCCTGAAAGGCTCAAGCCAAGGGTCATTTTTCAGAATCTGGAGTTTTCTTTTCATATTTGAATTATTTTAAGCCGAACAGTAAAAATATTGCTATTTCATGCCGGCGAAAGTATGTCCCTTTATTTTCAATCAACAAATTTATAGATATTTACTTACAATACAAATTTTTCATTCCGCATTTTCAACGGTTGCCGGCTATTTCTCGATAAAACCGCAGCATAAACAACACGCCTGCCACAAACAATGACACGGCAAATGACAAGAATACTCCGGTTACTCCTCCGCCAAAAGGAAACGCAAACAGGTAGCATGCCGGTATACCAAGCACTACATAAGAATAAAAGGCATATCTCATGACCGGCATAACACACTTTATACCGCGCAAAGCATTGGCATAAGCCACCTGCGTAGCATCACCAATCTGATATACAACCCAAGGAACAATAAGTGTCAAAGCCAAAGCCACAACTGTATCATCAGAAGTAAAAAGTCCTATAATCCTGCGACCTTCTAACAAGAATACTGCCGAAACACACACAGCACTTGCCAGAATTATATGATAACCGGCTTGCGCACAACGGCGTATCCTCACTTTATCACCAACACCCGAATAATTGGCTATCATTATAGACATACTTGCTCCGAAACTATAATACACCATAAATCCGAAAGTTCCCATCACAAGCACCACCTGATATGCAGCAAGGTAATCAGTACCGAACCAACCTACAAAAACCGTTGCCACAGTAAATATTCCCGTCTCCATACCCATTTGCAAAGACACCGGTAACGACAACCTACCGACAGACAACAGTTCCTTAAATGATACAATTCCACCGATGAAACCGCGTAAATAAGACCTGTAACGAGGCATAGCGCACAAGCAACCGACATAAACGGCAAGCATCAGCACACGAGCCACCAATGTACTTATGCCGGCGCCAAACAATCCCCATTCGGGAAAACCGAATTCGCCATAAATAAGCAACCAGTTGCCTATCACATTCAGCACATTGCCTCCGAGCAAAATCATCATAGACAGCTTTGTATCGGTAATACCATCGGTAAATTGGCGCAACACATTTACAACAACGACAGGCAACATAGATAAAAGTATCGTCAAATAATAGGGACGCATCAACGGCAAAAGCTGCACAGGTTGCCCCATTTCATCGAGAAAAAAATACAAAACAAGCATTACCGCTCCGCACAATGCTCCAAACAGAAGATTCAGAACCAAAGCAGTCTTAACTGCCGCCCCGATAAGTCCTTTCTCCCCTTTAGAAAAATATGCCCCCACAATAGGCGTCAGACCATAAGAGAAACCAAGGCATAATATATTCATCAAATTGAATACGCTGTTAACAAACGAAGCCGACGCCAAAGCATCGGTAGAATACCGTCCCACCATCATCGTATCAACAAATCCGGTCACAATCACTCCGAGTTGCCCAAGCAGAATCGGCATACCAATCACGAAAATCTGCTTATAATATTTCCCGTATTTTTCTATAAAATTCCACATAACGTGCAAAGATACTAACTTTAAGAAATTTAATTAGCCATGTCTTGAATTTTATGACTACCTTTGTTCATCCAATATACAACAACCAATATGGCAAAAAGACTAATATTCCTGCTGACACTTTTAATCGCATGCCTTACCGCAGTTGCGCAAAACAAACTTACACATTTAGAACTTAACATGCTCGACCGCGAAATAAAACAAAAACACATCTATGACAACATAAAGGCAACACGTATAGACAGTCTGAAGAAAACATCGATTTCATCGGAAAAAACAAGCGAAGACAGATATTACGCATTAATCGAACTGGCAAAGGAATATGAAACTTTCATCAGCGATTCAGCCCTCTTCTATTTCAATCAGGCTCACCAAGTGGCAAAAGAATTGAATGATTCATCAAAAACAGTCTTAGCAAAAGTAGGAAGAATAAAAGTACTCGCTATCCTTGGATATTTCAAGGAAGGCATCACTGAATTAGATGAAATTGAGGCCTATGGCATACCCGACGAGTTGAAAGGAGAATGGCTCGACACCAGCCGACAGCTATATGCCTATATGACGACTTACGTATATGGCAACAAAGATTTATTGGAAAAATACCTGAAATTGCTTAACTATTATAGAGACTTACAGCTTGAAATCCTTGAAAAGAATACACCGGAGCATAAGTTGTTCCTTGCGGAGCATTATGTTGTAAACGGCGAAATGTCCAAAGCAAAACTGCTTTTCGGTGAACTCATTGAAGAAGTTCCCAACAACAGCAATATATATGCGCGCGCAGCGCACAACATGTCATCCATAAAAAAATGGGAAGGACAACCCGATGTTGCCGCCTATTATCTTGCCCTTTCTGCCATTTCCGACATAAAATGTTCCGTAAAAGAAACCATGTCGATTCAAGAACTCGCAATATATCTCTACAACAAAGGAGATATTGCGCACGCCTACAGTTACATTTCATCTTCGCTTGCCGATGCCGTCTTTTGCAACGCCCGGTTGCGTACAGCCGAAGTATCGAAAATCATCCCACTTATCGATGGAGCATACAAAGAGCAATTGGAGAAACAAAGAAAGACCTTGGTATTCACCAATCTGCTTGTAGGAATCCTATCGATAGGTCTTATCGTCATTATCGTTGTTGTTCTGCGGCAAATGGAGAAAGTAAAAACCGCACGACAGCAGTTGAAAGAAGCAAACAGCATAAAAGAAGAGTATATCGGACACTTTCTTGACATCTGTTCCATTTATATGGATCGACTTGACAATTTCAGCAAAGTCGTAACCAGAAAAATTACAGCCGGACAAGTGGAAGACCTGCTGAAAATGGCAAAATCGGCAAAGTTTACCGAAGGGCAACACCAACAATTTTATGACAACTTTGATGCCACCTTCCTTCATATATACCCCACTTTCATCAATGAATTTAACGAGTTGCTCATCCCGGAAGAACGAATCGTAATAAAAGAACCGGGACATTTAAATACCGAACTGCGCATTTTTGCCTTCCTGCGTATGGGTGTTGAAGACAGCAACAAAATAGCAAGTTTCCTTAATTACTCTGTCAACACCATCTACACATATAGAAACCGCATTAAGAACAAAGCAAAAAACAGAGAAACATTCGAGCAAGATATTATGAAAATAGGCTCTTTTTCTTAATATTTTCATTTATATTCACTCATCATATTTTTACACAGAAATACCTGAATATAAATATTTTAATAAATATAAAATTTGAAATTTATTTATATTCCGCTTAGATTCGTGTCGTGACGTAAAAAATACGTTCTATATTTGCATTGTCAATGATAAAAAAGCACAACTTTATTATCGTTGACAACCGGATTCCTAACCTATAAAAAAGCGTAGATAAGAAAGAGTTCTTACAATGCGCCACTTAGTAAAAAAAAGAAAGTTTTTTGATTCATTTATATAATAGTTGTTGTAATTATCCAATGAGGTAATCAATAGGTAATAAGTAATGTTTATTAGTTGTTAGTTTTTTGGGTATAATTTAATTTATGCCCTACAAGGTAAAAAAGATTGAATTTAGATTTGCGCACAAAGCGCAAATAAACAAGAAAGCACTTCGTGATGAAGTGCTTTCTTGTGTGTCAGCAAACACAACGTCTGTCGTATAATTCTTAGAAAACGCCTATTATATCATTAAAGTTTTTCGCCGAAAGCAAGGTCTCCGGCATCTCCCAAGCCCGGAACAATATAAGCATGCTCATTAAGCACATCATCCACAGCCCCTATCCATAAAGAGGCATCAATATCGGCAAATTTCTCCTCTATAAACTCAACAGCCTGCTTTGAGGCTATCACCGATGCTATATATACCTTTTTAGGTTTTCCCTTTGTAAGCAAAGCCCTATAAGCCAATTCCATCGATACTCCGGTTGCAAGCATCGGGTCAACAAGCAACAGCGTCTTACCCTCCAATGAAGGTGATGCAATATATCCTATTTCCACTTCAAAATCCTTATGTTCTTCATCGGTATATTTACGGTATGCCGATACAAAAGCATTCTCCGCATTATCAAAATAAGAAAGGAAACCCTCATGAAAAGGAAGACCGGCACGCAGAACCGTAGCAAGAACCACCTTATCGTCTATTTCGTAACATTCTGCAATTCCTAAAGGTGTAACAGCCTCCACCTTCCTATAATCAAGAGTTTTAGAAATTTCATAAGAAATCACCTCACCTATACGCTGCAGATTACGTCGGAAACGCATACGGTCGCCTTGAATACCAACGTCACGTAACTCTCTCACATACACACCTACCAACGAATTGGTTTCTGCGAAATTAACTATATTCATATTTTGAAATCATTTTTTGTTTTCCTTATATTTTTTCAATTCTTCGGTACATGCAAGTTTATCTATAGCCAAACGCTCTTTCAACTCCTCCAAAGAACCCATTTTCATTTCGGAACGCATAAATTTCACAAACCGGACTTTCAGCGTTCTGTCATACAAGTCCCCATCAAAATCAAACAAATTAACCTCAATGGTTCTTTCTCCGCCCTTTTCTATTGTGGGACGCACACCTATATTAGCCATTCCGCCATACTCGACACCATTATCAAGCGTAACCACCACCGTATACACTCCTCTGTGTGGAATTATGAGTTGCGACGGCACGTCAAGGTTAGCCGTTGGGAATCCTATCTTTCGCCCGTTCTGCTTACCATGCACAACCACACCCGCAAGTTCAAAAGGGCGTCCGAGATAACACTCAGCCAGATCCACCTTTCCTTCCTCTATCACCTTTCTTATCAAAGAAGAACTCACAGGGCTGTATTGCCCCTGATACTCACACGCACGATATACTTTTACGCCCAAAGCCTCTCCGTGAGCCACATAATCCTCAAAATACTCGTCTTTAGCATGACCGAAACGATGGTTAAAACCTACAACAAGAGCCTGCACACCATAACGCTTATGCAAAAGTTCCATAAATGACTTCGATTCCAACTCCGAAAGTTCCGGTGTGAAATCCATCAAAATGGCAACATCCACCCCCATTTCATCGAGATATTTCAACCTATCCTCAAGGGTCATTATCATACGGAGACCACTGCATGGATGCAGAACCGTTTGAGGATGAGCAGAAAAAGTGACTACAGCCGATTTTAATCCGGCAGCACACGCCTTCTCCTTCAATCCGGCGAGTAAAGTCTGATGCCCGATATGCACACCGTCAAACATTCCTATAGCCGCAACCAGTCCTTTACCTATATAGCAATTTTTATTCCTTATTACCTCCATTTAATCGAGTTTTTCACCAATTTTCAATATAATTTTTCCATTATTATATCCATAAACTCCATGCCCGGTTCAACTAAAGCCGTTTTAAAGCCAAACGCCTCAGATGCATCGAGATTTTTACGAGAATCGTCAAAGAAAACCGTTTCACCCGGTTCTATACACAAATGTTTTATAGCGTATTCAAAAATTGCGGGATCCGGCTTTATTGCTTTTGCCTTATACGACAACACCATGCCATCAAAATAATCTGCCATTTCTTTTCCGCACACTCTGAAGTGGCGTTTTATATCACTCTCAATCATTATCGGATTGGTATTTGACAAAAGGTAGATTTTATACTTTTTCCTGAGTTCATCCAATGCATTCAGCCTATGCGGCGGTATTCCTAACAAGAACTTGCAGAAAGCAGCATCGATGTCGCAGTCATCCACAATTCCGGATATATGCCTCCTTATTTCAGCTCTGAACTCGGCAGGAGTTATACGTCCCTCCTCCAATTCAAGAAAAGCACCTTTCTGCGAGTATTCCCCAAGAAGTTCATTTGCGCCGGACATGCCCATAGCCTCAAAAGCCGCAACACAATTCTCACGCTTAATGTCCATTATCACTCCGCCTAAATCAAACAGCAGATTCTTTATTTTATTCTTCATTATAAAATATCAATGATATATCCGGAACAAAGTTAGCTATTTATTACAGATATACGCATTATGCTTATTCAATTTTCACAAACACAGATTTTATATGTTATTTTTTATTAATTTGTCACAATTAATCATATATTTTCAATCTATTTTCTCCATACACACACTCATTATTATAAAATTTCAACAAATATATCGTATATTTGCATCGGAATGGACGCGGAGGGGGCATGCAGCTCCCTCGCTTTTTTTATAAAACAAGAACAATGATCGACAAAACCGAACTCAGCAACGTGATTAACGCCGCACTTGAAGGCAGCAAGATATTCCTCGTGGATGTAAACATAAGCCGCGACAATAATATAGTCGTGGAGATAGATTCAGACGAGAACATCGGCATCGACGATTGTGCCACTCTCACAAGAGCTATCGAAGAAAAATTTGACCGCGACACCGAGGACTATGAGCTTGAAGTAGGTTCAGCCGGACTCACCTCACCCTTTAAAGTAAAGCGACAATACGACAAATACACCGGAAAAGAGGTGGAAGTACTCACCAAAGCCGGGCAGAAACTTAAAGGCACTCTGCAAAGCGCCGATGACGAATCATTCACTGTGGGTGTAACAAAAAAGATAAAACCCGAAGGTGCAAAGCGACCAATAGAAGTCGTTGAAGACGTAAAGTTAAATTACAGCGAAATAAAATATACCAAATATTTAATTCAGTTTAAATAGAATTATGGCAAAGAAAGACGAAACCATCGACATGGTGGACAGATTTTCAGAGTTTAAGGAGCTGAAAAACATCGACAAGACAACAATGATAAGCGTCTTGGAAGAATCATTCCGTAGCGTGCTGGCAAAAATGTTCGGCAGCGACGAGAATTTTGACGTTATCATGAACCCCGACAAGGGCGACTGCGAGATTTACCAAAACTTAGAAGTCGTTCCCGACGGTCAAGTAACCGACCCGGTCAAGCAAATAAGCCTTACCGATGCACAAAACGATCCTGACGATCCCGACCCGGATTGTGAAGTAGGCGAAGACTACACCAAGAAGATTGATTTTGCAAAATTCGGTCGCCGCGCAATCCTTAACCTGCGTCAAACACTTGCCAGCAAGATTCTTGATTTGCAAAAGGACGCCATCTATTCAAAATTCAAGGAAATGGAAGGAGAATTGGTGTCAGGTGAAGTTTACCAGCTTTGGAAAAAGGAAATCCTGCTTCTTGATGACGACAAGAACGAGTTGCTACTACCCAAAGACCAACAAATTCCGAGCGATTTCTATCGCAAAGGCGAAACCGTGCGCGCCGTTATCGAACGCGTCGACAACCACAACAATAATCCTAAAATCATCGTATCACGCACCAGCGAGAACTTCTTGCGTCGCTTGTTCGAACTTGAAGTACCTGAAATACATGACGGGCTTATCGTGATACGCGCCGTTGCACGCATTCCGGGAGAACGCGCTAAGATTGCCGTAGAAAGCTATGACGACCGTATCGATCCGGTGGGAGCTTGTGTCGGAGTGAAAGGCGCACGCATTCACGGCATAGTGAGAGAACTCCGAAACGAGAACATCGACGTAATCAACTTCACCAACAATCCACAATTATTTATCCAGCGTGCATTAAGCCCCGCCAAGATTTCCACAATACGCCTTGACGAAGAAAACAAGCATGCAGAAGTATTCCTACGTCCGGAAGAAGTATCTTTGGCAATCGGTAAAGGCGGCTTAAACATCAAGCTCGCATCGAAGCTCACAGGTTATGAAATAGACGTTTACCGCGACCTTGATGCCGAAGGAGAAGAAGATATTTACCTTGACGAATTCAAGGACGAAATAGAACCGTGGATTATAGAGGCATTGAAGGATATGGGCTGCGCCACTGCCAAGACAGTGCTAAGCACTCCGCGCGAAATGCTTATCGAGAAAGCCGATTTGGAAGAGGACACCGTAGACAACATTCTGGCTGTACTTAAAGCTGAATTTGAAGAATAAGTATCAGCCTAACCATTTTTTCGATAGTCAACTTTAAAAATTAAAAACTTATTAACATATATGCCGGTAAAAATAAGTAAAGCTGCAAAAGAACTTAATGTAGGAACTCAATCAATCATAGATTTCCTGAGCAAGAACGACATCACTGTTGATTCCAACCCCAACACGCGCATTTCCGACGAGCATTACACAATGCTTGTAAACGCTTTCAAAACCGACCGAGACCAAAAGGCAAAGTCGGAAAACTTCTTGAAAGAACGTCAGAAAGAAAAGCCGAAACCCGTCAAGGAAGAACCAAAGGTGGAAGAAATAGTGACCACGACAGCTACAGTACAAACACCGAAAGTGATTGGCAAAATCGACTTGTCACAAGCAGGCAAGCCACAGCCTAAGCAAGAGACGCCTAAAGCCGATGTGAAGAGCGAAGAAAAGAAAGAGGCAAAAGTTGCCACTGAGACGGTAAAACCACAACCTCAAAAGACAGTTCAAACTCCACAACCAAAACCGGCTCCACAAGCGAAGAAAGAGGAGAAAACGGAAAAGAAACCGCAACCACAAGCGGCAAAACAAGAACAACCAAAGCCTAAAGCAGAAGTTGCAGCTCCTGCACAAAAACAGGAGAAAGCACCGGAAACACAGGTTGATAAGGAAGAGGTTTTCACCCTTTCCACACCTACTCTTGCCAACACGCCCAAAGTGGTAGGCAAAATAGACCTTTCTGCCATAAACCAGCAGACTCGTCCAAAGAAAAAAAGCCGCGAAGAGAAAAGAAACGAACGCATCGCAAAAGAAAAATCCCTTCAGGCAGCACGCGCAGCAGCAAGCGGTGAAACCGGCGACCGCAAAAAGCGCAAGCGCATAGGCAAAGAGAAGATTGACATCGAGAAAAGCGCAAAACAAATAGGCAACGATGCTCCGCGTAAAGAGCAGAAACAAAACAATACTCCTAATCCGGCAAATGCAACAGGGGGTAAACGCAACAAAGATAAAGCCAAGGCTAAACGCCCTTTCAAGCCTGAAGTCAGCGAGGAAGACGTACAGAAACAAGTGAAAGAAACACTTGCACGCCTCACTTCCAAGCCAAGCAAAAAGGCAGCAAAATGGCGTAAAGAAAAACGCGATGCAGTGAGCGAGCGCGAACGTGAAGCGGCAGAACTCGAAGCAGCAGAAGGAAAAATACTGAAACTTACAGAGTTTGTTACCGCCAACGACCTTGCTGTGATGATGGACGTGCCTATCAACAAAGTAATCGGCACTTGCATGAGTATCGGTGTAATGGTATCCATCAACCAACGCCTTGACGCAGAAACAATCAACATCGTAGCCGAAGAATTCGGATTCCAAACAGAGTTCGTAAGCTCCGAAGTCGTAAATGCGATAACAACAGAAGAAGACAAAGAAGAAGACCTTGAACCGCGTCCGCCGGTAGTCACTGTCATGGGACACGTCGACCACGGTAAGACTTCTTTGCTCGACTACATCCGCAACGCCAACGTAATTGCAGGAGAAGCGGGAGGTATCACCCAGCACATAGGTGCATATAATGTAAAACTCGCCAACGGACGACGCATAACATTCCTTGACACACCGGGTCACGAAGCATTCACCGCAATGCGTGCTCGCGGTGCTAAAGTCACCGACATCGTTATCGTAATCGTAGCTGCCGACGACAACATCATGCCACAAACCGTGGAGGCTATCAACCACGCATCGGCAGCCGGCGTACCTATTGTATTTGCAATCAATAAAATAGACAAGCCTACTGCAAATCCTGAAAAAATCAAGGAAGGTCTTGCCAATATGAATTACCTTGTGGAAGACTGGGGAGGTAAATATCAATCGCAAGATATTTCAGCAAAGAAAGGTATAGGCGTAGACGACCTTATGGAAAAGGTTCTTCTCGAGGCAGATATGCTTGAACTGAAAGCCAACCCTAACCGCAAAGCGACAGGCTCCATCATTGAATCTTCGCTCGACAAAGGACGCGGTTATGTGGCTACCGTACTTGTACAGAACGGAACATTGAAGATGGGTGACATTATACTTGCAGGAACACATTACGGCAAGATAAAGGCAATGTTCAACGAACGTAACCAACGCATACAGCAGGCAGGACCGGCAGAACCGGTTCTTATCCTCGGACTGAACGGCGCACCTACGGCAGGTGACACATTCAACGTGATGGATTCCGACCAAGAGGCACGAGAAATAGCCAACAAGCGCGAACAGCTTCAGCGTGAACTCGGATTGAGAACCCAAAAACGTATAACTCTTGAGGACATAGGTCGCCGCAAAGCCCTTGGCAGCTTCAATGAGCTTAACATCATCGTTAAGGGTGACGTTGACGGCTCTATCGAAGCATTGACCGACTCGCTTATCAAGCTGTCTACACCGGAAGTACAAGTGAACGTAATACACAAAGCCGTAGGTGCCATTACCGAAAGCGATGTGGTGCTTGCATCGGCTTCCGATGCCTATATCATCGGTTTCCAAGTGCGCCCGTCACAGGCGGCACGCCGTCTTGCCGAAAATGAAGGCGTCGATATACGCCTTTACTCAATCATCTATTCGGCTATAGAAGACGTGAAGAGCGCAATGGAAGGTATGCTTGAGCCTGAGACCAAAGAAGAAATCCTCGGTGCGGCAGAAGTGCTACAAACTTACCGTATCTCCAAGGTGGGAACTATTGCCGGTGCAATTGTACGCGAAGGTAAAGTCAAGCGCAACTGTAAAGTGCGCGTGATTCGCGACGGTATCGTTCGTTACACCGGAGATTTAGGCTCATTGAAACGTTTCAAGGACGACGTTAAAGAAGTTACCACCGGATTTGATTGCGGTCTGAGTGTAGCAGGCTATAACGACATCCAAGAGGGTGATATGATTGAATCATTCGAAGAAGTACAAGTAAAGAAAACTCTATAAGAGACACTTAGCATCAAAAGCCGGGGAGCTGTGTCAAAATTTATTTTTGGCTCAGCTCCTTTGGATTTTCAAGAATTGACAAAATGCGAGGCGTTGAGATTCAGCCTGACATATAACATCCCGACCATCAACATGCACTATTATTTCAACATTGGCAGCAACCTTGGTGACAAAGACCGTAATCTGCACCAAGCCGTCAAACTGCTTGAAAAAGCACTCACAGCACCGGCTAAAGTAAGCAGTTTCATAGAGAGCAAAGCTTGGGGCTTTGAGAGCGAAAACACATTCCTAAATGCAGGTGTAATGATAGAAAGCGACATCAAGCCGCATGACATGCTGAAAATCACTCAACAGATAGAGCGTGACATGGGCAGTATTACACACCGAAACGACGATGGTTCATACAAAGACCGCCTTATCGACATAGACATAATAGCTATTGACGACCTCATAATAAACACTCCGGAGCTAACCGTACCGCATCCGCGTATGCATTTGCGCGATTTCGTTATGCGACCCATGACCGAACTTGCCCCGCAATGGGTTCACCCCATCTTTCATGCAAAAATCAAAACATAAACACACCATATTTTTTCGTAACTTTGCAATACTAACAATGAACTATGATAAAGAAACTTATCTCATATATATTTCTTCTGTTGACATTTGCAGGATGTAACCACTCAGTGGATAGCCGTCTTGTGCGAGTAAACGAACTTTCCGACTGTGGTGAGGTGGATAGTGCCGCAATAGTATTGCAGAATATTGTAGCAGATAGCCTTAACGAGCATAATCGCCGGTATTATGACCTTATGTCGATAAAGTTGCGCGACATGTCCTATCAAGACATCAAGGGTGATACGGCAATCACCGAATTGATTCGCTACTTCGATGACAATGGCACACACTCCGAGAGAGCCGAGGCTTATTATTATGGCGGACGTGTATATCGTGAAATGGGCGACCTGCCACAATCG
>JAFUKL010000030.1 GCA_017473615.1 Muribaculaceae bacterium | reverse complement strand
TGAAGTCCTGCCTCTTCAACCTTGTTGTACCATCGAGCCATCGAAAGCCTCGCAGCATCTTTAATCGTATTCTTAGAGAAGATCATCCGTAAAGAATGGCACAAGCCGTAAGCTGTCTTAATGTCGGGGTAATTATCAAAAAGAAAGAGCAGCCATTCTCCAAGTTAAATAGTGTTCTGTAGATCAATTTAAAAATTTTACTTATTATGAAGAAAGCGATTAACTTAATTAAGCAAGCTACTAAATGGTATTTTAATCAAGTAGCTAAAAGTTATTCTGGAACTACTCATATGCATTGAGAGTGGTTCCATTCGTGGAGTCATGATAAGTATTACAAAACAAAATGGGAAATTATAAAGAAGAAAATAACAAATTCTATCGTTAGGCTTCTGACGGCAGTTGGTTTGAAGTACAATTAAATTCCGATGGAAATTTCACTTGGACACAGCCTGACGGACAGAAAGTGAAAGATACCACTATTATAGTTCCACATGGAATGTAGAAAGGTAAAAATCCTCTCGGAGGAACATCGTATAGAGTTCCGACTGGAGCTAATGGTTCTTTTGGAACATATTATAATTTCATGGATGCTGTTAATGTCTATAATAAAGCCTACAATAGAGGTGCTTTTGCAGATCTGAGTGAGAATATACTAAATGATGCAATGGCTGGAGGAACTACTCTATTGCGTAATGGTGCAATTAAAGGAGTTACTAAAGGTTTATACGATAATGTAAGATAGATTGCAGCAACTATAACACAACAAGGAGCAAAAGAAACTGCCAAAAAGGCAGGAAACATTCTTGTTAAAAAAGTTGTGCCTACAGTCGTTGGCGGTGTTGTTGGTGGAACTGTAGTAGATACAGGTTCTAAAGCACTAACAGGCAAAACATGGGGAGAAAATGTAAGTAACGGATTAACTCAACACTATGGATTAAAAGTTCCAATTCTTGTAGGGGATATGACAAATCCGGGATATACCTTAGGTGGAAAATATGGTAATTTTGTTGGCACAAATTTTGCAAATAGAGGTAGATATACACTTGAATATTTAACTCCTGCAGATTATAAAGGACATACAAAGGAATTATTCAAATTAATAACGAAGCCATTTTATACAAAACCTCCAACGTTTCATGGAGGGAGAAAATCTCAATGGTACTCTGACTATGCAAAAATATATGGGTCTAGGGCTGCTGAAAATAGATTTTAGAATGGAGCTATATGGGCAGGTATTCCAGAGGAAGAAATTCCAAGAACGATGTATGTAAGAAATTTTGATGGTTCATATAGGCTTAATCCTATTGGTTTAAAAATTAAGACCGATGGAACATTAAAATTTCCTCTTCCAGAAGGTACAAAAGTAGGAAAATCTGAAAAATTTCCGGATATGTTTACTATTGGATAGGTTGGAGGAGAACATTCAAATTATACTTTAAAAGGTATAAATCCAAACACAGGGTTAAAAATTATTGAATTTGAAGATGTGCAGAAGTTAAATCCACAGTGGCAATTTACAGACTGGATAAAGAATAAATTTAAAAAAGACTCTAATATGTGGAATCTATTACATAAAATAGGCGGACTTAACGCATCAAAAATTGTCGGATATAAACCATTTACTATTAGATAGTATTATGGAAGTGATGGAAATAAATTATATCCATATCTTGATGATCCTGAATCGTTGATAATAGAATAAAAAATACAAAAATGATAAAAGATATAAAAGAAATACTTGGGATAATAATAGTAATAATTGTTACTCCTATTGTAATAATTTTAAGTATACCAATGTATATAACAGGTAATTATAAATATTATAACCATGATTATTGGGCTGATAATTTTAGAAATGTTGTGGAATATTTTGATAATGATAATACATTAACAGATATACAATCTAAAATTATACTTGAAATATTAGTTCGAGGTGGATGGGCACTTAATTCCGACGGTCTTCATGTAGATAGAAGAAGTGCTCGTATCCACGCAAAGATAGAGCATAAATATAAATTATCTTTAGTCGGTAAAGATCCAACAGAACCTAAGTATTTTTATGAATGCTTTAAAAAGGAATTATTAAAATATCCTAACATAGAAACATTATATGAAGAATATAGTAATAAAAAAAGAACTAACTAAATATGAAACTTCTTAAATTTATTAAATGTCTTTTATTATACCCATTCGGAGTATTTTTTATAATTCCGTTAGGATTACTTATATTATTAAATAAGTTATATCCACAAGATGTTAAGCCTATAACAGAACCGTTTGAGGCTTCAGAACCGAGTAATATGTTTAACGATTTTGCTGTATAAAACATAATAATAAGCCTACCATTTCACATAAATATAGTAGGCTCAAAAATAATAATAAAAGTATTAGGCTCTTGTAATAGCTAACATAGCAAGCTATATTAACTCAGCATTAGAGTTGTGCATAAGAACATTCTTTGCAATCTCAGCAACCCTAATAGATGTGTGTTTTACATCTTGGTTAGAATACTGAGATAATAAACTACCAGCGATGCTGCGGATTTTGGATTCCTATCTCGCATCGTTTAGTAATTTACCGCACAGACTAGCTGTTAATGGTAATATTGCCATAGTTAAATCTCCTATTCTGGCTTCATTAATAGTGGTTTATGAGCCGTTTTCACTCCACTATGAACTAATCACTATGATTAGCTATTATAAGGTCTAACAAATTTTATACCAATAATGATAAAAGCAATATTTTCAATCGTAGCAATAACATTGTTTGGCATTGCACAAGCAACACATTTAACCTACAATCAGATAAATGTAATCGTATATTATTTATTGATTCCGCTGTCGTGGGCGATAATGCTTGATTGTTGGATAGGATTACCTGTTACCACAGCGGTATTACTATGTATATGGTTAGGAATATTTATAGCCACACGAAAGTTCTTTAAAGAATGGTGTGATTGGGTATTTAAAGATTCCGTTGATTTTCTCAACTATTTCAATCGTTGGGGAGGTAACTATGTATTAAATTCAGTGATTATTTGTGTGATAATTCCAATATTAATATACTTAGGATTAATCGTACTATTAATTTAACAATAAAACATAAATATAAATAATGAAGTGGTTTAATAAACAAAATTCATCTACAATAAAACGACCCATATCTTCTGAAGAAAAAGCAGGTGTACCTAAACATGAACGTAAAACAAAATCTCCTTATACAAATTTAGGTGATATGACAATAACTCGTGAAAATACTTCCGTAAATAATCCTAGATTTGGCAAGATAAAGCCGAGAGAAGTCTTAGTGTCTTGTGGCTTGTCAATTAGTGCGTATAGTGTGAGTATTATGCCAAATGATTATGTAACAATAAAAAAGATTACGCCATCTGATGTGATGACGTAATCTTAATGTATTTATGAGAATAAACTTTTGCAATTATTCTTCCACAGCAGCCTGAGCGGCAGCTAAGCGAGCGATAGGCACGCGGAATGGAGAACATGAAACGTAGTTCATACCCAACTTAGCGCAGAACTTAACAGAAGACGGTTCACCTCCGTGTTCGCCACAGATACCGACTTTTAATTCAGGCTTAGTAGAACGTCCCTTTTCAGTACCCATCTTAACGAGTTGTCCAACACCTTCTTGATCAAGTACTTCAAAAGGATCAGTCTTGATAAGTCCCTTTTCTTTGTATACTTTCAAGAACTTAGGAGCATCATCACGAGAATAGCCGAATGTCATTTGAGTCAAGTCATTAGTTCCGAATGAGAAGAAGTCGGCAACGGTTGCAATTTGGTCGGCAGTCAATGCTGCGCGAGGCACTTCAATCATAGTACCGATCTTGTAAGCTACAGTATCACCACGTTCTGCAAATACCTTTTGTGCAGTTTCGTTAATGATAGCTGCTTGCATTTGAAGTTCTTTAAGAACACCTACAAGAGGTATCATGATTTCAGGATGAACATCAATACCCTTAGCTTTCACGTTAAGAGCAGCTTCTATGATAGCGCGAGCCTGCATTTCTGTGATTTCAGGGTATGTATTGCCAAGACGGCAACCACGGTGACCAAGCATTGGATTGAATTCTTCAAGACCGTCGCACACAGCTTTAACTTCTTCAAGAGTCATGCCCATTTCTTCAGCTAGTTCCTTTTGAGTTGCAGTCTGGTGAGGTACAAATTCATGCAAAGGTGGGTCAAGAAGGCGTATGGTAACGCCAAGTCCATCCATAGCTTCGAAAATACCTTCGAAGTCGCCACGTTGCATAGGAAGCAATTTTGCCAAAGCTGCACGGCGTCCTTCTTCGTCGCGTGCAATAATCATTTCTCTCATTGCCTTGATGCGATCTCCTTCAAAGAACATGTGTTCTGTACGGCAAAGACCGATACCTTTGGCACCGAACTTGCGAGCAACAAGAGCATCGCGAGGAGAATCTGCATTGGTACGTACATCTACCTTAGTATATTTTTCTGCAAGGTTCATAATAGCAGCGAAGTCGCCGTCAAGTTCGGCATCTACTGTAGATACCAATCCGTCATAAACATCGCCTGTGCTACCGTTTAATGAAATCCAGTCGCCTTCATGGTAAACTTTACCTCCCATTTCAACGGTCTTTTCTTTATAATCTACCTTGATTTCGCCTGCACCTGATACACAACATTTACCAATACCGCGGGCAACTACGGCAGCGTGTGATGTCATACCACCGCGAGCTGTCAAGATACCTTGTGCTACAGTCATACCGCGAAGGTCTTCCGGAGAAGTTTCAAGACGAACCATGATAACTTTCTTTTTGCGTTCTGCCCAAGCTTCAGCATCATCAGCAAAGAAAACTATTTGACCTGTAGCTGCACCCGGAGATGCAGGAAGACCCTTAGCTACAGTCTTAGCCTTAGCAAGAGCTGCTTTGTCAAATACAGGGTGTAGAAGTTCGTCAAGCTTTTGAGGCTCCATGCGTTTAAGTACAGTCTTTTCATCGATGACTCCTTCACGAAGAAGATCCATAGCAATTTTTACCATAGCTGCACCTGTGCGCTTACCGTTACGAGTTTGCAACAACCACAATTTTCCATCTTGAATAGTAAATTCAAGGTCTTGCATGTCCTTGTAGTGGTCTTCAAGTTTTTGTTGTGTTTCGATAAGTCTCTTGGCACATTCCGGCATAGATTCTTCAAGAGAAGGATATTTTGATGCACGTTCTTCTTCGGAAATACCTTGAAGTTTAGCCCAGCGACGTGAACCCTCTATAGTGATTTGTTGCGGAGTGCGTACACCGGCAACCACGTCTTCACCTTGTGCATTAATCAAATATTCACCGTTGAAGATGTCTTCACCTGTAGCAGCATCACGAGTGAACGCAACACCGGTAGCCGATGTTTCACCCATGTTACCATACACCATAGCTTGTACGTTAACAGCGGTTCCCCATTCTTCCGGAATTTGGTTCATGCGACGGTATAGGATAGCGCGTTCGTTCATCCAACTGTCAAATACAGCGCAGATAGCACCCCAAAGTTGTTCCCATGCACTTTCAGGGAAGTCGTTACCGGTTGATTTCAATACTGCTTCCTTGAATAGTTTAACCAACTTCTTCAAGTCGTCAACGTCCAACTCGGTGTCAAGTTTAACGCCTTTTTCTTCTTTAACGCCTTCCATAACTTCTTCAAACGGATCGATGTCGGTCTTGTTCTTCGGTTTCATACCAAGAACAACGTCACCATACATTTGAACGAAACGGCGGTAGCTGTCCCATGCAAAACGTGGATTACCTGATTTCTTAGCCAATGCTTCAACCACTTGGTCGTTCATACCAAGGTTAAGCACTGTATCCATCATACCCGGCATTGAAACTCGAGCACCGGAACGAACCGATACCAATAGCGGGTTTTCTGCATCGTTGAATTTATTTCCTGTAAGGTCTTCGATGTGCTTGATAGATTTCTTTACGTCTTCCTCCAACAATTTAACAACAGCATCTTTACCTTGTTGTGTGTAAAGAGTACAAACTTCTGTTGTGATTGTAAAACCGGGAGGTACAGGAACTCCAATCAAGTTCATTTCGGCAAGGTTTGCACCTTTACCGCCAAGCAAGTTTTTCATATCGGCACGGCCTTCTGCGTTTCCATTACCGAAAGTATAAACATTCTTCATGAATTAATTATATGATTTACAATAAGTTAATAAATAATATTCAAGTTTGTGTTGATTTAATCCTTCTAAGGGGTCAAATGCTATTTGCAAATATAATAAAAGATTTCCGATTTTGGAAAGAAATCTTCAAATAGAATATAATATGTATATAGCGTAAACATCGTTTCCTCTTCTTATTGGAGATTTCAGTTTTCACTATCTCGAAATAAAATTAAAACAACTTCTAATATCTAAAAACAATTTCTTAAATTTGCAACTTAATTATGATACTGTTTGAAATTTTCTAAAAAATACTTACAGTCTTATTAAATAATATTTTCGGATTTTTTGTGTAATATTTGTCAAATTGCATTGAAATACTTGTTATTCTCATCTTGATTTGACTGGAAATTCATACAAAAATCCACCTTGAACAATTATGAAATAAAATTAAAACAACTTCTAATATTTTTTACAGAAATGCTTGAAAAACTATTTGGTTTCAATTTTAAAGAAACAACTGTGAAAACTGAAGTCATGGCAGGAATCACCACTTTCTTGACAATGGCTTATATCTTGGCTGTAAACCCTAATATCTTGAGTGAAACAGGAATGGATAAGGGAGCCTTGTTTACAACAACGGTAGTAATGTCGGCTGTTGCGACCATGTTTATGGGACTTTATGCAAAGTTACCGTTGGCATTGGCTCCGGGAATGGGACTAAATGCCTTTTTTGCTTATACCGTATGTATGATAATGGGGTACTCATGGCAGTTTGCTTTGACAGCCGTGTTCCTTGAAGGATTGGTGTTTATATTGCTTACCGTAACCAATCTGCGCGAGAAGATAGTAGATGTTATACCTGACACACTGAAGAATGCCATCAGTGCCGGTATCGGTTTGTATATTGCTTTTATCGGGTTAAAAAGTTCGGATATAATAATCAATAATGAAGCTACTCTTGTGAGTCTGGGAAATCTTTCCTCCGGTTCAGCCTTGCTGGGTGTTATAGGTATTGTACTAACATCGGTAATGCTTGTGAAAAATATAAAGGGTGCGCTTTTGTTTGGAATTTTGATAACTACACTGATAGGTATACCTCTTGGTGTTACAAATATAGATGGTGTGTTCAGTGTACCGCCGTCGATAGAGCCTATATTCATGAAGTTCGAGTGGACTAATATATTCACAAAAGATATGGTGATAATCGTATTTACCCTGTTGTTTGTGGATTTGTTTGATTGTATCGGAACTGTGATAGGAGTAACCACTCGCGCCGGTATGGCTAAAAACGGAAAAATCCCAAGATTGAAAGAAATTTTCATGGTGGATTCAATATCAACTGCCGCCGGTGCTGTGATGGGGACAAGTACAGTGGCTGTATATGTAGAGAGTGCGGCAGGAGTAAATGAAGGAGGACGTAGCGGATTAACAGCATTTGTTACAGGTGCATGTTTCTTGCTCGCATTATTTTTTGCTCCGCTTTTCCTTGCTATTCCGGCAGCGGCAACAGCTCCTGTATTAGTTCTGGTAGGTTTGATGATGATGGGCTCGGTTCTTAAAGTGAATTTCGCCGATTACGCCGAGGCAGTTCCTGCATTTGTATGTATTATTTTTATGCCATTGTCATATAGTATTTCCGATGGTATCGTATTAGGTCATTTAAGTTATATCTTTATAAATCTATTGAGTGGTAATTACCGGAAAATGACAATAGGAATGTATATATTGGCGGCATTCTTCTTGCTGAAATTTCTTGTATAAACCCTATGATAATTAAATATAGATGAGTAGAAAAAGGAAAGAATTACCTTTACTTGAAGGTGTTGAAATTACCGGAGTTGCAGCGGAAGGCAAAAGTATTGCCCGTGTTAACGATATGGTAGTCTTTATACCATACGGCGCACCCGGTGATATTGCCGATGTGAAAATAGACAAGAAAAAACACAGTTATGCCGAGGGACATATAGAACGGCTTATAACTCCAAGTGAGATAAGAGTAGAACCGTTCTGTCAGCATTTTGGTGTATGTGGTGGCTGTAAATGGCAGCATCTTCCCTATGAAGAGCAGTTAAAATATAAGCAGCAGCAAGTAAAGGACGCTATGGAACGCATAGCTAAAATTCCAATACCTGAAATAAATCCTATTCTGGGATCGGTCAATACTCAATATTACCGTAATAAGTTGGAATTTACATTTTCCAATAAATGCTGGTTGACATTTGAACAAATGCGCAGCGGGGAAGAATTTCCTGACCGTAATGCCTTGGGTTTTCATATACCCGGAGCGTTTGATAAAGTTCTTGACATAAAAAAATGCTGGTTGCAGGATGATATATCAAATAAAATACGCTTGTTTATAAGAGAATATGCATTGTCAAAATCCTATACTTTCTATGATTTGAAAGCCCAAACGGGACTGATGCGAACCATTATGGTACGAACAGCAAGTACAGGTGATATAATGCTTGTGGTTGTATTTGGTGAAGATGATAAGGAGAAAATCGAGGATATAATGAGTGCTTTATCCCAAGAATTTCCCCAGATTACAGCTTTAATGTATGTTGTAAACCTGAAAGTGAATGATACCATAGGAGACCAAGAGATTATACCGTATAGTGGCAGAGAATATATTGAGGAGGAAATGGAGGGCTTAAAGTTCAGGGTAGGAGCAAAATCGTTTTATCAAACCAATTCGGCTCAGGCATACGAACTTTATAAAGTAGCTCGGGATATGGCAAACCTAACCGGAAATGAAATGGTATATGACCTTTATACAGGAACCGGAACAATTGCGAACTTTGTAGCTCGAATGTCGAAAAAAGTTGTAGGAATCGAATATGTAGAGGATGCAATAGCGGATGCCAAACTTAATTCACATGTGAACGGGATAGATAATACTGTATTCTATGCCGGAGATATGAAAGATGTTCTTACCGAGGACTTTGTTGCTCAGCATGGTAAGCCTGATGTGATGATAGTAGACCCTCCGCGTGCCGGTATGCATGAAGATGTGGTAAATGTCATATTGGCGTCAGAGCCGAAACGTATTGTTTATGTGAGTTGTAATCCTGCTACTCAAGCTCGTGACCTTGCCCTATTAGACAAGAAATATATGGTGACGGAAATACAACCTGTGGATATGTTCCCGCATACCCATCATGTGGAGAATGTCGTGGGTTTGAGTCTTAGAAACTGTTTTGAATTTTCTTAAAAATGTTATTATAGTTTTATTCAGGAATTTTATCGATAAGATTAGAATTATAATATCTGGAATCGTTTGTGACATTCTTCCCTACAAAGGGTGGGATGTCATATTTGTATTCGCTTGAAGGTATTTCGATTTCTGCAAGAATCAGACCTTTTAAAGCCCCTCTGAATTCATCTACTTCCCATGTGTTGCCATTATATTTCACTATATGGCGAAATTTTTCGATTATGGGTTTGATACATAGTGTGTCGAGCAATTGCCTTGCGTCATCAAGCGGAATGGGATATTCATATTCCATTCTTTTGTCGCCGGTATTTTTCCCTTTAATGGTGATGTATGCTGAATTATCGGTAATACGTATTCTTACAGTACGTTCTTTGTCTTTTGACAAGTATCCCTGACAGATATGAGTGCATGCTGTAGCTATATTTTTATAGCTGTTGTTTTTAACTAAATATTTATGTTCGATTTCGATAGCCATTGAAAGAAAGAGATGTTTTATAATTTCTAATAAAAACCATAAAATTGGTAAAAAACGACATGCTGATTGTTTGTTTTTTTGTACTTTTGCAAAAGTAATTTTTTAGGTAGTTTTCTACAAGAAAATATTTAAAATTATTCCGAAATAAAATTATAACAGTTTCTAATGTTGAGACGATATATTACGATTATTTTATATATTTTGTTTTTGTTGCTTGTATCGACAAATGTATATTCGCAACATCCGGTTAATCCTACAACAATAAAAGGTATAGTAAGAGATTCGATAAGTCAAGAGCCAATACCTTATGCCGCAATATTTTTAAAGGGTTCTGATAAAGGGTTGCTTACCAACGAAAACGGTGAGTTCAGTATGACAACGTCAGTAAACTTTATCTGCTTGAATGTATCTACGATGGGGTACAAGGAAAAAGAAGTTTATGTAAACAAAGGCAAAATCAATGATTTGACTATCGATTTAGTGCCTACGGGTGTAGCATTAAAAGAAGTTGTAGTAAACTATAAGAAAGACAAGTATTCCAAAAAGAATAATCCTGCTGTGATTTTTATGGAGAAATTGCGGGCGAGGAGAAATATGTATAGTCCTAAAAATCATGATTATTACACTTATGACAAGCATACTAAGATAAACCTTGGACTGAATGACTTCTCTGAAAAAGAAAAAAAGAATTGGATAACAAAGAAATTCTCATTTATATTTGATTATCTTGATACCTCTGAAGTTTCTGGAAAGCCTATACTTAATGTGTCGGTTAAAGAAAAAATATCAACGGAGTATTATAGGAAAAGTCCGCATAGTGAGAAAGAATTGGTGCGTGGCAACAAAAGTGCCGGCATAGATGAGGTTTTTGACCAAGAGAGTATACAGCGTTTTCTTGAGGATGTTTTTCGTGAGGTTGATATTTTCGGTAATGATATCACACTTATGCAGAACCGTTTTGTAAGCCCGTTGTCAAATATAGGTGTTAATTATTATAAGTATTATCTCACTGACACGATACCGGTAGATGGAGTGAAGTGTATAGAACTTAGTTTTGTTCCGTTTACACCGGAATCATTCGGGTTTACAGGGCGTATATACGTACCGCTTGAAGATACGACATTATTCATAAAGAGAGTAAAACTGAATGTACCTAAGTCAATAAACCTGAATTATGTGGAGAATATCTACATGACACAGGATTTTGAGAAAGCTCCCGATGGAACCAGATTGAAGGTGAAAGATGATATGATTGTGGAATTTGAGATAATGCCATCGACGCAAGGACTGTATGCAAGGCGATTAACCAAGTATCGCAACCATAGTTTTGAAGAGCCTAAAAATATCGATATATTTGATGAAGAGGGTAGAACGGTTATTGCAGAAAACGCATTATACATGCCCGACCAGTTCTGGAAAGATAATCGACAGATACCTATCAAGGAAAGTGAGAACGCTGTGGGCAAGATGCTTGTAAGGTTGAGAGAGGTTCCTGCATTTTATTGGACTGAAAAGATAGTTGTTACTCTTGTTTCCGGGTATATTCCTACACGTGGTAAGAACAGCAAATTTGATTTCGGTCCTATGAATACCACTGTAAGCGGAAACCCGGTGGAAGGAATGCGCTTGAGAGTAGGCGGTATGACAACTGCCAATTTGAGTAAAAATTGGTTTTCTCGCGGTTATGTGGCATACGGATTCGGAGACAAAAAATTGAAATACCAAGCTGAATTGGAATATTCTTTTAATGAAAAAAAATACCATTCTATGGAATTTCCTATTCATTCAATAAAAGCATCTCATAGTTATGATGTGGATCAGATAGGTCAGCATTATATGTTTACTAATGCAGATAACGTGTTCTTGGCTTTGAAAAGGCAGAAAAACGATAAGATGACATATTTGCGTTCAAGCAATCTGCAATATACACTTGAAACACAATCGGGTTTCTCAGTGTCGGCAGGATTTAAATACAATACTCAAGAGGCAACACGTTGGTTACCCTTTATTAACGGATATGGAGATGTGTATAAATCGTATGACGAGGCATCTTTTAATGTTACGTTCAGATATGCTCCCGGAGAAAAGTTTTATCAGACCAAGAACTATAGAATCCCTATTAATTTGGATGCTCCGGTGTTTGCATTGACGCAAACCTATGCTCCCAAAGGTTTTATGGGTAGTCTTACTGATATAAATAAAACGGAATTCAGTGTGCAGAAGCGTTTTTGGTTCTCTGCTTTCGGTTATACAGATATTATATTGAAAGCCGGTAAAATATGGAGTAAGGTGAATTATCCGGATTTGTTAATTCCGAATGCCAATTTGTCATATACTATACAACCGGAGTCTTATACCTTGATGAATGCCTTTGAGTTTGCCAATGACCAATATTTATCGTGGGATTTGACATATTGGGCTAATGGTGCTATATTCAACCGTATTCCGCTTGTCAAATACATGAAATTGCGTGAGGTGTTTTCGTTTAGAGGACTATATGGAAAATTAAGTGACAGGAACAATCCTGAATTTAATAACAACTTATTCCGCTTTCCGTTAAACACCAAATGCAAGCCTATGGAGAAAAAGCCTTATATGGAAGTAGGTGTGGGATTGGATAATATATTCACGATATTAAGGGTAGATTATGTGTGGAGATTGACTTATTGCGACACTCCCGGTGTGGATAAAAGCGGTTTGCGTGTTCAACTCCACTTCACATTTTAAGGCGGTGTGTCATAATTAACAATCTGCCCGTTATTATCGATATTAGCTCTCAGTCAAGTACATCAGTACACTCCATCGAGCTAAATCTCAACGCCTTGCATCTTGTCAATTCTTACGAATCTAAAGGAGCTGAGCCAAAAATAAATTTGACACAGCTCCGTTTTGTGACTTAGTCTATAAAGCGTTTTGTTATATTGGAGTAGTTCTCGATGCGTCGGTCTCGGAGGAACGGCCACCATCTTCTCACTTGTTCAGAACGCTCCATGTCAATCTCTATGATAGTTTCGATTTCTTCATCGGAGGGTGCTTGATACAGAATTTCGCCTTGCGGACCGGCTACGAAAGAGAATCCCCAGAACCGGATACCGTTGGTTTGTCCCGATGGGTCAGGTTCATGCCCCACACGGTTAACAGTGATTACAGGGATGCCGTTGGCTACGGCATGCCCTCGTTGTACGGTTTGCCATGCACTTTGTTGCCTTGCTTTTTCTTCGGATGTATCAGAACTTTCCCACCCGATAGCAGTGGGGTATATGAGTAAATCGGCTCCTTTGAGTGCCATAAGTCTGGCAGCTTCGGGATACCATTGATCCCAGCAGACAAGAACACCTAATCTGCCAACTGATGTATTTATCGGCTCAAATCCCATATCTCCGGGTGTGAAGTAAAATTTTTCATAATATGCAGGATCATCAGGGATGTGCATTTTTCGATATTTTCCGGCAATGCTTCCGTCTTTTTCGTAGACAACAGCTGTGTTATGGTATAGTCCTGCCGCACGTTTTTCAAACATTGAAGTCACTAATACTATACCGCATTCTTTAGCAGTCGCAGCGTATTCATTACACTCTTTGCCGTTTAGCTGTACTGCTAAATCAAAGTTATCGGTTGATTCTACCTGACAGAAATATAGAGAATCATGTAACTCTTGTAAAATCACTAATTCTGCTCCTTTTTGGGCTAATTTCTTTATTTTCCCGATAAGCCTGTTCCTGTTTTGGGGTATGTCTGTTGTATTGGCTTGCTGAATAATACCTACTTTTAATAATTTGCTCATATATTTATTAAAACGTTTTTAGGGAATTGCATTGTTACGCAATGCAGAGACCCGTGTTGTTTGATTAATGCGTTACAATCTATGCCGACTATCTTATAGCTTGGGAATACTTCTTTTATTACAGATAATGCCTTGGTGTCATTCTCCGGTTGGTTGTATGTGGGAATCAGTACTGTTCCGTTTATAACCAGATAGTTGGCGTATGTGGCAGGCAACCGTTCTCCGTCTTCATCATATATGGCATCAGGGAACGGCAATTTGTGCAATGAAAAAGGAGTATTATCGGCTTTCACAAATTCCGATAATTGTTTTTCCATTTTGTTAAGTTCTGTATAATGCTCATCTTCAGGATTATCGCATCCTGCATAGATAATGCAGTCGTTGGGAGCTAAACGTGCCAGTGTGTCGATATGGCTATCGGTATCATCTCCGGCAAATGCGCCATAATCAAGCCAAAACACTTTTGTAACACCGAGAGTACGGCACAAATACATCTCTATTTCAGCTTTATTCATGTGAGGATTGCGGGTAGGTGTCAATAAACACTGTGATGTTACTAATAAATTGCCCTTACCATCGGTTTCTATTGATCCTCCTTCAAGAATGAAATTTTGGCAATCTATCGATTCACAAGAGAAAAGTTTCTGCTTTAACATGTGAGATGTAACGGCATTATCCAATTCCCAATTGAATTTACCTCCCCAAGCATTGAATTTGAAGTCACATATTGCGGGATTACCATTCTGTTCGATTGTGATAGCACCGAAGTCACGACACCATGTGTCGTTGGTAGGAATATCAACATAATGTACCTTATGGGGATGTGAATTCCCTATTATTGATGCTACATGTTCTTTCTTTTGAGTGACAATTATAAGATCCTCTACGTTAAGTATGGCTTTAGCGATGTAGGTATAGCATTGTTCAACTTCATCAAGCATGTAATGCCAATCGGTACGTTCATGCGGCCATGCAATCATTACGGCAGATTGGGATTCCCATTCAGCAATGAATCTGCGTGTATTATTTTCTTTTCTGTCCATTCAATATAAAGGTAAATTCTTTTGATTATTCAAATATAGCAGTTTATTGTGAGCTATCATAATTTTCAAGAATAAAATGTGAATTAAAGCAATTTTCATAAACAATAATAAAAAAAGTATTGTTAGTAATTAAAATTCTAAATCTCACTGTTATGAAAAAGTTAATAATCACAATTTTAGGAGTTTTAGGGTTGTTGTCCAGTTCATGCAGCCCATTCTCTTTAGTAAACAGCACGGTTTATAATAATTCCGATTTGGGTGAGTATAAGACGTTCCGCATAGTATCTCCACCGGAGGGAACACTTCCACCCGGAATGACAATGGTTACATATTATAACATAGCTGCTGCAATCAGGGAACAAATGGTAGAACGAGGTTTTGTGGAATCACAAGATTCACCGCTTTTGGTAAATATTGCGTTGACCGTACAGAAAGAGATAGAAACGGCGCCGGCATTGCCTCCTGGATATTATGCTTACAATGGAATGTATCCTTATTATATGTATCCTCGTAATCTGTATTGGCAAAGCTATTATGCCAATGCTAAAGTTATTACCGGAATATACCGTGAAGGCGTGTTGACTATGGAGTTTGTGGATACTGAAAAGAAGATTGCATTGTATTCATCTTCGGTATCTACCATTCTTCAACCCGGGGATAGTCAATTCCGTAATCTGACGGAAATTGCGCAAGCTGTGAAGGTGTTGTTCTCCGATTTCCCGGTAAGGCTCTTACCACAATATACAACCGCATCAAGAAAATAGTTGGATTTATTATGATTTATGTTTAAATTTGCAATGCTATTTTTAACCGAATAGCAAACATGTAGAAAGTGTTTTCGCACATCCTCGTTGGAAAATGTGGAAGTTTTCAGAACAAAGGGATAGACGAGTTACACACGTTTCTTGTATACGTACAGGGTTTGGGCATATTTGTGCCTACACCCTGCAAGTATATAGGTGTGAGGTAATGTACGTTTATTTTTGTTCGGGTCTTTCCACAACCTACCAACGGATAAACGAAACAAACTTCACACTTTCTTTTTTTATCGTAAATCGCAATTTAGGGAGTTTGGATTGCCATTAAAACTTATATTAGAATGAAAAAACTGTTGAGTATTTTAGCATTGATGATTGTCTTATTATCATCGTGTAGTAATGAAAGTGAAGAGCCTACATCTAAAGGAATGAAAGGGTGGTACGTTAATTTACAGAGTGTTGCAAGGACTTCGGACTTTAACCGAATCAATCAGGCTATTGAAGACCATGAATTATTGGCTGATTATAGACATGTTGACTATTATGCCACAAGAGATTTGTTCTTTGATGAAGACGGACGTTGGAGTAGTTTAGATGCGCATTATGGTGCATGTAGATTTCAACCGGATGGTTTTCTTATTAATGTAGTCGAAATAATAAATGATAATACGCTACGATTTCATATAGCATGGCTATGGGATCCTGCTTATGTGCCGAATGATGCCGAGATAATAGGTGCAGTATATGGAGGAAAAGAGATAGGTGATCTTGTTTATGTTAGTGAGGATCCAGTGGTATATTCATATACTATTGTAGAAAATAAAATAATTGTGTCGGATGGAGATATTTATACTTTTGGAGAAGGATATCTGATAAAAGATGGTAGTTCCGAAACTTTGACTAAGTATAATCCAAATGAAAAATTTTAAAAATTAAAAATATCGAGAGGCGGGAATCCGCCTCTCGATATTTTTATAGCAATTGGTATTTGTTGAGGGAGGTTAGGGTTGAATTGTATTCATATTCCAAATCAAGTAGCGTTTGTTGAGCCTCAAGGAAATACCTTAGTTCCATGAGATAGTCGAGCAAAGATATTTGTCCACCATTTAACGCCTTTTTCAGTATTTCCGTATTAGCATTATCGGTAAGGACAGAGCCGTAGGCATATATTTGCTCTTTCAGGTATACAATTTGTGAATATTCCTTTTTAATATTGGCACATTTTGAACTATATTCATTTTTTCCGCTATATATGAATGCTGTTTTAGCCGCTTGTGCTTCGCTGACTTTATTTCTGTTAGAGAAAATAGGCAGAGACATACCTACCGAGAAACCGTTAAATTTATCGCCGAGTTCATTTGCATATTTATATCCGATTGAGAATTTAGGCATCCAGCCCATCTTTGCCATAGTTACTTCTTTTCCCGAATTGATTATCATTTCATTGTTATAATTATGTTCGGGGTCAATGGATGTCAATTGATTGAGATAGGTGTCGATTGCTTGCAGTTCTTGTTCGGGATATGTCACTATCAGTTCAATGCCATAAATGACTTTATCTCCGTTAATACCGGTTAAGTCTTCTATCAATGCTTGTCTTTGTGTGATATAGGAATCCAACGTTTGCTTTACGTTCAACAACTCAATCTTCAGTTTATTGATGTCGAGAATTGATATTTCTCCGTGCTTGAACCCTTTTTCATATTCAGTGTAAAGTTGTTTTATATTATTGTGGATTTCAGTTTGTGCCTTAATTTTTCGGTTGAAATTAATAATATTAAGGCAAATCTGTTTTGCATTCAATAAGATATTCAATTTTTGTGCTCGGTATTCATATTCGGCAGCATTAGTCAAAGATTTATTGGCTTGCGAGCGTGCTATGTACATTCCCGGCCAATCAAAACCTTGAGAAATAGAAAATCCATGCTTGTTGCCGTTGATATTGTCTCCTTTTTGGTATTCAAAATCAATATCCGTGTCTCCTAAATTGTTAGTAGACTTTATTCCTGCTATTTTACTCTTATATTCAGCAGCTTTAGACTTTAACTCGGTATTATTTACAGCGATACTGTCCATTATTGAATTCAGTGTCACTGCTTGTCCTCCCAATGAGGTTAGAATCACCGATATTATAAAATATAATCTTTTTTTCATTTTTCAGTGAGATTAAGTTCTTCCTTTTTGTGAGTTAGATAATATATTATAGGGACAACGAAAACATTCAATACCGTAGACGTTATCAATCCTCCAAGAATAACAATAGCCATAGGGCTTTGTATTTCATTACCCGGTTCGGAACTTTTGACAGCAATAGGAATCAATGCCAAAGCCGAAGTCAGTGCAGTCATGATGATAGGAAGCAATCGGTCTACACTGCCTTTTATGATACGTTCATGTATATTATACCCCTCCTCTTTCAAATGATTGTATCTTGTCATCAGTAGCATGCCGTTGCGAGTTGTAATTCCGAGCAGTGATATGAAACCGATGATAGCCGGGATGTTTAGCTCGTTAGAACCGAATTTAAGTATCATTACACCACCAATCATGGCGAGGGGCATATTGATAAGCACGATAAGCGATTGCTTGACGTTTTTGAATTCTTGATACAGCAGCATTATGACGATAACTAAAGCAATGAGAGATGTTATAGCTAAAGTCTTTGATGCCTTTTGTTCATTCTCAAATTGTCCGCCGTATACGAGGTAATACCCCTCAGGTAATTGTATGCTTTCATCTATTTTATCTTGGATTTCGTTTACAGCTCCCCTTAAATCTCTGTCAGACACATTGCAAGAAATCAATATACGCCTACTTACGTTTTCTCGGCTTATTGTATTGGGACCGTCAGCCGACTTTATTTCTGCAATATAAGAAAATGGAATCTTACCTGCATTGCTGTCAATCATGAGATTCTTTATTTTCTCCATTGAATTGCGGTCGTTGTCATCAAGTCGTAGCGTAATATCATAAGGTAAACCGTCTTCATATACCTGTGATACCGTGACGCCGGCAAGTGTTATATTGATGAAATCGGAAAATTCTTTGATAGTAATACCGTATTTGGCCAATAAATCGCGTTTGGGGCGTATTTGTAATTGTGGACGAGCCACTTGTTGCTCGATATTGGCGTCAACGATTCCCGGAACGGATGATATAATGTTCTTGATTTCGCTGCCGGTCTTATACAATTTGTTCAGGTCGGGACCAAACAACTTTATAGCTATTTGAGCCTTTGAGCCTGACAGCATAGCGTCTATGCGGTGCGATATAGGTTGACCTATTTCTATATTAGCTCCCGGAATAATAGCCAACTTTTCGCGTAATTCTTTCAGAATTTCACTCTTTGACCTATCCTTGATTTCATACGGTGCTTCAATTTCGGAAACATTCACACCGAATGAGTGTTCGGCAAGTTCGGCACGTCCGGTTTTTCTCGATACGCACTTTACTTCAGGTATGCTCATAATTATTTTTTCTGCTTCACGACCTATTTTATCTGATTCTTCAAGAGAAACACCTGGCATAAGACTGACGTTTATAGTGAAAGAACCTTCATTGAAAGACGGAAGGAAACTGCGTCCCAATGTGAAAAACAGAATCATGGAAAGGATAAACATCCCGCCTGTAGTATATAGGATTATACGTTTATGATTAAGGCTCTTTTCAAGAGCTTTTTTGTAGCTTTCTTTTAATTTAGCTGTAATGACAGGGTCTTTGTCGGCATGCTTGTGATTGCCTTTCAGTAGATAGCTGCAAAGAACCGGTGTGACCGTGAGCGCAACAATTGTGGACGCAACCAGCGACACAATGAATGAAATACCCAGCGGTATCAATAATCTGCCTTCCAATCCGGTAAGGAAGAACAATGGAAGAAAGCAAGCAATAATAATCAGTGTGGAGTTCAATATGGGCATACGCACTTCAGCCGAGGCATGGAATACTACGTCGATAACAGAACTTCTCTCGCTTTCGGGCAACATACGGTTTTCTCTCAAACGCTTGAAAACATTCTCCACATCAACAATAGCGTCGTCCACCAAAGAACCGATTGCGATGGCTATACCACCTAAACTCATGGTATTGATGGTATATCCGAATGCGTGCAGGACGATTATTGTAACAATGACGGAAAGCGGTAATGCCACAAGAGATATTACTGTGGTGCGTATATTCATAAGGAAAAAGAACAGTACGATTACCACAAATAAAGCTCCTTCAAGCAGAGAACCTTGTATATTGGAAATAGAGCTGTCTATGAAATTGCTTTGACGGAACGTGTCTGTTGAGATATTTACATCTTCAGGCAAGGATTTCTTTAATTTATTCAGGCTTTCAAGTATTGAATTTGTCAACGCTTTGGTATCGGTGTCGGGCTGCTTGGTAATAGTGAGAAGTACAGCCGGTTTAGCATTTTCCGATGCCAATCCCAATTTGGGCGATTTAGAGCCTATTTTCACATTGGCAATGTCGCTTACAAGCACGATACCGGTTTCATCGCTTCTTACTACCGTATTGGCGATGTCTTTAAGGGATGTTGTGTTAATGTCTCCTTTTATAAGGTATTCATTTCCGTATTCATATAGTACGCCTCCTCCTACATTGTTGTTAATGTCTTGTGTAGCAGCATTAACTTCATCCATCGTTACGTTGTAATATTTCATTTTAGCCGGATCTAAAAGGATTTGGTATTCCTTAATATCCCCACCTATAACCTGCACTTCGGCAACGCCTCCTTCTGCAAGTATTCTGGGGCGGATTGTTCGGTCGGCTATTGTTCTCAAATCCTGCATGTTGGTCTTATCGGATGTGAGAGAAATAATCAACATTTCACCGAGGATGGATGATTGAGGACCTAATACAGGTGATTTAACACCGTTTGGGAAGTCGCTTTCCAAAGTAGAAAGCTTTTCAGAAACGATTTGTCTTGCTTTGTATATATCTGTACCCCAATCAAATTCTACCCATACGATAGAAAAACCGCTTGTAGATGAAGAACGGACGCGGCGAACATCCGTAGCTCCGTTAAGCACGGTTTCGATAGGGAAAGTAACAGCTTTTTCAACTTCTTCAGGGGCATATCCTTGAGCCTCAGTCATTACCGTTACGGTAGGAGCGTTTAAGTCGGGAAATACATCGACTTCAGTGTTGACGGTTATTATAGAGCCGCCTATAAATAGGAAACAAGTAATCAAAAGTACAAGAATCCTATTGTTCAACGAAAATTTGATAATTCTGTTCAGCATATAGGTTTAGCTTTTGATTGTGATTAATGTTCGTGGCTATGTCCCGGAACTGTTGCTGCTTGTGATAACTTTATAAGAACAGCTCCTGTGGTTACGATTTCGTCTCCTTCATGTAATCCTGACAGGATTTCGACATCAGTACCGTTGTTCATGCCCAATTTTACTTCCTTTTTGGTATATGCGTCATGATGTACTTTTTCATATACGAAAAAATACCCTTCTTCTTCGGTTATCGCACTCAGTGGAACTGTGATACAATTATCCTTGGATGTGCCTATAAGGTAGATTTCGGCATAAGTGCCTGCTACTATGCCGGCATTATTGGTAAATTCAAAATTTACAGGTATATATCCCGGTGTAACAATACTTAAATTTCTGTTGGATACAATCTTACCGTTCATTTCAGCCAAGTCGTAAACGGTTTCGGTATATGCCGGTTTGAAATTCGCCGTTTTTATAGAAGATAGCATCGGTGCATACTTATTGGGAAGGTCGGCACGCAATATTAATTTTGCATTTTTGGAAACCAATGCGATAGGGGTACCGGTTTCTACATATTCCCCGTCTTTGACGTATACCTTGGCTATTGTTCCGGAGATATTGCATGCAGCATTGCTACCGGCCCCGGAATTTCCCGACAATGCTGCTTTAGCTTGTGCATATATTTGTTTTGCCAGATTGTATTCTCGCTCGGTTATTATTTTATCTTCATATAGCGGAGTGATGCGTTCCAGTTCCCGTTTGGCAGCTTCAAAGTTGATTTTTGCTACCTCGTTGGCGTCACCCCCGGCTACATTATGTGAAGATATTTGTCCTATGGATGTACCTGCCGAAAGTTGTTTCCCCTCAATGGCGTTAGAATTCAATTTAATGATACCGCTTGATTTTGCCGAGATAACCGATTCATCGCTTTGAGACGGCAGAATCTGTCCGCTCACTTTTATTATGTCGTTGAACGTTCCTTTTGTCACCTTTTCGGTTTTTACTCCGAAATACTTTGCTTTCTGTTCGGAAAATGCGATTTCATCGCTGTTTTCCGCATGAACTTGTTCGTTGTGATTATGATTATGCTCTACCGATTCATGTGAATGGTTGTGAGCGGCTTTTGCATGATTATGGTTGTGAGCGGCATGGTTATGTCCGCAATTCTCATGATTATGGGCTTCATCATGGGAATGTACATGTTCGTGCGATTCTGTATTGTGAGAATGATTATGCTCGCTGTTGTTCTTTTCTGATGTACCGCAAGCGGTTAATGTTGCTATGGATATAGCAAACATGATATTTCTTAGTTTCATGTGATTATAATTTTTTGATTTATGAAAATTAATATTATCGCTGTTACCTTATATATACAATATAGGTAAGTTCATAAATGAAAAATTACAATACAGGAGGAGCCCTAAGGCTTAATATGGTTGTGTTATCATTTGATAATATTGCTGCATTGGTCGGAACGTAGATAGTTTGAATAATGTCGCATGTGTTGAGTACTAAATCTGCGATAACCATGCACGCTATTATGATTTTTGAAAATTGTTTGTTCTCGGGCTTTACAATGTTTATCTTCAGTGAACAATTCTTTTCATCCTGATGATTGCCGTCATGGCAGCCATGTCCGCGTGTGTTGCATTCCGAGCCGTGTGAATCGGTGGTGTTATGCTTTTCGATATGATTACATGAAACGTTTGCGGAACAAGAGTAAACAACCATCTTTCCATCATAATCATGATGATGGAACTGCGCAATAGAGCATATTATGATTAATATTGCGCAAATGGTTGATGTTATGATTTCTATAACTCTCATTACAGAACAAATATAGGCATATTTTCTATGCCTGTTGTGTATTTAAAGTAAATCTTACATTAAATTAACACATTATTCGTCTTCATAATCATAGTCTTCATCGTCGAAATCATCAAATCCCATATATTTGAAATCGGTGAATCGGGCTAATTCTCTTCCTTCTTTTTTGGTAGGGCGTCCAAGACCTTTTTGCCTGTTGACGAAACCGCTTATGCGTGTCATTTCCAACAACTCATATTGGTCGGGTGTAGTTACGTTCTTTAGATAATCAGGCACAAGTTTAGCTCCTACACGGTTTTCTATAAGTCCGAGAACTTGGAAAGAGTAAGTGATAGGGGGCTTGCGTACACATATAATGTCGCCGGTTTTTACTGAATGTGACGGTTTCACCGTTACACCAGAAATCGTAACACGTCCTTTTTTACATGCATCAGTTGCTATAGAGCGGGTTTTATACACTCTTGTTGCCCACAACCATTTGTCTACTCTTACTTCTCCTTTTGCCATGTTTTCAGTTAGTTATTTATTGCTATAATTGTTCATGGCAAATGTAAGTCCTGACAGGCAGTATGCCTTGATTGCATCTATGGCTACGGCAATTCTTTCCGGCATAAGTTTTTCCTGTTCTTCGCTGAAGTTTCCTAAGACATACTCTATTTGAGCACCCTTGGGAAAATCATTGCCTATACCGAATCTTATACGAGCATAGTTTTGTGTGCATAACATATCGGCTATGTTCTTCAGCCCGTTATGACCTCCGTCACTGCCTTTACCTTTTATTCTTATTGCTCCGAATGGAAGTGCAAGGTCATCCACTATTACAAGAATGTTTTCTAAAGGTATGTTCTCTTTGTTCATCCAGTAGCGTACAGCTTCACCGCTTAAGTTCATGTATGTAGATGGCTTGAGCAGAATAAGCTGTTTGTTCTTTACTCTCACTTGGGCTATGTCGCCGTACCTTTGGGTTGAAAAAGAAGTATTGGACGCCTCGGCAAAGGCATCCAATACTTTAAAACCTATGTTGTGTCGGGTGTTACGGTATTCTGCACCAATATTGCCCAATCCAACAATCAGAAATTTCATGTCTCAAATATTATTTTTGAGCAGTAGCCTGAGCACCGCGAGCTGCACGAGTCAATTGAACTGCACATACGACAGCGTTCTTAGCATTCATCAATTCAAGACCTTCATAGTGAAGAGCACCAACTTGCAAGCTTTGTCCAAGTTCCAAGTTGTCTACGTTGATGATAACGCGTTCAGGCATTTGTGAATAGATAGCTTTAACTTTAAGTTTCTTCATTGACAATGTCAACTTACCACCGGCTTTAACACCGGCTGCGTGACCTTCGATTTGTACAGGAACTTCCATAACCACCGGCTTGTTGTCATAAACTTCCAATAGGTCGATGTGAAGAACTTCGTCGGTTACAGGATGAAATTGGATGTCCTTTAGAACGGCTTTTTTGCTTGTTCCGTTGATATTCAAATCGATAACGAAGATGTCAGGAGTGTAAATAAGCTTACGAATGTCAGCCATTTTTACTACTAAGTCGGTAGAGAAAATACCTTTTTTGCTTTCTTCTCTCTTGCCGTTAACTGATTTTTTACCGGGAAGCGCAACAAGTTTTACGCCTTCGGCAACAGTACCTGAATAAGGAAGGTCAACCACTTCACCACCGTTAAGAACTACAGGTACAAGACCTTCTTTACGTAAAGCTTTTGTTGCTTTTTTGCCAAGAGCTGTTCTTGGTTCTGCTGTTAGATTAAATGTTTTCATTTTTTGTTTTTGTTTGTGTTACTCAAAATTAAGTTTGCTCCTAATTTCCCATCACACGGTATTCTTAAAAAGCGGTGCAAAGTTATAAAAAAATATTCAATTGTCAAAATATTAGTAAGATACGATTAGGGAGAAATTCTAATCTGCTAATATGTAGTTTGTGCTGCGACCTCCCTCCGGGGTCTTCTTCAAGATACCTTTTGAAATAAGGTCGTTAATATCATTTAATGCCGTATCGGACGAACATTTTGCAATTTTTGCCCATTTACTGCTGGTAAGTTTACCGAAAAAATCGCCAAAGAGCATATTTAATATTTTTCGTTGTCTTTCATTAAATGTTATGTTGCAATTGCGTTCCCAAAAATCGGCTTTTCGCATTACTGAAGATAATGTTTCTTCGGTTGAGACCAATGCTTGTTCAAAGCAGTGTAAAAACCATATTATCCATTCGGTTATATCGCCATTTCCATGTTGAGTGCGTTCCAGTATCTCATAATATTCCTTTTGTAATACTTTTATTTCGGCAGAAACCGAATAAAATCGTTTACTGCTGTTTTCAGAGCGAGCAAGAAGCATATCGGTCAATGCTCTTGCTATTCTGCCATTGCCATCATCAAACGGGTGTATTGATACAAACCACAAGTGTGCTATGGCTGCTTTCAATACGGCATCAATATCGTTACACTTATTAAACCAATCAATAAAACGTTCCATTTCCTCATACACTCGCTCTGCTGAAGGTGCTTGATAATGTACCTTTTCTTTACCCATAGCACCTGAAATGACTTGCATTTCTCCGGAACGATATTTCCCTACATCTATGCGATACAATCCGCTCATGCCTGTAGGGAACAAGACGTTGTGCCATCCGTAAAGTCGATCGTGAGAGAGTGCTTTGTCATAATTTTGAGTTGCGTCCAATTGCATTTCCACTACGCCATCGATATATCGTGAAACAGGCACAATTCCGGCTGTTTCTATGCCTAATCGGCGGGCTATAGAAGAACGAACCTCTTCAAGATTCAATTCTTTACCTTCAATTTCAGATGAGCGCACAAGTTCAAGTGACATATTAGACAGCATCGTTTCGTCTTGGGTAACAAATCCCAAAGACTGCATTTTTCCCAAAACAAGACCTTGCTTGATGCGTATTCTGCCTAACTCAGTCATTATTTGCTCGGTGTCATACTTAAACTGCCACCAATTTTCATAATCGTGTATATATCTCATATATTTTTTTGAAATTGTGACAAATTTAGAGCCTTTTCGGGGAATAGACAAGTTATTCTCCGAATATTTTCGGCGAATAAGCATGCTTATCTCCGAATTTTTCTCATAGAATCTTTTTTGTCTTGGGCGGTAATATCCATAAATTCTAAGAAACTGCTTTGAATTTGCTTGAAAATCAAAGTAGTTTCTCAAAAAATAGTAAAGATTAACAAAATTTAACTTGGGGGGGGTAAAAAGAGCCCCTTTATGCGTAAATTTGCCACTGTAATTCTACAAATAAATTAATAAAACACAATTAATCGGGGATAGATAAAAATTATGCAAAGATTTTGTAAGGTTACATTAATGAATCGCTTAAGATTTGTAATGTTTATAGGATTATGTATGTGTGTGTCTAACATATATGCAGCAGGAAGTTATAGCGTAAATGTTGGGGAGACTATAAGATTGTCGTTTACACCTATAGATGGTGTTCTTACTCATACAATCAGATGGGAATCTAATGCACCTACATATTTAGAAGTGGAAAGTTATATAGGATGTACGGCAACGATTAGAGCCTTAAAACCTTTCGGTAGTAGAGTTCTTATACAATGCGCATATGAGCGTGTAATATATAGAGGTACATTCAAATATGTTAAAAAGGAAACAGAGGATTTTTATGTAACAATAAATGAAGTGAAACCCACAAGTATATCATTACCGTCAAATGTTACCATAACGGTAGGTAATTATAGAACATTAACGCCTACCATAACTCCCTCTAATGCTACAACTACTCTATCTTGGTCTTCGAGTAATGGAAGTATTGCATCTGTGTTTCAAGATGGATCGGTGTATGCAAATGCAGCAGGAACAGCTGTAATAACAGTTAGAACTGATAACGGATTATCTGATTATTGTAATGTTGTTGTTAAAGAAGCTACTCCGACGGGAATCTCGGTTTCTCCATCTACGCTTAATCTTCCGATAGGCGATAGCCGGAAATTGTCATATTCCGTTACACCGTCATATGCCGAAACCTCGGTCACGTGGTCGTTGGATGACTATAACGGAGTGGTGTCGTTGGATGCCGATGGTACGGTGACGGCATTAAAAGCAGGAACAGCTGTGGCGAGGGCAAAAACCGATAACGGCTATTCTGCTACATGCAAGATTACCGTACATCCAATGCCGGAAAGTATAGAATTACCAAAGAAAGTCTCTCTGATGTATGGTAAAAGCAGGGAACTGAAAGTGATATCTCAGCCGGTAGATGCCTATTTAAAATTGACGTGGACGTCAACGGATAACTCTGTGGTGACGGTTACATCCGATGGGAAAATCACAGCACGTAAGCCCGGTATTGCCGATGTGATCGCTACCGCTTCCAATGGGGTGAGTGCTACTTGCCGAGTGGAGGTCGATGAACCGGTGTTTAATTTTATAGTGTGGACGAGTGATGAATCCAAGTTGGTATATTCGTTGAAAGAGAAGCCGCAAGTTACATTCAGCGAACAAAATATAATAGTGGAAACTTCACAGCAGAGAGTGGAATATGCCAAGGATAAAGTTGAGAAATTCACCTTGGAAGATGCAACGGTACAGCGTATGCCGTTATCTATAGATATGCCTGAGTATTTGGAATTGGCTTATAAGCAGAAGATGCAGTTGGAATACACTCTGAACCCTGCCGATTATGATATAGAAACATCTTTGACTTGGACATCGGATAATACGGAGGTGGCAAGAGTGAATCAATCGGGAATGGTTACCGCCTGTTATCCTGGAATAGCGGTAGTGACTGTAACAGCAGCCAACGGCTGCAGCGCATCTTGTACGGTAACTGTTCCTGAGCCGGAGTTTTATTTTGTGGTATGGCTTGAGAGTGGAGGTATAGTTGCGTATTCGCTTGTCGAACATCCTCAGGTTACATATAATGAAGGAATATTGGAAGTGGCAACCGATGTAAAAGAAATTATGCTGGAACCCGATAAAGTGAATAAATTCACAATTAATGGCTCTATCCCTGATGTTGCAGTGGCTATAGATGAGAATGAAATGGCAGGTAAAAAGATTGTAAAAGGGAATGATTCTGTATCCTTTGTCAACTGCCGTCCCGGAATGGACGTGTATGTGTACACAATGGGTGGTATGTTGTTAAAGACAACCAAGACCGATTCGGACGGAATGCTGTATTTGTCGTTGGAAGAATTGGATGCGGGTGTATATATAGTGAAATCGGAAGAAATAACAAGTAAAATACTTAAGAAATGAAACAACAATCATTATTTAAAGCGTTGAGCATAACGTTTGCTCTGCTTTTATCATTGCCGGTAATGGCACAAGGTGTTATAGTGCATAAGAAAGACGGTACTAAAGTGAAGTATTCCTATGAAGTGCTTGACCGAATCGAGACTTATAATTACGACGATGAAGTACCCGAAGAAAACACTGAGTCGGGAGAATTTAATGTGAACGGTGTAACTTTCACAATGATTGCCGTTGAAGGCGGTACATTTACAATGGGAGCTACAAGCGAGCAGGGCAGTGATGCCTATGATGACGAAAGCCCTGTTCATCAAGTGACATTGAGTGATTTTTATATCGGCAAATATGAAGTCACACAAGGATTATGGGAGGCTGTGATGAGTTATACGGGTGGATGTGCCGATGGCTCTTCGATGAGTGCCTATTCAAGTGATGTGTGGCTTGGCAGTAATCCATCCTCAGCATACGGAGTGGGAGCGAACTATCCCGCATACTATGTAAGCCACGATGATATAGTGAATATATTCTTGCCGAGATTAAATAAAATTACCGGCAAGACGTTCCGGTTGCCGACCGAGGCTGAGTGGGAATACGCAGCCCGAGGTGGCAACAAGAGTGCCGGTTATAAGTATAGTGGCAGCAATACAGTGGGAGATGTGGCATGGTACACAAACAATTCTTCTACCAAAACACATGAAGTGGGAACCAAACAGCCTAATGAGCTTGGAATATATGACATGAGCGGAAACGTGTGGGAATGGTGCAGCGACTGGTATGGCAGCTATAGTTCGTCATCACAGACCGATCCTACCGGACCTTCTACCGGCTCTAGCCGCGTGCTACGCGGTGGCTGGTGGTTCGACGGTGCGGGGATCTGCCGGGTGTCTTATCGCGCCGACCGCACTCCGTCGGGCCGCGGCATCAGCAGCGGTTTCCGCTTGGTGCTTGTCCCATAGCTTAACCGGAATGGATTTTCGGGTTAAACAGACCATTATCTGACCGTAACAGGTGAAAACGAAAGACCGAACGTGTCTTCAGCAAAAAGGGATTGGTAGGCATACTTTTGCCGAAGATTCCTTTTTTAGTTGCTATTTTTATGCGAGTTCTGTTTCTGACTTCTATGGAATGGAGTATTGCGGCGTAATACCTATTTGCGGCAGAAATCTTTGAATTTGCAGTAGGTGCAGTTGCCTGAATTGCGCGTTTGAGAGAAAGGCGTATTTTCGTCAAACATTTCATTGATTTTATTCTTCATCTGTTCCATAAAGTCATCGTTGAAATCCCGGTAATCGTTTACAATGGTTCTGTTTATCTTGATTTCAGCTTGTGACATGTCTTTGACCGTGTATATCAATGGCTTTATCTTTTCGTTGCATTTCCTGATATAATTGTAAAAATTGCAATATAGGAATATCTGTATGATTGCTTTCTTTGTCTTGTTCTTGCTATTGTCCATTGCCGCTGAGAAATCGGTTGCCGATGTCTCGTCATTTCCGGTCTTATAGTCTATGATACGTGTATATGGAGGATTTCCGTTAAGTTCGTCGACACAGTCTACTCGGTCGATGAATTGCTTGAAGTTGATACCCAATTCATCCCAGTAATCTTTTTCTTCAGCTTCGCCTTTTTCTTCACCTTGAATGTAGGTAAACTCCTGTTTACTGTCATATTTGAGAATCTCAAGTACAAAATGCTTGATAACATCCTCTATCATGTAGCCTTCACCGTCCAATTCATCAAAGCAATTTTCTCCTTTTTTATAATATATGTTATTGACGGTTTTTACAATAATTCGTTCTAAACAATGGTTTTTATTTTTGATAAAAGATTCGATATATGGGCGAGTGACCGTTTTGCCTTTGAACGGAGAGTATATATCGTGCATTATTTCATGAATTATAGTACCGAATGTGCTGTAATTCATGAACTCGGTGATTTCATCCTGAATGTTTAGTCCTTCAACTTTTTCAAAGTAGAATTTTAGCGGGCAGGTGATATAGGAATTAATGGCACTTGCCGACAAGAATTTACCGCTGCCTTTTGTTCTGTATAGTTCAAGTTTGTCTAATATTCGTTTTGTCTTAGGTACGTGTATTTCGATGTCTTTTGCCGATGAAATTTCAAATGAGGCAAAATTAACCTTGGTGTTGCTATTATCATAGATTTTGCAAAGTTGCTGGATGTATCGTGAAGGATCTCCCGAACCAAGACCTGTGGTGCGTGCATCGTACATAAGAAAAACATTCTCAGCCCGGCTTATCATGCGGTAGAAATAGTAGGCATACATGGATTCCTGATGCTCCATTGTTGACATGCCGAAACCTTTACGTATGTTGTATGGAATAAAACTGCGAGAGAAATGCTTTCTTGGGAAAACACGCTCATTCATCGACAATATTATAATGTTCTTGAAGTCAAGGCAGCGTGTCTCAAGCACTCCCATCACCTGCAGTCCTTCAAGCGGTTCGCCTTGTAAAGATACTATGGTGCTTGAAACAAAACGATCAATCAGGTAGAAGAAAGTGCTTTCTCTCAGTTCCAAATCATAACTGCCGATAATGTCGGCAAGCATGTGAAACTGCTCGATGTACTTTTGTATGCAGGTAATTTCGATGGCTCCGTTACCCTTAGTGTCAAGCCTGCACAATATTTTATTTGTCAGGAAGTTCAGAATGTTTTCTGTGTATTTGATTAATTCCTGCATATTCAAGCCTGTGACAGGCGTGAATATTTCCTTAAAGGCAGGGCAGATGTGTTGCAACTCGGTAACGGGGACAAAGAATTTGCGCTCTTTGGCGAGAGTTTCAGTTAACTGCTGTATTTCATCGGTTGCCACTATCTTTATATAGGGGTGAGAAATCAATCCCTTAATATCTTCGATATAGTAATGGAAAACACCTTTTATTTTCCTTGATTGGCGATGTATGCGTGAAATGGAAGATAGTAATGTGGATACAAGGGACTTTTTTAGCGGAAATCCCATTGTGATGTTAACTGTTCCTATTTTCGTCTTGCTGATAGAGCCTGATAGCGGAATGAAAAGGTTTTCATCGGGCAATATAATGGCGGTATCCAATAAATCGTCGGGATTGGATACTTTTTTCTCACGGATGAGTTTTTCCACAATATCGGCAGCATATTTCACTTGTCCTACATTGCCGGGTATGGCGGTAACTGATATTTCGGGGAAAGTGTCGATGACAGTATCTCCAATGTCGTATTTCGGCTTGAAAAGTGATATGTTCTTGTTGATGAAAAGCCCTGCCTTATTGTTCGGGTCTCGGAGAGCCGGAGAATTGTAATCCCAATAAAAATCAGCAATGCCTTTCTTTTTTAATGTGGTGAAAATATCCAGTTCGGATGCAGAAAGTACATTAAATCCTACAAAAATATATTGATTGTAATAGAGACGATTCGTTTCATAGGTTTTGAGACTTTCGGCGGCTTTGCGGTATATCATACCGGAATAAGCCACGCCTTTTTCAGACAGCTTATTTCTGAAACCTGTATATAATTCTCCGAGCATTTCCCACAAATGGAAATATTGCCGGGGATTATCGTTGTCATTGTTGTAGGCTCTTGAATGTTTCCAGAATCGTTCGATTCCTGAGTTTGCTAATGCAGGGCTGTCACCAAAATATTCTCTTAATGCCGACTTCTGCTCGTCGCTCAGATAATCAGTGCCTATTTCTTTGATGTCTTTGAGATTGGAAAACAATCTCTGTGCATCAATCAAATATAAATCAACATCGTTAAAGTCATTCAGGATAATATCGCCCCAGTAAGAAAATTCATCAAATGGTTCGCAATGCTCACCTGCAAGTTTACTGTATTCGCAATATAAATCCAAAAGCAATTCAATACGCCCGCTTTCAACCATTCCGGTGGTTTCGCTTACAAAATCGGAAATTGTGGTGATATTGGGAAGGATAAATGATTCGGAACCGCATTCAATTAATTCTTTCTCAAAAAATACACCGCTGCGCCTGTTTGGGAAAATGAAACAGTAATCTTTAATTCTATCATTCCCAAGACGCAAGAATGTTTCAGCCACACAACGAAGGAATGGTTTGTGCTGCATATACCGGATATTTATCGTTTAATGAAAATTGTGATTTTTATAGCTAAGTCAAAAAGTACTATTTTACCGTTGGCATTGCCTGCTATGTCTATTTCGGCTTTAGTTAATTCCTCAAGCATTTTTATAACATTCCCCTCATTGATAAATGGAGCAAATTTAACGCTGAAAGCCTCTTCTTCCTGTGTGAGATAGTTTAATTCAGGTGCTTTGATGTTGTAAATATAGTTCTCTCTGACCATTCTGGCTGCATATTTCAAGAAACGTCTTATTTTTTCTCGCTTATATGCAAAAATACGTTCCGACCATTCTCTGAGAGATTTAAGGTCTCTGGAATAAGCAAGTCTCATTAATGAGACGAATTCCTTGAAAAAATCCTTGCTTTCGCTGTTGTAAGCAAGATTGTTCTCTGCTTGGATTATATTTCCATCGGCAGTTGCTGCTACGGCTAAGGCCTCTTGCCCGTCAAGATTATATTTTTCTTTCAAATATTCTGCGATAACATCAACCGGCAATCGCTTCAACTCTATACGTTGTGTGCGTGAATATATGGTAGGCAGGATTGCATTGCAATTATCGCTTACAAGAATAAAGATCGAGTCATTGGAAGGCTCTTCGATTAATTTTAACAAACGATTGGCACATGTGGCGTTCATCTTTTCAGGAAGCCACATTATCAAGACTTTATATTTGGTGGAAAGGGTAGAAAGGCTCATTTTGTGAATTATGTTCACGCTTTCACCTTTATATATAACCGGCTGTGCATTCTCGTTCTTTAAAACTGCAAGCCATTTCTCATAATTCTCTACTATGGGATTTTCTGAAATAAATTCTTTCCATTCGCCGCTGTAGTCGTCGGAATTGGCATTCTCTTCACTCTTACCGCTTTTTTTAACTATAGGGAAAGAATAGTATGTATCGGCATGATTCAGTGACCGGTGTTGCATGCATGATGGACAGTGTCCGCATGAATCCCCGTTTTGGCGGTTCTCACAATGTATATATTGTGCCATCGCTCTTGCTAACGCCAGTTTTGGGATGCCGGGTTCGCCATGAATTAATAATGCGTGTGGAATCTCGTCATTATCGATCATTCTTATAATGCGGCTCTTTGCATTTTCTTGCCCTATAACTTCACTGAATTTCATGATTAATATATTTCAGATGCAACTTGTCTTACACTTTCTGTTGCGTTATGAGAATAGAAATGAATGCTTGGTACACCTGCCGCCATAAGTTCCTTCGCTTGTAATTTGCACCACTCGATACCCACTTGTTTCGCTTGGTTGTCATCTTTACATTTGCCTAATTCTTCGGCGAGTTCGCTCGGAAGGTCGACGTGGAAAACCTTGGGTAGCAGTGTGAGCTGATTTCTGTTTACGATAGGCTTGATTGCCGGTATTACAGGAACATTAATGCCGATTTCTTTACAACGTTTGACAAATTCAAAATATTTGCCGTTGTCAAAAAACATTTGTGTAACAATATAATCTGCCCCCATATCAACCTTTTGTTTTAGCATTTTTAGGTCTACATCGATATTTGGTGCTTCTTCATGCTTTTCGGGGTATCCTGCAACACCGTAAGAAAAACGGTTGTTGTTGGTAATGTCCATTTTTGTACCATCGATAAAAAGCCCATCGTTGAATTTGTTGATTTGCTCAGCCAGTTCTATTGCGTGCATGTGTCCGTTTTCCACAGGTATGTATCTGTTCTCATGCTTTGCTTTATCTCCTCGTAGAACCAGAAGGTTGTTTATTCCAAGGAAATTTAAGTCGATTAACGCATGCTCGGTTTCAGTGCGTGAGAATCCGCTACAGATTATATGCGGAACAGCCGGAATACCGTATTTTTGCTGAATAGCTGCGGCAACAGCCACAGTACCCGGGCGATTACGCTCTGAGACACGTTGATACAATCCGTCATCGGTACTTTTGAATACCATTTCGCTACGGTGAGTTGTGATATTTATATATAATGGATTAAATTCCATTAGTGCATCGATGTTCTTGAAAAGATGTTCTATGCTTTTCCCTTTTAAAGGAGGAAGCACTTCAAATGAGAATCCGGTTTTATTCGGATTTGATAAAATGAGTTCAGATACTTTCATAAAATCGTTAATTTTAAACAAAGATACAGCAAAGAGATTGTAATCGCAAATTGATGCGGTAAAATTTGATATTATTGCGAATGTTGGCTAAATTTGTAATATCTAAATAATTTTTGAATGAAAGGAAGAATTTTAGTTACCGGAGGTACGGGTTATATAGGTTCTCATACCACCGTTGAATTGCAATCGGCAGGTTATGAAGTGATTATTATCGACAACTTGTCAAATAGTAATGTGGAAGTGCTTGATGGAATAGAGCGTATCTCCGGAGTAAGACCTGAGTTTATAAAAGGTGATTGTACCGATATGGATTGCTTGAAGTCCATATTTGAAAAATATCCTGATATTAAAGGAATTATTAATTTTGCTGCAAGTAAAGCGGTGGGGGAATCGGTCGACAAGCCGATAATGTATTATCGCAATAATTTGAATACGTTGTACAACTTGTTGGAGCTTATGCCTGTATATGGAGTGAAAGGGCTTGTGTTTTCTTCGTCTTGTACTGTTTATGGTGAGCCGGATGAAAACCCTGTAACTGAAAATTCTCCGATTAAGAAAGCGACATCACCATACGGGAATACTAAACAGATTGCAGAGGAGGTGATTGCAGATTTTATCGCCTCAGGAGTACCGGTGAAAAGTACGCTGTTGAGATATTTTAATCCGGTGGGTGCGCATCCTTCGGCTGAGATAGGGGAGTTGCCTAACGGAGTGCCTAATAATCTTGTTCCGTTCTTGACACAGGCAGCAATAGGCATTAGAAAAGAACTTAGTGTGTTTGGTAATGATTATGATACGCCCGACGGCTCTTGTATTCGTGATTTTATAAATGTAGTAGACTTGGCAAAAGCTCATGTGTGCGCGCTCGACCGTATGCTGGAGAATCCTGATTGTGAATCGTTGGAAATTTATAATCTTGGAACAGGCAAAGGGGTATCGGTATTGGAATTGATAAATGCTTTTGAAAAAGTGAATGGCGTGAAAGTTCCATATAAAATAGTGGGACGTAGGACAGGAGATATTGTTAAAGTATGGGGTGACCCGTCAAAAGCTAATCGCATTTTAGGATGGAAAGCAGAAATTTCTGTTGAGGAAACAATGCGAACTGCTTGGAATTGGCAACTTAAATTACGAGAACGAGGTGTAATGTGATGATTGATGCCACTCAGAGATAAATATCGAGAAAGTAATGGTATAAAAAAATCTCCAAGTTTTACTGCTTGGAGATTTTTTATTGGTTTTAAAGTTCAGCAATAATTTATTCTGCTGTTTCTGCAGGTGCTGCCTCAGTTGCAGCTTCTTCAGCTGCCTTTGCTGCTGCGGCTTCAGCTGCTGCTTTAGCCAATTCAGCTTTCTTTTGAGCTACAGCTTCAGCTTTTGCTGCATTTTTAGCAGCTTCAGCTTCTAAGCGAGTCTTCTTGTCGGCTTTCTTAGCTTCAGCCAATTTGTTCTTCTTAGCTTCGATTGCTGCAACTTTTTCTTTCTTCCATGCATCAAAACGCTTTTGAGCTTCTTCTTCATTGAAAGCACCCTTTTTAACACCTACTTGCAAGTGCTTCATCAACAAAACTCCTTCATAAGAAAGGATGCGACGAACAGTGTCGGTAGGGATAGCTCCGCAATTTAACCAATATAAAGCTCTTTCAAAATTTAAACTTATTGTAGCAGGATCAGTATTAGGGTTATAAGAACCAATCCTTTCAATAAATTTACCATCACGTGGTGCTCTGCTATCAGCGATAACAATAGGATAAAACGCATAGTCTTTGCGACCTTGGCGTTGTAATCTGATTTTTACTGCCATTTTAAATTTTGTATTTAATTTATTAATAAAAAGGGAACTTGCCCGAAGTTCCCCAAAATTGTTGCCTAAGAAGGATTCGAACCCTCACAGGCGGAACCAGAATCCGACGTGCTACCATTACACCATTAGGCAATTGCGGTGCAAAGGTAATGATTTTATTCGGATTAAAAAATATATTTAATAAAATAATTTAGAGTCTGTTTAAATTTTATCCCAAAATATCAATATTGATTTCAACCATAGTTTCACTGCCTGTTATATTATCGCTTAAAAATTCAAATAATGCAGTTGCATTATCATCTCCTCGCACTCTCCAAAAATCATTTTGTCCACCATTTAGCCCTTCCCAACGATAGTACTGCTATATTATGAATTATTTTGTTTGCTTAAGCCACTCTAACCAATCTACCGAGTACACTCCGAGTTCTATAAACTTAAGTTCAAAATACATTTTCATAGTTTCTGTTATCGAATATCTATAATTTCTGAAATCAATTGTATGGTCAGAAGCAAATATATTTTCTTGAATTCCTGTTTTTAGATAAAAGGAAATTTTCATTTTTGTTCCTATCGGGTCATTTGTTTCTGATATATGATATGAACCATAAAGCCAATTATGATTTTCATAATTGGTGTTAATTTCATTTGGATAAACTTCAATATTTTTTTCCTCATATGGAACACTTTCGTTTATTAATAGAGAAAATAAATTTATTTCGTCAGTTTGTTTTAATTCCCATTGTACCGTTGTTTCATTATTTTTTGAATATTCAAAAATTTCATCAAAATATTTTCGATCATAACTAACAGCTCCTACTCCTGTAATGCCAGGGTTTATTGCCTTTATCTCAATTTTTTCGATGTTTAAAGGGTTTATAGGTTCTCTTAGTTGAGCCTGTATTGCAATCGTATAAAAGAATATTGCTATGAGAATACAATTTCTATAATTTATAATATATATTTTTTCCATATCACTTATGTATTGGTTTATATCCATTTTCCGGAGTTAAATTTATTTCATGTTCTAAAGGTTTATTTTTAAAAGTTTCATGTTCAGTAACATCATTTGTTTTAAAATAACCGGATGTACTATAACTTGTTCGTATTGGTTCTCCCAATTCTTTAGCAACAATATTCTCAACGTTTTCTATATTTCTTCGTTCCTCTTTGTTTTTATATACCTCATCATAGGTAAGCACATCGTTAGTATAAGTATTTATATCCGTAGCTATTTGAGCCCCATGTCCCATTTCATGTAGTACTGCTATTGCCGGTGAAATTTTTTCTCCATTACTTAAATTATACCCAACATTTAAATTTAACTCAATATCGACAACATAATTTCTTTGACCGTTTATAGTTTTTGTTTTGACTTTTGTCATATAACGGTTTGATTCTATAAATTTAAATAAATATGGGCTATTGTCCATTGTTTCATATAATGTAGTCCAATGTTGTCCTAAATACTTTTTAACTTCTCCCAATTTCATATTAAAGGGTATGGAATTATTTTCAGAAAAAAGAACTTCCATTCCATTATAATCTGTATATTTCAAAGGATTATTCATTCCGTAGTGGTATGGGGAGAAGGGGTGGTATTTTTCGGCGAGGGGGTCTTGCTGGTAGAACATGCCGGCAAGCAGAGCATCGCGGAAGCGGGCGTTGTTGTAGTAACCCGACAAGCCTTTCATGGGCTGCCATTCCAAGCCCAAATGCAGGTGGTTGTTCGCGGCTGTGCCTGCGTATCTCGAGCTCGGTACTCCGTATGCCGAATAATCGGTTGCCTGCGTCAACTCTCCCCGCTCGTTCAGCACCGCCCGCACACTGCCTTGATTATCGTATACGTAATAATAGTAGGCAACGGTGGTGCTTGTGCTGCTGTAAGGAGTGAGAGAGATGTATCCGCCATCTATCTCCAAGCGCTTTGGGATGGCGTTTTCAAGCGTAAAATCACCCGCTTTGGTTATGGAAACGGATTGCCACCTCCATGAATCGGTTGCACCGCCGTTTACCGTGGTGGTGATAATCTTCTCCCGTTCGGTTCGTCCGTAAAGCGTGCCATCGCTGCGATATCGGTGTTCTATATAACTGCCGTCCTCGAATGTGAACTTCAACGGCTGATTCAGATGATTGTAGGTGATGGAGGTGATTCCTTTTGACGGGTCGGATGTACGGTTT
>JAFUKL010000029.1 GCA_017473615.1 Muribaculaceae bacterium | reverse complement strand
GAAGTCCACCATATAGCATATATTCGTTGAGCCCGGCTTGAACTGACCCCGAATATGCCGACATATATTCACTAAAACTAAGTGGGTGCATTTTGATTTCAAAACCTCGTCCTCTAAATTCTGTGATAATATCTTTTGATAGAAACTTAGCATTACTTCCGGTTACATAAATATCTACATTAGATTTCCTTAACAATCCATTTAATACGTCTTCAAACTCACCCAGCATTTGAATCTCATCTAAAAGAATGTAATATATATCATTGTCTATTATGCAACTCTCAATATAAGCATAGAGGTTTTCAGGATTTCTCATTACTTTATTCCTGAAATCCTCTAAGTTGACACTGATAATATGATCTTCTTTTATACCATTCTCTTTCAGAAATGAGGTGAAGATTTCAAATAATAAATAGGATTTGCCACAACGACGCATACCTGTTATGACTTTAATCACCCCATTGTTTCTTAAGGAAACAAGTTCATTTAAATACTTAGTTCTATCAATCCGTTTCATGACAATCGAAATTTACGTCACAATGTGATGTTTTTTTCGACTACAAAGATAATGAGATTTCATCGAATTGGGAAATTCAAGCAAAAAGAAATAAAGTTAAATTAAATAATACCCCAAGCGAACCAATTGTTTCACTCGAGGTATTTAAATCACGCCCTTCGGACGTTCTCATATTTCCTCCATTAATCAGAGGAATTCAATATTAGAATGTTACGCCAAATGCAAGCCCGGTATTAAGTTCTTTGGATGTATTATACCAATTGACATCCAACCCCACACTAAGATTTAAACCACCAAGATTTACCACTACTGTAGGCTCTAACGACAGCCCCCAAATGTATTTAGTTTTCGAAGTAGAATATTCACCTTCCCCATGAATAAAATATTGACCAAAATTCAATAACATAGGAATATAGAAACCATAATCATTTGTATAAATCAGACTATAATTTGGTCCGGACTTAAATAAAAGAGTCGAGTCTTCAAATTTTATTCCTTTAACACCGGTATTTGTAAGTACATTCATACTCATACCAAGTCCCTTTCTAATATAATCACATTTTAATCCCCACATACCATATTCCATTGCATCCATATCTGCCACATACGTAACACCAACATTTGTTCTTTCTAATTTTTTCTCACTGTCTTGTGCTGTTGCAACCATTGTAAACGTCATGATTGCAACCATTAATAAATAAATACGTTTCATAGAATTTAATGTTTCAAATTAACTTTTTATAATATTTACAATACTATTTCAGTCCTAAAGTTGCTTGGGGGTAGACAATAAAAAAACGCGGACTAATTACTTTGTCTGCTTTTTCAGGTATCGCCAAACACCATTGCTATCAAACGAGTAAAAGCCCGCATCATACGACACGAGCGATAGACTATTACCCTTGATAGCATTTTCTAAATTGGCGATTTTGAAAAAGCAAGAATAAAGCTAACGCTTTCTTATTTTATATGTCTTTTATCGACTATGTTACATAGGCATTTTCAATTTTAGTGTTTACAATCGCACAAAGATACAAGTTTATTTTCATCATATTGCAGTATTATTCAAATAATTTTTTTCGCTATATTTGCAGCATAGAAATAATTCTATTTATGAAGATTAAGACAGCTGAATATATAATAAGCAACTCCGATGTAAAAAAATGTCCGGAAGGAAACATCCCAGAATACGCCTTCATAGGGCGTTCCAATGTGGGCAAATCCTCACTTATAAACATGCTCACCGGACGCACCGCCCTCGCAAAGACATCGGCTACACCGGGGAAAACCCTGCTCATAAACCACTTCCTCATCAACAAAGAATGGTATATAGTGGATCTTCCGGGATACGGTTACGCAAAACGCAGTAAGGAGAGCCGAGACAAGTTCCAGAAAATAATTACCGGCTACATTTTGCACCGCATGCAAATGACCAATCTGTTTGTCCTTGTGGATTCTCGCCATAAACCGCAAAAGATAGACCTTGAGTTTATGGAATGGCTCGGAGAAAACGGTGTGCCCTTCAGCATAGTATTTACAAAGATGGACAAATTGGGGAAAGAAGCCGGTCCTAAAAACGTGCGCGAATATCTCAAGGTTCTTCACGAAACGTGGGAAGAGCTACCACCTTATTTCATGTCATCCAGTGAAGACGGACGCGGACGAGATGAAATACTCGACTACATAGCAGAAATAAACGAAAATATCACGAACGAATAAAAAACTCGGTCAAATATTTTACGGTTTCAAAAAAAATATATATCTTTGCACTCGCAAAACAGAAATGGTTCGCTAGCTCAACTGAATAGAGCATCTGACTACGGATCAGAAGGTTACAGGTTTGAATCCTGTGCGAATCACAAGAAATCGCAACTATCATCCGGTAGTTGCGATTTATCTTTTAGAATCTGTTTAAATTTTATTTCGAGATTATTTTAAACAGATTCTTATTATAAAATTCACTATTTTTGCAACAAACAGCCTCTCAAAACTGCCATGCAAGGAAAAATATCCATATTAGTTGCCGTATACAACACTGAAACCTATCTGCGAGAATGCTTGGATTCTCTTGTAAGCCAGACTTACAAGAATCTCCAAATCATCTGCATCGATGATGCATCCACCGACGATTCGCTCGCAATTCTTGACGAATATGCCAAGCGCGACAGCCGCATCCTTGTATTACGTAATAGTGTAAACTCAGGGCAATCCAAAACCCGCAATCACGGCTTGAAATATGCCGATGGCGACTTTATTACAATGGTGGACTCCGATGACTTCGTTGCCACCGACACGTTTGAGAACATCATCAACGTTTTCAACAACAACCCTCGGACTGACTGCGTTTTATTCGATTTCATTCGTTTTTGGGACAACGGAAAAACAGAGCCATACACCAACAATACGGATAAACGTGTGTTTACGGGCGAAGAGGCTATGAGATTATCATTGGATTGGAGCATACACGGCGTATATGTCATTCGTGCCGACATTCACAAGAAATATCCTTATGATGAAAGCACTCGCTACACCGCCGACGACATAACCACCAAACAGCATTTTTTTTCGTCGCAAGAAGTAAGACTAAGCAATGGAAAATATTTCTATCGGCAACGAAACAACTCTATTTCAAACGCCATAACAATAAGAAGATTCGATGTATTCATCGCCGATTTATCATTAAAAAAACATTTGGAAGACCTTGGCGTTACGCATGAAATCCTGTCGATTCACGAACGGCTGCGCTGGCACAGCCTTATCAATCACTGGATATTTTTCATTGAAAACAAGCAATGTTTCACTCAAGAGGAACAGAACGAAATAACGGCATCTTTTGACTACCATGTCACCACCATCGACAAGTCACTTATCCCCTTATCACAGAAGTTACGCACACTGTACATTCCTTTCATGGGAATAAAAGGAATGAAATTTTGGGCGATTCTTTATCGTAAGATACGAAAAGCATTACCCGCTGTCTTATTCCGCAAACGCCTAAGGTTTTAAGAAGTAGTTTTGAGATGCTGTTTAAAATTTTCTTGAAAAATATTACGGTTTCAAAAAACAAAGTTTCAGCTTCTGACTTTTCTTGAAAATGTTATCTAAAAATTAACCGATAAACGAACATTCAACTGACGGCGTGTCAAATAATTCGGCACAGCATACTGCATGTCATTAACATCGGTCACCCAGTAATAGCTGCTTACATTGGATATATCAAACAAATTGAATACATCCACGCCGAGCCACACGCTCTTAAAATGTCGCAGGAATCCTGCTGATGGTCTGCTGTTATCACCCACAAGTTGATAAGAAATTCCGGCATCCACACGTTTATAGGCAGGAACGCGGAAATGCGCCACATCTCGCGTGGTGCGTGGCGACGTAGTGGGCATTCCGTCAGAAAAAATAGCTTTCAAGCTGAATTTCATCTTTGGGAACTTCGGAAAATAGTCGGTAAAAAACAGTGCCAAGCTATAGCGTTGGTCGGTAGGTCGAGGCACTTTCACTCCGTTCAGTTCCTCCTGAGTTTTCATGAGAGAAAAACTCACCCATGAATCAGTCCCTTCCACGAATTGCCCGAAAAACTTGAAATCCACACCCGTCACATAGCCACTCGTCTCATTCCTACCCGAATAAACCAATTTCAAATTATCTATTTCATAAGGAATTACATCAGAAAGATTCTTGTAATACATTTCGGCTGTGAACTTAAACGGTCGTTTATTGGCTCTGAACGTATAGTCTCCGCCAAATATCAAATGCATACTTCGTTGCGATTTTATGTCCTTATTCAAATCCACATATGCATTACCGTACACATCTTTTCTCTCCACACGGTATTCCTTATAGAAAGGCGACTGATAATAGACACCGGCAGCAAGACGTAAAGCGAACCGCTCATTTCGTTTCGGTATAAAGCCCACACTCGCTCGGGGGCTTACCAAAAATTCCCCGTTAAAATCCCAATAGGACATCCTTATACCGCCGTTAACAGTCCAAAATCCTGCATCGGTAGATATTTTATAAGTATCCTGTACGAATCCCGAAATCCTATTAGAACCGAAATCCTGCCTTGATGTCTGGTTATATATCATGTGTACTCCATTTCCCGTGTGAGGCAACGAGTATCCGGCAGAATCACGCTGTTCCCACTCGCTGGCACGCTCATAGACATTCTCATGATTAAAAGACAGCCCGAATGCCACTTTATTCTTTCCAATCACAGTATTCCCTTTCACGCCAAGAGTAAACACACTCATTCTAAGTCTGTTGCGGGCATGCTCATGATACTTGCCTACTCCCAATTCGCCACCTACGCCGCCTTCACCCGTGGTTCCTGCCTCATCGAGCCAATATTCTCCATGAATGTCGTATGCCACAAGCTCATTAGTCAAGTATCCCGATGCCAAAAGCGACAATTCGGTATTCTTAGAATGCCGATAACTAAGTGACAAAGCACCAAAGTAAGTCTCAAACTTATCTTTCTCCTGTCCGTCAAAATAAACGGTAAACTGCTTCGCATTGGTCGATGTACCGAAACTTGTGTTGCGATTCTGAGGAGTAAACCTATAATTATTTATAGAAACATTCCCCCAAAAAGACGCTTTCCACTTATCCCCTATCTTATAGTTAAGATTAGTCTGGTAATCAAAATATTGCGGGTCATATTCGCCCTTGGTTTCCAAAGAGCCGAGCAGTGATGAGTTACGCTTATAACGAAATCCGTGCAATTGAGAAAAACGCTTGCCGCTCTGCCCTATTGCAAGGCTGCCCCCTTGCAGACTCAACGACACAGCCCCTTCAAACGCTTCCGGTTCTCTATACGTAATATCAAGAACCGACGACATCCTGTCGCCATACTCGGCACTGAATCCACCGGTAGAGAAATTTACTGCCCCTACCATGTCGGGATTAATTATACTAAGTCCTTCCTGCTGTCCCGAGCTTATCAGTTGAGGGCGATAAATCTCTATTCCATTTATATACACACTGTTTTCATCATAAGAACCTCCGCGAACCATATACTGCGAACTCATTTCATTCTTTGAACTCACCCCCGCCATTGTGGAAAGCACCGCCTCAACACTACCTCCCGAAGCATCCGGAGCAAGCTTTAACGACTTGGCGTCCAATGTCTGCATCTGGTTGGTCTGCCGCTTAATCTCCACCACCTGCAATTCCCCAAGAGTATGTGCGTTAGGATACAATTTGGCATTCAGCACTATATTGCCCTTAGGCTTGATATACTGCCTTTTAACTCCGGCATAGCCCAGACATCCCACCTCGATAATCAATGTGTCGCGCTGCGCCACCGTGAGCGAATATTCACCCTTCAAATTGGAATTTGTCCCTATCGCCGTTCCTTGCACACGAATTGTAGCGAACTCTATCGGAGAATCATTCTCATCGGTCACCTTGCCCGACACCGTAATCTGTGCATCGGCATAAAAACACGACAACACGAATATAATAAATGCTACTGTATATGATTTCATCTGTTTCTGTCAATCCTTATATTCTAAGTAACGAAAAAGCCCGCCCTAAATTATACCTTCCCCTTAAATTTCCAAGTTTTACCCGGTATCATGACCTCTGCATGTTGCTACCCAAATGTCGGTAAGGTGATGCTTTGAATGAACGCAGAGCGCAGGAAAAACACTTCGTTTGGTTATTTTAGCGCAAATTTGTTGGCGACCTTAATTAAATTTATTAATTTCGCAATGTAAAAATTAGGTATGCGTATTATATATGGTATTAAAAACAAGAGACAAACTTATTGAAGTAGCAAGGCAACTTTTCGCCGTCAAAGGCGAAGAAAACACTACAATGAACGACATTGCAGTTGCTTCAGAAAAAGGTCGACGCACCATATATACCTATTTTAAAAACAAAAAAGAAATACTAAACGCCGTAGTCAAAACCGAAAGCGACAAGATTGTTGACAAACTGATAGACATCCCGGGGCAACCTATTCCTCCGGAGCAGAAACTCATGAACTTTATTTTCATACGCTTTGAGACCATCAAGGAATTGGTATACCGAAACGGCTCTCTGCGTGCCGGATTCTTCAGAGACATCAGAAAAGTGGATCGTGCACGCAAAGCTACTATTGGCAAAGAGGTGAACATTCTGAAACAGATTCTTGCCGAAGGTGTGGAAAAGGGCATTTTTCGCATACGACATATCGAAGAGACTGCTACGGTAATGCTCCTTGCGCTTCAAGGTATGGATGTGGCATACGTGCGCAACAATTTTGCAGAACTCGGAATCGAGAAACTGAAGTTGAGAGAATATATAAAGGACTTTATCCTGCATGGGATAAAGGCTTGATTTTAACTTGACAATTATTTAAATTATAATTTATGAAATTATTAGAAGGAAAAGTGGCACTTATCACAGGTGCAGCACGCGGTATCGGAAAAGCTATCGCACTAAAATTCGCTCAAGAAGGAGCTGACATAGCTTTCACCGATTTGGTAATCGATGAAAACGGAAAACAAACCGAAGAAGAAATCACAGCTTTCGGCGTTAAAGCCAAAGGCTATGCGTCAAACGCAGCAAGTTTTGAAGATACAGCAAACACCGTTAAAGAGATACATAAGGAATTCGGGCATATCGATATTCTTGTCAATAACGCCGGTATCACAAAGGACGGTTTGATGATGCGCATGAGTGAGGCTCAATGGGACGCTGTCATTGCAGTGAACCTTAAGTCGGCATTCAACTATATAAATGCGCTTACTCCTATCATGATGCGCCAGCGCAGCGGCTCTATCATCAACATGTCATCAGTAGTGGGTGTTCACGGTAATGCAGGTCAAGCCAACTATGCAGCATCTAAGGCGGGTCTTATCGCTCTTGCCAAGAGTATTGCACAAGAACTTGGATCTCGCGGTATACGTGCCAATGCTATCGCTCCGGGATTCATCGAAACAGCAATGACTGCGGCACTACCCGATGAGGTTCGCGCAGAATGGGCAAAGAAAATTCCTTTGCGTCGCGGAGGTTCGGTTGACGACATTGCCAATGTTGCAACATTCTTGGCATCCGACATGTCTTCTTACGTTTCAGGACAAGTAATCCAAGTAGATGGCGGTATGAATATGTAATACGTCCTCAACGAAATGCCGTTTTTTTGAGACGGCATTGCAAAACGGATCGACAAAACAAAAATCGATGTGAGTTCACATCGATTTTTGTTTTTTTAGTATTAAGATACCGATTAGAAGTAGTAAGCTAATGATACGCCAATGCGACTGTTTTCCTGATAAGAAGGGAATTTCGAATTTACTAAGTCGTTAAGATAATGTTTGTAATAAATGCCTGCATCAAAGCGCGCACCGGTTACACCTACTTGTACAAGTGTGGCAGTTGTATAGTTATTAATCATTGAATCTGTTTTGTTGCCAATACCCACAACAACATCTTTAGTGTAGATTGTAAATGCGGCTTCAGCTCCGGCTCCGGCATAAAAACGAGCTTGCTCGGTGCATTTTAGAATGTTAAATTTTGCTACAACAGGAATGGCAAGCTGTCCGCCAAGTGTTACGGCTCTCGTGTATTCTTTAAGAACATCTTCTCTGCCATGATAAGATTGGTTTAAGTTGAAATTGATGCCGGCTGTAAGATTAAACAGGTTTTTATAATGCCCATAACGCATAGTTGCCCCTATATGCAAACCATAGTTTTTGCTACCGAAGTCTCCACCTAATTCAAATCCACCTGCAAATCTCTTAAGCTCATTCTCCTCTTGTGCGTTTACAACAACAACGCAACATAAAACCATTAATATTGCTAATACTCTTTTCATAATAATATTGGGATTACTTAATATAGTAACAAATATCGTGAAAAATATCTAAAAAACAAAATTATGCTATAAATTAAAATAGCGTGGGTCAATAGTATTTATGACAGTGATAACCGTTTCGACATACCTAATTTACGGTTGGACGAACAGCCTGCTAACGGCTTGCTTTGTCCATTCAGCGCATGGGGTGCTGACACCCGACAAAAGAAAGGTATTGCCACTTATCATTTCTATGTGGAAGATTACCGCTTTGAAGCAATATGGAAAAATCCTATACAGGTAATAGATAGCGGGGTGTCGGCTATCGTTGAGCCTAATCTTTCATTATTTGATACCACACCGATAGCCTACGGACTGCAACAAATCTATAAAAAGCGTTGGATTGCCCGATACTATCAGGAATGCGGTATAAAGGTATATGCCGACCTTAACGTGGCACGGAAATTCCAAGAATATAACCGTATGGGTATCCCTAAAGGTTACAACGCATTCGCCACTCGTGGTTACGCCGACCGTGTGGAATACCTAAAGGAAGAAATACAAATCGCTCGTGAAATATCAGGTTTGGAGAACCCTAACATGATAGTTTACGGCGGTGGTGAGAAGATAAAGGAGCTTTGCAAACAGAATAACGTGCTGTATGTGGAGCAATTCATGTGTAACCAAGTTGATAAATTCAAGTATGGCAAAAAGTAGTGGAGGAGTAAATTCCTATGCCGGTGCCGGGAAAGAAATTAACTCACTTTATAATTCTTGGTCTAAAGACAAGAAGAAGACAGGATACGGTACTTATGGAGCTAAAAATGTGGATGAATTTTGGGCAGAAGTCGTTACAAAAGGTATTCACGGCAATTCCGACAAATACACAAGGCGAGCTATCGGTATAGCCAAAAGATATAAACTTTGATTATATTTGCATATCATGTTTAACTTGAAATATTTGAATTATGGATAATCTGATTGAATTGACTGAGCTTGAACTTAAAATGCTGAAATTAGACCTGAAAGGCAGGTTTTACCCGATGACTGCAACCGATGAAGAGTTTGCCGCATTAAACAGTGTTATCGAGAAAGCTCAAAAATTAATGGAAGAATTGAATGCTTATGATGAATTAGGCAGCAGTTTAATGAAATGGTTCTTTAGGAAATATCAAGAACAACAAAAGTAATCTGACATAACCAAAATTCAAGTTTTTAATGGCTAAGACTTCAGGAGGAGTAAGGACGTTGAAAATAGGCAGTAGAGAATATCTCAAACGTGAAAGCGAAGTAAACAATATGATAGCAAGCGGAAAATATCAAAGCGTTAAGATGTCAAGCGGTGGCGGATATGTCGCTGTCGAAAAAAGCACGTTCAAGCATAAACCTGAAGAATTAGAAGCGGCTAATATCCTTGCAGGCAAAGGCTACAAAGTGATTCTTATTAATGAATCAGGAAACGCTTTAAGGGTTAAATCGCCTGACGGTTATTTGTTCTCTACGTCTTTTGAGCAACGAACCCCGACTAAGGACGGAGCAAACACGATAAAACATGCTTTAAGTCACGCACAGAGCAAAAGGGCAGATATAGCTTTGATTTATTCAAAGAATCATGTGTTTAGCCGTAAAAGCGTTGATGAAGGTATTCGTTTGTTTGAAGATACAAAGGCATATAGATTTAAAGAAATAATTGTAGTGGCTGACAATGGGAATATACACAGACACAAACATAATAAAAAAATGCCAGCATGGATAGTTCAAGCTGGCTTTTGGGTTAGCGGTGACAATCCGAGGACGGGTGCTACCCATTAGCTATCCCGTGCATCCTATCGCTACAAAATTAGACTAAACTTTTGACAAAAACAATAGTAGTAACCAAAATAAAGTGAAAATAACCGTAAAGGGGTAGAAAACGGTTGAAAAACGGTTGACATGGCAGGGCGAAATGATATAGCGAAATATGGAAAGAAAACGCAGTTTTCCACCGACAACCAGCCACAACGAAATGGCAGGAAGCCCAAGCTATATACAGTAGCCAAGAAATGCTATAACCTTTCTTATGACGAGTTCACCGATGTAGTGCGTTATCTCTTCCAATGCACAAAGAAAGAGATTGACGACATCGTGACGGCTGACGACACGCCCGTGTGGATGATAAACGTGTGCAACGCCATACGCAAAGACACAAGCAAGGGCGTACTTTACACATTCAAGGAACTTGCCGATAGGCTTTACGGAACGGTTCGCAACGTGCAAGCCGTAGACGTCACCACCAACGGCAAGGATATTTATTCAGTGAGGATTTCGGAGGCTTCGCGCATTTCACGGTATTCATTCCATTCGGGATCACTCTCGGCATAAAGTTCAAGCGGCAACCGCTCAAATTGTGCCAAATCCTCATTAAGTTTTCGGTCAAAAATGCGCAAATTCATCGTATAAAACACCCAATTCCGTTCCCCATTGCCGGTATATATGCCGGTAAGCACAGCCACAGGATCTTTCATAAAATCATTCTGCAAAGCATATTGCACTTCCTCCATAAGTAAAGAAGTGGCTTCATCGGGCATTCCACTGCTGTCACCCTCATACCGCCACGTTATCTCCACACGATAAATATATTTGCCGGTTTCCATCACCGGCTCCATATCCTTGCGTCCTGTCACCATCACTAATGCACCATTTTCCGCTTCAGCCGGTCCGGTCCACCACTCATCGGTTAATTTAAATTTTGCCATATTAAATTTTATTTTCACTACATAAAGATAGGCAATATTTCACATTTATACAAAATACAAAGTATTTTTTGTAACTTTACACTCATAAATATATAACAAGATACAGCTATGACTTCATACATATTCTCATTTATACTATTATTCTTCTCGGTAATCATATTTATTTTGCTACGTAATCTAAATAAAAGCAACAACGATAAAACTGCAGCACTCACCGATAACGCAGCAAAAACGGCACAATTAGAAAGTATTACCACACAATTGACCGCAGCAAGAACTACTATTGAGAAATTGTATCCCCTATCGGCTGAAAACGCTGCCCTAAAAGAGCAAATAAGAATAACCAATGAAGAGAAAATGCGGCTTCGCCAAGAAACCGAAGCTCAATTCAAACTTCTCGCCAACGAAATTTTCGATGATAAGACAAAGCGTTTCAAGGAACTAAACGAAAACAGACTCAACGAGATACTCACCCCGCTTAAAGAGCAAATAACAAAATTTGAAACAGCTTTGCAAGACAATGCAAAAATAGAAATCAAAGAACGAGAATCGCTGAAAGAACATATACGAATGCTTGCGGAACTCAACAAGACAATCGGTAAAGAGGCAAAAGACCTCACACAAGCATTAAAAGGCAACAGCAAGACACAAGGAGACTGGGGTGAAATGATTTTACGCGACATCCTTGAGAATTGTGGGCTGCAAGAAGGCATACATTTCACTGTACAACAGACCACCGATGAACAAGGTAATCGGTTGACCGGAGAAAACGGGCAAGCCATCCGCCCCGATGTAATTGTAAAATTCCCTCAAGATAAATCTATTGTCATCGATTCCAAGGTGTCATTATCAAGCTATGTGGAATATTGTGCTGCCGATAGTGAAGACATGAAAAAAGTCGCACTTGACAAGCATATCGCATCGGTCAAGCGGCATATCGATGAACTGAAAGGACAAAAATACCAGAAAGCAATAGCCAATTCAGCCGATTTCATCATGATGTTCATTCCCAACGAAGGGGCATATATTGCAGCCATGCAATATGACACCGGCATCTGGAAATACGCCTACGACAACCATGTGGTAATCATATCTCCCACCCATCTTGTATCGGTTTTGAAATTGGTCGACCAGCTATGGCAACACGACAAACAAACCAAAAACGCCGTAAAGATTGCCGAAGAGACCGGTAAATTATATGACAAATTCGCCGGTTTCATCGATGACATGAAATCAATCGACAAGAGCCTCAACAGCACACGTAACGCCTATGACAACGCCATGAAGAAACTTACCACCGGTACAGGAAATCTATTGAAACGCGTTTCCGACATCAAGGAATTAGGAGCAAAAACATCAAAAACGCTATCCATTTCACCCGATGAAGAATAGTGTTTAAAGGCATTTTTACGTTAAGATATTATAATTAGAGCCGAATAAAATCATATTTCGCTGATTTTTACTTAACTTTACCTCGCAATATTTTGTTTGGGTAGAAATACCCTGAAAATATAGAATCGAAATTACATGGAAGAGAATCAAACGACAACCGGGGTAAACGACACCCCCGATAAAATAGGCGGGAACACCGCCGCCACAAGTTCTGACAAAAAAAAGAGTACTGCCGGATGGAGTGCTGTTTTCGGGCTTTTTATGATTTTCATATATTTCGGTATGGCTTATCTCACCCTATTCACCAATCACTTCTTTTGGATGGTTGACTGGGCAAGATACGGTTTAGGCGCTATATTTATATTATACGGTGCATGGCGAGGTTATCGCTATTTTAAAGCTTGACATGCGCATGCAATAGAATCTACTAACCTGAATTTATATTATGACAAAAAAAATATTTACATATACACTTCTCCTTTCATTGATAATTCTTTTCACTGCATGTGAAAAGAAGAAAAAGAACACATTCTCGTCAGGTCTCACCACAGTAATCTGCGATGAGAGTTTCGAGAATATCCTCAATCAAGAAATAGAAATATTTGAATATACCTATCCGCAAGCCAACATTATTCCATACTATATGGACGAGCGTTCTGCCATCGATTCTCTAATGGAACTGAAAACGCAACTCATTATCATACCTCATGAGTTGTCGGAGGCGCATGCGGCACAGCTGAAAGTGAAGAATCGCCGCCTTTACCAACAGAGAATAGCGGTGGATGCAATTGCACTTATCGTAAACAAGGATAACCCTATAGATGAATTAAGCGTAAGCGAACTGCATGACGTACTCTCCGGAACGGTAACAAACTGGGACGAACTTTGGCCTTCAAAACTCAAAAAGATACAAGTTATTTTCGACCACAAAGGCTCAAGTACAGTTAAATATATGGAAGATTCCGTGATGCATGGAAAGCCGTTCGGTAGCGAAGTTTATGCCCAAAGCAGTAATAAAGATGTGCTTGACATTGTATCAAAGAACAAGAACGCTATAGGTATAATAGGTGTAAGTTGGGTAACAGCCGACATGAAAGGCAGAAGCAAAAGCGTAGCCGAGCATGCCAAGGAATTGCAAAAGAACGACACTACAACGCTGGATTTTAAAGACAACATTAAAGTGCTGAAAATACGCCGTGACGACCAGCCTATAGGATTCAAGCCTTATCAGGCATATATTTTCAGCGGTGAATATCCGTTCTATCGCAGCATGTATGTGGTTTCCACCGCAGCAAGAGGAAGTCTGCCTAACGGATTCCTGACTTTTATCACAGGATTCATCGGACAGAAGATTATACAGAACACCGGCGTTCTGCCTGCAGCCATACAACCAAGAATGGTACAGATAGAATGACGATAGCAAAGAATAAGAGAGAGTAAAATACAAGACAATCATAAACAATTGAAACAATAAATAATTTAGAAATGAAATTTAAATTTTTAGTTTCCCTAATCCTATTAGGAGGATCTTTATCAGCTCTTGCACAAGGCTATAAAGATGGTATCGAGTACTACAAGGTAGGACAGTATGACAATGCGAAAGAACTTCTTTTGCGTAACTTGAACGACGCATCTACCAACAAGAGTGAGGCTTATTATTACTTAGGATGCCTTGACATGAAAGAAAACAAAGTAGCAGACGCCAAAGCCAACTTTGAAAAAGGACAAGCAGCCGATGCAAACAATCCTTATAACCTTATCGGTTTAGGAGCCGTAGCTCTTAAAAACGGTAATGCAAAGGAAGCTGAAGAACTATTCAAAAGCGCACAAAAACTTGTTAAGAAAAATCCGAAAGTAGAAGCAGCTATTGCACGTGCTTACTCAGAAACAGATCCCGTGGCTTACGCAAAACAAATAGAAAAAGCTACCAAGAACGCAAAAAAATATGAAGACGGAACTGACCCGGACATCTACATCCTTGAAGGTGACATGAATGCAGCTGAAAAGAAATGGGGAGATGCTGCAGGTCTTTACGAAATGGCGTTCAACTTCGACCCGGAAAACATCGAGGCTTACGTAAAATACGCTAACACTTATTATAACGTAAACCCGGAAATGGCTATCAACAAGCTTACTGAAATTCTGGCAAAAAAACCAAATTCGGCTCTTGTTCAACGAGAACTTGCTGAAAAATACTACAAGAACGAACAATGGGCAAAAGCGGCTGTTCAATATGGTAAGTATATCGAAAATCCTAACCACTTTACACAAGACCGTTCACGCTACGCATTCCTATTGTTCTACGGTCAAAAATACGACGAATCACTTGCGTTGTCTAAGGAACTCGTTGCCACACTTCCGGCAACCGACCCGCAACACTTCTACATGAAGCGTATGGCATTCTACAACCTTGTAGCTTTGAAGAACTGGAATGAAGCTGAAGTAGCAGCACAAGATTTGTTCAATTCTCAATTGCCGGCAGGCGTAAAATATGAGGCAAAGGACTATACCGACTACGCTACAGTACTTAAAGAACTCGGTAAAACCCAAGAAGCATTGGCTAAATATGAAAAAGCAGTTGAACTTAACCCGGACAAGGTTGAATTGCTTAAAGAAATAAGTGATGCTTACTTAGACGCTGAAGATTATATCAAATCAGCCGATTTCTTCCAAAAATTCGTTAACTCCGGCAAATTTGTGACCAACGACCTTCTTGTACTTTCTCAACGTTACTCTAACGTTGCTGCAACCGATACAACAGGATTACACAAAGATGCAGCTATTCAAAAAGCTCTTCATTATGCCGACACCATCAATTCTCTTGTTCCCAACCACCCGCGTATCCTATTCCAAATAGCTCGTTGCAAAATGTTGATGGATAAAGAAAATACCGATGGTAATGCTGTTGAGGCTATGAACAACCTCGTTGCATGCTTGGATCAAGATCCTGCAAACAAGACAGGTCGTGCAAACGACTACATATTTGCATATCGTTATAACGCAGTATATTTCGCAAGTATGGCAGGAAAAATCAAGAAAGAGGACAAGAAATACAAGGACAATCCTGAATATAACGAATTCTTGGCAAAAATGAAGGAAAGCTATGAAAAATGGCTTGAAGTAGACCCTGCTAACGAAGGTCTTCGCAAGTATGTTGAAAGCTTGAACGCTGCCGACAAGAAATAAATAATCTAATTAGATATTTTTTAGAAAGAAGGAGCTGTGTCAAAATTTATTTTTGGCTCAGCTCCTTTAGGTTTGTAATAATTGACAAGGTGCAAAGCTTTGAGATTAAGCTCTATTGGAGTGTACTGAAGTACATGACTGAGAGTTAATATGATATATAACGTGGCAGATTGTTAATTATGACAAACTGCCTTTTTTCTTATAAGTTGTTTAAATTTTATTTCGAGAATATTTTAAGGAATATTTTGGAATGGCTTTTTCGTTAAATTGTACAGGTAATAGTGTGCTATTTTTAAGAAAATTCAAAACAGATTCTTTACATAAAAGCAATACGGTCAATCTAATATCATATTTATTTGTTTTATAATCATCAAAGCACTAATTTTGCAAAAAATATAATATAACATTATGACTAAACGCATTACGATAATTTTATCATTGGCTGCAATCTGTTTTTCATTAAACGCACAGGAAAAAATTTCAACATTCAGTCATTTAGTATTAGACATGTATAAAAAAGCTGCTTCGCCGGCAGCAAAGAGGAACACCGGTAAGATAACAACTTTCAGCATTGACAGAGGAGTTGAAACCATTCAAGCCATAATAACCCTTAATGAAGAAAGCGGAATCCCTGTGGAAGCATTCAACGAATTGGGCATAAACATTATCAACGGTTATGGAAATATCATAACGGCAAACATACCGGTCGAAAATTTCTACAAAGTAGCCGATATAGAAGAAGTTGAAGCCCTTTCTATTTCTCAAAAGAAGAGAACACTCAACGATAAGGCTCGTCAGGCGACAAAAGTCGATGACACCCATAACGGCATAAATCTGCCAAAACATTTTAAAGGAAAAGATGTTATTGTAGGCATTGTAGATGTGGGTATTGACTTCAATCACATCAACTTTAAAGACTCCGAAGGCAACAGCAGAGTGAAATTGGCAGGCTCATATAATTCTTCCAATAATTCCACCACAATTTATAAAACAGTTGATGCAATAGCAAAACTTACAACCGATGAAACGGCTAACAGCCACGGCACACACGTAGCAGGAATTGCGACAGGAAGCTACACAGCCAATAACTATCATGGCATGGCTCCGGAAAGCGACATCGTACTATACGGCTTAGGCTCCGATTTGACAGATGTCAACATACTGAACGGAGTAACTGAAATATTCAACTATGCAGAATCAGTCAACAAACCTGCTGTCGTTAACATCAGCCTCGGAGGTAATACAGGTCCTCACGATGGAACCGATTCTTTCACAAAAGCACTGGATCTATTGACACAAGAAGGTAAAATAGCACTTATTGCAGCCGGAAATGAGGGTAACACCAAGTTATACCTGACCTATTCGTTTAGCGGAACAAGCAAAACTTCTCCACAACTAAGTTCTATCGTAGAATATGACGAAGGATACTATGATTATTGCATTGTCGACACTTGGAGCCGAGATGATTCACGCATAGGAATACAATTCTTTGTCTATGACACAGAACAGAAAAAAGAGGTTAAGACATCCGGTATATTCTACCCCTCAACCAACTCCACACAAAAGTTCTCTTGGAGTGGTTTAGGTATCTCCGTGTACTTCAGTGGCAACATTAATGCTACAGCACAGCTGAACTCTAACAACAGATATTCAGTAACGGCAGTAATAGACGGCAGTACGACTGACGACAAATACCGCATCGGCATAAAATACTACGGAACAGAAGGTACTACAATGGACAGTTGGGCATCCCCTGCCGAATTTGTAAACTCAGGGAACACAACCTATACAGAAGGGTCAACCAACAATTCATTCAACGACTTGGGTTGCGGTAAAGAAGCCATTACCATAGGCGCATACAGCACCAAGAAAGAATTTACCTGTTTCGCAGGAACTTATCAATATCCTGACGCCACGGTAAATGAAATCGCCAATTTTTCCAGCTATGGAATCGATATAAACGGGAAAAATTACCCCGACATTACAGCTCCGGGCTATACAGTCGTTTCTTCAGTAAATAAATATGATAATGCGACTGTATCCACATACCATAAATATCTTATCGATGAAGTGTCCGTTTCCGGAACTACACGTAAATACCATTGGGGAGAAATGGCGGGAACATCAATGGCTACACCGGTTGCAACAGGTGTCGTAGCTCTTTGGTTACAAGCCAATCCTTATTTGACCCCCGAAGAAGTGCGCTCTATAATGCAAGAAACAGCGATAACCGACACTTACACTCAAAACGCTGCAAAACCGTTGCAATGGGGAGCAGGCAAACTTAACGCATACGACGGTCTTGTGAAAATACTACAACGCAGTTCGATAAATGACATATCATTGCCCGATGACATCATATTGGTTAAACAGAATACCTCTAATGGAAATTTATCTGCATATATTCATAATGCCGACAAGGAAGTGTCTATAAACATTTACAGCCTTAACGGAACTCTTGTATATAACGATAGAGCCTTTCCACAAAACGGTATGCTCGACATCAATATCAACGGACTGCTTTCTTCGGGAGTTTATATAGTAAAAATCAACGGAGAAAACACCGGGTATACATCACGCATAATCATCAAATAAAAAAAATAAAAGACCCACCCGCTCATGATTGAATACATCAAAGGAGATATAGCAGAAATCACACCGGCATATATTGTGCTGGACAATAACGGTATAGGCTACTTTGTCAATATTTCCCTGTATACATACACCAACTTGCAAAACAACAAATCGGCAACCGTATATATCTATGAGTCAATCAGGGAAGACGCTCATGTGCTTTACGGTTTCGGCGACAAGCATGAACGCGAATTGTTCTTGCTCCTTATCAGCGTATCGGGAGTAGGTCCTAATTCTGCACGCATGATTCAATCATCGCTCTCCCCGCAGGAATTGGAAAGTTCCATATCAACTTCCAACGTATCTGCACTGAAAGCAGTAAAAGGAATAGGTGCAAAAACCGCTCAACGAATAATTGTTGACCTCAAAGATAAAATAAAAGCACCAACTGATACGTTAACTATAAAGATTCCTGCCAACAATGAGATTTTCGATGAAGCACTTGCAGCATTAGTGATGTTGGGATTCTCACAGCAGGCATCTCAAAAAGTGCTTAAAAAGTTGCTTTCTGACACACCGGGGCTTAACGTTGAAGACGTTATAAAGAAAGCCTTGAAAATGATGTAAGAAGTAGTGTATCGCCACTGACTGAAGAGGCGGAGTCTTTTGGCACACTTAACAGAATTAGGGCGATATTTTAATGAAAAAATATATCAACAAAAAATATTTCTACTTATTTTTGATTGTATGCGGAATGCTTTCGCTTTCGGCATATAATTTTTTTGCTCTTGCCCAATACACCACATCAAAACTGATGCCGCCACCTCCGGTTCCAAGCCAAGAGGCTAAAAAAACTGCTGAGAACGACTCTTCTTCAACACGATTCAAGGTAAAAAGTACCATACCGGGGTCTTATAGCGATTTGTATCCGCAAGAGACACCTGCCGATCTTAAAGACCCATCAAATATCACATCACAAGCCGAATATGACCCGGAAACCGGGTGCTACGTGGTGCGCACTAAAATAGGCGATCATGAAATCACGACACCGTTCATCCTTTCAGGCGATGAATACAACAATATCGTTCTGCGCCGGTCTATGCAGGAATATTACCGACAGAAAAACGACCAATACAACGAACAAGAGAAAAATCCATTTAATTTCCTTGACATGAATTTTTCATTGGGTCCGTTGGAAAAGGTTTTCGGTCCCGGCGGTGTCCAGCTAAAGACAACGGGTTCCATACAGGTCAATATGGGCATGAAATCCAACAAAACCGACAACCCAGCTCTTTCTATGGGTGCACGGCGCAAGACATACTTCGATTTTGAGCAAAAGATACAGGCCAACATAAACGCTACCGTGGGCGATAAATTGAAGTTCAATATGACCTACAACACCGATGCTACCTTTGATTTCGATTCCAAAAGCCTAAAACTGCAATATGAAGGCAAAGAAGATGAAATAATCAAAAGCATCGAAGCCGGAAATGTGAGCATGACAACAGGTTCATCGCTTATCAGGGGCAGCAACTCACTGTTCGGTATCAAAACGAAACTGCAATTCGGTAAATTGACTGCCACAGCACTTGTTTCTCAACAAAATTCAGAAACAAAGACAGTAAGTACAAGAGGAGGTTCGCAAACGACATCTTTCTCCGTCAATGCCGATGATTATGACGCTAACCGTCACTTCTTCCTCGGACATTTCTTCAGAGATCATTACGATGAGTTCTGCTCAAAACTTCCGCTGGTGTCATCGGGTATCAGCATCACTCGAATCGAAGTGTGGATTACCAATAAGCGAGGTAATTACGAGCAATCTCGTAACATTGTGGGATTCATGGACTTGGGAGAAAGCCGTAATCTAAGCAGTTCTCATTGGATTCCCGATTACTCGTCAGAGAATCCGTCAAATACCTCTAACAATCTGCTCAGCGAAATCACGGCACAATATCCCGATGCACGATACATAAGTCAAGCCACGGCTGCCCTATCGCCATTATCGGCTTATGGTATCGACGGCGGTCAGGACTATGAAAAAGTTGAAAGTGCGCGTTTACTTTCATCCTCGGAATATACACTGAATTCTTCATTAGGATACATTTCATTAAAATCGGCTCTAAACGCCGATGAGGTATTGGCTGTGGCATATCAGTACACCTACCGCGGTCAAACCTACCAAGTGGGAGAATTTTCGGGAGATATAGCTTCTACTGAGCAATCGTTGTACGTAAAAATGCTTAAAGGTACTACAATTTCACCCAAGTTGCCCATGTGGGACCTTATGATGAAAAACGTTTATTCATTAGGGGCTTACCAAGTACAGAAAAGCAATTTCAAGCTGAATATTAAATACTTGAGTGATACCACAGGAACTGAAATAGCCTATATTCCGGCAGGTGCTATCAGTGGTACACCTTTGCTGCAAGTTATGAATTTGGACAACATCGATTCCAACAACAATTCAGGTGCTGACGGACGTTTCGACTTCATCGACGGTTATACGATTTATCCTTCCACAGGCAAAATCGTGTTTCCGGTTGTAGAGCCGTTCGGTTCTCATTTGAGGAAAATGATTGGGGATGACCGTATTGCCGACAAGTATGTGTACGAACAATTATACGACTCTACTCTTACAGTGGCACAACAATATCAGGACAAGAATAAATTTGTATTTAAGGGGGAATACCAGGCGTCATCAGGCTCACAAATACGCCTTAACGCAATGAATGTGCCACGCGGTTCTGTAGTAGTGACTGCCGGAGGTGTAACTTTGACCGAAAACAGCGACTATACCGTCGACTATAGTATGGGTATCGTCACTATCACCAACCAAAGCATTATCGATGCTGGGACAAGCATAAACGTTTCTCTTGAGAACCAGTCCACATTCAGCATGCAACGCAAGACGCTGCTCGGCCTTGACCTTAACTACCAATTCAACAAAAATTTCAATATAGGTGGAACTATTATGCACTATGGGGAAAAATCGCTCACCGAGAAAGTAGCCATAGGCGATGAAACCGTAAATAACACCATCTGGGGTCTTAATTTCTCTTATAAAACAGAGTTCATGTGGCTCACCAATTTAATCAACAAGATTCCTACGGTAAATGCCACCGCACCCTCCACTTTGAGTATGAGCGGAGAATTTGCACAAATCCTACCTCACAGTGCTGAAGCGGGTTCGGCACAAGGTAGTTCTCACATAGATGATTTCGAATCCACTCAGTCGGGAATAGATTTACGCTCACCTTACGCATGGTTTCTTGCATCCACTCCATACGACAATTCAGCTAATGCCCTATTCCCCGAAGCAGCATTATCCAACAACACAGACTATGGAAAGAACCGCGCTTTGTTGTCATGGTATTACATCGACAGATTGTTCACACAACGCAATTCCTCTCTATGCCCCGGATACCTGAAGAATGATCTTGCACAGCAATCCAACCCTTATGTACGTGAAATCACATACTCCGAGATATTCCCAAATCGCGAACTTAATTACGGAGAATCATCTACAATACAGACCCTCAACCTATCTTTTTATCCTACCGAAAGAGGTCCGTACAACCTTGACGCCAATGCTGTGGACAGCGATGGAAAACTCTTAAATCCGGAAAAACGTTGGGGAGGTATTATGCGCAAACTCGACAATACGAATTTTGATGCGTCCAATATCGAGTATATTCAATTTTGGATGATGGATCCGTTCCTTGATACGGAGAATTACAATACCGAAGGTGGTGACCTTTACTTCAACTTGGGTGAAGTGAGCGAAGACATCTTGAAAGACGGACTTAAATCCTACGAAAACGGAATGCCTATCAACGGAGGTACCGGATATACCACTGATACAAATTGGGGTCGAGTTTCAACCAACACTTCCCTTACATACGCTTTCGACAATACAGCCGGTTCGCGCAAAAATCAAGACTTAGGTCTTAACGGATTAAGTACCGAGGACGAAAAGACTTTTCCCACATACCAAAAATATGTGAATGACTTGCGCATGAAACTCTCGGGCGAGGCCATCGCAAGAATGGAAAATGACCAATTCTCTCCTTTCAACGATCCGGCAGGAGACAATTATCACTTCTACCGTGGCTACGACTACGATGAACAACAACTGTCCATACTTGAACGATACAAGCATTATAACGGAACTGAAGGCAACTCTCTATCTCCTGAGGATTCTGACGAATCGCTTTACCAGTCGGCTCGCAGTGTACCCGATGTAGAGGATATCAATCAAGACAATACACTTAACGAATATGAACGTTATTTCCAATACAAGATTTCAATACGCCCTAACGACCTTGTTGTAGGACAAAACTATATCACCAATAAGCAAGTGTCCCGCGTAAAGACAAGAAACGGACAAGAACAGACAGTCACTTGGTATCAATTCAAGATTCCGGTAAAAGACTATGAGAAAGCTATAGGCTCGATAAGCGATTTCTCTACAATTCGTTTCATACGCATGTTCATGACGGGATTCAAGGCTGCCACACACTTACGTTTCGCCACACTTGAACTCATTCGCGGCGAATGGCGACCTTATGATTTCGCCTTAGATGTAACCGGTGATATCCCGGCACAAGGAAACATCGACATTGATGCCGTCAACATAGAGGAACATGCCGGACGAGAACCGGTAAACTATGTACTACCGCCGGGTGTTACTCGCATAATAGATTCAGGACAGTCTCAAGCCACACAGCTTAATGAACAGGCGATGTCGCTTAAAGTCACCAATCTTGAACCGGGCAACAGTCGTGCCGTTTACCGCAACACAAGCCTCGACTTGCGCATTTACAACCGTCTTCAAATGTTCGTTCACAACGAAGCTCTAATCGATGATTTCACCGGAGTGAACAACGGCGATATATCATTATTTGTGCGTTTCGGTTCTGATGTCAAGAACAACTATTATGAATATGAAATACCGCTTGAGGTAACTCCTGCGGGCAGATACACCGACCGCTATGCAGTGTGGCCGGCAGGTAACATGCTTGATTGCAACCTTGATATATTCCCGGCTATCAAGAAACAACGTAATGCAGAAAAACTCCAAGAAAACTCGGGCGTATCCTATAACAAACGTTATTCCACTCCCGATCCCGACAAGGAAACCAATACCATAACTGTAATAGGAAATCCCTCGCTAAGCGATATACGAGTTATAATAATAGGTGTAAAAAACAACTCAAACAGCGTAAGAAACTGTAACGTATGGGTCAATGAATTGCGAGTTACCGACTTCAATAATGAAGGCGGATGGGCAGCTAAAGGTAACGTAAACTTAGGTATAAGCGACATTGCTGTCATCAATGTGGGAGGTCACAAGGAAACCACAGGTTTCGGTGCTGTAGACCAAAGTTTGAACGAGCGACGACTCGACAACCTTGACCAATACAACGTGGCACTGCAAGTGGACTTAGGACGATTCCTTCCCGAAAAGGTCAAATTAAAAGCTCCGGTCTATTACTCTATATCCAAAGAAAAGATTACGCCGAAGTACAACCCGTTAGACCAGGATGTTCTACTTGATGATGCACTCGATGCATGTTCGACAAAAGCGCAACGGGACTCTATTGAAGCATACGCCGTGACAAGCAAAACGGTGGAAAGTTTCAGTATCTCCGGGTTGAAATTTGACATTACAGGTAAGAACCCCATGCCTTGGGATCCTGCAAACTTCACATTCAGCTATTCGTCAAATAAGCAACGCAACAGTGATCCGAATAATGTATTTGAAAACACCAGCGACTACCGCGGAAGTTTCCAGTACAACTATTCTCCTTATTTCAAACCGTTCAAGCCGTTCAGTAAAATCAAGGGGAAAAGCAAGGGAATGAAATTCCTACGCGATTGGGAATTCAATTGGCTGCCGGCATCCGTTGCCTTCAATACCAATATTTCGCGTTACTACTATGAGCAACAGGAACGCAACGAAAGCGGAATAGACGTGGAACTGCCCATATCTGTAAGTAAGAATTTCCTATGGGACAGGCAGTTTGCCTTGACTTGGAACTTCACTAAGTCTCTTTCCATGTCATTCAATTCCAATACTACTGCTCACATCGAAGAGCCTATGGGTGTAGTGAACAAAAAACTGTTCCCCGACCGCTACAAGAACTGGAAAGACTCGGTGTGGAGAAGCATCAAGGACTTGGGTACACCCTACTCCTATCGCCAGACATTCACAGCAAGCTATAAAGCTCCTCTTAACAAGATAGGAGCTACCGATTTCATAACAGCATCCGTTACCTACAACTCTTCCTACAACTGGGACAGAGGTACTGTAATCGAAACTGTTTCCACAGGAAATACCGTAGCCAATCAAGGCGCATGGAACTTTGACGGACGTTTCAACTTGGAACAGTTCTATAAGAAATTCCCTTACTTGAAAAAAGTGAACGACCGCTTTTCGACAAGCAAGAGAAATTCCAATAAGAAAGTAAAGCCAAAGAAATTTACACGAACATTTAAGTTGAAAGAAGATACTTCGATTATAATAAACCATAATTTGAAGACTAAAAAAGTGAAAATTACCGCCACTACAGCTAAAGGGAAACCTGTCACTGTCAAGTCGCGCATCATAGACGGTAATAAGGTGGAAATTCTCAATCGCGGTAAGGACAACATTAAATTCGTCATTACCGAAGTGCTTAACGAGAAAAAATCGGTATGGGATGAAATAGGTCAGCATGCCACACGCTTTGCCATGATGGTGCGTAACGTCAACATACGCTACAAGAGTACAAGAGGATTGTCTCTGCCGCAGTTCGTTCCCGAAATAGGTGATGCATTCGGACAGAGCGGGCACTACGATGTTATGGCTCCGGGATTGGATTTTGCCTTTGGATTCACCGACGACAGCTATATCCAAAAGGCCAAAGACCGTGGTTGGTTGCTTTGTGACGAAACACAAACTTCACCCGCCATATATTCCAAGACATCTGAGTTCAACCTTGAAATAGGACTTGAACCGGTAAGAGGTTTGAAGATTACACTCACAAATAACCGTACCGATAACCGTACCAATCAGATTCAGTTCATGTATAACGACATGACGACAATATATGCCGGAAGCTACACCAAGACACACTGCGCAATAGCAACTTCACTGAAAGGCAGTTCAGCCGACGACGGTTACAACAGCGATGCATTTAACAAATTCATTGAATACATTCCTACCATAAGGAATCGCGTGGAACAGCAATACGCAGGCAAAACCTACCCGTCGGGCGGATTTATGGCAGGACACTCTCTTGCAGGACAGCCATTTGATACAAGCAACGGCGGTACAAGCGAAACGAGCAGCGATGTACTCATTCCGGCATTTGTGGCAGCATATTCGGGTATGAACCCTCATAAAGTAACGCTTGATCCGTTCCCGGGACTATCGGAGATGTTGCCTAACTGGCGTATCACCTACGACGGACTTATACAAATAGGCAAAATACGCAAGTACTTCAAGAGCCTTGTACTTTCGCACGCTTATCAATGTACCTACTCCGTAGGTTCATTCACTTCCTACAGCGATTGGCTGTCGATAGGCGACGGTCTGGGATTCACTCGCGACCAATTGACACAGAATCCCATTCCATCATCACCATATAACATATCTTCGGTAGCTATCACAGAGAAATTCTCACCTCTCATTGGAGTTAACGCCACCATGAACAATAATATCTCGTTCAATGCCGAATACAGGAACAGCCGCACGTTGACACTTAACTCCGATGCAGGTCAAATAGTAGAAGCAAACACCAAGTCAATCGTACTGGGTGCAGGCTATAAGTTCGTAAACTTCAATTCATTCTTGAAGATAAGAGGAAGTCAGAAAGGTGTAAGTAATGACCTCACATTAAATCTTGAATGCAATCTGTCAAACAACAATGCGCTTATACGCAAAATAGACACACGCATTACACAAGCCACAAGCGGTAGTAAAACACTGTCAATTAACTTCACCGCAAATTACATCATGAGCAAGCGTATTACCGTAGGCGCATACTTCGACCACCAAGTGAACACTCCGCTTGTATCATCAACGGCATACCCTACTACCAACAGCAGCTATGGCGTTTCTATCAACGTGTCACTATCCAAATAACAATATCGAGGTTTCCCTTCCCCGACAAATCCTAAAGTTTAATGATTAGTGATAATAATTCTTTAATGTTTATTATTTGTGGTTAGTTTCCTAATAAAAAAATGTTTATCAAAACATCTGTTATTTACTGATAATCAACGGTAATAATAAGCAAATTTAATAAGTTTTAATTAACCTTGCAATTTTTAGACGCTATTTTTCATTTTCGGTACTTTTTTTGACTTCATATTACGCTTTTGTAGTATGAGATTAGGGATTTTAAATCCTTAATCATTAAAATTAACGACAATGAAAAAGATTTTTACCTTTATCTTGGGTGTGGGAACCATGCTTTGTGCTAACGCACAAATGGCTGAAGGTGTTCAAGCACGTATCTATGCCTACGACCTGCAACAAGAAGAAACAACCGCTGTAGTCAACAACACTACTGTGAAAGCTTACAACTTCACATTCAAAACCAATACCGCAGCCACCGGTACTCCTACCGTAACACTATTCGGCGATGGATTGAATGATGTAGTTATTCAAGCAACAGCTACCGATAATACCAATAAGTCATGGACTGCCACCGTTCATGCCGCTAATGGTGAAATCGTAGCAGGATCATACAATTGGAAAGTTACCGTCTCAGCCGATCCCGTAAACTCATTTTCAGAGATATATAATTCAAAAAATAACGGTTTTGACTTCTATCGTTCATACGGTTTTGTAGTTGATCAATCTCCGGAAAGTAATTACTTTGGTCGTGTATATATGGCGCATCAAGCAACATCAGGAACTAATGTTGCTGTTGGAATGTACACATTGACACCCGAACTTACCTTTGAAAATGGAGGAAAACCATATACTGCATGTGACATGATTGGTAAAGGAGAAACTTCGTCTTCAACAAATGCAGGTACCTGCCCAGCCGATATGTGTATTTCTAAAGACGGGCGTATATTTATGTCTAATACACACGCTACTTATTACGGCGTTTATTTCATAGATCCCAAAGATTTCTCTAACTCATCTGTATTTAAAAATATAACAAGAGACGCAACAAATAATATTATAGACAAAACAACATCTGAACATGTTGCCGGCAAATCTATTGGTATAACAGTTCGTGGCTATGGTGATGAAACCGTATTAATTACAGCAGATGCAACCTATTTTAACAAAACATACAACGATGCTTCTATAACTTCGTTTTTCATCAATGAGTATAATATTGCTTCAAATAATCAATGGACTGGTGCTCCTTCTATTGCGTATGGAGCAAATGGAAGCAGTAGCCCATTCTTATATTCAGACGGAACAACCAAGGTAAACTTCTTTAACGGTACTCACGCTATAGACGCTACAACAAATGGACTTTGGATGGCACAATATAGAGGAACTCCCAAAAAAGCAGAACCGTCATTATTTTACTATAGCAATAAAACCGGTTATGTTGAATATTCTTACTACGAAAAACAATCTCATAATAATTCAGCAGCATTAGCTGTAAATGAGGATTTAGGTCTCGTTGCTCATACTATTAAAGGTGATGCAAATGCTACAATAATGCAATATAGCGAAGATGAAGAAGGTCAAATTACCATGAACCAAATATCAACAGGCAACGATATGGCAGCTTTAGGAACAAAAGCTGATGCAATGTCATTTGATTATGCCGGTAATCTATATGCTATTACTTCAGGGAATGAAATTATGGCAGTATATGCTTTGCCTGATGCATTAGTAGGAGAAAACACCCGCACAACTCCGGCGAAGAGTACACTGCTTGCTGAGTTTTCAGATGGTGACAAACTTACTTCTATTGACGGTATTAATGCCGATGCTAATGCACCTGTGGAATACTATAATTTACAGGGTGTAAAAGTTGAGAACCCGGAAAAGGGTATCTTCATCAAGAAACAAGGTAGCAAAACAACTAAAGTAGTCTTTTAAGTTTTTTGAATAATAATAATTGTTCGGTTAAGTAGCTGTGAAAATCACAGCTACCCAAACCAAAGCGAGATTGCAGCCGTGAGGCTCCAATCTCGTTTCTTTTCCACCCTCACTCTACATATATACACTTCATCACACTATAGCCACTATTTTACCGGCACAATAGCCACTGCGTTCATCCCCATTATCCTATTTCACCTATTACTCTTATTACTCCTATTGCTCCCACTTCTCAAAAGCGATCATTCTTTCCTTTAAGGTTCTTAGTGTACTTATTAGGCTTATTAGGCATATTAGCCTTATTTGCCCCATTTCTCTCCCATTGCTCCTTACGGGAGGGAGAGGGTATAAAAAGAGAGAGAAGAGAAAGAGGTGTGCGGTCTTGTGTTCCGTCAGCTCTCTTTCTCTTCTCTTCACATAGGCGGCGATTGCCTGCTCTCCCGCTTTCGCAGTACCATCGGTGCTACGGGGCTTAACTTCTCTGTTCGGAATGGGTAGAGGTGGATCCCCCGCGCTGTCATCGCCTTAATATCTTG
>JAFUKL010000028.1 GCA_017473615.1 Muribaculaceae bacterium | reverse complement strand
TGTGTAATAAAATTTGTTTGAGATGAAAAAAGGATTCTTATTGCTGATTAAATACATTCCGATTATACAAATGGTGGGAATGCTTGTGAATAATACATTGTATTATTTTGATTTTTGTTTGAATTTTGCTCGAATTTCAAATTATTTTATAGGAAATTCTGTAATTATGATTATACTTCTGTATATCTGTAGTTTTTTATTTGGTTATTGTAATTGGTATAGGATTATATTATTCGCTAATTTAACGAGTATCACTATAAATATAATTGATACAATTATAAGATTACCAATCTCAGATAAACAATTACTGGTATTATATTATTCGGTGTGTGTGTTATTCTTATTTATAATCATAGTAAACAAGTTTAAATGCAGTAAAAAGGCATCTGATTAACAAATTAACAGAGTAAATGATTAAATGTGTAATCAATAATTGGTTGGTTGATTGAGAGAGATAAAACACCATCCATATTTGCTATATGTGTGTAATAAAATTTGTTTGAGATGAAAAAAGGATTCTTATTGCTGATTAAATACATTCCGATTATACAAATGGTGGGAATGCTTGTGAATAATACATTGTATTATTTTGATATAATTAATAGATATGTTTATATTTTAGATTACCTTGTAGGGAATTCTCTTATTACAACTATATTGCTTTATGTTTGTAGTTATGTATTTAAATTTTGTAATTGGTATAGACTAATAATAATATCCAATCTTATAGTTATAACTACAAATATTTATGATGTTATATTTAGGATTCCGATAAGTAATTTAGAATTGTTGGTATTATCTTATATAATATATTTTTTATTCTTATTAATAATCATTGTAAACAAGTTTAAATGCAGTAAAAGAACGTCTAATTAAGGAATTAAAAAACAAATAATTATGTACATCATAAAAATGTTAATAAAAGAGTTAAGACAGGTGGCTGATAAACTTGAGTCTAATACTTGCGAAATAGGAGAGCAAGAAGCAATAGATATTATTAATATCATAGCAAGAGAGCCTATGAGCAAACAATCGGCAGCTGAATTTATGAATATGTCTGTACCTACATTCGATTTACACGTTACCAATGGACATATACCTAAAGGAAAAAAACGAAAAGGATTTAAAGAATTAGTTTGGTATAAATGTGATTTATATGAATGTTTGAAAAGGCTAAATCGTTAAGGTTTAGCCTTTTAATTTTTATTTAAGTGATGTTAGGAAAGCTGTTTTTCTCGGTGTATTTTTACAAAGTGTTAATAAGAAATGATTATATAATTGGGATAAGTTGTAAAACTATCCCGCAATAAAGTCATTTGGAATTGGAAACTTTAAAAGAAGAAAGTTATAAATGTTTAGGGTAAAAATAAGAAAAAAATTTGTTGAGACATTTAAGGTCAAATCTATGTTTTTTATACATGCAAAAGAAACAAAACGATATGATGAAAGTTCTGGAGATAAGATTTATTGGGAATCGGAAAATGATAATATAGATTTTAAGTCGGCATATGTTTTTAATGAATCTATAGCTACTGTTTTAATGTTAGCTGATGTTGAAATTAAAGATGATGAATACTGGAGAGAGTATACATGTCATGAAATGAATCCGAATATAGTTGAAGATTGGATTCGGGTTTTGAAAAGTGTGACAGGTAATAATGGATATAAGTTTAAGTATTTATTATGGTGCTTAAATAATCATTATTGGGAGAATGAGATTCTTATATCTGCAATTAATCAGTTGAATGAGAACTGGAAACACATTTGTTTAAATATTATAAACAAAATTGGAAAGTGCTTATCAATAAATAAACAGGAACAAATAAGGGAAATACTTTTAGAATTTAGTTTAGAGTATAAAATATATTCAGAAGTTTCAATAGATGAAGATAAAAATCTTTTTGAAAATATTGATTATATTATAAGAGAAGGGTGTATTTCAAGTGAAATAACAAAATCACAGTATATTTTAAATCAGTTGCATAATTGGTTGTCGGGTGATCCTTGTTTGGTGGATAATAAGGTGTTAAACGACTATTATCCTTTATTGAAGTCTGAATTGAAACTATGTGTGATATGTCGATATCTTTTTGATGTAAAATTGCAAAATACTATTTTTGATATTGATTTGTTTAAAATGTTTTTAAATTATAGAAAGAATTTCTATGCCCAATGTCGAGATTGTATAGAATCTCCAGATACTTCTGTTGATATTACAAATGAACTATTATGTGATTCATTAATAACTTTAAAGGAATCTAATGGTAGTTCATTACTGAAAATAGACGGCGTGCTTGATATTGCTATTCAAAAATGTGATGAGGAAAATCCAAATGTAAAATTTAATTTGGAGGAGATTCTTCCTATTTGTAATGGAGGTGCGGTATATAATAAAAACTTTGTTGGTTTTATTGATTTTGCAATTGTTTTTGAACTTGACAAAAATGTATTAAACAAGAATGATGTTATACAACAAAGATTAAAAACTTTTTTTGATAATAAATTTAGTAGAAAAAAGTATTGTGTATGCGAAGGCGAATCTGTTGAGCTGGAAAATTGGGGAAAATGTGAAAAATATGATTGCATAAATTTAAAATCATGTGACAATGTTTGGATAATACCCGAAAAAGACTTGATATGGATAAATGAATATTTAATAGAACCAATAGAAGAAATAGAAAATGCGAAATTAAAGTTAATAGATGTGTCCTGTGAAAAAATACGGCAAAAGATTTATGAAATATATGGCATACATACAATACCGTTAGAACTAGGCGAAGAAGCTTGTTTAGTAAAATCGAAACATTTAAATAGCTTGGATGAAGTTGTAAAAGAGTTTTTAAAACCTGTGAAAATCAGGATCTACCCCAAAGAGTATACATTGGGGATACTTCGTGAATCGCAAGAATATGGATATCGAATAGAAAATTTCAATCTTTCTGGATTGAATATACAAGAATCTTTAAGGGAATATCTAGGAGAAGATGCAACTAGATGGGGTTATTATGAAATTCCATTTAATGAACAACGATTATATGAGTTAAAACAATTGTTTTATTTCAAGAAAAGTGATAGCCTAAACGCAATAGAAAATTGTTTTCTAAAGCAAGAAAATCTAAATAGTAAAAAATGTTGTACGCCAGACATAAGTTGGGAAAAACATTGTGCGACAGGTTTAAATTATTATTGGTGTATGGGAAAAAAATGTTTTCGTAGTAATTTGGAACATTACGCAGATGAAGATTCTTATTGGTCTAAGTACACAATATTGGAAATGAGTAGAATTCTTGGATATGAACAAATTCGAATAGCAGAGAATGGCTTATATGAACTCTCAAGTACAATAAAAGATTATGCCGCTATTATATTTAGGGCTTATAGGAAGTTTAATCAATTAAAGTGTCGAGCCTGTGGACATTTGTTGTTTCCAATAAGATTAGAAAGTTTTAATAGATATTGTTATTTTAGATGTATAAACAATAAATGTAATGAATATAATGTTAGTGTTTATTTGAATTATTGTTATAAATGTAAAAGGGGGTTAATAGACTCTAGAGAGACCAAGCAATGTACAAATGGTAAATATATATGTAGAGAGTGCCTTGCGTGCTGTGATGATGGAATGTTTGAACGAATTGCACGCAGGTATGTCCAACAAAGACGAGAAATTCCGTATAATCTTAGGATGAGTTTAGGAAATGGACATAATAATCGTGATATATTTTTCTGTCCTGATTGTGGCTCTCAGTTGTGTAAAACAGATTCAAAGAAAATGTATTGTAGCAAATGTGAAAAAAATGGATAACATTATTATGAATAAAAGGATAATATTTGTTTTGTTTTTGGTGCTTATGGGAGCCGCTGCAATATGTGGATTGTTTGCTTTGGTTTCAAATTAAGAATATCAATAGCGTCAAAATATTAAGATTATGAAGGAGATTAATATAATTTAGCCAACGAGTTAGAGTGTAGAAAAATGAATAGATTGAAATATAAATTTAAGAGTAATTAAGAGGAGATATGAAAGATGTGAAAGAAACGATGAGAGGGATTTTATGGCTGGTAGGCCTGATCTCTGCGGTTGGAGTATGCGTGTATTATATTGTGAATGGTACTTTTCACCCTATATTAATATTAGTGTTACTTATATGCCTTTATCCATGGTGTGAAGGCTTCTGGAATCTTTTTTATTATGAATGTTCTGATAATAGGAATAAAAGGATACTCAAACGAATACTTCCGAAGATAGGATTCTCAATAACATATGAAAATGAATATGAAGTTGTACCCCCGTTACTTTATATTTTCGTAGGAAACTATAAAGGCGAAAAATTTATGATTAAAGTATTCAAAAGTTTTATTACTGTGATTGATTTGCCTTGGTATGAAATAGAAGAAACAGAATATATGTTGCCTATTTTGGAAGCTACAAATGAGGTTAATAATAGTACCGGTTTTCTCAGCATGTTAATTAGATCCGATGTAGAAAATAAACGTTGTGTTTATACTGCTTATCAAATTGTTTTACCGGAATATAAGCCGGAAAACCATCTTGAAAATATGCTCAATGAAATGTTGGCGTGTAAAAGAGAATTTATGGAAACGCTTAAAGAGAAACGTGCTGAGGAAAGCCTTCCGAATCGTAAGATTGGGTTTGCCTTTAATGATAAAAATACGTAACCCGAAGGAGAGAAAGTTAAATAAGTCATTTCTTGCTATGTTATAGGGTGACGAAGCTCCACATGTTTTCGGGCGTTATTGTTTCAAAAGAAGCGACAGGATAGGTATCGGCGAATTTCTTTGGGAGTTTAGCTTTGGCTTTGGGATTCCATTTAAACTCATAAGTGCGCAATAATCCGTCTTCTTCTTCGATTAAATCTACTTCACTTTGGTCGTGAGTACGCCAAAAGTATAAGTTTGCATAGCTTTTGGCGTAAGCGTTTCGTTTCATGCGTTCGCTTATCATGAAATTTTCCCAAAGAGCCCCCATGTCGTTACGCATGTCGGGCGATGCAAAGTTAGAGATTATAGCGTTGCGAATTCCGTTGTCGTAGAAGTAAATCTTTTTGCCTTTTTTTATTTCATTCCGTAGATTCCTACTATATGAGTCAAGTCGAAATATTACAAAGCACTTTTCAAGCAGGTTGATATAATTTTCCACGGTGGATTTGTCAATACCCAATAGATTGCTTAATTCGTTATATGACACTTCATTTCCTATTTGTAATGCCAAAGCACGTACAAGCTTTTGTAATATTTCAGGCTTTTTTATTCCCTTATAAGATAGAATGTCTTTGTATAGGTAGTTGTTGGTTAGCCCGATGAGAGTGCGTTTTGCGTCACCGGGAAATGTCACGACTTCCGGATACATTCCGTATATAAGCCTTGTGGAAAGAAGCCTGGATTCTTCTTTTTGAGAAAAGTGTGTGGCAAGTTCGTTGAGTGAAAAAGGAAAAAGGTTGTATTCAATTAGTCTTCCTGTTGCCGGTTCGTTGATGCTGTTTGCGATGTCAAAACTTGAAGAACCGGTAACTATTACTTGAGTGTCAAGAGATAGATCGCCTATCTTTTTAAGAGTCAGACCAATATCTTTTACTCGTTGAGCTTCGTCTATAAACACCATATCATAATCCTTCAAGAGGTTTTCTAACTCGGTTGATGTCTTATCTTCTAATATGGCAATGTCGTCGTAGTTGTCGCAATTCAAGTGCAATGAGTGATTTTTTGCGTTCTCTATTGAGTGCAAAAGAGTGGTTTTGCCCACTTGTCGTGCGCCCATTAGGACAATGACTTTTCTACGAGAAAAGTCATTGAGTATGTATTTGGATATAGCTCTTTGTATCATAGCTTGTTATAATTTACACAAAGGTATGCTATTTTATTTAAATCGCCAAATTTATACTGAATTTAGAGAGTGTAATCACTAAATTTGCCCCTAATTTAGTGGGTGTATTCACCGAATTTGGGTATAATTTGGTGAATTGAGAGTGCTTTTTTGATTAAGTTTTTCGGTGATAGAGCTTGTGAAATTATGGATAATCGTTGTCTTTGTTGCAGATTTACATTGTAAATGTTAAGTGGTACTTACGATATGCAATGTAAATATTAAGTTGGAAAAGAAAGAAGCGGCAACTATAATTGTTGAGGATTTTATAAAAAACACGATTCTTTGTCGGTAAGTCCGGAATAAAACCGGTTGCCGACAAAGAATCGTATAGTTTAGGCTGTATGCGAATTACAGGCACATGCGGAAGATGGCTTCGATGTCTTGTTGGTTGAGGTGCTTGAATCCTTTAAGTGTGCCGTTGCCGCATGCCTTGCGTGCCATTACGGGGAAGTCTTCCTCTTTGATGCCAACTTCGGTGAATGTGCGTTGCAATCCTATGGTGTCAAATAGGAATTCCGACAATCTGCGTATTCCTTCGCGGGCAATTTCCATAGGAGGCAATGAGGCTTCTACCCCAAATACATTGGTGGCAAATTGCACATATTTTGATACCGTGGTTTCGTCCAAGCAGTATTCCAACCACCTCGGTGTGAGTATGGCAAGTCCCAAACCGTGTGTAATGTCGTAGATTGCCGACAGCTCATGCTCCATAGGGTGGCAACTCCAAGCAAGGCGTTTGCCTCCATTAATAAATCCGTTGATAGCCCACGACGATGTCCACATAAGGTTTGCGCGAGCTTCATAGTTTTCAGGGTCTTGTATTGCAACGGGAGTATATTTGATAATGGTTTTCAGCATTCCTTCCATGAAACAATCAAGCATATACAAGTCCTGTTCCATGTTGAAATAAACTTCAAGAATGTGTGAAATCATGTCGGCAGCTCCGCAAGCCGTTTGATAAGCGTTTACACTATAGGTTAAAGTGGGGTCGAGGAACGAAACTTTGGGCAGCATAGGCGGTGCCAAGCGTCCTATTTTGTCTTTTGTTTCGGGATTACTTATTACACCGCCGCAATCCATTTCGGAACCGGTTGCAGAAAGGGTGAGAATAGATACAATAGGCAGAGCTTTTTCGATAGGCGACCATTTTTCGCTCAGGAAATCCCATGGGTCATGGTCAACACATGCTCCTGCCGCCATGAACTTGGTGGCATCTATCGTGGAGCCACCGCCCACTGCGAGCAGTACATCAATATTGTGTTCTTTGCACATTTGCGCTCCTTTTCTCACTGAATCTATGCGTGGATTTGGTTCAATACCCGAAAGTTCAAATACTTCAAGCCCGGAGCTGTTCAGTTCGTTAATCACCTTGTCATAAAGACCGATTTTCTTGATAGAACCACCTCCGTAAGTGAGTAATACGCGACTACCGTATTTTTTTAACTCTTCGCCGAGGTGACAAAGTTGGTTCTCTCCGAAATATACCTTTACCGGTATGTCATATACAAAATTATTCATAGTAATGTTGTTTTATTGTTTATAACACAAAAGTAGGGATAATTATAAGAATGATGTAAATTTGCATAGTAAAAAAGCCTTATTTATTGTTATTATATAAGAAAGAAAACCGAAGACGATGATTTCACCTTTAGAGTTTAAAGAACTTACACTTGAATCTCTTCCTGAAATATATCCTTATTTAAGAGGGTTTAAGGGAATGTCGTGTGATTATACGGCAGGCGGCATTTTTATGTGGATAGACTATTTCAAGTATAAGTATTGTGTTTATAAGGATACGCTGTTCATAAAGGGACTGGCGGAAGATGATTTGTGCTGCAAAGCGTTCTCACAGCCTTTAGGTTCTCTTCCGTTGGATGCATCGGTCGAATTATTGAAGGACTATTGTAACGAGCGTGGTTATCGCTTGGGGTTTTCTGCCATAACGGAATTTAACTTGGAGAAATTCATCGATTTGAATCCGCAGAGCGTGTATCCGTTGCGTCAGTGGAGCGATTATATTTATACAATGGACGCTTTATCTACGCTGTCGGGGAAAAAACTCGGCAAGAAACGCAATCATTGCAATCGTTTCATGCAGGATAATCCCGAAGCAACGTTTGAGCCTGTTGAGGTCGGTAATCTGCCTATGGTTATGGCATGTTTTGAAAATGTGTGCAGTGATGGAAAAAAATCAGCAATGGCTCAATATGAACGAGAGCAGGTGTGGAAAGTGCTGAAGAATCTGCCGGCATATCCTTTTGAATCTATGTGCTTGAGAATAGGGGATAAGGTGGTTGCTTTCACCGTGGGTGAGGTGCTGAATAATGTTCTTCATGTACATGTCGAAAAGTCGTTGAGAGGGATTAACGGCTCGGCAGAAACGGTCAATTGGAGTTTTGCCCGTTATATAAGGGAAAAGTATCCCGAGGTGGAGTGGATAAACCGTCAGGACGATGCCGGTGACGAAGGATTGCGTCGGGCTAAGCAATCCTATTATCCGGCTTTCCTTTTGGGTAAATATAATGTGCTATTTTAGTAACTTTATGAAAATAAGTGCCGTATAACTATATTTAAGATTAAATCATAGCGGCTTTGCGTAAAATTTCACTAAATTTGCAGTTTAATAGAATGATAAAAGCGTAAACTTTGATTATGGACGTTAACAAATCGGATAGCATCGTACTTATTCCTACCTATAACGAAAAGGAGAATATATCCAAGATAATAGATGCGGTACTCGGATTGGAACACCAGTTTGATATTCTTGTGATTGACGATAATTCTCCCGACGGAACTGCCGGCATCGTTGAAGAAATAATGACACGCAAACCGCGTGTACATATTCTAAAGCGACCCGGGAAGCAGGGCTTGGGAACAGCTTATATAGCCGGTTTTAAGTGGGCTATAGAGCATAAGTATGATTATGTGATAGAGATGGATGCAGATTTTTCTCATAATCCCAAGGATCTTGTTCCGTTACGTGCAGCTTGCGCCGATGACGGTGCCGATGTATCTATCGGTTCTCGTTACATTACAGGGGTGAATGTGGTGAATTGGCCTATAGGGCGTGTACTTATGTCATATTATGCCTCGGCATACGTGCGCATTGTTACAGGAATGAATGTACGTGACACTACCGCCGGATTTGTATGCTATCGTCGTGAGGTATTGGAAACGATAGATTTGGATAAGATTCAGTTCAAGGGCTATGCGTTCCAGATAGAAATGAAATTTACGGCTCATAAGTATGGTTTTAAAATAAAAGAAGTTCCTATCATCTTTGTTAATCGTGTGTTGGGAACAAGTAAGATGAACTCCGGCATTTTTGGCGAAGCCGTATTCGGGGTTATTAAACTTAAAGTAGAAAGTTGGTTTAAGACCTACAACCGCTAATTCCTAATGTGAGTAACATGTCAAAGCATATTATATACAATGCCGAAATCATCAACGAAGGCAAGCGTTTTTGCGGATATGTGGTGATTGACGGCGAAGTCATAAACAAGGTTGCTGCCGGTGTTCCTTCGCAGACCGAGCTTGAAGAATGCAGGGAACGTACCGATGCCGGAGGAAAGATGCTTTTGCCCGGTGTAATTGACGACCAAGTGCATTTCAGGGAACCCGGGCTGACGCATAAGGCTGATATGGAAAGCGAATCTCATGCTGCCGTGTCAGGAGGCGTAACATCATTTATGGATATGCCGAATACCAAGCCTGCCACTACTACGATAGAATTGCTTGAACAAAAATATGACCGTGCTGCGCAGGTGTCGCCTGCCAACTATAGTTTTTATATTGGAGCAACTAATGACAATATCGATGTGTTGTGCAATGTGGATTACTCCCGTGTGTGCGGGGTGAAAGTGTTTATGGGCTCTTCTACCGGAAACATGCTTGTGGATGATAAGGATACGTTGCGCCGTATATTCAGTGAGATTCCATCGATAATAGCCATACATAGCGAAGATGAAGCTACAATAAACCGTAATAGGGCGTATTACTGCAATCGTTTCGGCAATGATTTGCCTGTGTATTTCCACCCGCTCGTGCGTAGCGCCGAAGCTTGTTATGTGAGTACGGCTCGTGCTGTGGAACTCGCACATGAATGCGGTACTCGATTGCATGTGCTTCACATGTCATCGGCTCGAGAACTTGCATTGCTTGAAAGAAAGCCTTTGGCGGAAAAGAAAATTACGGCAGAAGTGTGTGTACATCATTTGTGGTTCACCGATAATGACTATGCATATTATGAGAATAGGATAAAATGTAATCCTGCCGTGAAAACTCATGCTGACCGTAGCGCATTGCGCAACGGCTTGAATACAGGGTTGATCGACGTTGTAGCCACCGATCATGCTCCGCATCTGCTGAACGAAAAGCAGGGAGGATGTTTTTCTGCGGCTTCGGGTATGCCCCTTGTGCAGTATTCGCTTGCAGCTATGCTTGAAATGGCTGATAAGGGAATATTCACCACAGAGATGGTGGTGGATAAGATGTGTCATGCCCCTGCGATATTGTATCGTATTAGTAAGCGCGGATTTATCCGTGAAGGCTATTATGCCGATTTGGTTCTGGTTGACGGCAATGCGCCTTATGAAGTGAAGAAAGCGGATATAAAGTCGAAGTGCGGATGGTCGCCGTTTGAGGGCGTACGTTTCCATAATAAGGTGTACGCTACATTTGTAAATGGCAGCAAAGTATATGAAAACGGAGAAGTCCTGACAAGCACGAGAGGAAAACGCTTGTCGTTTGACGTATAAAAAATATATAAGCCCTATTAATATTAGTTTAAAAAAAGAATCTATGAAACATCATCATTTTGGCGGTTTAAGCCATGAAGAAGTACTTAAAAGTAGAGAAGTGAATGGCGTGAATATACTTACGCCTCCTGAAAAGACATCCTTGTGGGTGCAATTTATTGAGAAATTTAAAGATCCTCTTATCAGAATCCTGCTGGTTGCATTGCTACTCTCGGTGTGTATATCGGCATACGAAGCATTTTGGTTGGGGCATGATATGTCGGTATTCCTCGAACCGTTGGGTATTTTTGTTGCCGTTATGCTTGCCACTGTGGTAGGTTTTATGGTTGAGGTTAATGCCAACAAGAAGTTTCAATTGCTTAATCAAGTAAATGATGATATCGCTGTGAAAGTGGTGCGCGATGGGAAAATTACCGAAGTACCGCGTAAAGATATTGTTGTGGGTGATGTGGTAATGCTTGAAACCGGCGAGGAAGTTCCTGCCGACGGTGAATTGCTGGATAGCATGATGCTTAGTATAAATGAAAGCACTCTTACCGGCGAGCCGATGATAAACAAGACACATAAGCCGCATGAAGCAAAGAAAGAAAAAGAGGTGACTTATCCGTCCAATCATGTGATGCGCGGGACTACTGTTATGGAAGGTCATGGCGTTATGCGAGTGTTTGCTGTAGGTGACAATACCGAATACGGTAAGGTTTACACCGAAGCACAAATAGAAGATAACCGTAAGACACCGTTGTTTGAACAGTTTGACCGCTTAGGCAAAGTGATTTCAATGATGAGTTATGTTGTAGCCGGATTGATTCTGATAGGTAGGTTTGCTATGTATGATTATGGTACGGAGGTGTTCACTGCCGATTTCCTTAATTATACAATGGTAACTATAATGCTTGCCGTTACGCTTATTGTGGTTTCCGTTCCGGAAGGATTGCCTATGAGTGTTACATTAAGTCTTGCCTTGAGTATGCGTCGCATGCTGAAAGCTAATAATCTTGTACGAAAAATGCACGCATGCGAAACTATGGGTGCAACAAATATAATATGTACCGATAAGACCGGAACACTCACGCAAAATCAGATGAGTGTACATGAGGCGCATTTCTTCTCGCTATCCGGTTCATTGGGAGATGATAGTACTTCAAAAATTATAGCGGAGGGTATAGCATGTAATTCTACGGCGTATTTGGATGAATCAAATGTGGAGAAACCTAAAGCTCTTGGGAATCCTACGGAAGGGGCATTGCTGTTGTGGCTGAAATCCAATGGTGTGGAGTATTTACCTATAAGAGAGACAACTTCGGTCGTAGAGCAATTACCGTTCTCTACCGAGCGCAAATATATGGCGACAATTGTTGATAGTAAAGCAATCGGAAAGAAAGTACTTTATGTGAAAGGCGCACCTGAGATACTTATGAAGTTGTGCAAAACCGTAGCCGAAAATACCGGTAGAGATAAAATATCCGATATGCTTGCAGGATTCCAAGCCAAGGCGATGCGAACACTCGGTTTCGCTTATCAAGTGCTGGAAGATGGAGAAGCGGCCATTGTCAACCGTAAGGTGGTCGCCGACAAACTTGAATTACTTGGCGTTGTGGCTATTGCCGATCCCGTAAGAGCCGAAGTTCCGGCTGCAATCAATGATTGTCTCGGTGCAGGAATTGAAGTTAAGATTGTGACCGGTGATACGGTGGGAACAGCAACGGAGATAGGTCGTCAGGTAGGACTCTGGAAAGAAGGTGATACAAAAGAGGAAAACCATATTTCAGGACCTGATTTTGCTGCTCTTGACGATAAGGAAGCACAGCAGCGAGCATTAAAGATAAAGATAATGTCGCGTGCGCGTCCGAGTGATAAATCCCGTTTGGTGAATTTGCTGCAAGATGCAGGTAAAGTGGTGGCTGTGACCGGTGACGGAACAAATGATGCTCCGGCATTAAATGCTGCATCGGTAGGTCTGTCTATGGGCGACGGAACATCGGTTGCTAAAGAAGCGAGCGACATTACGATAGTGGATAATTCTTTTGCCAGCATATCCAAGGCTGTCATGTGGGGACGTTCGTTATATAAAAATATACAGCGGTTTATTCTTTTCCAAATAACGGTGAATGTAGTTGCCTGTGCAATAGTGGCAATGGGTGCATTCATGAGTTATCAATCACCGCTTACTGTTACACAGATGTTGTGGGTTAACTTGATAATGGATACGTTTGCGGCACTTGCGTTTGCATCCCTTCCGGCATCGGAAAGTGTGATGAAAGAGCAACCGCGCCGCCGTACCGATTTCATTATATCACGATCAATGTGGAAGTATATATTCGGAGTGGGTATGTTATTCGTATTATCGTTGTTCGGATTGTTACAGTATTTCAAGAATGCAGGTATAGATACAATGGCAGAGTTCTCTATGATCGGATATCTGAATTCTTTCTTGGATTTCCATTATTCAATAGCAGATAGCATGACAACGAAAGAATGTACTATGTTCTTTACTATATTCGTGTTCTTGCAATTCTGGAGTTTATTTAATGTGAAATGTTTTGATTCTGCTGAAGGATTGCTTAGTAAAATTGCAGAATCTAAGGTGTTTTTTGCATCGGTAGTGGTGATTTTTGTCGGTCAGGTACTGATAGTTCAATTCGGAGGGAAAATGTTCAGTGTAGAAGCGTTGTCGGTTCTTGATTGGGTATATATAGTGGTCGGCACGTCAGTAGTGTTTTGGGTAGGCCTGATTTACCGTATTGTGAAAAAGAGGTTAAGTCTCTGATTGAATCTCGGAAAACCGTAATAGCAAAAATGCCCTGTTCTCACGAGCGGGGCATTTCTTATTTATGAATAGAATCTATAAATAATAGAAAAGTGCAATTATTATTATAGTGGTGCAAAGTTGCATTTAATTATATGATCGCAAAAGGTCTGTTTGCGAAATATTTGTTCTAAAATTCCTAAATTGATATAAAAAGAAAAAAAGAATACCTATATTTGTGGTAGATATGTAAGAATTATGCGAAATATGCAAAAACAGAATATGATAAAAGTCACCGATTTTGATAAACTTATCAATCCCGATAAAATTGATGAGGATGTTTTTATTTTCGATGATATTCGCAGTGTGTCGGTGGATGACACGCCGGTAATGATAGAAATGCCTATATTCGTCTTGTGTGTACAGGGAAGTGCAAGCGTGGAACTGAACTTGAAAGAATATAATGTACCGGCTAACAGTCTCGTTACCTTGATGCCCGATCATATTTTGCATGGTTATAAGCATTCCGATGATTTTAAAGGCTTGTTTATTGCCGTGAGCAATCGTTGTGTAGACGAACTTATTCCGGATATACTTACCGCCCTGCCTGCCGTGATGACTTTCCGAACATCACCGGTAGTGGAACTCACTGCTGAGGAGATGGATATGCTTAAAAAAATGCATTCGTTCTTGTGGATGTTGGTGCGCTCCGATGTGGGTATTTATAAGAAGAAAGTAGTTAACGGCATGTTGCAGTCTTTGCTATATACGGCACTTTCGGCATATAAAAGCCGTAATATGTACACATCGGTGAAAAGGTCTCGTAATGAAGAGATTTTCTTTAATTTCTTTACTTTGCTTGAACATAATTTCAGGGATGAACGTTCGGTGCAATTCTATGCCGATAAACTATGTATCACACCAAAACATTTATCCACGGTTGTTAAAAGTGTGAGTGGAAAGACAGCCGGCTCATGGATTGACGGATACGTAATATTGGCTGCTAAAGTCATGTTGCGCTCGTCGGCAAGTACGGTGCAGGAGGTCAGTGTGGCGTTGAATTTTCCTAACCAGTCTTTTTTCGGGAAATTCTTCAAGCAGCATGTTGGAGTGTCTCCGCGTGAATATCGTCTTAAAAACGATTCAGAACCATCAGCAGAAAAATGACCCGAATAAGGTTATTTTAGTGAGCATGTTGCGGGTTTGGGGGAATATGAGTAATTTCGCAGAATGATTGAAATGCGAAGATGAAAAAGATTTTTATTATAATTTTGATTGCTGTATTAGGGTGTGTGTCGGCGCAATCGCAAGGATTGTTAAAGGACAAAATAAAGTCTGATAAGAATCAGGTCGAGAAATCTACCGACAGCTTGACTATCAGCCTTGTTACGTTTTATCCGGGTAGTCTTGAATATGAATTATACGGTCATGCCGGAATAAAGGTAGGATTTTCCAATGGAGCGGGAATTTTTTATAATTATGGAGTTTTTGATTTTGACGCTCCTAATTTTGTATATCGTTTCGTGAAGGGTGAAACGGACTATATGCTGAAAGGCTATAGCACAGACTATATGTTGCGCGGGTATTCTAATCGTAAGGTGGTTGAGCAAATACTGAACTTGTCGCAAGAACAGGCTCGGCATGCCTATGAGTATTTGGTGAATAATGCCTTGCCTTGGAATGCTACATACAGGTATAATTATGTCCTTGACAACTGTTCGACACGTCCGCGTGATATTATAGAAATGGCAACCGAGGGTACGCTTGAATATCCGGCAATGAGTGATACCACAACGTTTCGTGAAATGATGCACCGATATAATGCGAATTATTCGTGGTCTCAATTCGGGATAGATATGGCTTTGGGAAGCGGACTTGACAGGAAAATCACTTATAGAGAGCAGATGTTTGTGCCGATGGTACTGATGGAAGCTTGCGCCGGAGCAACATTCGTGCGTGATGGTGAACGTGTTCCCTTAGTGAAAGAAACCGTGGTACTGAACGATGGCGATGAAAACGGAGATGTTCTTCCTCCTACCTCATGGTATGTTTCTCCGATGTTTGTAACTATATTGCTTTTGTTGATTGTAATTTTAGTTTCATGGCATGACATTAAGTGCAGGAGTATAACGAGATGGTTTGATACTGTGTTGTATGGAATAATGTCACTTTATGGAATGTTGCTGTTCTTTTTGATATTCATATCGACACATGAGGCAACCTCTCCTAATTGGAATGGTGTGTGGATGAATCCGTTCTATTTGTTTCCGGCAGTCTTGATATGGATAAAATCGGCAAAAAAACTTCTTTATTGCTATCATTTTGCTAACTTTGCGGTGCTGATTGTACTTATGGCAGCTTGGTGCGGGATACCGCAAACGGCTAATGCCGCAGTTTTCCCGTTGATGCTATGTCCTATGTTGCGGTCGGCTTGTTATATATTAATCTACAGACAAAAGACTAAATGCGAGATAAAAGGCGAAGAAACAGGCTCATAACATCGATATTGGCGTCGATGGTGGCTCTTTCTGCCATGTCGCAAGCTGATAACGGTCGTCCTCAATTGGTGGTGGAAATAATGATAGACCAGTTGAGAAGCGATTATATTGAATTACTGCAGGCTCATTTCGGCAATAATGGTTTTAAACGTTTGACTGAAAACGGGGCGTGTTTTGGAGATGTGGATTTCAATATAGAAAATCCGGATATTGTTTCGACTACGGCTATGCTTGTTACCGGAGCTTATCCGCGCATAAACGGATTGACCGGAACTAAAATTTATGATGTCAAAAAGCGTTTAGAGCAGAATATCCTTACCGATCTTGATAAGATGGGTAACTTTACCGGTGAGAAACTTTCTCCGAAAGCATTGAAAGTGTCTACAATAGGTGATGAACTTAAAATATCGGGAGGAGGATTGGGGTATGTGTATTCCATTGCCCCTGACGCTCAGCAAGCTATTGTTCTTGCAGGACATGCAGGAAATGGAGCATTTTGGATAAACGATTTGAACGGCAAGTGGTCGACTACAACATATTATACCGATGTTCCTCAGGTAATAACCACTCGCAATTACAAGTCACCATTATCGGCTCGCATAGATACAATGTCGTGGTCGCCCATAATGGCGCTTGCCAAGTATCCCGATATACCGGCTCACAAGAAATATTATCCGTTTAAATATATTTTCCCTGCATCACGTAAAGATCGTTACGAGAATTATAAGAAATCTGCATTGGTAAATGAGGAAGTTACTTCGGTAGCTCTTGATTTCCTTGAATCTTTGAATTTGGGAAAACGCGGAGAAACCGATATGCTGAACATTGCTTATTCGCTTGCTCCTTATGGCTTGGACGGCGGTGATGGCAGCGTGGAACTGCAGGATAAGTATTTGCGTCTTGATCGTCAGCTTGGACGGTTACTTGATGCAATCGATGCCGGAGTAGGGTTGCAGAATACATTGGTGGTTGTATCCTCTACCGGATACTTTAACGATGAAAGTGTTGCAGATGCCAAATATAATATACCGTCGGGGGACTTTAATCCGTCGAAAGCCAAGTCGTTGCTGAACTTGTACTTGATGGCGGTATACGGTAATGCACAGTGGGTGGATGACTATCATAATGAATGTTTCTACCTTAACCGTAAACTGATAAAGGAAAAGAATCTTGACTTGAAAGAGGTGCGTCGCAATGCAAGTGACTTCCTGCGCAGAATGAGCGGTGTAGCTGAGTCTTATAGCATAGACGAGATATTGGATAATCCAAGCGGAAGAACTGCAACAAGATTGTATAATGGAGTTGTAGCCGACCATACGGGGGATATTATTGTAAAAATAATGCCGGGATGGAATGTGCTGCTTGGAAGTGATAATACTCAGCAACAGAAAATCAAGCAAATACGCGTAAATGTAGTAAATACGCCTATATACATTCTTCATCCGTCTGTAAAGGCGCAAAGAATAAACACACCTGTAGATGCCACATTGCTTGCACCTACGGTTTCGAGGTTATTAAGGATTCGTTCGCCCAATGCTGCTGCCGATCGCCCGTATATTTTTGAATAATACGGCGTTATTACGTGTTTTAACAAACAAATTGCTATCTTTGCAAAGATAAGAGGCTTTGGGCTTTTTGCCTATATGCAATAAATTATAATTTCTGAAAATAAAAAACTGAATATAAAATGGGATTCGTAGATTTTTTAAAATCGCTTTTCGGCACCAAGTCCGATCGTGACTTGCGTGAAATAAGACCGGTACTTGACAGTATTCTGGCTGTTTATCCGGAAATGGAAAAACTCTCGCATGATGAATTGCGTGCCAAGATCGATGAGGTGAAAGCGCAATTGCGTGAGAGCGTACAGGAAAAACGCGATAAAGTTAAGTCGCTGAAAGAAGAAGTTGAAACTCTTGATTACGAACAGCGTGAACCGCTTTGGGAAGAAATAGACAAGTTGAACAAGGAAATACTTGAAGACTTGGAAGTTGAGTTGAAGAAAGTTCTTCCTGTAGTATTTGCAGTGGTAAAGGATACGGCTCGCCGTTTCAAGGAAAATGAAACAATTGAAGTAACTGCCACTCAATTTGACCGTGAACTTGCAGCTCAGGGAAAGGACTTCATAACAATCGATGGAGATAAAGCCATATATAAGAATCATTGGGTAGCCGGAGGCAATGAAGTTACTTGGAATATGGTTCACTATGATGTGCAGCTCATAGGTGGTATCGTCCTTAATGACAATGGTAATGGTAAAGACAGTAAAGGTAAAATCGCAGAGATGGCTACCGGTGAGGGTAAAACTCTTGTAGCTACATTGCCGGTATTCCTTAATGCCTTGACCGGTAACGGTGTGCATGTTGTGACAGTAAATGATTATTTGGCAAAACGTGACTCCGAATGGATGGGACCGTTATATATGTTCCACGGTTTATCGGTTGCATGTATAGATAAGACACAGCCCAATTCTCCTGAACGCCGTGCCGCTTATAATGCCGACATTACTTTCGGTACAAATAATGAGTTCGGTTTCGACTACTTGCGTGATAATATGGCAATGGCTCCGGAGGAGCTTGTTCAACGTGCGCACAACTATGCTATTGTCGACGAGGTTGACTCCGTGCTTATCGATGATGCACGTACTCCGTTGATTATTGCAGGTCCTGTGCCAAAGGGCGATGACCAATTATTCATGGAATATCGCAGCAATGTTGAAAATGTGTATAATGCGCAGCGCAAACTTGTAACCGACTTGCTTGTGGAGGCAAAGACGCTTATGGCAAGTGACGACAAGGAGAAGGTAAAAGAGGGTAACTTGAAGTTGTTCCGTGCTTATAAGGGTCTTCCGAAATATGGACCTCTTATTAAGTTCTTGAGCCAAGAGGGCGTAAAACAGTCGATGCTTGCTACTGAAGCACACTATATGCAGGATAACAATCGTGAGATGTATATAGTTACCGATCCTTTGTATTTTGTTATAGATGAAAAAAATAACAGCGTACACTTGACCGATAAGGGTATCGATGTATTGACAGGAAAGGCTGATGACCCTAAATTCTTTGTGCTTCCTGACATTGCTTCACAACTATCAGCAGTGGAAAATGAACAGATAAGTGATGCCGAGAAACTTGCTAAGAAAGATGAATTGATGTCGGAATATGCAGTAAAGGCAGAACGCGTTCATACTGTAAATCAGCTTTTGAAGGCTTATACGCTGTTCAATAAGGATGTTGAATATGTTGTTACCGAAGATGGCAAAGTTAAAATCGTAGACGAGCAGACCGGACGTATAATGGAGGGTCGCCGCTATAGCGATGGTCTTCATCAAGCAATCGAAGCTAAAGAGAATGTGAAGGTTGAAGCTGCTACTCAGACGTTTGCTACCATTACATTGCAAAATTATTTCCGTATGTATCATAAGCTTGCCGGCATGACCGGTACAGCTGAAACAGAAGCCGGCGAATTTTGGGACATCTATAAGCTTGACGTTGTTACAATCCCCACCAATAAGCCTGTACAGCGCATAGACATGAATGACCGTGTATATCGCACCAAAAAGGAGAAATATAATGCGGTTATTGAAGAAATCCAGAATCTGTTGAATCAAGGGCGTCCGGTGCTTGTGGGTACTACATCAGTTGAAATATCGGAGTTGCTGAGCCGTATGCTTACCGTTCGTCGTATTCCTCATAACGTGCTTAATGCAAAACTGCATCAGAAAGAAGCAGATATTGTGGCGCAAGCAGGACGAACCGGAGTGGTTACTATTGCGACCAATATGGCGGGTCGTGGTACCGATATTAAACTTACTCCTGAAGTAGAGGCTGCTGGTGGTCTTGCAATAATAGGTACAGAACGCCATGAGTCACGCCGTGTCGACCGTCAGTTGCGCGGTCGTGCAGGACGTCAGGGCGACAAGGGGTCTTCTGTATTCTATGTGTCGTTTGAAGATGACTTGATGCGTAAGTTCGTTTCAGACACTATGATTAAACGACTTGACAGTTTCGGTTTCAAGGAAGGCGAGATGCTTGAGTCTTCAATGATTACCCGTTCTATCGAGAATGCACAGAAACGTGTGGAAGAGAACCACTTCGGTGTACGTAAGCATTTGGTAGATTACGATGACGTGATGAATAACCAGCGTAATGCTGTGTATAATCGCCGTCACCATGCACTGATAGGTGAGCGCATGGGCGTGGACATCTTGAATATGATATATGATTGCGCTACAAATTTGGTGGATAAGTGCGGGGCTGCAGGTGATTATGACGACTTGAAGATGCAAGTATTGTCAACATTTGCTATGGAACTTCCGTTCAGTGAAGAGGAAGGAACTAAAATGGATGCAGGCAGCAAGGTGGATGCAATATATCGTGCGGCTGTTGATGCATTCAACCGCAAAAGTGATAATATCGCCGATGTTGCTTATCCTGTTATCCGCACCATTGTTGAAGAACATGGCGCAAAAGGTATGATTCAAGTACCTATTACCGATGGCAAGCGAGGATACCGCATTATGGCTGATATTGAAGAGGCTTATAACAGCAAAGGTAAGTCTATTGCAAAGGCATGGCAAAAGGCTGTACTGTTGATGACGATAGATAATGTTTGGAAAGAGCATCTTCGTGAATTGGATGAATTGCGTCATTCTGTACAGAATGCAAGTTATGAGCAAAAAGATCCGTTGGTAATATATAAGATAGAGTCATTTAACTTGTTTACCAACATGTTGAACACCATGAATGCAGGTTCGGTATCCAAGTTGATGAGAGGACAAATTATTGTAGCTGAAAATACAGAATCACAGCAAGCTCCTCAAGTACAACAAGCTCCTGCTCCTATCCGTCCTCAAGCTCCGCAATACAGGACAAGTAGAGAAGCTTATCCGGGTGCAGAGGCACAGAGAGCTGCAGCATCGGCTCCGCAGGGACAGCAACGAATAACGACGCCTATTGTAGCCGGACCGAGAGTGGGGCGTAATGACCCATGTCCGTGCGGAAGTGGTAAGAAGTATAAAAATTGTCACGGAAAAGCCGAATAAATATTTAGGCATAGCCCAATATTGTGAAGGAGGTCACAGGTAGAACGTGATCTCCTTTTTGTTTTTTTAAACGCTACTGTTTCGCTCAATGAGGACTGCTCGTCTTCAGCCGCAAGGGCTTACTCCTTGGTGCTTTTCATAGTATTTTTTTATGTCAAAATACTTTTAGCACTTCTTATTGGAGTTCTTAAAATTAGAAATTTAAAAAGAAAATTGAAAAAATATAGGAGAAGTTCCGATTAATGCCTATATTTGATACATAAAACTATAATAAACCGAATTAATAACTAAAAAACTTAAATCTATGAGACGTCAATTACTCTTGACATTGACCGGTGTATTACTCGGGGGGATTGCTATAGCACAACCTCGCAGTGCAAGCGAGCCGGAAATGCTGATTAAAAGCAGTACCGGATTAATGGCTCCGGTGTGGTCGCCAAGCGGCGATAAAATAGCTGTTACCACCAATGGATATACGGGTGTGTTCGTTACCGATGCCGATGGTGGAAACCTAAAGTGTGTGACGAATGCTCCGGGTGCCGGATATAAAATGGCGTGGAGTGCCGATGGCAAACAAATCCTCGGACGTACTAATGTTGTGGAAAACAACCGAGTATTCCATGAAATTAAGGTGTGGAATGTGGAGAGTGCAAAAGAGTATACCATTGTGGCAAAGACACGTGATTTGAAAGGAACTCCCACGTGGAGCAGGGCAGGACGCATTAATATAGCTGAAAAAACCGGTGTCCGTACCCTCAGTATGTCAGGAAATGCAGTAGCTGCAGAAACGAGTGTTTATGACCTTATGGTAAATGATCCGATAGGGGCTATGACAAAAATTGACGGGCTTAATGCTATAGGTGGAAGAATGATACTGAACCCATCGATTTCTGCCGATGGTAAGAAAGTTGCATTTCAAATTTACGGAAAAGGAATGTATGTGTGCAACTCTGACGGTAGTGATATAAAGTATCTCGGAGTAGGCGTATATCCTATGTGGATGCCTGACGGAGAATGCTTAGTGTTCAACCGCACTACTGATGATGGTGCGCGCCTTACTTCATCGGAATTGATAGCAGTAAATGTTAATACAGGAAAAGAAGTTTCGTTGGTTAACAGGGCTGATATTATACCATTGAAACCGTCAGTTTCTCCTGATGGCGATAAAGTAATCTTTGAAAATGTAGCTGATGCTGCTATATATGTTATTAATCTTAAATATTGATGCTATATGAATAATATATTTTCAAAAATAAGAAAAAGTGCTGTTGTTGCGCTTGCCGCTTTATTGATGCCGGTGACATCAATGGCAGCAGAAGTTACAGGATGGGGCGATTTTAAATTATTCCTTGACCCCGGGCATTCCGGACGGGAAAACCAAGGTCTATGGGGCTATTCCGAAGCAGAGAAGACGTTGGCTGTCGCTCACACGATAAGAGAATATCTTACTACTTATACCGATATGCCTTCTACCGGAATAATGCTATGCCGTGAGACGCAGAGTGAAACTGTATCATTGACTGAAAGAACCGATGCAGCTAATACATGGGACGCTGATTTTTATTATTCTATCCACTCCGATGCGTCCGGAAACAGTAATACTATTGTAACGCTTTTTGGAGGATGGTATAATAATGGTACTCCTGTAGAGAAAACTCCAAATGGAGGAAAGGCTTTCGGAGAGATTCTTGAACCTAACTTGAAGAGTGTGATGCAGGTGGGTTCGCGCGGAAATTACTACGACCGCTATTATTATGACCGTTCCACCAATCATGGAAATAAGTATCCTTATCTTCATGTAAACCGTGAATCTAATATGGCATCGTTGTTGAGTGAGGGAGGTTATCACACTATTGCGGCTCAACAGCAGCGTAATATTAATGCCGAATATAAGCGTCTTGAGGCGTACGCTGCATTCCGTTCCATTCTTCAGTATGTAGGCGTAGCAAATCCTGTTCAAACATTCCTTACAGGTATAATTACCAATTCGGAAAATAATGTACCTATCAATGGTGCAATTGTAACAGTGGGGGATAAAACATATACAACGGATACTTATGAATCGGTATTCTATAAATACACAACAAATCCCGATCTTATTCATAATGGATTTTATTTATTTGAAGGATTGGAGGCAGGTGCTGAAGTGGAAGTGAAATTTGAGGCATCGGGATATGATCCGCTTACTAAAACGATAACTATCAAATCATCAACAACGGGTAATGCTGTAGAGAGTGTAACTTTCTTGGATGTGGCTTTGACTAATAACCAACCGGCTTTGGTTTCCGGCATATCGTTGGAAGACTTGGCTTCAGTAAGTCCTGTGAAACCTATAGTAATCACATTCTCTCGCAAGATGGATCGTACATCGGTGGAACAAGCTTTGTCAATCGATAATGACGGTGAAATATCATTGACTTGGATTGATGATTGTACATTGGAAGTGGATATTACCAAATTGGCTGCTCATCAGACTTATAATTTGAAGATAGACGGAACTGTGGCAAAAAATGCTCAAACCGGTTTATTCCTTGACGGCGACTCCGATGGAACAGCCGGAGGAGATTATGTGCTTACTTTTACAATGGCAGAGCCTGATGTAACAGCACCTCAAGTGGTTTCTTGTGATCCTGCCGCTGACGGTGAGGTTGTATATACCCTACGTCCGGTAATACGTGTGGAATATGATGAAGAATTGAATTGGAATGAAGATAAGAACGGTGAATGTATAAAGGTTACCGATGCTGCCGGCAATAGTTATGAAGGTAATTTGACGCATGCTGTTGTAAATGAAAAATCGGTACTTCACTTCTATTTCAAGGAGGATTTGCCTCTTGACAAGGCGTTCTTGGTGAAAGTAGCGGCTGGATTGAGCGACTTGTCGGGAAATATGACCGATGACTATTATTTCCGATTCTTGAGTGAATACCGTGCAATGACATCACAAGAGACGGTGCTTTCGTTGGATGATGTGGCTAACTGGTGGGCTCCGGATGGCTCAGGTTCTACAAAGGGATTGTCAAGTGACAATACGACATTCGGTTGGAGTGCTGTAACAACGCTTACTGCAAGTACAGCAAGTGCCGGCAGTGCTAAACTTCGTTATAATTTTGATTCGTCATCTGCAGATAATTTATGGCAGATTCGCGAATACTATAATAGCAGTTCAACGGCTCATACCAATGTGAACGGAATCCTTTCTTTCTGGCTTTATGGTGACGGCTCTAATAACAGCGTTTCGGCTATGGTACGTGCAACTTCAACCAGTGGTGGTTTGAAGTATCCGGAGCCTCAAACTGTTGTGAATTTCCGCGGATGGAAACTTGTTACTTGGGATTTGGCTAATGACGCATATACAGCGTTCACCGGAACCGATGCTTTAACCGGTTATTGGAAACTTGACAGTTTCTTCTTGCGTCATGTTGTGGAAGAAGGAATAGAAAAGGCATGGAGCGGTGAATTATATTTTGATAACCTTGAGTTTAATAAGTGGGATGAGACTGCAACACGTACTGCAAAATTGGACGATGTAACAATTCCGACTTCAGGTATAGACTCTGTTATAAGCGGTGATATGGATGCACCTGTTGAATATTACAACCTTCAGGGTGTGAAAGTAGTGCGTCCTGAAAATGGTATTTTCATAAAAAAACAAGGTGGCAAAACCACAAAGGTGGTTTTGTGAGGCTGTAACTTGAATTTGAAAATTCATCAGAATCAAGAATTTCAATAAACCAAGAAAGGGGTATGTGCTGAATAAAGCCATGCCCCTTTCTTGGTTTTATGCCTATGTGTTTCTGTTATGTTTTTTCTTAGGATAATGGATATTGTCAAAAATCAGAATAGCTCGGGGCTGATTCTCCGAATAAAAGAAATGAGTTCGGCGATAGTTTTTACCGTAATAGTTTTTTGCTGTAGATATAATATTATTCCCGATTGCGGAGAAGATGCATCGATGGTTATTTTGCTTTGACGTGTAGAGTCGGTGGCAATGTCGTTTCTTCTCAAAGCATTACGAATCCATCGTTTCAGTATCTTGTCTTTGCAGATGAGGTTTACTTTATATTGACAAGGAACGTTTATGCAGAAATCTCCTTGCTTTTGGTCAAATCTTATGTGATTTGATGCAAATATACGGTTTAAAGCACCTGAAAGAGCCAAATCTTCGGTGTTTCCGCTTATCAATTGCCTGTCGTGAGTGACAATCCATAATTCGTCGGCAAGCAGTAATGATTGCGATAAATCGTGTGAAGAAAACAGTATCGCCTTATTTTGCTTGTGCGCAAGATTATGCAACAACAGCATGGTTTCCATACGGCTCTCTACATCAAGGAATGCAGTTGGCTCGTCGAGAATGATAAGGGGCGTCTGTTGAGCCAAAGCTTTGGCTATCATAGCTTTTTGTCTTTCTCCATCGGATAGCTCGGCAACGAAGTTATGGGCTTTATGAGCAATACCTGTAGCTGTCAAGGATTCTTCTATTATTTTTCGGTCTTGCTTACCGAGGATGCCGAGAAATCCTGTGTAGGGCTGTCTGCCGAGTGAGACAAGTTCTTTGACGGTAAGTCCTCCGGCTTGTGTCCGGTCGGTTGTGACAATGCTCAAAGACAGAGCCAATTTCTGTCTGCTTATTTCATTGATGTTGTTCCCCGAAATGCTTATTTCTCCTGATAATGGGGGGTGATTACCTACGATTGTACGTAGCAGTGTGGATTTACCTATACCGTTTGCTCCTACCAAAGCTACCAAAGCACCTTGTTTCAGATTCAGATTAAGGTCGGTAAGAATAGGGGTGATGATGCTACCCTTACGGTATCCTGCTGTAAGCTGTCGTGTACTTAGTATCGCCATTTTAGTTGAAATATTGAAGTTTGCGGCGATTGATGATTATGTACAATATAATCGGTACACCTATAATCGGAGTAATTGCGTTTATCGGAATGATGCCAATCGATACGGGAAGAATACTTATCAGTGTGCAGAATAAAGCCATTACTGCACCTGTGAGCATCGTTATAGGGAGTAGAGTATTGTGGTTTGATGTGTTCAGCAATAAGCGTGCTATATGCGGAACTATCAGACCGAGAAAACTGATAGGTCCGCAGAACGCAGTTGTTACGGCTGTCAGTATTCCTGTAACAAGCAACAGCGTGTTGCGTGTACTTTTTATGTTTACTCCGAGATTCTCGGCATAGCGTGTACCTAAAAGCAGTGCATTCAGCGGTTTTACCAAAAGCAGCGCAAGAATGAGACCTATCGAGATTATTATAGAAAAAACCGGCAGTTGTTCGCTTGTTACGCCGGAAAAATTACCCATGCCCCAAATAACGAAAGAATGCACACCTTCTTCGGTGGCGAAAAAATTCAATAAGGATATCAGGCTTGATGCAAGATAGCTTACCATAATACCTATAATAAGCAACATTGTTGCACTTTTAATGAAAGTGGAGAACAACAGGAGTAGAGCGAGTACCGTCATAGCTCCTGCAAAAGCTCCTGCAAGGGTACTTATATAACCCGAAAGAACAGAATCGAATGCTCCTCCGAGGTAGCCACCGCCCAAAAGCATGATAACGGCAACTCCGAGGCTGGCTCCGGTGGAGACTCCGAGAATGGAGGGGTCGGCAAGCGGGTTGTTGAATGCGGTTTGCAGTAAAAGTCCGCACACGGCAAGGGCGGCTCCGCACAAAACAGCTGTAATGATGGTGGGTATGCGGGACTCGAAAAGTATGATTTCCATAACCGGAGATGATGCTTGATAGCCTGAAAGCATGGATATAATCTCATCAGTGGGAATATGAACCGAGCCGATAAGCAGATTCCCGGCTGATAGTAGCAGCAGTAGTGCTGTAAGAATCGCCGAGACTATAATTAGGCGTATGCTGTTGTTCTTCTTATTATTCATGTATCAAAGGTTTAAAGTATTTTGGCGTGTATCCGCTGATAAAGTGCGGATGAAATATTGATATATATTCCTTGAGCAGGACTTCGGGGTGAAATGGGAAATCCTGAAAAAAAGTCGATTTACCGGTATTGCAAAAGTATATATTTTTCTCCTTGAAAGCCTTGAATTCTGCGTTCATGGAGTTTTGCGCTTTAAGTTTTGAATAAGAGAATGTTTCGTCAAAACTCTTTATCAGCCAAATGTCGGCATCGATGGCTTTTTCCAAGACCCTTGGCATGTCAAGCGGAATAGAGCCTGATGTGCGTATGTCACTCCACGCATACCGTCCTCCTGCATCGGCAAACAATTTAGCCATATAGCTGTCGCCTCCGGGTACATACCATGTACCGTTTATGATGTTCTCCGATAATATTTTTGGCTTATGTGGGGCTTTCTCGGCGAGTTGTTTCAGTTGATTATATTCCGTTGTAACTCGGGTGAAAATGCTGTCGGCGCATTCTTCTTCGCAATATAGTGCGCCAAACAATTTTATCCATTCTGCTCTTCCCAAAGGTGAGGTTTCCATATAGTCGGCGCATTCAACGATAGGGATGTTAAGTGATGCCACATCTCCATATCCGGCATTCTGGAATGGTGACAGGATTATTACTTCGGGAGATAATGCAATTATTTTCTCAATTACGGGTGACATGCTTGAACCGGCATTTGTGATAGCTCCGCTTTGTATTCCCTCGGATATTTCGTCCATTGTGAAGTATTGTGCATCGCATATTCCGGTTACACTTGGCAGATGTCCCAATTCCTTAATGGCGTTGGCGTGAACCGATGAGTAAACCAATGCACTTTTTATCGGCGTGCGTATTATGCTTCCTTGTGGCAGATTTTCGGGCAACTCGTTTTCTCTCGGAACAAGTACATAGGAGTGCAGAACAGCGTCTTTCTCCCACGGATTATATATGCATACCAATGTGTATCCATCATGCTTTGTGATGGAAATTCCGTCGGCATACAGCTCGTTGCCGGCAGTTTGTACTTGTTGTGATTCTTTTCTGCTGTTACATGACACCAAAACCAAAAGTATGCACAAACAAAAATACGTATATAATCGCATGACGGTATTTTCTTTTTTTAGCTATCGCAAATTTAATCATTATCTATGGAAAAATCTAACGAATGAAGGAAAATAATGATGGCGGCACTGGTGTTCAATGATTTATGAGGAATTTGGAAGACAACCTCGCCGATGCAGAAGTGCAAGGAAATGAAAGGTAATGAGAGCGAACGGTTTTCAACTCATTGCCTCGTCCTTGAACATTCCGCATAAACATTTTATCCTTAGCGGATTATGGGATTATTCCAAAAATAATCATTATAAGTTAAGAGAGGCTGCAGATAGAGAAAATCTCAGTCTGAACAACTATGTCGAAAGTGTTTTAATGGACGCTGTATTCAGCAATCCAAACAAATTGACTTTGGTGGCAATGAAAGAAACTCGTGAAAATCGCGATTTGGAAACTTTAGATGTAAATAACCTCAAATCGGTAATTGTATCTTATAGGAGTGTCCGCAGAGCCATTGTTTATGGAATTTGAGCCAATTTTTTAAGGTTGGTAATTGGGGTAAAGAAGAAAAGCGATTCAATCGTTGATTGAACCGCTTTGTTTTTGTGGGCGTTGACGGATTCGAACCGCCGACCCTCTGCTTGTAAGGCAGATGCTCTGAACCAGCTGAGCTAAACGCCCTCATTGATTTCTCAATTGCGATGCAAAGGTAAGAAGTTTTTTTGAATTGCCAAATAAAAAAGTCGAAAAATATCAGAATATGTTTAAATTTTATTTTTTGAAACCTGAATAATTTTTTCAAGAAAATTTTAAACAGATTCTTAGAAAATTCGTGTAAAGTGTTGTAAATTTGCAAAGTCAAAGAAACCATGATTTATAAAAGCTTGATTTATAGCGAAGTGTCTACGGTTCGGAGAAACAGGATAAAAGAAAACTATTATATATACATATAACATAATATATTTAAGAATGGATTTAAGCACCCTCACAGCCATTTCGCCTATCGATGGGCGTTATCGCGGAAAAGCAGAGTCATTGGATGCGTATTTTTCGGAATATGCGTTGATTCGTTATCGTGTTAAAGTAGAAGTTGAGTATTTCATTGCGTTATGCGAGTTACCATTGCCTCAATTAAGCGGGGTTTCTGCCGGTGTATATGATGCGTTGCGTGCGATTTATGGTAATTTCACGCTTGAAGATGCTCAGCGTATAAAGGATATCGAAAGCGTAACGAATCATGACGTTAAGGCCGTGGAGTATTTCCTAAAGGAAAAATTCGATGTTTTAGGCTTGGCTGAGTATAAGGAGTTTATCCATTTCGGATTGACTTCACAGGATATAAACAACACTTCTGTGCCTATGTCGGTGAAAGATGCCATGACCGAAGTGATTATCCCTCTTTTGCAGGAAGTTATAGAACGTCTTAATGAATATGCCGAAGAATGGAAGAGCCTGCCAATGCTTGCCAAGACACACGGACAACCGGCATCGCCTACGCGCTTGGGTAAGGAGATAAAGGTGTTTGCTTATCGTTTGGAACAGCAGCTTGCTCAGCTTGAAGCTGTGCCTGTGAGCGGTAAATTCGGCGGTGCTACAGGTAATTTCAATGCACACTTGATTGCATTCCCTAAAATCGATTGGCTTTCATTTGCCGAGAAATTCTTGAGTGACAAATTAGGTATTGAGCGTGAACGCTGGACTACGCAGATTTCCAATTATGATAATTTCGGAGCAATATTTGATGCCATGAAACGCATCAATACCATTCTTATAGACCTTGACCGTGATATATGGCAATATATATCGATGAACTATTTCAAGCAGAAGATAAAAGCCGGTGAAGTAGGCTCGTCGGCTATGCCGCACAAGGTAAATCCTATCGATTTTGAAAATTCTGAAGGAAACCTTGGTATTGCCAACGCTATCTTGGAACATTTGGCATCAAAGTTGCCTGTGTCTCGACTTCAGCGCGACTTGACCGATTCCACAGTGTTGCGTAATGTGGGTGTACCTTTGGGACACATGGTGATAGCGATGAAGAGCACGCTGAAAGGACTTGGTAAATTGGTTCTTAACGAAGACGCCATAAACGCCGACCTTGATAACATGTGGAATGTGGTGGCTGAGGCTATACAGACTATTCTGCGTCGCGAGGGCTATGAAAAGCCGTATGAAACACTTAAAGCACTTACCCGTACCAACAGCGTGGTAAATGCCCGAAGTATTTCCGACTTTATCGATACCTTGAAAGTGAGTGATGAGGTTAAGGCTGAGTTGAAGCGCATAACACCGCACAGCTACACAGGATATTGATTAATTTGAGAGATGATATATAAAACTTTTTTGCTTGGTAATTGTTGTTTCTTTAAAAAACATTATCTTTGCACGGAAGATTTTGAAAAGATTTAAACCTTATACAACAGCCGAGAGGCTAAAAAAACAGATATTATGGAAGAAAATTCTGAAAAAAAAACAAGAAGACCGAGAATCGGTGAAATGAGAACGAGTGAACTTGCAGGCAGCAGTGAACAGTTTGAAAAGGTTAATTATGAAGACCCGGAGCAGACGGAACGCAGTGCATATTCTCAACGTCCTTACGTTAATCGTCAAGCGGGTTATGGCAACAACCGCCAAGGAGGGTATAACAACCGTCAAGGAGGTTATAATAACAATCGCCAGGGTGGCTACAACAATAACCGTCAGGGCGGGTATATGAATCGTCAAGGCGGCTACAATAATAACCGTCAGGGTGGATATAATCAGCGTTATAACAATAATTACAATAATGATTCTGTCGAGGGCGACCAGCAGAACATAATGAATTATGGCAATAATCGCCAGGGCGGCTACAATAATAACCGTCAAGGCGGATATAATCAACGCCGCAATAATAATTACGGTGGCAATAATCGTCAAGGCGGATATAACAACCGTCAAGGTGGTTATAATAACAGTCGTCAGGGCGGCTACAATAACAATCGTCAAGGAGCAAGAAAATATAATAATAACGGCGGCGAAAGGATTCAGCAGATGCGTTTCACTCCGCGACCTAAGCGTGTGGAGTATGAAATGCCTGCTTTTGACCCGACTGAAGCAATCCGCTTGAATAAGTTTATGGCTAATGCGGGTGTATGCTCTCGTCGTGCAGCCGATGAATTGATACAGCAGGGACTTGTCAAGGTGAACGGTACTCCGGTTACCGAATTGGGTACTAAGATCACGCATAGCGATGTAGTGGAATATAACGATAAGGTTGTGGTTTTGGAAAGCAAATGCTATATCCTTCTTAACAAGCCGAAAGATTGTGTAACCACAAGTGATGATCCTAACGGCCGCAAGACTGTGATGGATTTGGTGAAGGGTGCTTGTGACGAACGTATCTATCCGGTAGGTCGTCTCGACCGTAATACTACAGGAGTGTTGCTCTTGACAAATGACGGGGACTTGGCATCTAAACTTACACATCCGCAGTATGTGAAGAAAAAGATTTATCAAGTGTGGGTGGATAAACCTATTGCTGAAGATGATATGCAACGCATAGCCGATGGCGTGGAACTCGAAGACGGACCTATTCATGCCGATGCAATCAGCTATGTATCACCTACCGACCGCAAGCAGGCAGGTATAGAAATCCACTCCGGACGCAACCGTGTGGTACGTCGCATATTTGAGTCTTTGGGCTATCATGTGGTTAAACTTGACCGTGTGTATTTCGCCGGATTGACTAAGAAGGATTTGCCTCGCGGACGTTGGCGTTACCTTACACAGGAAGAAGTGAATTTCTTGAAACAGAATTCATTTGAGTAATGTGATTTTTACTATAAACACAACATTTCAAGAGATATATAATTTACTGTTATGAGTTTGAAGAGAACTAAGATTGTTGATATTTTCAACGCTTCGGCGGTGGGACAGCAAGTGTGCGTAAAAGGATGGGTGCGTACCCGCCGAGGAAATAAGAACGTGCAGTTTGTGGCATTGAACGACGGCTCAACAATCAAAAACATACAAATTGTTGTAGACCTTGCAAAATTCAGCGAGGAAGAATTGAAACCTATCACCACAGGCTCAAGTCTGTGTGTGGAGGGGCTTCTTGTAGAGTCACAGGGTAAAGGACAGACTTGCGAGATTCAAGCCGACAAGATTGAAATTTACGGAACAGCCGACCCTGAAAGCTATCCGTTACAGAAGAAAGGTCACACGATGGAGTTCTTGCGCGATATAGCGCACCTGCGTCCGCGTACCAATACCTTCGGTGCAGTATTCCGCATTCGTCACAACATGGCAATAGCTATTCATAAGTTCTTCCACGAAAAGGGATTCTTCTATTTCCATACTCCCCTTATTACTGCATCCGACTGCGAGGGAGCCGGACAGATGTTCCAAGTGACAACGATGAACCTTTATGACTTGAAGAAAGACGAAAACGGCTCTATACGTTACGATGGCGATTTCTTCGGTAAACAGGCGAGCCTTACCGTGTCGGGACAGCTTGAGGGAGAACTGGCTGCAACCGCTCTTGGTGCAATCTATACTTTCGGCCCTACATTCCGTGCCGAAAATTCAAACACACCTCGCCACTTGGCAGAGTTTTGGATGATAGAACCGGAAGTGGCATTCAACGACATCACCGACAATATGGATCTTGCCGAAGAGTTTATTAAATATTGCGTGAAGTGGGCTTTGGATAACTGCTATGATGACGTTAAGTTCTTGAACGATATGTTTGATAAAGAACTTATCGAGCGTCTTGAGGGCGTGTTGAAACAGGATTTTGTACGTCTTACTTATACCGAAGGTATTAAGATTCTTGAAGATGCCGTAGCCGGAGGACACAAATTTGAATTCCCTGTTTATTGGGGTGTAGACTTGGCGTCGGAGCATGAACGTTTCTTGGTGGAAGATCATTTCAAGCGTCCTGTAATCCTTACCGATTATCCTAAGGAAATAAAGGCGTTCTATATGAAACAGAACGATGATGGAAAGACTGTGCGTGCTATGGATGTGCTGTTCCCGAAAATCGGTGAGATAATAGGCGGTTCTGAGCGTGAAGAAAATTATGATAAGTTGATAAACCGCATAGAAGAGTTGAATATCCCGATGAAAGACATGTGGTGGTATCTCGATACTCGCAAATTCGGTACAGTACCTCACTCCGGTTTCGGGCTTGGCTTTGAACGCTTGTTGCTGTTCGTTACGGGTATGGCTAACATTCGCGATGTCATTCCGTTCCCGAGAACTCCGAACAATGCAGAATTTTAAATTCCAACCTTTTTTATAAATGTAATGGTGTGCTTTTTTGATAAAGCGCACCGTTTTTTTTATCCCAAAGCCTAAATTTGATACTATTATCTTTCTGTTAACGTATTTTAGCAATTCGGGGGGGTAAAATTAAGCATTTTTTATAAATTTGTGCAGTTTTTGGAGAATAGGTTGTTTAAAAGGCTTTTAATTGGGCATTTTAGCCCAATTAGGCTAATATGCTCAATAGGGCTAATAAGGCTGATAGGACTTTAATGACAATAAGTGAGGAAAAAAACTGGATTATATAAATTGTTTTTTTAATTAATTAATTTAAAACAGAGAGAAATGAAGAAAATTTTATTAACCATGTTGGGTGTAGCGGGAATGCTATGCTCTACATCATGTTCTGACGATAGCATCGTTAAGGACGTGGAAGGCGATCAGACTGTTCAATTCACAGTTGCGCTTACCGATGGCAGTGACGCAAGCCGTGCCATCAGCGACGGTACGACCGTAGACAAATTGTATTATGAAGTTTACACCAATGTAAACGGTACAAAAGAATTGACAGCAATTGATGCCGTGACCGACATTGAAAACAAACAGGCAACAGTTTCGTTGGCACTTGTAAAGGGTCAGACTTACGACATCGTATTCTGGGCATCAAAGGAAGGTGTTTACGACACAGACGATTTGACAGAAATAACCGTAAACGAAGGTTCAACAAACGATGAAACCAAGGATGCTTTCACCGCAGTTAAGAGATTGACCGTAAACGGTCCTATCAAAGAAACCGTATATTTGAACCGTCCTTTTGCACAAATCAACTTCGGAACAAAGGACATGGCGGCAGCCGAGGCAGCGGGAGCTAAGTTGAGCCAATCAAAGATAAAAGTAACATAC
>JAFUKL010000027.1 GCA_017473615.1 Muribaculaceae bacterium | reverse complement strand
TGATGTGAATGAAATGGATGCAATTCTTACTACGTTGTCACTATATTGTGACTTTGTAATAGTGTGATCGGAGGCTCTGTCCGACAATGTCACTTTACTGCACGTCACACCATCGGGTAGCGTTAAATCACACTGAAATGCCGTGAATTTATCAAGGTTGCTCAACGACACCGGAACGGTTACGGTTTTGCCCTTATATAATTCAACAGACGGCATTGAAAGAGTATTAGTGGGGATTTCAACTATAGTTGGGAAATCGCTCCATGCCTGAGCTGTCGAATAAGCCTCTTTACTGCCCTCTGGTACATAAAGGATTACATTGCTATTTATTGCATAAAACGTTTCACTCTCAGCATAAGCCGGAGTTTTAGCAAGAGACAATATTTCTGTTAGATTAGAGCAACCCTCGAAAGCAGCATCTCCTATGCTTGTAACTGAGTTACCTATTGTTACACTTGTCAAGCCGGTACAATTTAAGAAAGCATAACCTCCAATGCTTGTAACGGAGTTGGGGATCGTTATACTTGTCAAGCCACTGCAACCGTAGAAAGCACTCTTTCCAATGGTTGTAACGGAGTTCGGAATCGTTATACTTGTCAAGCCGGTGCAGTTATAGAAAGCAAGAATGCCAATGCTTGTAACAGAGTTACCTATTGTTACACTTGTCAAGCCACTGCAACCGGAGAAAGCATACTCTCCAATGCTTGTAACAGAGTTACCTATTGTTACACTTGTCAAGCCACTGCAACCGGAGAAAGCATACTCTCCAATGCTTGTAACGGAGTTAGGGATCGTTACACTTGTCAAACCGGTACAATCTTTGAAAGTATAATCTTTGATTTCATTGACCGTATTTGGTATTACTAAATTTGTTACCTTCTCATTATTCAGATATAAATTCTTAGCATAATATAGCGGATTTGCATAACTATTTCTAAAATCTATTTTACACCACGCTTCTATATCCGAAATATAAATCCCGGTCAAGCCACTGCAACCATCGAAAGCATACTCTCCGATAGTTGTAACTGATTCTGGAATTGTTATAGACTTTAGCCCAACACAACTATAGAAAAGAGTTCTTGGAATACTTTGTACATTTTCACCTATAACAACATCCGTTATAGATGAATTCCCGAATATTCCATAACCGTCACCTGTCGCAATACATTTTTTTGCATTATAATAAACCGTCTTCAAGGATGTGCAATAATTAAAAGCTCCAATTCCTAAAGTTTGTACTGACTCTGGAATTATCAAAGAGGTAATATTACCACAACTCCAAAAAGCATCGTTTCCTATATTGATAACAGAGTTTGGTAGTGTCAAAGAGGTAATATTATCACACCCCCAAAAAGCTCCGTTTCCTATGCTGATAACAGAATTTGGTAGTGTTATTATTTCGAATGAGCGACATCCTTTAAATGCATAGTCACCAATATTAGTTATACACTGCGGGAAATTAATATCTTTCAACTTTTCGCACCATTCAAATGCATATCTTCCTATATCTTCAATACTTTGTGGTAATGTCACAGAAGTTAATTTCCGACAATAATTAAATGCAAATTCATCTATTAATATAGTTCCTTCCGGTATCGTGTATTCATTTCCTTTTGCTCCGGGGTATGCAATAAGCGTTTTCTTGTCTTTACTATATAATACGCCATCAATACTACAGAAATTCGGGTTATCATCCGATACATTTATTGAGATCAAACTACTACAACCGCTAAAAGAAGCAGCGCCGTCTATATATCCTCCGATTTTTAGGATTGACGCTGGAATAGTTACAGAGGTTAAATAATAACTATCGGCAAAGGCGGCATCTATCTCGGTAACAGAATATGTGATACCATTATAAGTTACTTTTTCAGGTATTGTAACAGAACCTTTGTAATAATTATGCACGACTTCTCCATCATATTTATATGTGACAGCTACCGTATATGGTTCTGAAGCTGATGTGATATTATATAAAACTCCGCCAGACTCGAAGTCGTAGGCATAGGTAGCGTTGCTTGTCAATAGCACCGCTATCAACATCAGCGATTTAATAATTGTTTGTTTCATTGTTTTGTTTGTTATTTAATTAGTTAATAAATTTATTTGTCAAGAGAAATAAGCCCATGTGGCGATATTTTGAGTAACCGATTGCAAGCGTTAGCGAAGCTGTCGGAGGTGATGTATCATCCTAAACAGCTTCCGTTAGGATGCGAGTTTAGCACTCTGCGAGAACATGAGTTATTGTTGGTGTTTTCCTATGGTTTCACTTTGTTCACCATAGGTTTCTCTAAATCACACCCTAAGGGTGTTTTTACTCTTTGTCTTTTTGTATAGAAATAATTATTTTTGTGTTTCTCATCTCCCAATGAAACGGGTTAACAATCAATTATAAATATACCCGGTGCTTACTTGCGGATATAAAAAAAGCGTGGGAGATTCTCTTGTCACTCGTCCCACACTCAGAGGCTCTGGCATCGCCCAACAGTCAAGAACGAGCAACGCCGAAGCCCACGCTGATATGTATATATACAACTATTATCGACAACTGTCACCAGTAATCGAACACGTTGAGGATATACGATATCCCAATGGACGCCAACCGCTGCTTTGTTTTTTGACTGTTTCTGAAACTGCCAGATTTCTGAGTGTCAAACACAAAGCGTCAAGTAACGCCTTTCTAATATATAAGTCTCACCCTCTATCCCACCTCTTGTGGGTTCGGCGAGAATACCACAAAATTATATATTTTTATTTACTTACACAAAAAAATCCTTTCTCCGAATTTACGAAGAAAGGATTATAATAAGAATATAAATTTAAAACTCTGTTTATACTTGTACATATGTTGGGACAAATTGTATACCAAGTATTCCTGAAATCCTAAAGAAACTTGATAATTGAATGTCAGCTTTACCCCGTTCAACTCTTGCGATATAACTTTGTTCACGACCCAACTTTTCAGCTACTTCTCGTTGAGTCATCTTTAATTCTTTTCGACGTTCTTTAAGCATATTTCCATAAAACCATGCTAATGACTGCTCATCAAATTCACTGCGTGAATCTGTACCATGAGCACCATATTTACTATCAAGCATTTGATTGGTTGTAGAAAGTTGAGCCAATTTAGTTTCATTAATCTTCATCATAATTATACCGTCTGAATAACATTAAAGACATGTTCAAATTTAGTCTTTACTGTATCTGACAATTCATTATAAAAAGTCTCAAATTCGTGAGTTTTATATATAATACGTATATCTGTTTTATTTATACCATTATCAATCATGCTACAAATATAACCAATTAGTTATATTCAAACAAGTAATTAAACAAAAAAGTTTATTCTATCTCAAAAAATGAGCTAATGCATAACTGCATTAGCTCACTAAAAATTATATATTACGTTATTTGTAATACGTATTTTACCAAATGATAACACGTTCTGATTCCGGACGGAACATTGCATCACCTTCTTTAATATCAAACGCTTTAAAGAAAGTATCGATGTTGCGGAGAGTTGCGTTTACACGCCACTTGCCCAATGAGTGTACATCGGTTTTAGTACGGCGCAATACTTCCTGTTCGGTTATATTTCCCGCCCAAACATTAGCATATGCAAGATAGAAGCGTTGGTCGGGAGTGAAACCATCAATTTGCTTATTGCCCTGTCCTTGCTCAGTCTTCTTGAATGCAGTATAAGCCACACGCAAACCACCTTGATCGGCAATATTTTCACCCAAAGTGTAACGTCCGTTTGCATGCACGCCTTCGGCTACTTCTATGGAATCAAACTGATTTACCAGTATGTCGGTAAGCGACTTGAAACTTTCAGAATCCTTTGCTGTCCACCAGTCCACCATGTTTCCGTTTTGATCGAAGTTGCGACCTTGGTCGTCAAATCCGTGCGTCATTTCATGACCGATAACGACACCTATTGCTCCATAATTGCAAGCATCGTCGGCGTTCACGTCAAAGTATGGTGCTTGGAGGATACCTGCTGGGAAACATATTTCATTGGTTGTAGGATTATAGTATGCGTTCACGGTTTGCGGAGACATAAGCCATTCTTCCTTATCTACCGGCTTACCATATTTTGCCAAATTGTCATCAGCATGCCATTTAATTGCTTTCTTGATGTTAGTCCAATAGCTTTCTTTAGGATCCACATTGATTGATGTATAGTCTTTCCATTTATCGGGGTAGCCTATCTTTACTTTGAATGAATTAAGCTTGACTATAGCGTTTTGCTTTGTGGAATCGGTCATCCAAGTAAGATTCTCAATATGTTCACCAAGAGCAGTCTTGAGGTTGTCCACAAGAGCAAGCATTTTGGACTTAGACTCTCCTGCGAAATACTTCTCTACATAGAGTTGCCCTACAGCCATGCCAAGCAATCCGTTAGGAACAGAAAGCGCACGTTTCCAACGCGGCTCGTTTTCCTCTTTACCCGACATCACCTTACCGAACAATTCAAATTTGGCATCGACATAATCGTCACTCAAATATGAGGCAGCCGAACGTATATAACAGCACGCAAGATAATCCTTTATTTCTTGTTCGTTCAAAGAGCCAAGCAGATTATTAACTTCTGCAAAACTGCGAGGTTGTCCCACAATCACGTTTTTCACGTCTTTCAAAGAAAGAGCTTCAAGAAGAATATCCCATCCGATATTAGGATAGTCTTTCTTCAATTGTTCATAAGTGCGCGGATTGTATTGTCCTGCCATATCACGTTGTTCTTCGCGTGTCATAGCCACTTTTGCAAGAGCTGTCTCTATCTTCATCACATTTGCCGCAGCACTTTCAGTTTGCTCAGGTGTATATCCCGACAGCGCAAAAATTTTCTTAACGAAATCGACATAAGCATTGCGTATCTTCACTGAATTTGAATCATTTTCCAAATAATAATCGCGTTCGCCAAGACCAATACCCGATTCCATGAAATACAAAGCATTAACATCAGAATTCATCAAGTCGGCATCCACGCCTTCGTTAAAGAACGGAGAAGCAAGTCCCTCGGCATGAAGCCATGCGATTACGTTCATCAAATCCTCTTTCTTAGCCGAATTTATCTTATCCAAATCGGCTTTAATAGGAGTTGCACCTTCTTCATTCAAGCGCTCACTGTCCAAACCAAGCAAATATAGGTCATTTACTTTTTGTGCTACCGAGCCTTCAGGGTTTTCCTGTTTAGCCAATCCTTGAATAAGCTCTTTCAACTGTTCCTTGTTATTCTCTGCCATTGCATCAAATTGTCCATAGCGAGAATACTGAGGCTGTAGAGGATTGGCTTTCATCCAACCTCCGCAGGCATACTGATAAAAATCTTCACCCGGAGCTACAGTCTCGTCCAGATTAGCTCTGTCTACTCCTTTAGGCTTTCCGCCATTTGATTCATTGCAACTCATAAACATTGTTGTCATTGCAAGAGAAATTAATAATACGTTTAACTTTTTCATTATTGATATATTTGTGATATGTTAAATTTCAACTTCTAAGCCTTAATCGCTTCAAGTTCTTCGCAAGCAATCTCCCACATGCTCATTACATTCTCCAACTTCTTCTGCAACTCAGCATGCTCGCTGTACACGTTGCTATCCACGGCTGAACCTGACGCTAAGTTATCTTCTATCTTCTTTATCTTTTCTTCAAGTGCTGAAATCTCCTCCTCACACTTTGACACTTCTTTTTCAGCTTTTCTAATAAGTTTTTCACGTTCCTTTTGTTCCGCATAAGAAAGTTTTCCCTTTGATATGGCTTGAGCCGGATTATTCTGCTCGTTTTTAGTGGGAGAAACCGATAGTTTCGGTTCGTTTTTCACATCTGCTTTCTTTTCAAGCTCTCGCAAGGAGGACATATTCTTATAATCAAGGAATTCATATATTCCTCCAAGAAATTCTCGTACTTTTCCACCTCCAAACTCATACACTTTATCGACAAGACCGTTCAAGAAATCACGATCGTGTGAAACTACAATCATAGTTCCGTCAAAGTCCTTCAATGCCGCTTTCAACACATCTTTTGTCTTCATGTCCAAGTGATTGGTAGGCTCATCAAGAATAAGAAGATTCACCGGTTCCAAAAGCAGGCGTATCATAGCCAAACGCGTTTTTTCTCCTCCCGAAAGAACTTTTACTTTCTTGTCGGAAGCCTCTCCGCCAAACATAAAAGCGCCCAATATATCTCTTATCTTGGTGCGAATATCCCCCACCGCCACATTATCGATAGTGTCAAATACGGTTATTTCCCCGTCAAGCAACTGAGCCTGATTCTGAGCAAAATATCCGATTTTCACATTATGTCCAAGCCGTAAACTACCCTCAAAAGGTATCTCATTCATTATACATTTAACCAATGTGGATTTCCCTTCGCCGTTTTTGCCCACAAAAGCCACTTTTTCACCACGTTTCAATGTAAACGTGGCATTAGAAAAAACCAAATGCTCTCCATATTGCTTTTTCACATCTTCGGCTATGATAGGATAATCACCGGAACGAGGTGCAGGAGGAAATCTCAGGTTCAAATGAGAATTATCCACTTCATCCACTTCAATCGGCACTATTTTTTCCAATTGCTTGATACGGCTTTGAACCTGTATCGCTTTTGATGGCTTATAACGGAAACGCTCTATAAACTCCTCGATGTCCTTTATCTCTTTTTGCTGATTCTGAAAAGCACGCATCTGCTGTTCAACACGTTCCTTGCGTAATTCTTCAAACTTTGTGTAATTAACCGAATAATCATATATCTTTCCGCAGGAAATCTCTATGGTGCGATTAGTTACGTTATCTATAAACGCACGGTCATGGGAAACGAGCACTACAGCATCGGCTTTCGTCTTCAAGAAATTCTCAAGCCACTGAATAGACTCAATATCAAGATGATTGGTAGGCTCGTCAAGAAGAAGTACATCAGGCTTGCGAAGCAAGAGTTTAGCCAATTCAATACGCATACGCCATCCTCCGCTGAATTCAGCCGTAGCACGGTCAAAATCGGCACGAGCAAACCCCAATCCCATCAAGGTTTTCTCCATTTCAGCCTCGCAATTCTCCGAATTATAATAGTTGGCTACTTCAGTGAGGTGAGTAAGGCGATCTATCACCTTTTGATAATCCTCCGACTCATAGTCGGTTCGCTCCAAAAGTTCATCATTCAACGTCTTGATGTCATCATTCAATTTTGTAATATGATTGAAAGCCTCCCGCACATCTTCCATCACAGTCTTAGTGTCGGCAAGCACCATCTGTTGTGGAAGATACCCTATCACGATATCGTTCTGCACAGCCACAACACCATGTGTAGGTTGCTGCATACCTGCAATAATCTTCAGCATGGTGGATTTTCCCGCGCCATTCTTTCCGACTAAAGCAATCTTGTCTTTCTTATTGATGACATAACTCACATCGCTGAATAGCGACTTACTGCTGAACTCTACCGATAAACCTTGTACCGAAATCATTTATTCCTCTTGATTCTATACCTTAAATTATAACAAGCGCAAAGTTACAACCTTTACCGCTCAAAACCAAATCACCTGCACTTTAAGAACCGTAGTAAAATGCCATTATTTTGATTCTACGGCAATATTAGCTAAGTAAGTTCACAAATATTGTCGTATTCGCATGCGTATATATATCATATTGCAGAGCTTACACGATTTGGTTCTTTGAACAAGACCCGACGCAAATTATACCATACACAGCAAGTGGTGTTTTATAAAATTAATCACTCTGCTTAAGGTCTTTTAACTTGGGTATGCGGAGATTTGGCAGTACTTTCGAGCGTAACAGATTTTTATAAATAAGTTTCGTTGAACTTATTCTCAACAAAATTATTATATTTGCATATATATAATATTTTAATATAAACACTGGAGTTATGAAAACAAAGGTTATACCCGACTCTGAATTAATCATAAATGGTGACGGCAGCATTTTTCACCTTCATTTAAAACCGGAACATTTGACCGACAAGATTATTGTTGTAGGCGATCCGGGACGAGTGGATATGGTAGCATCCTACTTTGACACTAAAGAGTTTGAGGTTTCAAGCCGTGAGTTCCATACTATAGGAGGAACCTACAAAGGCAAACGTATCATGTGCCTTTCTCATGGAATTGGCAGCGATAATATAGACATCGTCGTAACCGAACTTGATGCTCTTGCCAATATCGATTTCTCGACACGCACCGTAAAAGAAGATTTCAGACAACTCGAAATAGTACGCATAGGAACTTCAGGCTCACTTCAACCCGACTTAGCACTCGGGACATCCGTTATAGCAACAAAAGCCATAGGTTTTGACGGTGTCCTCAACTTCTATGCAGGACGAAATGAAGTATGTGACTTGGATTTTGAAAAAGCGTTTTGCGAGCACGTTAATTGGAATCCATTATGGTGTAAGCCATACGTTGTAGATGCCGATAACGATTTAATAGGACGTATAGGCAGAGACGACATGGTACATGGCAACACCATTGCGGCAGTCGGCTTTTATGGACCGCAGGGGCGTGAAGTTCGTTTACCGCTTGCAGAGCCGGAACTGAATGACAGAATCGAATCATTCCTACATCAAGGGCGTAAAGTTACAAATTATGAAATGGAGAGTTCGGCATTACAAGGTTTGGCAAAGTTAATGGGACATAAGGCTATGACCGTATGTACTATAATCGCCAATAGGCGTAACAACGATGCAACACCAAACTACAAGACCGCTGTAGCCGATCTGATTGCAACTGTACTCGAACGCATCTGACTTCCACAACTTCTAATCAATTTTTAAAGGCTGTAATCTACAATATATTTTGTAAATTACAGCCTTTATTGTCATACAATGATTTCGGCAACACTCCTATTCTTATTACCGAAATACGCCTTAATAATCATACTGTCATAGCCCCTATCAAGTCTCCGGCTGAAGATATACCATGACGCACCAAATAATCTTCGATATAATCAATAATCTTCACCGTTACCGATGGATCTACAAAATTAGCAGTCCCCACTTGAACAGCAGTAGCACCGGCAAGCATAAATTCTACTGCATCACGACCATTCATGATGCCGCCTAATCCCACAACGGGGATTTTTACCGCATTTGCAACCTGCCACACCATACGCACGGCAATAGGACGGATACAAGCTCCTGAAAGCCCTCCTGTAACGGTAGACAGATAAGGACGTTGTGTCTCTACATTTATTGCCATACCAAGAAATGTATTGGTTAATGACACAGCATCTGCACCCGCCGCCTCAACAGCTCGCGCTATCTCGGTTATATCGGTAACATTGGGTGAAAGTTTAACAATCATAGTCTTACTATACGCCTCACGTATTGCCCTTGTTACACTTTCAGCTCCGGTACAAGTCGTTCCAAATGCCATCCCCCCCTGTTTTACGTTCGGACATGAGATATTTATCTCTACAGCCTCTATCTTATCAAGCGGTGCAAGTTTTTCACACACCCTCACATAATCTTCAACACATGCTCCTGACACATTTACAATCACCTGTGAATCAACATCCTTTATGCGTGGATAAATCTCATTTATGAAATAATCCACACCCTTATTCTGCAAACCAACTGCATTAAGCATTCCCGATGGTGTTTCCACCATACGTGGATAAGGATTTCCTTCACGATGATTCAGAGTAGTCCCTTTCACAATAAAGCCACCCAGACGATTCAAATCCACAAAATCGGCATATTCTTCACCATAACCGAATGTACCTGATGCTGTAAGTACCGGATTCTTCAATTTCAGACTACCTATATTTACACTCAAATCTACCATTTCAATCTCTTTATATTAAAAACAGGACCTTCTTTACATACACACACATTACCGTGATCGGCAGTATCTTCTACACAACACAAGCAAGCTCCTACACCGCACGCCATCACATTTTCCAACGAAACTTCACAATCTATTCCATTTTCAACGGCATATCGCGCCACAGCCTTCATCATAGGCATTGGTCCACAGCATGATATAGAATCCCACTTTTCAGATAAAACAGAATGAGTAGTCACAAAACCCTTCTCTCCTTCAGAACCGTCTTCAGTAGAGAGATACACATTTCCACGTTTATAAAATTCGCCCAGCTCAAGCAAATCATCTTTAGACCTTGCGCCAAGTAAAAAATTCACATCTACCCCGGCATTTTTCAGTACTTCTCCAAAATAAAGCAAAGGTGCCACTCCAACACCTCCACCTATCAGCAACAAGCGTCTTGACTTATCTACCGGCACAGAGAATCCATTTCCCATCGGGTATACAAGATTCACTTTATCTCCTTCAGATGCATCAATCAACGCACTTGTTCCGGCTCCGGCTTTACGCACCAATAACCACAACTGATTTGCCTCATAATCGACATAATTCACCGAAATAGGGCGTCGCAAAAAGGTATTTTTAGAATTCTTAATTTCCACCTGACAGAATTGCCCCGGCAGAATTTCAGGCAGCAAACCTTCTGCAGGCTTTAGTTTCAATAACCCATAATTGGCATGCAACCTCTCATTGGATACAATTATGAAATCCGAAATATATTTTTTCATGCTTCTATTAAATATAATGTATATACAAAGCTACAAAATATATATTTCTGCACAAAAAAATATCGGTTTATTTATTCGGAACAAAAGATTCAAAACTATTATCCGAATAGAAAACCATGATATTTACTATTCGTTTTTCATTGTTACGGCAGCTATCTGACTCTTGCTTTTTAACCATATTATTAGATAAAGCCTGCAACGCTTCAGCAACAGAATTACTTTCTATTAGATTTTGATTTTTATTTTCATTAGGTTTATCCTGCTCAAATTCGCTACTCTCGTCGAATATTGAAGTTTGCTCATTGGTTATATTTTTACCAATTTCACTCATCATCTCACCCTCACCAAACATTAGCCACATAATAGACAATTCAGGGTAGGCAAGATGTATTTTATCTAATACTTCATTGCTTACTTTCTTATTTCTGCCATTCAAAAGTTGTGACAATGTAGGTCTGGGAATATCACATTTATCCGCAAATATAGAATATGCGATTCCTTTCTGGCTTAAAAACATCTTGATTCGGCTAACAATATCCATTTTTTGGTGTTTGCGTTTTGTAATTTACGTATTGCAAATGTAATCACTAAAATTGAAAAAAGCAAATTTAATTCCGTAAACAATAAAACCGGGTCAATTATAGACAAATTTACAAATTCAACAAGCCTTTTTTGGGAAGGTTTCCTTATGCTAAACTATTAATTTAAATACACATCACAACATATTGACAATCTGATATATGTGCACAATATCACCTCTTTAAAATATATAAGGACATGAAATTCACAGTAATTTAAACTAAAGCTTTATAAAATACACATAACGCGTTATAAATCACATCATTGTGGTATTTGTTAATAATTTCAATTGGTCTTATTTTGACTTTGTAAATAATTCTGATTGTTAATTTGCGTTTTGTAGCTAACGGAAAATTGCTACTTTTGATATTTCATTTGAGAAATGATAAATCATCCCTATTTTCAATTTCAAATCCATTCAATCACCTTTTATTCCCGATTTTATTTGTTTTTGAAAACCGCACTTTGGTTATTTTACCTAACTCAATTTCCTTGAAGAATTTAATTTCAATATTAATTTCCGGTCGAATTTAATAATCAAAATCCATTCTCAGCAAGTTGAAACGCTTAAACCTACCTCGCAAAACACTACAAATCAACACATTAAATCAAAAATACAAGATACAATAAGATATAATAAAAAAATCACCCGAAAAACTGTTTTCAGATGATTTTATAACCATTTTTTAGGAGAAATAGGCACAACAAACCTAAAAAAACACTATTTATACCGACAATTCTGCCTTTATATACTCAGCCGTAACCGAATCAACACAATTTATTATCTCTTCAGGAGTTCCGGTTGCCATTATTCGTCCCCCATTCCGTCCACCTTCAGGACCTAAGTCTATAATGTAATCAGCACATTTTATCACATCAAGATTATGTTCTATCACTATTACCGTATTTCCTTTTTTTACCAATTTATTTAAAACCTCCAAAAGGATTTTTATATCCTCAAAATGTAATCCGGTAGTAGGTTCATCTAATATATAAATTGTTTTTCCTGTATCTCGTTTAGACAACTCAGCCGCAAGTTTCACACGTTGACACTCCCCACCCGATAAAGTACTTGACGGTTGTCCCAACTTTATATACCCTAACCCCACATCTTGCAATACTTTTATCTTGCCGAGAATCGCAGGAATGTTCTCAAAAAAATCCACGGCTTGATTTATCGTCATGTCAAGGACTTCAGCAATGGATTTTCCCTTAAATCTAACTTCTAAAGTCTCTCTGTTATAACGTTTTCCGTTACATTCTTCACATGGAACAAGCACATCGGGCAAAAAATTCATTTCAATCGTATTATACCCATTACCTTTGCACACTTCACAACGTCCACCACTTACGTTAAACGAAAATCGTCCCGGCTTATACCCTCGCATCTTAGACTCAGGTAAATTAACAAATACATTTCTTATATCAGAAAATACACCCGTATAGGTGGCAGGATTTGAACGTGGCGATTTTCCGAGAGGAGATTGATCTACTGTCACCACCTTATCTATATACTCCAATCCATATACCGCATCATAAGGCAACGGAGCAGTACCTGAACGGTAAAACTTTTGACTCAAAATAGGCTGAAGCGTTCCGTTTATCAAACTGGACTTACCACTACCGGACACACCGGTAACACAAAGGAATGTCCCTAACGGTAATTTCACATCTATATTTTTAAGATTATGTCCTCTACATCCCTTTAGTTCAAGATATTTACCATTCCCCATACGACGTTCTGTTGGAATTGCAATATACTTAGCTCCATTCAGATAATCGGCTGTCAGCGTATGTGTACCAAGCATTTCCTTAGGCGTTCCGGCAAAAACCACATTACCACCCTTCCTGCCGGCTTTAGGACCTATATCAATTATATAATCAGCCTCAAGCATCATATCTTTGTCATGTTCTACCACCATAATGGAATTCCCTGAATCTCGCAAAGTTTTCAAAGAATTGATTAGCCGCCGGTTATCTCGTTGATGCAAACCTATGCTTGGTTCATCAAGTATATAAAGCACATTCACAAGCTGTGATCCTATCTGGGTTGCCAACCGTATTCTTTGGCTCTCTCCACCCGACAATGTAGCGGAATTACGATTTAATGACAGATAATCAAGACCAACATCAACAAGAAAGCCCAAGCGACCATTAATCTCTTTCACTATTTCTTTTGCAATTTTCCATTGATGCTCTGTCATCACATTCTCAACATTCAGCATCCAATCTCTCAATTCGGATATATCCATTGATGCAAGTTCTGCTATATTCTTACCGTTTATAAAGTAATGCAAAGCTTCCTTATTCAATCGCGCACCTTTACACTCAGGACATTCCATACGAGAGAAAAATTGTCCCGCCCATTTCTGCGCTTGTGCATCGGCATCCTCCGATTGTTGCATCTCTATATATTTGACAAGACCATCATAAGTCAAAAAATAATTTGACGTACTCATCGTCTCATTATTTATGACCAAACGCTCATCAGTACCATTCATAATATCGTCTATAGCTTCTTCAGGAACATCTTTCAACGGAGTTTTCAAATCCACTCCATATTTTTCACAAATAGCAGAAATTTGCCAAAATATAAGCGAATTCTTATATCTGCCAAGAGGCTGAATTCCTCCGTCATAAATTGATGCACCTAAATCAGGCATTATTTTCTCCCTGTCGATTTCATTCACATAGCCAAGCCCCTTACATTTGCGGCATGCCCCTTGCGGGGAATTGAAAGAAAAATTATGCGGTGCAGGCTCTGCATAAGACAACCCCGTCTCCGGATCCATCAACATTCTACTATAATGCCCTATTTTATCAGAATCAACGTCAAGTATCATCAACTGCCCGTCCCCATGCTTAAATGCGACGCCAATAGATTCTTTTAATCTGGTTATATCCTTATCAGAAACTTTCAGTTTATCAACCACAATTTCCACACTATGATTCCTATAACGGTCAAGTTTCATTCCAAATGATATTTCTTTCAGTTCTCCGTCTACACGTGTAGTCACAAAACCTTTTTTACGAAGTTGTTCGAACAGTTCCTTGTAATGACCTTTACGATTCTTTACTACCGGAGCCAGTATATAAATGCGTTTGCCGTTATATTTTTCTACAATCAACGTAAGTATTTTCTCTTCGGTGTATTTCACCATCTTAGCTCCCGACAGATACGAATAAGCATCGGCGGCTCTTGCAAATAACAAGCGCAAGAAGTCATACACTTCGGTCGTTGTCCCTATCGTACTTCGCGGATTTTTATTCACAGTTTTCTGCTCTATTGAAATAACAGGACTTAGCCCTGTTATTTTATCCACATCAGGTCGTTCCAGAACACCAAGCATATTCCTTGCATAAGCCGAAAAGGTTTCCAAATAACGGCGCTGTCCTTCGGCAAATATTGTATCAAATGCCAATGAAGACTTTCCACTCCCGCTCAACCCTGTGATGACAGTAAGTTTTCCGTGCGGAATCTCCACATCTATATTTTTAAGATTGTGAACTCTTGCGCCATACACCGACACACAATCCACATCTTCTCCATTCATTTTCATATCAACCTAAACATTTTATCTTTTCACACATACATAAGCTCATTCTATCACACCTTCACCATTATTATTTCCGGTCGTTTCATTACCTTTATAATTAATAATGTTGATATCTCCTTTTAGGTTATAATTTTTCCCATCGGCACCTTTAGCCTGTATCACATAATAATACGTTCCCGAGCCAACATATTTGCCCTTATATTTTCCATCCCAGCCTTGAGAAGGATCATTTAATTCACAAATTTGCACACCCCAACGATTAAAAATCCAACATTTAAACGATATTATAGATTTATACTGAACACGCCACTCATCATTCACACCGGGTGTAGCCTGTGGTGAGAATGCATTCGGACATATCAAACCGGATTCTCCTATTGAAACTGTATAAGTTTCACCTACTACCTCACAAGAACCGTCAGCATTTCTTGCAACATATCTAACGTAAAATGTTCCGACTTCAGTAAATGTTTCTTGTAATACATCCTCTGTATAACTGCTTTCAATTGTCCCAAATTCCGGATCAGAAGACATTTGCCACTCACGTTGAGCAACTGCATCTGTGGGATACGCCGAAAATGTCACATCCACAGGAGCCGAACCGCCCAGCGTTGTTTCATCACTTTCCGTTTTTTCATTCGGAATCTCACGTCTTATTTGTTCTGCTGTCGTCTGCACATCAATCGAATGCGCAGTATAACTTGAACTAACCACTTCTACGCCCTCGCCCCAATATTCAAGGAATTTATCACCCGATAAAACAAATGTTGTATTACATAATGGAGCTTGTTCATATATTGATGGCTTAAAACCTTCATACTCTTCAGTAACCTCTATTTGATTCCATTGTTTTCCTTCACTATCCCATTCAAGCGTGCTATATGTAAGTTTTATTTCACGGCTTAGTTTCTTTGCTATGCCATTTATTGTAGTATAATTAATATCGGCTCCACTGCCTGACACATTTAGTGAAATACTTCCGCAATCTTGATTCACATCCGGTTCTATACCATCCAAAGACAAATAATAATCAGAATAATCTACTATCCAAATATACTTTCTTATATCTCCCACCTCTATTATATAGCCGCTATTGGGAATTACTTGAGACAACGTGGTTATAGTACCGCTTTGAGATATCTCAGTGATTTCCTCGGCATAACCACCTCCCAAAGTTCCATACTTATACCATTTTACCGGGGAATACGCATCCGATGCCTCAAAACTCATAGACACACCGTCAGTATCATATAATACATAAATTTTATTCAAACCCGTATTCTTTTCGGGTGTTAATGTCATCACCGCATGTGTATTACCACTGAAACTTATAGTCTGCGACATTGCACACGCATATACAAACAAAATCAATATAACTGAAAATATAACCTTTTTCATCGACACATAAATTTCTTAAATAACAAAGGTAGTAAATAATAATTGTTTTTCACGTTACAGCGTTTAAAAAGCGTATCAAAAAAAATACTATTCCGGAAGATACATAAGAGTGCGTATTATATAATCAGAAAGCATAATGCCCTTTTCAGTAAGTGATAAGTTTCCATTACACTCACGCAGTTCCCCATTGGACACGAATCTTCTACTATATATAATAAGGTGGTTGTATAATACCTCTCCGAATCGTTCACGAATCTGCTCAGTTCGAAGTCCCCACATCGTACGCAGATTCATCATCACATATTCATTATACCGCTCCCAATCGGTCTCCTGTTCATTTTCATAAGCAGTTCCGTTACTCCCTACCTTTTTAATATAGTCCATAATCGAGGAAGGATTATAACGCCTAACCCTACCGTCAAAACTATGAGCAGCAGCGCCAAGTCCCAAATACGGTGTATAATTCCAATAATTTGAGTTATGCCGGGAATACAAACCGGGCTTTGAGAAATTCGATATTTCATAATGCTCATATCCGGCTCTCGTCAATTCTGCAACCAAAATATCATACATTCTTATGCAATCGTCTTCATCACATTCCTGAATTTCACCCTTCTCTCTCATTCTATACAACACAGTACCTTCCTCATAACTCAAATTATAACAAGATATATGCGGAATCGCAAGAGCCACTGCGCTGTTTATTGAGTATTTCCATGATTCAATCGTCTGTTGCGGTAAGCCATAAATCAAATCTATGCTTATATTTTCAAAACCCACCGATTTTATCATATCAATTGCATCTTTAGCTTGTCCCGCAGTATGACGCCTATTTATTGCTTTAAGTTCGCTATCAACAAAGCTCTGCACCCCCATGCTTATTCGGTTTATACCCAAAGCTTTGCATTTACCCATATAATCAAGTGTTACATCATCAGGATTTACTTCTATTGTAAATTCTTCTATTTTGCTGAAATCAGCCATCTCTGCAATAGATTCTACTAAGCGTGAAAGCTGCCCTACCGACAATTGAGATGGCGTACCTCCACCTATATATATAGTAGAGATTTTTTCATTGCCTAATTCACATATACGATTATTCAATTCCGTCACCAAACAATCTATATACTTTTCAGCTAATCGATTGTCGGTTGTTGAATAAAAATCGCAATATATACAACGTTTCTCACAAAAAGGTATATGAATATATATTCCAGCCATAAGTTTGCAAAAGTAATACATTATAACTTCTATCGCAAACAAAAGGAATGATTATAAAGCATGTTTTTTAACATATTGTCAAATCATTGTTTTTTCAAAAAAAATTCATAATTTGCAACCGCTTATTAAAATTAACTATTTTAGAAATTAATAAAATCGCTAATAACATGAAGGTTTATCAAACTAACGAAATCAAAAACATCTCTTTGCTTGGTAGCAAAGGATCCGGTAAAACCACACTTGCAGAAGCTATGCTTTACGAGTGTGGAGTTATAAAACGTAGAGGTTCGGTTGAAGCTAAAACCACAACCTGCGACTATTTCCCAGTTGAGAAGGAATATGGATACTCTGTGTTCTCAACAGTGTTCTATTCCGAGTTCTTAAACAAGAAACTTAACGTTATCGACTGCCCGGGCAGTGACGACTTCGTAGGTAATGCAATCACAGCATTAAATGTTACCGATACCGGAGTTATACTTATTGACGGACAATACGGCGTTGAAGTTGGCACACAAAATATTTTCCGCACATGCGAGCAATTAAAGAAACCCATAATTTTTGCAATAAATCAATTGGACGGAGAAAAAGCCGACTTTGACAATTCTTTACTACAACTTAGAGAACATTATGGCAACAAGGTCGTTCCTATTCAGTTCCCTATAAACTGCGGTCCTTCTTTCAACTCCATGATAGACGTACTCTTAATGAAACAATACACATGGGGACCGGAAGGTGGTGTTCCTACCATTACTGAGATTCCTGAAGAGTTTAAGGAAAAAGCATTGGAAATGCACCAGCAATTGGTTGAAGCAGCTGCTGAAAACGATGAAACTTTGATGGATAAATTCTTTGACCAAGGAGCATTAACAGAAGACGAACTACGTTTGGGCATACGCAAGGGTCTTGTAGATCGCAGCATATTCCCGGTATTCTGTGTAAGTGCATTGAAAGACATGGGAGTTCGTCGCATGATGGAATTCCTTGGTAATGTCGTACCATTCGTAAACGATATGCCGGCACCGGTTAACTGCGACCTTGAAGAAGTTCCGGTTGACGCCAATGGTCCTTTAAGTTTATTCGTATTTAAAACAACCGTAGAACCACACATCGGCGAAGTTACATATTTCAAAGTCATGTCCGGTACGTTGAAAGCAGGCTCTGATGTCACCAACATGAACCGTGACAGCAAGGAACGCCTTGCACAAATATATTGTGTATGCGGACAAGTAAAAACTGCAGTTGATGAGTTAAAAGCAGGCGACATAGGTGCTACTGTCAAGATGAAAGATGTACGCACAGGTTGCACCCTTAACGGCGCAGGATGCGAATATAAATTTGATTTCATCAAATATCCGGCACCAAAATATCAACGTGCTATCAAGCCGGCGAATGAAGCAGATGCTGAAAAATTAAGTGCTATTCTCACCCGCATGCATGAAGAAGACCCGACATGGATTGTCGAACAATCCAAAGAGTTGAAACAAACAATAGTTTCAGGACAAGGTGAGTTCCACTTGAGAACATTAAAATGGCGTATAGAGAATAATGAAAAATTGGCAATAAACTACATCGAGCCAAAAATACCATACCGCGAAACAATAACAAAAGCAGCACGTGCCGACTATCGCCACAAGAAACAATCAGGAGGAGCAGGTCAATTCGGTGAAGTTCACTTGATTATCGAGCCATACGAAGAAGGCATGCCGAAACCGGACACCTACAAGTTCAACGGTCAGGAATTCAAGATGAACGTAAAAGATACTCAGGAAATTCCATTGGAATGGGGAGGTAAACTTGTAGTATGCAATTGTATCGTAGGCGGTGCTATCGACGCTCGTTTCATTCCTGCTATCGTCAAGGGACTAATGGATAGAATGGAACAAGGTCCTCTTACCGGCTCTTATGCTCGAGATGTCAGAGTTTGCATATATGATGGTAAAATGCATCCGGTAGATTCCAACGAAATATCATTCCGACTTGCCGGACGTAACGCATTCAGCGAAGCATTCAAGAATGCAAATCCTAAAATTCTTGAACCGGTATATGACGTTGAAGTCCTTGTCCCAAGCGATAAGATGGGTGATGTAATGAGCGATTTACAAGGTCGTAGAGCGTTAATAATGGGTATGGAAAGCGACAAGGGACTTGAAAAGATTTCAGCAAAAGTTCCTTTGAAAGAAATGGCAAGCTATTCAACCGCATTGAGTTCAATCACCGGAGGACGCTCGTCATTCACTATGAAGTTCGCATCATACGAACTTGTTCCGGGCGATGTACAAGACAAATTATTAAAAGCTTACGAAGCAGAGAACAAAGAAGACTAACAAAAGACTTAATTCTCATATTAATAAAGGCGATACGAAGCACCGAGGCGTATCGCCTTTATTTTTCACTCGACAGAATGCATATCACTTTGCCAAAAGAAGTCTTTTATGGAATTATTCAGAAAAAATCGATTCATAATATTAAAATTACATACCAAAACTTTGTTTTTTCACACTTTTATGTTAATTTTGTCGTGCATTGTTAATACACTCTCATTAATAATACAATTATAAAGGAACAATTTTTTAGATAAATTGTTAATCTAAAAAAAATAAAGTATTAAACGATACACTGACGTGTATTAAATGAATATACAAAAATGAAAAAGTCTACGATTTGGATTCTGACCATCGTTATGGCATGCTCTTTTATAGGACTTCTCTTCGTACAAATTATGTACATGGAGAACATAATAAAGATGCGTAACGAGCAATTCTCCGAAATAGTGAAGAGAAGTTTATATGGTGTATCCACTTCACTCGAACAAGACGAAACAAAATACTTCCTTGAAGAGGACATAAATGAGGCTGAGAGTTCATACTACAACAATTCCGCATCAGCAAAAAGCGATACGGAATACTCCATACCATCTCCCGACGGATCTTCAAGCTACAAAATACAAGGTAATTGGGAAGCTATTAAAGTCGACCCCAAAAGCGAAAGAAACCTAAAAGGAATAAACTCTCGGTATCAAACCATGCAGGAAATCCTTAAAGGTCAGTATTTATATCAGAAAGGGTTGCTGAATGAGGTAATTCTCAACATTTTAAGCAAATCGAGTAACCGCCCTATCACCGAAAGAGCCGATTCATCTGTCGTAAACAGCTACTTGAAAGATGAACTAAGCAATAACGGAATAAATCTTGCCTATGAGTTTGCTGTTGTTGACAGAAAGGGCAATGAAATATACAAGTCAAACGGATACAACGCTGAACACGAATCCAACGTATACACACAAGTATTGTTTCCGAATGACCCGGTGAACAAAATGACATATTTAAAAATCGTATTCCCTACAAAGAACGACTACATCTTTTCATCCATACGATTCATGATTCCGTCATTTGCATTCACATTCATTTTGCTTGTTGTGTTTTTATTCACAATAATAATAGCATTCAGGCAGAAGAAGCTATCGGAAATGAAAAATGATTTCATCAACAACATGACGCATGAATTCAAAACACCTATTTCCACCATATCTTTGGCAGCTCAAATGCTTAACGATGATTCCGTAAGAAAAAGCCCCACCATGCTACAGCATATTTCAGGAGTAATAAATGACGAAACGAAAAGACTTCGTTTCCAAGTAGAAAAAGTTCTGCAGATGTCATTGCTTGACAAGCAAAAAGCAACCCTGAAACTACAAGAAGTTGATGTTAATCTTGTAGTATCCAATGTTGTACACACGCACAAACTGAAAGTAGAAAAATACGGAGGAACAATAACCACCGAACTTGACGCAGAAGATTCTATTGTCAACGTAGATGAAATGCATTTTACAAATGTCATATTCAATCTTTTGGACAATGCCTTGAAATACAAGAAAGAAGACGTTCCTCCTATCCTTTCAATTTGCACTAAGAACCTTGGCGACGACAAAATAGAAATTACTATCGCAGACAATGGCATAGGTATCAAAAAAGAAGATCTCAAGAAAATTTTTGAAAAATTCTACCGTGTATCAACAGGCAACAGACACGATGTCAAAGGCTTTGGATTGGGCTTAGCTTACGTTCACAAGCTCATTACACAATTCAAAGGCAGCATACATGTTGAAAGCGAGCTAAATACAGGATCAAAATTTATAATAATATTACCACTAATAAAATAACGAATTATGGAAGAAAAATTGCGTATTCTATTATGCGAAGATGACGAAAATCTTGGCATGCTTTTAAGAGAATATCTTCAGGCAAAAGGTTTTAATGCCGATTTGTTTGCCGATGGAGAAAGTGGCTATAAGGCATTCTTGAAAGGAAAATACGATTTGTGCGTACTTGACGTTATGATGCCGAAAAAAGACGGTTTTGCTTTGGCACAGGAAATCCGCACTGTTAACAGCGAAGTTCCCATTATTTTCTTAACAGCAAAATCACTGAAAGAAGACATATTGGAAGGATTCAAGATAGGAGCAGACGACTATATCACAAAACCTTTCAGTATGGAAGAATTGGTATTCCGTATTGAAGCCATTCTACGCCGCGTCAAAGGAAAGAAGGGAAAAGAAATTACTATGTACAAGATAGGCAAGTTCACATTCGACACTCAAAAGCAAGTGCTTATGATCGATGACAAAGTAACAAAATTGACTACTAAGGAATCGGAATTATTAAGCCTTTTATGCGCACATGTGAACGAAATCCTTGAACGCAACTTCGCATTGAAGACAATTTGGATTGACGATAATTACTTCAACGCACGCAGCATGGACGTATACATTACAAAACTTCGTAAGCACTTGAAAGATGATCCATCAATCGAAATCATCAACATTCACGGTAAAGGATACAAACTCATTTCTCCGGAAGTTGAGGCAAAAGCGAAATAAAACATATCGATTACACAAAGGCAGGCGCATCATCAATTGCACAGATGCGCCTGTTTTGTGTATTTTTCATCTTTAGACTTTGTTATACACGAAATTTAACGTATCTTTGTGCAACTCTGATTTTGCATAAAAATGATTAACATTTTATTTCAAATATATAAATGGATTATAGCCTATCCGCTACTTATAATCATCACTCTGCTTGTCACAACGGTAACCGGATTAGGCAGTGTCTTATTCGGCAGCAAATGGTGGGGATATTACCCGCCGCACATTTGGGGTAAATGCTGGTGCTGGCTATTGTTTATCCGAGTAGAAGTGCGCAACCGTGAGTATATAGACAAAAACACATCCTACGTATTCGTATCCAATCACCAAGGTGCATACGATATATTCACCATTTACGGATTTCTCGGGCATAATTTCAAATGGATGATGAAAAAGAGCATTGAAAAAATACCATTTGTAGGTGCAGCATGCAAATTATCTGAACAAATAATGGTTGACCGCTCTTCTGCTATGGCTATGGCTCGTTCTATCGTAGAAGCTCGTAAACGCTTAAGAAACGGAATGTCACTTGTTGTATTTCCTGAAGGAACACGCACATTCAATGGAAAAATGAATCCGTTCAAAAAGGGAGCGTTTAAACTTGCCATAGATTTCCATCTGCCTTTAGTGCCGCTCACAATCGACGGTTCATTCAATATACTGCCCCGGACATCGTTATTCAATATAAAATACGGAAAAATCACACTCACTATACACAAACCCATTCAACCACCGACATCGGGAAAATATGACATGGAAAGTATCATGAACGATACATACAACGCTATACAGAGTGCACTTCCCAAGCATTTACACAATTAGAAATTGTTTTTATTTTATTTCGAGATTTTGTTGTGATTTTAGCTGTGAATGCTTAAATTTGTTGTAGCAAGGAGGTGTGTTTGTTCTTAACCTTTAAATTGTGTGCATCATGAGAGCGAATTGCCGATTCACGGTTGTTT
>JAFUKL010000026.1 GCA_017473615.1 Muribaculaceae bacterium | reverse complement strand
TGATGTGAATGAAATGGATGCAATTCTTACTACGTTGTCACTATATTGTGACTTTGTAATAGTGTGATCGGAGGCTCTGTCCGACAATGTCACTTTACTGCACGTCACACCATCGGGTAGCGTTAAATCACACTGAAATGCTGTGAAAGATGCCTGATTGTTCAATGATATAGGAATTGTGACTATTTTACCTTTATATAGATCAACAGACGGCATTGTGAGGTAATTTTCTTCATCATCAATCACAGTTATATTACAAGTAGATGTAAGATTAGATCCATCAGTTGTTGTAGCGGTCAATTTAGCAGTACCTGCAGATATAGCTATGACATATCCATTGGAAACAATTGCGACATCTTCATTGCTTGAAGTCCAATTTAAATTTTGATTAGACACGTTTGTTGGTGAGATTGTTGCTGTTATCTCAGCGGTTTCTCCTACCTTAAGAACCTTTTCACTCTCAATAATTAACGATTCTGCCAATATAGTTTCATCATTATTTTGGGGATAAAATGAATATACCCCCATTTTATTACTTTGACAATAAGCATATATAGTTGCACTTTTTCCATCAGAATCTGTTTCAACGGAAAAGGACTGGTTCACATTGTCCACTAAACCTGACATATTATATTGTGCAACGATTTCACCGGTATCAAAATTACGAATCTCAAAAGAACCATTACGTCCGTTACCTGTACCATCAATCATATTTTTAAAAGGAACAATATAATATGTAACATTATTTATTTTAAAGATGTCAAATCCATGTGCAGTACATCCGTCAGTTCCAATTGAAATATTATTCACTATATAGTAATACATATTGCTGCCATCCCATGCGAAAATTCTATTTTCGGTTCTTTTTCGAACAAATATTAATGATGCAAAATCATTTAAGGTTGTTGCATTCGAGAGCGTCTCATAATCAGTATTTGAAGCGATATTACATTCAAGAAGAGAACCTATGTATGAACATGGAATTGCCCATGATTTTTGCAGGTTATATCCCATATCTGTTCCATTAGGAAAAACATTCATAGCAATTATATAACCACTGTTTTCATCTGCCGTAAATAGGTAAGCCTCTTTCATTAAGTTGCCTACAACATGCACTCCATTATATACGCGTCCAGTGGTAATACTATTTGGAAATTCTTTAATATCAAGAAGTCGCATAGCAGAGCCATCAGCAGGTATAACAACCCATTTAGTTCCATGACCCCTATCAGCATAACTTCCTGCATTTACTATTATATTACCTGCATCATCAGATGCGCCAAAACACCAAAGTTTATAAAAGTCTGCTTTGGTTTCACCATTGCTGTCGGTATAAGTTTGTTCCTTTTCAATCATGAAAGAATTTACATCCCAAACTTTTCTCTTTAGACCATTTTCCCACTCTTCTACACAACCGGTAGTATTATTCGGTAAATATATTCTATTATTTACACCTATTGCCTTCCTGGCACCGCTCGCTTCGAATACTATCTGACCATTAGTATTTACAATGGTGTCGGTTAGTGCCGAACATTCCCATTTGGGGACAATACTTTGTGCTTTTGCTGTAATACCAAAGAATACAACAGCAAAACAGACTAAAAATAAGTCCGTGAATTTCTTTTGTTTCATACGCTTTTTTTTTGTTTGCACCGTGAGGTTCGGGAGGGTGCGTGTTATTAAGTTTTGTTTATGTGTGGACATAAAAGAAAGGTGTGAACCTCTTTAACTTATCCTATAGATAGGCTCTGGACTGCCCTGAGACAGATAAGTAAAAAACAGTTCACACCTTTGGCTTGTATATGATTGTGATTGCACATATATACACTACCAAAGGAGAACGCTCCACTATTCCTGTCTCATAATGAATTGTCCAGATTCATCTAAATGGAATATGCTAAACGCTTTCCTAATATGTCGTGTTGCACACTTGCAACGCTACAAATTTAAAAAATATTTAGCAAATAAGCGTTTTTTTGTGAACTGTTTTTATTTTTTCGATATAAAGCGGTATATGCCGAAAGCCTACATATAGTGTGTTTAATCCTCTGATTTACAAGTATAAAGTTACTAATTTTTCTCTGAATATGCAAGTGATTTGATACTTATTTTCAACGTATTTTTTAGCGTAAACATTTGCCGTCAAGCCCTGTTCTCCACAGATTGCACTTGACTCTGTGGTTATATAGCCCACGTTCTCCTTGCATCTTTTGGGGATGTGAGGGGTGGGGCTTATTGCTATTTTTTTCGCCAAAGTTCGTTCATACGCTCTTTCATTTTCGTTTCCGGCGGGTTGTCACACGGATTCCAAAATGTGGGGTGATTTATTTCGTGAGGCATATATTCCTGCATTACGAAATGGTTGGGGTAGTCGTGAGCATATTTGTAATCCTGTCCGTATCCGAGTTCTTCCATAAGTTTTGTGGGTGCGTTACGCAGATGCAATGGGACTGGAATATTGCCGGTGCGCTCCACAAACTCCAATGCACTGTTGATAGCCATATATGCAGAGTTGCTTTTGGGAGATGTGGCAAGGTAAATGGTGCATTCGGCAAGCGGAATGCGTCCTTCGGGCCAACCTATCTTCTGTAATATGTCGAAAGTGGCATTTGCCAGCAGCAGGGCATTGGGGTTGGCGAGACCAATATCTTCGCCGGCAAGTATAACGAGTCTTCTGGCTATGAATTTCGGGTCTTCTCCTCCGGCAATAAGCCGGGCAAGCCAGTATATTGCTGCATCGGGGTCACTGCCTCTCACGCTCTTGATAAATGCCGAGATGATGTCGTAGTGAAGTTCTCCGTTTTTATCGAATGCCATAGGATTCTGTTGCAGGCGTTGAGTAACTATCTCGTCGTTGATTACAAACGGCTCTTTGGCTGAAACGGATTGCATTATCAGGTCAAGTATGTTGAGTAGTTTGCGGGCATCGCCTCCGGAGAAACGTAGAAGGGCTTCGGTGCTTTCTATACGTACTTCTCGGTTGAGGAACATACTGTCGGTGGAAACGGCTCTGTCGAGTAGTTCAAGCAAATCGCTTTTGTCAAGCGGATTGAGGACATATACCTGTGCTCTTGACAGCAAAGGGCGAATCACTTCAAAAGACGGATTTTCGGTAGTGGCGCCGATAAGTGTTACCGTCCCATTCTCTACTGCGCCCAGCAATGAATCCTGTTGCGACTTATTGAAACGGTGAATTTCATCGATGAATAGGATGGGGCGACCTTTGGTGAACATGCTTTGTGCATCGCGTTTGCATCGCTCTATTATGTCGCGCACCTCTTTTACGCCTGAAGTGACTGCCGACAGTGTATAGAACGGCACTTGTGCCTGTTCTGCGATAATTCGTGCAATGGTGGTTTTTCCCACTCCCGGAGGCCCCCATAGAATAAATGATGCTATATTGCCCGATTCTATCATGCGGCGAAGTATAGCACCTTCTCCCACAAGATGTTTCTGCCCGATGTATTCATCGAGTGTTTTAGGTCTCAATCTTTCTGCTAACGGTTCATACATAATGCTGCAAAAATACATCTTTTTTTACAGCTCTTCTGTATTTAGTTGAAATTTGGTGAAAATTTTGAGAAAAAAATAAGTTTTTATTTGGAATATAAAAAAATATACATACTTTTGCAGTGTTCTATTGAACTAATGCACTATAGTGGTAGGGTGATATAATAATCTAAAAAAAATGTATATGGTAAAAATTGAAAATTTAAGTTATTCTTACGGCAAGTCGAAAAAGCCGGTATTCAAGGATTTTTCTTTAAATCTTGAAAGCGGTAATGTATATGGGTTGCTGGGGAAGAATGGAGCAGGCAAATCCACATTGTTATATCTTATTTCGGGATTGTTGATACCGGTAAGCGGTGGGGTGATAATCAAGGGGAAAGATGCGAGAAAGCGTTTGCCTGAGACCCTGTGTGATATTTTTCTCGTACCCGAGGAATTTGATTTGCCTGATGTAAAACTCTCAAGTTATGTGAAAACTTATGCTCCTTTTTATCCTAAATTCAGTGAAGAGGATATGGTGCGGTGCTTGAATGTGTTTGGAATAGAGGGTGATGTGAACTTAGGTACGTTGTCGTTGGGGCAGAAGAAAAAAGTGTTTATGAGTTTTGCTCTTGCTACCAACACTTCATTGTTGCTAATGGATGAGCCTACCAACGGGCTTGATATTCCCGGTAAAAGCCAGTTCCGTAAATTCATTGCGTCAGGAATGAATGAGAACAGAATTATATTAATTTCCACTCATCAAGTGAAAGATATTGATAAAATAATAGATCGTGTTTTGATATTGGATGATTGTGGTATAATAATTAACGCCGGAATGGACAAGGTAACTGAGAAATTGTTGTTTGTAGAGAGTGCCGATCCTGAATTGCTTAGTAGTGCGATATATGCACAGAACTCGTTGGCAGGCAGCAGCCTTGTGCTTGAAAATAAGTACAATGAAGAAAGTGAAGTCAACCTTGAGACTTTGTTTATTGCGGCACATGAAAATAGAGAAAAGATAAAGGATTTATTCACTTCAAAATAACATCAGAAAAATGAGAAATAATAATACATTCAGTTTTATGCGTTTTGCATTGTTGTTTCGTAAGGACATTGTGGAAAACAGGAAATTTTACTTGTTGGGTACATTGGTAATGTTCGGTATATCAGTAATTGTGATATCAATGTTTGGATTTGGTAAGATCGGTTCTATTGTTCCTGAAACTATAGATTTGAACTATGATTATATATGTTTCTCTATATTAGGGTTCTCCTTAATATTTTCATCTGTGGTTTTCGGCAGAATGCAGAGCAAGGCAAAACGAATATCGGAGATAGTACTCCCGGCATCGGCTTTAGAAAAATTCATGGTAAAGTGGCTGATTGCAGTGGTTCTCTTTGTTGCCGTTTTCGTATTTGTGCTTTTCTGCGCCATTTATGTGAGTTCTTTAATAATTATGGCTGTTCATCCTGATGCTCCTCTGATAGGAGTGAATCATCTCGGGAAAAATGAGTTAATAACTTTTGTGGTGGCATATTTGTTGATGCAGGCATTCTATATATGGGGTGGAGTGGCTATGCCTAAATTGTCGTTTGTGAAAACATCCGTGTTGCTGTTTGTGTGCATGCTTGTTTTTGGTATATATTATAATGTGATAGGATCTTTTGCCGGTGTGCTGTTTGATTTATATCCGGCGGATACATATTGGGATGCAAGAATATTTTTGGGTGTCATAACGGTAATGCTATGGTGCTTGGCATATTACAGATATAAGGAAGAAACTGTAAACTACAAATTGTTATAAAGAAAGGAGAGCGTATGATTTTTAATGAAAATAAAGCTATTTATTTGCAAATTGCCGATAGAATATGCGATGAGATACTTGGTGGGCAGTACAAAGAGGAGGAACGTATACCTTCGGTACGCGAGTATGCTGCAATTGTAGAGGTGAACGCAAATACGGTAATGCGTTCTTTCGACTATCTTCAGGCACATGAAATAATCTTTAACAAGCGAGGAATAGGGTACTTTGTCATAGCCGGGGCAAAATCCCGAGTGTTGCAATTGAGAAAAGAATATTTCTTAAAAAATGAGATAGACTATTTCTTTAAGCAAATACGTAGCTTGGGAATGGATGGAGATGAACTGAAAGATATGTATAATGAATATTGTAATAATAAAAGATAACAGAGGAGGATGATTATGAAACGTTCGACATATATGCTGATAGGAATGGTGCTTTTTTGGTTTTTGGTTACGCCGTTTCTTTATGATTATAGGAATAGATATGATGAAAGTATTGTTATAGCCGGTAAAAGCAAACTTGTTAAATATGCTCCGGTAAGCGTAATGAAAGTGGTTGTGAATGACGAGAATTATAGTCGTTATGATCAAAATATTATGATTGAGTCATGTGAAGGTGACAGTATTGAATGTCAATATGACTCGGATTGGGACAAATATTTGACTATAAAAGAGAATAGTGATACCTTAACTTTTTTCTTTGACTTGGAGAAAATAAGGACTGAACTTAATGCTATAGGCAGCTTTGAAGTACATACAAGTAGAATAGTTCTTAAAGTGCCACAAAATGTTATAAAATGTTTGAATACGAAAGAGTGTAGAAATTTTGTTGAATTGGAAGTGAACAATTATTCTACTGATAGTTTAGACGTTTCTTATGGATGGCGGTTTACGTTAAAAAACAGCAGAATCGGTAATCTTGGGTTATCGAATTTAGGTGGTAGTGTGAATTTTATCGGTAGTAATGAGGTGAATAAGTTACATGTTCTATTGAGTAATAACACTTTATACGGTAATGGGAAGTTGGATGTGGAGACCTTGTGGCTTGAAGGTAGTGGAAAATGTGAAATGCCTGAAATAGATGCGGATAAAGTAATTATAGATGCAAAAGAAAACGAATATATAGAAGTGAAATTTCAAGGAAAATCGGAATTGGATGTTTAGGCGTGCCGTGATTAGGAACGGAGGTAGTTGACACTAATAAATGAGGAGAAGGCGAGATGCGGTTCAAATCCGCATCTCGCCTTCTTTGAAATAACTTTTAATTTTAGAATCTGTTTATATACAGCTCCAATACTTTACTTATTTCTTTATTAATTTGGCTGATTTGTCATTGACACGAAGAATATAAGTTCCGGCAGGCAGCTCTTCTATATTCATGCGAGCCGTGTTGCCGTTTATTTCAGCCTCAGTATTTAATAGCGCACCTGAAATATTGAATAAAGCTATAGCTGTAATTTCTTCATCGGCAAGGATATTCACGGCATCGGTAGCCGGATTAGGATAGATTGATAGTTTGCCGGTTTCTGCGGTAAATGTATCTTCTATAGCTGATGTTGAATTTTTGTCATACAGACGATATACAGCCATACCGTTTGACGGGCAGTATTGATAGATATAGTAGCTGTTGTCATCAATCTTTTCGGCAAACAGCCAGTTGAATGTGGAATAATTACCGCCTTCCTCATATCCTAATGTACCTATCGGGTCGATGTTGGCGATAACCTTGTCATCGGTCATGTCTCTCACTGCAAAACCACCACGATAGTTTGCTCCGCTATTGTGCAGCAGTATGTTATGGCCGCCGATAGTGAAATAGTCGCCACCGCCGGTAGAGTTGCGAGCCGGAGCAGTAGTAGAAGCTTTTGTCGTTAAAAGTGATTCACTGCTACCGCCGTTGTACATATAGAAACCGTTGGCGCGAACGTGGTAAATCCAGTTCTCTGTATTGTTGTTAATCGGAATCACGTATCCTGCAGTGGATGCCGTAATGGAAAGATCGGTAGTGGATGTCCGTGTTCCGGTTACTTCTCCGTTTTCCAATGAAATGATGTTAACTGCATTATTGCCGTTCGGGAACAGGTATATTGCACCGCCATCACCGAGTACGTCACCCGATGCGCTTATGAAATTGGTTTGTCCCGATAGAGGCACAGTGACATCGATAGATACGTATGTACCCGGATTCTCAACGGTTGCACCTGAAGGATATATTATGAACGAGTGTTCAGTACCGGAGAGCTTGTCATTACGTACAATGATGTTTCCTGCATCATCACATGCAGTACCGAAACCTGCACCGCCCTCTATGCTGCCTAAGCATCCTGTTTTGTCGAAGATATATATCTTCTTGTCGACGCAATTGTTGACGTAGAACAGACCTTTATGTGCGTTGCCTTGTTGAGCATTAGTACCATCTATGTTCTGTGGCAAAGTGCCTTCGGTGCGGCTGTTTTCCCAAAGTAATTCAAGTGTGAGTTCCACATCCCTAACCACTTCGTCTTTTTCAAATTCTATGGCATATTTGGAGATACCTTCCCCTTGTGTGAACAAATATAGATATAGGGTGTTGTTGCTATATTCGAGTTGCGTGTTTACGTAGGAAATGATTTCTGTGCTTGAATTACCGGTTGTGCTGCCGCTGACAGAGGTGATTGCTTCAAGTTTGCTGGTAGCGTCATATAGTGCAGCCGATGTGTTTGCCTGTGTATCATCGCAATCGGCTATATAGGCATACACCTTTGCGCCTATGCGTATGAAATCGATACCGGTTGCCTTTGTATCGATGTCATCGGCTGACAAAGAAGAGTATTCAGTCATCGGTATACGAGTGCCTTCCCAGTTTAGTGTGAACTCTGTGGCATTCATTATGTCGCTGTCAACAAGAATGTTGTTGCGCGAGAAAGGGGTGGAAGAGAATTTTACATCTGTGCCCCAATTTTCTTGATTGTAACTGCTGTCAAGTGCGTATACATAAGTACCTGCGGTTGCGCCGGAGTATTGAATGCCGGCAATACGGAATGCGGTGCCTGAGCTTGAGTGCGTAGAAACGTATACATACAACTCGTTCAGATTTCCGCTTACGGTGAATGTTTCGCCGGCATAAGAATTGGTCCAATTGCCGAGATAAGAGGCATTGTCGATTGTGGTAAACACTTCGGGTGCGGCGTCGTCACTTGTCCATTTATATATTTTAAAAACATCTCCGCCACCACCATAATTGACTATAGCCTGATTGCAACCGAGCAGTACGCCGTCGGCAGTGAATGCGATATCGCTAAGTGTTACTTCTCCGCCTTCTACGCCGGTTAAGTCCATATGCTTGATTTCTGTTCCTGTTTCGGCATTTACAACCGATAGGATGGGTGATTTGTCGGTATCGTGTGCAAGTACATACCATTTGTCATTGTTTATCAAAGCACGGCGTATTGTCATACCTTGTAAATGAGTGGGAGTAGCAGCACTTGTTACCTTCTGGGCTGTATAACTTTCCTTTATTACACCGTTCATTGTGGGATAGTCTATCACGTTTGGAGGCAATGTAGCTTCGGCGTTGAGGTCGGGGAGTGTTGCCGAATCCAATTTGTCGGTTGTAATAAAGTCACATCCGAAATTGCCGTAAGTCTGATAGGATGCGTTATCGTTTGCTGTCCACATATTTACTTTCAAACCCTTTTCGTGGTATTGCGTAACTGTTGATTTTGAAAAATATCCGGCTTGGATATCGACATCGATGTCCCATTGTACACACCAATCGAAATGGTTTGCCCAATACTCTCCGGTGAGGAATTGCAGCTCTATGTCGGAATAATTTGTGCGAATGTATTCAAGGCAGGGTTTCATAGACGTAAGTATGATACAAGTGGAACGGAAACCCTTATCCTCGATGACTTTAATAAGAGCAGGGATACCCGAACAGTCGTTGCTGTTGATACCTGTAGCCCATTTCAATTCGATAAGCGGCTTTACGTTGTGTTCCTTACAAATGTCAAGGTATTCCTCCAAGGAGCATAAATGACCTGTATATGTCACTCCGCTGCGTGTTTGTGTAAGAGTTTCTGCTTGCAGCTGTTCGAGCGTACTCGATGCGATGGTGAGCGTTCCGCCCCAGGTTGTCAGATCATCGTTATGACAGCACACATGCTTACCGTCTTTAGTTACTTTAACATCGGTTTCAAGGTAATGATATCCTTTCTTTGCTCCGTTGATGAATGCTTCCGAGGAGTTTTCCAATCCCCAGATGCTTCCTCGGTGTCCCACAAGCAGCGGTTGTGCCGAGACGCTGATCGTAAATGCTACGATAGCAGTAATGATACTAATGATTCTCATAATGTAGTTTGTTATTTTTAAGTTGTTAGTTATGTTGTAATTATAAAAGTCGGAGTGTTATAGTTTTCCTTCGTCTAAGTAGCTGTAAAATCCGTTTCTGCTTACTATGATATGATCGAGTAACGGAATGCCTATGGCAGAACATCCTTTTTTGATGCTCTCGGTGATAATGTCATCGGGGCGGCTCGGTGTGAGATTGCCCGACGGGTGATTGTGTATGGCGATGATGCAATCGGCGAGTTGCTGAAGTGCAGTTTTGAGCAGAATCTTTATGTCAACATCTGTACTTGCCGTTCCGCCGTGGCTTATTTGGAATTTGCCGGTAATGCGTTTTGACCTGTTGAGCGTGATAATCCAAAATTCTTCATGTTCCAAATCCCATAGGTCATACTTGATATAATCATATACACTCTTGGAAGAAGTCAATTGCGGACGTTCTTCAAATGCGTCTTCTTCCCTGTATCTGCGTGCGATTTCCAGTGCGGCGAGTATTGTGGTTGCTTTGGCTTCCCCCACACCGTGGAATGCGCCGGTGAGATCCTGAATGTTTCTTCTTCCCAGATTGTAAAGTTTGTTGTCGTTGGAGTTGAGAATACGTTGGCATAGGTCTACTACCGATTCACCGCGACTTCCACTGCCGATAAGAATGGCGAGCAGCTCGGCTGTGGTGAGCGCGCGGAAACCCTTGCTTGCCGCTTTTTCTCTCGGACGGTCTTCTGCCGCGAGGTCTTTAATGGCTCTTGTATAGGAGGGACTGTCGTTGCTCATAATGTGATTATTTGCCTTTTCTTATTAAGATTTCTTCCTCTATGTTGCGCCCGTGTCCTAAAATGATTTTCCATGTGTAGGCTTTGATGAATCCGCAGCCGTATGCTCCTAATTGTATTATGCTGGTGATGACAGCAAGACTGCCTATTTTCAGACTTTTCGTAGAGATGAGTGCCGTAATCCACACAGCGAATAAGTAAGCGGTAAGCGGAAGTATGGCATACCAATGCCACGTTAAAGACAGAATAATCATGGCAATACTGCCTAAGACGAACGCCGCAGGGAGGCAATGCACTGCTTTCAAAGAACCGGGATACAGAAGTTTGAGTGTAATACGTGACATGCCGAATACGTAGGTTTGCCTGCAAAATTTGGGCAGTGATGTGCGTCGCTTGTGGTAAACGTAGGCATCTCGGATGAGCTGTATAGAGAATCCGGCTTGCCGTATACGCGTACTCATGTCTATGTCTTCGGAGAACATTTCCCTAAAGCCTCCTACTGTGTTCCACACTTTACGTGAGTATCCCATGTTGAATGAACGTGGCACGAATTTTTCCATTTGCACTTTGCCTCCGCGTATTCCTCCTGTGGTGAGGAATGATGTCATACTGTAGTTTATGGCTTTCTGCGTGTCGGTAAATGAAGTGTGTGCAGCATCGGGCCCTCCGAAACAATCGGTAAATCGTTCTTTCAGTCGTTTCCCCAATTCGTGAAAATATGTTTCTGGTATAACACAATCGGAGTCAAAAAATATGAAATATTCCCCTGTTGCGTGTTCTATGCCGTAATTTCTTGCTATGCTGCGCCCTTCATTGCTTTTATAAAAGTATTTTACATCGATAATATTTGAGAAATGCTCGGCTGTGTCTTTACATGGTTCAGTGGAGCCGTCCTCAACGATTATTACCTCAAAGTCCTTGCATGTTTGGTGCGAAAGGCTCTCAAGAAGGTCGTGAACTTCATCAATCCGGTTATATACCGGCACTATAACAGAAAAATATGGCATATCGTGCTGTTTTCAATATTACATTTTTACAAATGTAGTAATTTTATTTTGTAAAATGCTATTGTAAAAAAAATAAAACGCCCAGGAGCGGAGGCGTTTTATCGTAAAATATCGTTGGTTAATCCAAAACTTCTTCTACCGGAGTATATGGCAGTCCGAACACTTTTGCAACTGCTTCATAAGTCACTTTACCCTCTACCATGTTAAGCCCTTTGGCAAGAGCCGGGTCGTCTTGGCACGCTTTTTTCCAACCTTTGTCGGCGAGACGTAGGGCGTATGGCAGAGTAGCATTGCTTAGAGCGATGGTTGAGGTATAGGGGACAGCTCCCGGTATGTTTGCCACGGCATAGTGTACAATGCCGTCTACTGTGTAAGTAGGCTCGGAGTGTGTAGTGGGGCGGGATGTCTCAAAACATCCGCCTTGATCTATCGCCACGTCCACAAGAACCGTACCCGGTTTCATCATTTTAAGCATGTCTTTTGTTATCAAATGAGGGGCTTTGTCGCCCGGAATGAGTACAGAACCCACGATAAGGTCTATATTGGGCAATTCCATTGTGATGTTATGCGTATTGGAATATATAGTCTTGACATTTTTAGGCAGTACATCCGACAGGTAGCGCAGGCGTTTCAGACTGATGTCGGTAATCATCACTTCAGCTCCCATGCCTGCCGCCATTATGGCTGCTTGTGTTCCTACTGTTCCGGCTCCAAGAACAAGTACTCTTGCCGGGCGTACTCCCGGTACTCCTCCCATAAGTTTGCCTTTTCCTCCTTGCGGTTTTTCAAGGAAACGTGCGCCTTCTTGAATTGACATGCGTCCTGCTACTTCACTCATAGGTATAAGCAATGGAAGAGAACTGTCGTCCAATTGTACGGTCTCGTAGGCAAGACATACGGCTTTGCGTTCTTTCATGGCTGATGTAAGTTTCTCGTCGCATGCGAAATGAAAATAGGTGAATAGCAATTGACCTTCTTTTATGAGATTGTACTCGGGTTCAATAGGCTCTTTCACTTTCACAATCATATCGGCTGCAGCATACACGTCGGCTATATCAGGGAGTATTTTTGCGCCGTAGTCGATGTATTCCTCATCGGAGAATCCTGAATTTTCTCCTGCGGTGTGTTGCACATAGACTGTGTGACCGCGCTTAACAAGTTCTTTTACTCCTGCGGGTGTTAATCCCACGCGACTCTCGTTGTTCTTAATCTCTTTAGGAATACCAACTATCATAATGGTTAATTTTAAAGGGTTAACAAATAAGTTAATGTGGATTGTAATCCGGTCGAAATTTAGTTATTTTCAATGAAAATGCAATTATTGGTTGCATACTTTTTTAAAATGTTATACAACATGATTTTAGAACAATAAAAACGGAGCAACCGTTTTATTGTTCGGCTGCTCCGTTTTGTGTTATTGCGGCTTGGTTGTTATGCCTTAACGCGACCTACGTATGAACCGTCGCGAGTATCAACTTCGATAAGCTCGCCCTCATTGATAAATAGAGGTACACGTACTGTTGCTCCGGTTTCCACTGTTGCAGGTTTCAAAGTGTTGGTAGCTGTATCACCTTTAAGACCAGGCTCGGTGTAAGTGATTTTAAGGGTGGTTTTAACCGGCATTTCTGCGTAAAGAACAGTTTCGGTAGAAGCGTCAGAAACTACCGATACAATATCGCCTTCTTTCATATAGTCGGCTCCCGTTACAAGGTCGCGACTGATGGTGATCTGCTCGAATGTTTCGTTGTTCATGAAAATGTCATCATCGCCATCGGCATATAGATACTGATAGTCGCGGCGTTCTACTCGCACGTCTTCCAATTTTTCACCGATGTTAAAGCGGCGTTCCAAAACGCGACCGTCTACAACATCTTTCAGTTTTGTACGCATGAAAGTGTTGCCTTTACCCGGTTTTACGTGCAGAAATTCAATACAGAAATAAAGACGGCCATCCAAGCGGATACATGTGCCGTTCTTAATGTCTTGAGCGTTCATCATAATGCTTTGTCGTATTTATTTTTGAAAATTATTGTGTTCAGTAAATCAATTCGAGTGCAAAATTAATGAGAATTGCCAAAAAACACAAAAAGTTTCATGTAAAAATCATTTACATTTGGTTATTTGCGAAAAAGTGCCTATTTTTGCAAACCGAAAATAAAGAATAATAAAAACTGATAAAATAAAATACGGTAATGAAAAGAACATTTCAACCTTCAAACAGAAAGAAAGCTAATAAGCATGGTTTCCGTCTTAGAATGAAGACAGCTAACGGACGTAAGGTATTGGCACGTCGTCGTGCAAAGGGTCGTTACAGCCTATCTGTATCAGATTCAGTTTACAAGAACTAATCTGTTTAAGAAAGGCGCATATAATTGTGCATCGACCGGCTTTCCTATTTTTGGAGGGCGCAAATATAACAGAAAAAATACCGTTATTATCCACTTTGTGATAGTAACGGTTTTTTTTATTCATTAAAGTTTAGAATCCGAAACATGTCCCAAGTATAGCTGTAGTAAAATTTTCTTAAAATTTTTACTACAGATTCTATTTTGGGTTTTGGAAGTATTGGTTGGCAAGGGCGAGTGTTTCCGGCTTACCGATGTCGAACCAGTCATATCCCGTAGGGTTGTAACCAAGAATATTTAATTCACGGCATTTGTCGATATAGAATGGTGTAATGGAAAACTTAGGTTCTTCGGAGTAGCTTTCCAAGGCATTGAAAACTGAGGGTGAAATGACGTGTATCCCTCCGAATGCAAATTCTTGATATTCGTGATTTGAAAACCGGAATCCGCAGGGGCGGGTTTCTCCTGTTCTTTTGTTTATCCAGCCGTGAAGGTGATTTTTCTCATCGAATAGTAAATATCGCTCGGTCTTTCTTGATTTTACAAGGAGAGTCGCGTCGGCATCACTTTCGCAGTGATGTCGGTACATCTCAGAAAGATTTAGTGTCGATAGTATGTCGGCGTTATGTACAATGAAAGGTTCGCCATCGTTAAGGAAATCTTTGGCTGCAAGTATACCACCGCCGGTGTCAAGTAACTGTTCTCGTTCGTCGCTTACTGCTATGTTAAGTCCGAAATTGTTGTTCTCATGCAGGAAGTCGATTATTTGGTCGCCAAAATGGTGGATATTCACAATAATATCCTTGAAACCATAGTGGCTCAAGTTCTCGATAACACGCTGAAGCATCGGTTTGCCGTCTACAGGAACCATAGCTTTGGGCATATTGTCGGTGAGCGGGCGTAAACGCGTACCCATTCCTGCCGCAAATATCATAGCTTTCATAATCAACCGGCTTTTAACTCTTTACTCTCAAATGCTCTTCTATATTCTGTTCGCGGTGAACAAGCTCAACCTTTACGTTCCACTTCTTGTTGATGTGTTCTGCCATGTGCTGTGCGCAATATACAGAGCGGTGACGTCCGCCCGTGCAGCCGAAACATACCATAAGGTTGGTAAATCCGCGTTCTATATAGCGTTTCACCGAGGAATCGACAAGTTCATAAGCGTGACTTAAAAAATCTGTGACTCCGCCATCGTCTTCAAGGTATTTGATTACGCAATCATCAAGACCGGTGAAAGGCTTGTAACGATCATATTTACCGGGATTGTTGATGGCACGACAGTCGAAAACGAATCCGCCGCCATTGCCGGAGGGGTCGCTTGGAATACCTTTCTTATAAGAAAAACTCATTACTTTAACTGTAAGTGCGCGTTGCTGCGAATCACTGGTGAATTGTTTCAAGTTGATAAGTTCATTAAGCATAGCGTTAAGATAGGGAAATTCTTCAAATGGGGTTTCAAGTAAGGCTCTCAGGTTATCCAATGCGAATGGAACGCTTTGGATAAAATAAGGCTTTTTCTCGAAATACCCGCGGAAACCGTATGCTCCCAGAACTTGAAGCGTCCTGAACAACACGAATATGCGCAGTTGTGAATAGAATTCGTTTTCATCGATTTCTATGTATTGGCGTAAAGCATCGAGGTATTCTTTCAACAGCTCTTGACGTGTGCTGTCGGGGATATTGGCTTTAGCTTGCCATAGGAAAGATGCTACATCGTAGTAGAACGGACCTTTTCGTCCTCCTTGAAAATCGATGAAATAAGGTTCGTCATCCTTTATCATTACGTTGCGCGACTGGAAATCGCGGTAGAGGAATGTCTCGGAATTGTTCTTTAGCAAGGCATCGGCAATGCGCTCGAAATCGTCTTCAAGTCGAGTTTCTGAAAATTCCATGCCGGTAGCTTTCAGAAAGCAGTATTTGAAGTAGTTCAAGTCCCATAGGATTGACCGCTTGTCAAGTTCGGGTACAGGATAACACATAGAGAAATCCATGCCTTTAGCTCCTTCAAACTGGATTCTCGGCAGCATGCGCACGGTCTTTACAAGCAAGTGCATTTCGTCTTCACCGAATACCCGCGTGAGGCGTCCTTTCTCGATTGCTTTGAACAAGGCAAGGTCTCCGAGGTCTTCCTGTATGTAAGCCATGCGGTCTTCACTTATGGCATAAACTTTGGGTACAGGCAATCCTTTCCGGTGAAAATGCTCGTCCATGTATAGGAATGCTTCGTTTTCTTCCTTGCATGTGCCTATTGCGCCTATGATGGGTTGTTTTCCTAACAGGCGAAAATAACGGCGGTTAGAACCGGATGCAGGTAATTCAATGATTTCAGTGGGTTCTTTTCCTACGAAATCGGTATATAACTTGATTAAAACTTCTTTATTCATGTCTTAACAGTAAACTTTCTTGTAATCAACTACAAATTTAGCTTAATCTTGCCATGATAGCAAGAAAAATGCTTAATTTTGCAGTCTTGAAGAAAAATTATATTTAAGGCTTACACGCCTGTTTTAGCATATAAAATACAGAAATATGGCAAAACCGAGAAAAGACGGAATGATTGACAATATTATCACGGAAGAACTTAGCGAAAAGGCTGTTCTTGTGGGGCTTATCACACCTCAGCAGAATGAGGTTAAAGCGAATGAATACCTTGAAGAACTGGCTTTCCTTGCCGATACGGCAGGTGCTGTGGTTGTCAAGAAGTTTTTGCAAAGGATTGACCAGCCCAACCGTGCTACATTTGTAGGAACCGGTAAATTGCAGGAAATTGCGCAATATGTGGAGGAAAATGAAATAGGTCTTGTTGTATTTGATGACGACTTGTCGGCAAAGCAAGTGTCGAACATAGAGAAAGAATTAAAAACCAAGATTCTTGATCGTACCAGTCTTATCCTCGACATTTTCGCTAAGCGAGCACAGACAGCGAGTGCAAAGATGCAGGTGGAACTTGCCCAATATCGTTATTTGTTACCGAGATTGACTCGAATGTGGACACACTTGGAGCGTCAGCGGGGTGGTATCGGTATGCGCGGACCGGGTGAAACTCAGATTGAGACCGACCGCCGTATCATTTTGGATAAGATTTCGCTATTGAAGCAGAAGTTGAAAGAACTTGATACGCAATTTACGGTGCAACGCAAAAACCGAGGTAAACTTACGCGTATAGCTCTTGTGGGATATACCAATGTGGGAAAATCTACGTTGATGAATTTGTTGAGCAAAAGTGATGTGTTTGCTGAAAATAAGTTGTTTGCTACGCTTGATACTACTTGTCGCAAGGTAGTGATTGAGAATTTGCCATTTTTGCTTAGCGATACAGTAGGATTTATTCGCAAGTTGCCTCACCACTTGGTGGAGTCGTTCAAGAGTACGCTTGACGAAGTGCGCGATGCCGATATACTGGTGCATGTGGTTGATATATCACATCCCCAATTTGAAGAGCAGATAGAAATAGTGAATAAGACACTTCAGGAGGTGTGTGATGCAGCCGATAAGGAAATGATACTTGTATTCAATAAAATAGATGCATTCACCTATGTGAAAAAAGATGAAGATGATTTAACTCCTCGCACAAGAGAGAATATACCACTTGAAGAGTTGAAAGAAACATGGATGGCGAAGATGGAGAAAAATTGCGTGTTTATTTCGGCTAAGAAAAAGCAGAACATAGAGGAACTGAAAACATTACTGTATGAGAAAGCTAAAGCGATTCACCAAGCCCGTTTCCCATACAACGATTTTCTATTCCATAAATATGATGACCTTATGGAAGGGTAGATATGAAAAAATGACGGTTTGTTGCCGTCATTTTTTGTTGTTTTTATTTCTGCGTTTGTATATAAAATAATAAACCGCACTCATTGCTATTGTAAATACTGCTCCTTGAATGAGATAGATATGGAAAGCTACTTCTTGTTTAAAATAAAATACGTCTCCGAGCCACATAAACAATGTGTACAATACACCTGCAAATACACCTGAAATAATACTACGTTTTAGCATAATGAAAAATGATATTAGTAATTAGAAGATGGATGCTTAAATGTGATAGGCAATGTGTACCATACGTTAACTTCCTGTCCGTTCATCTTACCCGGGATAAACTTAGGAAGTGATTTGCATAGGCGAACGGCTTCCTTGTCAAGGTCTCGGTCTACACTACGGATAATTTTCACTTCACCGATAGTACCGTTTTTAGTTACAACGAATTGAACGATTGCGCATCCTTGTACACCGTTTTCGAATGCTACTTGCGGATAGTTGATGTTTTCGTTCAAGTATTTCATAAGAGCTACATAACCGCCTGGGAATTGTGGCATTTGTTCAACAGCGGTATATATATGTTCCTTTGTTTCAACTTCTATTTCTTCATCTTTAGCGTTCTTTCCATTATCTTCAAGATTGTTACTGTGGCATGTGTCGAATGTAGGTTTGTCTTCTTCTTCAATTTCTTCTTTATGTTGGGGATGTATAGGAACTTTTTGTTCTTTTTTTTGTGTATTTTTTTTAGATTGTTTTTCCTTTGATACTCTTTTCTCTTTTTTTGAACTGTTTTGAGATTCTAATTTAGAAAGATATTCATTGATCTGTTCTTTTATTTGGGTGAAAACGTGGTTGAAAGCCCCAATAGAAACAATCTTTTCTTCTCCGTCGATATTTATTTTTCCAACACTTAAAATGATATAGTTCTCTACATATAACTTGTTGTCGATAATATATTCTGTAATATTAGAACATAAAGATGATGCCAATAAGGTCCAAAAACTTTCTCCATTGGAATCATTATTAATATGAGATGAAACCTCCTTGTTAATAACTTGATTTATCTCTTGTTTAATGGTTGAATGGTGATCTTCATATTTTGGACAAGAAACGATGCTTACACCACATGTAATTATTATAACAAGTAAAAATAGAAGAAATTTATTCATAATTAACGGTTTAGAATGTTGCTATTATTCCAAATATCTTGCAATTGATTTTTCAATCGCTTTACAAATATATAGAGAAAAGTATAATTATAGTTGTATTTTATTGAAAAATTCGACTGATCCACATTGCAAAAAGTTTGTCGGTAACGGAATATACTTTATTGATACAAGTTATATAGTCTTTTTCCAATAACTTCTTGGTTGCTGATTGTATGGAACTTGCCGAAAGCAGACTATGTCGTTTTATAAAATCTGCCGATGTAATATTTTCTGCTTCTCCATCTTTTGCAATTGCATATAAGAGGGCTTTTTGCTTCTCCGGTATGTTTGATAATATTTCTCTAAAAATAGTATCATTACTATTTATCATATTGTCAATAGCAGAATCAATAATGTCGATTGTGCATTCATAACTTTCTTGCGTGTCGGCAAAGGCTTCGTTGAAAGTGCGTTGTATAAAATAGGTATGTCCTTTAAATAGTCGATATACTTTTTCAACGTTTTCCTGTGAAATATATTTATTACGTTTCTCAAAATGTCCTTGAATGAATGGTATATATATTTCAGGAACAATAGCTTTTAATTCCATTATATCAGCACTTTTATAGAATGGACGGGCTGAAGACGAAAACATTTCTTGCATCATGTGTCGTTCGCTGCCGGCAAATATAAAATTACAATTGCGGAGTTTCTGTATATGTGTACGTAATAGTGCTTCAATATTTTTTTCGGGATATTTCGCAATTTGTTGAAATTCATCAATAGCAACAATACACGGTTTGTCGGCATTTGCTAAATAATGAAAAATCTCGTCAAGAGTATATTCCGGGTGCTCTATGTTGCCAAGTTCAAGGTTGAATATAGGCATACCGGTCATAGGGTCAAATCCGAATTTACCATTGAGCGATTTTATCGTTTGAATAAATAGGGTAGACATTTTTTTACTTTTAGGTAATAAAGTGTCGTATATAGATTTTCCGAGCATATAGGTAAATTCTCTCAGGCTTGAAGTATGAAGAATATCAATAAAGAATGTGTAATATTCTTCTGCAATCTCCGGTTTATCATAGCAGAACTGTATCAATCCGGTTTTGCCCATGCGACGAGGTGAAATTATAACTAAATTATTTCCATTGGTAATGGTCTTAATTAGTTTTGCTGATTCATTTACTCTGTCGCAGAAGTACTCAGGTTCAATTTTCCCTGTAACAATAAAAGGATTTTTGACTTTAGCCATATTCAACGTTGTTTTATGCAAAGTTAATTATTTGAATAGAATTATGCAAATCGCATAATGTGAATTGCATAATGTAAATAGTATAAAATGAATATTCTTATTTGTGGAATGTTTTCAACGTTTATTGTTACTTGCACTCATTGTCTCAACAAATAATTGTGTGGTTACTGCTGTATTGCCACAAAGTGGTAAATAATATGTATATATAAAATACCCCGAGTTAAGCATGTTTGGCTTACTCGGGGTTGTTTAAACGCTCAAAAGGTATTTTTTTTATTGTGTCGAGAGCTAATTACTTCTTGCGATTTTTAAACTTGTATATTGCAAGTCTAATAAGATAAATCACAAATGCCAAAGTAATTCCATTTCTGAGATAATATTCTATTCCTTTATCAATATCTAAAATAAAATTATTTGAAAGCCATAATAATAAAACAACAACAATGGCATCCAGAATAGATTCTTTAAATATATTTCTCATAAATTATTCCCACTCGATGGTTGCGTTTGGTTTCGGAGACATGTCGTAACACACGCGGTTCACATTCTTAACTTCTTTCAGTATGCGTGCTGTTATCTTATCAAGTATAGCCCAATCTACATGTTCTATGGTGGCTGTCATTGCATCGATTGTGTTTACGGCACGGATTATTACCGGATATTCGAAAGAACGGGCGTTGTCACGTACTCCAACGGACTTGAAGTCGGGAACAACAGTGAAATATTGCCATACTTTCTTGTCGAGACCGGCAAGTTTAAATTCTTCTCTCAAAATGGCATCAGCTTCACGTACTGCCTCAAGGCGATCACGTGTGATTGCTCCGAGACAACGAACACCAAGCCCCGGTCCCGGGAACGGTTGACGATATACCATATCATACGGTAAGCCGAGTTCAATACCGCAAGCGCGTACTTCATCCTTGAATAATTGTTTCAAAGGTTCTACAAGTTCAAACTGCAAATCTTCCGGCAGTCCGCCTACGTTATGGTGTGATTTTACCATCTTGGCGGTCTTTGTGCCGCTTTCTACAATATCAGGATAGATTGTTCCTTGACCCAAGAAATCTATACCGTCAAGTTTGCGTGCTTCTTCTTCGAATACACGTATAAATTCTCCACCTATGATTTTACGCTTTTGTTCCGGGTCAGCCACACCTTCGAGCTTGCCAAGGAAACGCTCTGTTGCGTCTACGTATATAAGATTAGCATTGAGCCTATTTCTGAAAACTTCTATGACGTTTTCAGACTCGCCTTTGCGCATAAGTCCGTGATTCACGTGAACGCATACAAGATTGTCTCCGATGGCTTTAAGCAACAGGGCTGCTACAACAGAACTATCGACTCCGCCGGAAAGGGCAAGAAGCACTTTCTTGTTGCCTACTTGACGACGAACAAGCTCAATCTGGTCGTTCACGAAGTTGGTCATGTTCCAGTTAGCCTCGGCTTTGCATGTGTCGAATACGAACGTCTTAACTGCAGCCTTTATTGCTTCTTCGTCATCGGTAAATTGCGCAAGTTTTACCTCACATAGGGCTTTGTCGTGACCTGCAGACATAACGGGAATACCTGCATCGTAAATTTCGTGATTAACATCGATTGCGACACCGTCTATTACATTGTTCGGTCCACCGTTAATGATAATGCCTTTTACGTTGGGCAATGCTTTCAGTTCATTGACGGTGATGTCGTGCGGATAGATTTCGCTGTAAACGCCAAGTGCTCTTATTGCGCGTGCAAGCACAGTGTTTTCGTGACTACCCAAGTCTAAGATAACAATCATGTCTTGTTTCATAGCGAATGTATTTGAAATGGTTTTGAATATACGTTGAAAATAAATTGTGCAAAGATACACTTTTGGTTTTTTTCTCGCAATAATAAGTAATCACTAAATTATGTGTGATTCTAAAGAAAACGAGCAACCGGTCATAAAAGGAAGGTTGCTCGTTTTCTTTATTGCTTTCATTCTATAAAGGTTAGAATTTATAGTTAAGACCTATTGAAATGATGGCTTGATCCATGTCACTTACCAACTGATATTTTGCTTCAAAATCAAGTGTGAAATTGTCGACAAGGGCAAATTCTATACCGCCGCCAAGGTTTGCGCCCCATTCACTGTTGGACCATTCTCCGGCTGACCCTTTAGCGAAACACAATCCTGCCAACGGATAGAATGTGGTTTTTTCGCTTAGCGGGAATAGATAGTGCGCTGTCACATCAAGATTCCATAGTTTGAAACCGTTTTTCTCAAAGAAGTGATTGAATGCAGCTTCTCCGCGTATTTCATTTGTGAATCCATATTGGAATTTTACACCAAGTCCTATGGTTTCTACTTCAGATCCGTAGTTTAAGTTGATACCTGCTGCTTTTTCGCCTTTTTCTGCTGACATAGTACCGATTCCAAGGATGGCAGCAACCATTAATAACATAAATTTTTTCATAACGATATTATCTGTTTTTAGGATTAATATAATTTAGACGGATTTTTATAAATATGGTTTAATCTAATGTGAATATTTTTTTATACTTTGCGGTTAGGGACAAAAAAATAAGCAGGTTTGTTTTTTCTTTACTTACCTTTCGCTATATTTGCATAGTGCTATTTCGGTAATAAAGAGCTGTTGCAATGGATAATTGCAGATGCATTGCGCCGAAGTGGGTTATAAAGAAGAAAATTGAGGAAAATGTGTAAAAAAGGAGATAAAACCGTTTATCCTTTTCTTCAATCTAACGTATATAAATAAATCTAACTATGGATCATTCATTAAACCACATCCTGTCGGAGTCTATAAAGAAGAACTGGGAGGAACTTGCGCTTACCGATTTTAACGGTGTCTCATACCAATACCGTGATATAGCGCGAAAAGTTGCGAAATTACACATACTTTTTGAGAATAGCGGCATTAAAAAAGGTGATAAGATAGCTACATGCGGCAAGAATTCGGCACAGTTGTCGATAGCGATAATAGCTTCTATGACATACGGGGCAGTCACAGTTCCCATTTTGCATGAATTCAAACCAGATAATATACATCATTTGGTTAATCATAGCGAGTCAAAACTTCTGTTTACCGATTCTTCTATATGGGAGAATCTGGATATAACGTGTATGTCGGGACTGAAAGGAGTAATAAAGATAAGTGATTATTCGTTGTTATCCTCAAGCAGCAGTGAGCTTGTAGAAGCTCGTCGTACACTGAACGAACTCTTTGGGAAAAAATACCCGGAACGATTTACTAAGGATGATGTTAAATATCATGAGCCGGGAGCAGAAGAACTTGCATTGATAAATTATACATCGGGTTCTACCGGATTTTCCAAGGGCGTTATGTTGCCACAACGTGCTATGTGGAGCAATGTGAAGTATTGTGTAGATCGTTTGCATATGCTTGATGCCGGTGACGGCATTATATGTATGTTGCCTTTGGCTCACATGTTTGGCTTGGTGGTGGAAATGTTGCATCCGTTGGCTCAAGGCTGTCATATTTATTTCTTGACGCGTGTTCCCTCTCCGAAAGTTATAATGGACGCTTTTGCGCTGGTAAAGCCCAAGGTTATCATTTCAGTTCCGCTTATCTTGGAGAAAATTATCAAGACTAAGGTTTTTCCGTTATTGGAAAAGCCTGTAATGAGTATGTTGCTTAAAGTTCCGTTTGTAGATGATTATCTTTTGGGGAAGATAAAGGAAAAACTGACTGCAACATTTGGTGGAAATCTGTTGCAGATTATTATAGGCGGAGCTGCGCTTAATAAGGATGTGGCTGACTTCTTGAAACGTATAAATTTCCCGTTTACCGTAGGCTATGGTATGACAGAATGCGCACCGCTCATTTCTTATGCACCGTGGAATGTAAATCCTGTGGGGGCATGCGGTAGGATTGTCGACCGCATGGAAGGTAAAATCGTGCATGGAAATAGTGAGCATGAGGCCGGAGAATTGTGGGTGCGCGGTGATAACGTGATGCTTGGTTATTATAAGAATGAGGAGGCTACTGATGCTGTCATGAAAGACGGGTGGCTTAATACGGGTGACTTATGCGAAATTGACGATGAGGGATTCCTGCATTTGCGCGGGCGCAGCAAAACCATGATATTGGGACCATCGGGACAGAATATTTATCCGGAAGAAATAGAGCAGAAGATAAATAATTTACCTTATGTGTGTGAGTCGCTTGTGGTAGAAGATGGTGGTAAGTTGGTTGCGCTGATTTATCCTGATATAGAGAATGGAGCAAAACAAGGAATGGATTTTGCAGCGTTAACTAAACTTATGGAAGATAATATTTCGGCTTTAAATAAAGATTTGCCTGCGTATTCAAAGATTGCGGGTGTAAAGACACAGACCGAAGAGTTTGAGAAAACTCCGAAACGCAGCATAAAACGCTTTTTATATCAACATTGATGAAACTCACGGCAGGAATATATGTGTATTAACACGATTTAACATGTGGGGGTAAAATGTGAACTTTTGTTTTATTTTTGCCACGTAAAACTTTAATAAACAAAATTATGAAGAAAATAGCATTTTTAATTCTGTTATCATTAGCTTTATACTCTTGTACAGGGCAAAAAGAGTCGGAGGGAATAACTCTAAATGGGAAAATGGTGAAACTTATCCATGAATATGTAACAAAAATTAATGCCACCACAGACTTAGCTCCTAGGAGATGGTCTATGAGAGATTTAAATGAATATATTTATTTGGAGAATGGTTATTTGGATGCATATTTATTTATAAATGAAAATGGTGATACTATTACGTCGGAATATTGTAATTCCATTTTTGCAGTTAATAGTAATATTGAAAACGGACTTATATTTTTAAGAGAAGGCGGCGAGCATAATGGCAATATCGGATTGGTTAATATAGTAACCAATGAAGTTGTTCAGCCTTTTATGTTCTCGAGTAATACTTTATGGCATTCCGGAATTGCTGTAGTTGTAGATACAAACAACAAATTCGGAGTGCTAAACAACAAAGGGGAATTCATTTTACCAATGGGAGAATGTGAGTGGGTTGTTCTATTAAATAATGATTATTTAATGGCAAAAAAAGGTGAAAACACAAGCATTCTTGATTTAAAGGGAAAAACATTGTTTAATGTTAGCGAGTATGAAGAATTGAGTGCAGATATTGGAGATAATATATTTGGTGTCAAGAAAAATGGTAAATGGGGACTTGTTGATGTATCCGGAAAAATAGTACTTCCAATTGAATATGATGAAATTATACTTGACAAATACAATGCCTATGATGGATTATTATCTTGCATTAAAAAAAATGAGAAAGTAGGTTTTGTTGATAGGGAAGGAAAGGTAGTAATTCCTTGTGAGTATGGTGAGATTAGCTTTTTGTCAAACTATGATGATGTAATTTGTCTCGAAAAAGAGGGCAAATATGGTGTGGTGGATTTTAAGGGAAATATTGTATGGCCATTTGAATACGATGAGATATATGATGGAAGTGAAGAACTGCTTAGGGCAGCAAAAGATGGAACTAAAGGTGTAATAAACAAAGTTGGCAAGTGGTTGTCAACAGAAGTAAATGATTATGGTCTTCCGAAAGCACGTTTATCAGGAAATACGCTAAATGATGTGCGGGAAGATGGAAAAGAAGGACTTATAAATGCTGATGGTGAACAGATAGTACCTTATGAATACAATGAGATTGACGATTTGGACAGAGATAGCGGTCTGTTTTATGGAACTATCAATGGTAAACGTAAATATTTCAATAAGGATGGAAAGTTGATTAATTTATACGGAAGCGGTAGTGTGTTTCATAAAAATTATTTTATTTCATACGAAACAGAAAAGTCTGATGGATTGTATGGTGTATATGATTGTGAAGGAAATTTAATAATACCGCTCGAATATGATTATGTAAAGCCGTATATAGATGATAAGAAAGACCTTTGTTTTGCATTAGCTGCTACAGATACTAAGGAAGATTTCTATAATCTTTCAAGTGGAAAGTTAACATTCTCAACAACATATGATTTATATGGAGGGGATTTGATGTTTAACTGCTATGTCTTTTTCACGCGAGGTGGAAGCGAACCCAAAACCTTATTTATAGACAAGAGTGGTAGGCTGATGCTTGAATTGGATGGCGAGTTCATACCTAAACAATATAAGTAATTTGTAAAAAACGATGATTCTATATTGATAAGCTCTGAGGAGTACGTTACGAATGTAGCTTATTACATATAGCGATATAAATATGTGGGGCTATTTTTATAATGAAGGAGATGTGTCTTAATTTATTACGACGCATCTCCTTCTGATTTATTTTGTGTAACTTGTCAGACTGAGCTTGAATTGTTTCTATTCCAAGTCTCCTTATTGGAAAAATTCACGCATACGTTGGAATATGTTCTTTTTAGTTTCTTCGCTTGGCTTGATGTTTTCGCTGTCACGCAACTTTTCGATAGCCTCGCGTTCGGCTTTGTTCAGTTGTTCAGGTACATAAACGGATATATTTATGTACTCATCACCTGTACCGTAATAGTTTGGCGATGGCAAACCTTTGCCTTTAAGTCTAAGCACTTTGCCCGGTTGAGTTCCGGGTTCGATTGTGACGCGTGCCATGCCGTCTATGGTAGGAACTTCAACTTTTCCACCGAAAACAGCTGTCGGAAAATCTATCATCAGGTTATAAATGATATTGTTTTCGTCACGAATCAATTCAGGGTCTTTATCCTCGGCTATTACGATAAGCAAATCACCCGGAATACCGCCGTGGCGCGGGGCATTTCCTTTGCCTTGCATACGCAACATATTGCCGTGTGCAACGCCTGCCGGTATGTTTATCGTAACTACGTCCTCACTTTTTACGATACCTTCGCCACCACAATCTTTACATTTGTGGTTTATTATTTTTCCTTCGCCGTGGCAGTTGGGGCATACGGTCTCTGATTGCATTACGCCGAACATTGTTTGCTGTGTACGTATCTGGGTTCCGCTACCGTTGCATGCGCTACATGTAGTGAAATCGGTGCCGTTTTCCGCTCCGGTGCCGTTGCATGTTTTACATGCTGTGTAGCGAGGTATCTTGATTTTTTTTGTTAAACCGTGAGCAACGTCTTTCAGTGTGACGTGAACCGTGATTCGCAAGTCATCTCCTACGTTTTGGCGACGGCGTGAACCGCGGCGACTGCTACCGCCGAATCCTCCGAATCCACCCCCGAAAGCACCTCCGAATATATCGCCGAAGTGACTGAATATATCTTCCATCGACATACCGCCACCACCGAAACCGCCGAATCCTCCGGCTCCGTTCATGCCTGCATGACCGAACTGATCGTAGCGGGCGCGCTTGTCGGGGTTGCTAAGCACATCGTATGCCTCGGCTGCCTCTTTAAACTTATCTTCAGCTTCTTTCTTTTCCGCCTCGCTTTTGCCTTGCTGACGGTCGGGGTGATATTGTATTGCCTTTTTACGATATGCTTTTTTCAGTTCATCGGCTGTTGCTGTTTTTGCAACACCAAGCACTTCGTAGTAGTCTCTTTTTTCCATTGTTTATCAACTGTTTTTTGTAGAGTGTGATTTTATTGCCCCACAACCACTTTGGCATGACGCAAAACCTTATCGTTGATTGAATACCCTTTTTGTACGGTATCTATAATCTTGCCTTTCAAATCTTCACTTGGCGCAGGGAATGTGGTTACAGCCTCATGTATGTCGGCATCGAAATTTTCTCCGGTGGTAATCATTTCTTTCACGCCATTGCTTTCAAGATATTTTATAAACTTGTTATAGATAAGTTCCACACCTTCCCTTACTGCTGCAACATCTTCGCTGGTGGTTGTTGCTTGAATGGCGCGGTCGAAATCGTCTATAATGGGCAGTATGTTGCGCATTGCATTTTCAGCCCCGTTCTGAATTATTTCAGCTTTTTCTCTTAATGTACGCTTACGGAAATTGTCAAACTCAGCCATTAGGAACATATATTCTCTTTTCTCTTTCTCAAGTTCTGCTTCAAGAGTGGCAATATGTTCCTCCGGAGTAGGTTCTACTTGCTGTTCTTCTGCCGTTTCTTCGGCGCATGCACCGTTTTCGGCAGTTTCAGTTATTTCTTCTACTGTTTCTTCGTTTTTTATGTCTTCCTTTTTGCTCATATATATAGTTTCTTTATATTCTTTGTTGTATTTTTAAGTTGTATGCTTAAAAAGCGTTTAAATTTCAGAATCCGAAACATGAACCAAGTAAAACACTAATAATGTTTTTCAATAAAATTCAAACAGATTCTGAACACTCTCTTAGCAAAAACGTTGCCAAAATGTCATTATCATAACAATGAATGGTGGCTTTACGTTCTCTTTTAGAGATTTATAACATAAACATTCATTCTTGAAAAAATATTTTTCGCCTTTTCTGCCATATTGGCACAATCGAATATGCCGAAAATGGAAGAACCTGAGCCGCTCATTGAGGCATAGATTGCACCTTTTTCGTAGATTTGAGCCTTAATGGTTGCCAGTTCCGGATGCTTGGCGAAAACGCTCGTTTCAAAATCATTTTTTAAAGTGTTGTGCCATGTGTCTACAGGAGAATTTAGAATGGATATGATGTCGGTTTCACTCTTCTGTGGCTTGACCATGGAATATGCCTCTGCAGTGGGAACGCTTACATCGGGCTTTACCAGCAATAGCGTCTTTCCTTGCAGTCGTACTTCAGCCGGAGACAGAATGTCGCCTATGCCGGTTGCTTTCATGGGCGTGTTGTATATAAAAAAAGCACAATCGGCACCTAACCGGGCTGCCCGTTTTGCCAAATCGCTCGTCGGAATGCCTAATTTGAACATCTCGTTGAGTATGAGAAGAGTGCTTGCAGCATCAGAAGAGCCGCCCCCTAATCCGGCTCCATCGGGGATATTCTTGTGCAGGTGAATGTCCACAGGAGGAAGGTTGAAATCTTTTTCTAAGGCTCTGAAAGCTTTCATGACAAGATTTTTCTCTACGGGGCAGTTAATCTTTCTGCCGTAGGTCGTAAGTGTGGTTTCATTTCCTTTAGCCGGCACTATCTCCACGGCATCCTGTAGATTTATCGGGTAGAATACGGTCTCGATGTCGTGATAACCGTCGGGACGTCGGTTTACGATGTTCAGTCCGAGATTAATCTTCGCATTAGGGAATTTTATCATGCTTTTAATGATTTTTGATTTACAAAGGTACGAAATACTTTTGAGATAGGTTGCCTTTGATTAACTTTGCATGTGGAAAATAAATAAGAAATGGGTATGGCAGAGGAACAAAGACCATATAGAAGATATAATTCACAGAAGAAAGACCCTGCTCTTGAAATGGGTAAGCTGCAGCCTCAGGATACAGAACTGGAAGAGGCGGTACTTGGAGCATTGATGCTTGAAAAAGATGCTTATGTTGTGGTGTGTGACATATTGAAGCCTGAGAGTTTCTATGATGTGCGCAACCAGAAAATTTATGCCTCTATTCAGTCACTCGGAGCAATGCAGCGTCCTATAGACATGCTTACGGTTACCGAACAATTACGTCTCGATGGGAACTTGGAGGATGTGGGTGGTCCGTTACGCATATCGGAACTTACGGGTAGAGTGTCGAGTGCGGCCAATGTGGAGTATCATGCCCGCATTGTGGCACAGAAGTATTTGGCGCGCGAATTGATAAGTTTCTGCTCAAGTATTGAGGGTAAGGCTTTTGATGAGTCCAATGACGTGGATGACTTGTTGCAGGAAGCTGAAGGCAGATTGTTTGAAATAACCCAGCATAATGTTAAAAAGGATGTTACGCAGATTGACCCCGTAATCAGTGAGGCAATCAAGAAAATAGAAGATGCCGCAAACCGAGAAAGCGGATTAAGCGGGCTACAGACCGGCTATCATGATTTGGACAAGAAAACATCGGGTTGGCAAGATAGTGATTTGATTATCATTGCAGCTCGTCCTGCGATGGGTAAAACGGCTTTCGTCCTTTCAATGGCTAAAAATATGGCGGTGAATTTCAATACTCCGGTGGCGATATTCTCATTGGAAATGTCCAACATTCAGCTTGTAAATCGTCTTATCAGTAATGTTTGCGAGTTGGAGGGTGAGAAAATCAAAAGCGGACAATTGTCGCAGTTGGAATGGGACAAATTGATGAATAAGATAAAACTGTTATATTCGGCACCGCTTTACGTCGATGACACACCGAGCCTTTCGGTATTTGAATTGAGAACCAAAGCGCGTCGTCTTGTGCGCGAGCATGGCGTGAAAATCATCATTATAGACTATTTGCAGTTGATGAATGCGAGTGGAATGAAATTCGGCAGTCGCGAACAGGAAGTGAGTATGATTTCCCGTTCTTTAAAGCAGCTTGCCAAAGAATTGTCAATTCCTATCATTGCCTTGTCTCAGTTGAATCGTAGTGTCGAAAATCGTACTGACGGCAAGCGTCCGCAACTTTCCGATTTGCGTGAGTCCGGTGCAATTGAGCAAGATGCCGATATTGTGTGCTTTATCCACCGTCCCGAATATTACACAAAGGCATCGGAGGATAGTGAAGGCAATGATATCAGAGGACTTGCCGAATTTATATTGGCAAAGCATCGTAGTGGAGGTGTAGGAGATGTGAAAATGCGCTTTATCGGCAGCTATGCACGCTTTGATAACTGGGATGACAACTATAACTCCATACGTAATACCGAACCGTATGAGTCAAAAATGAATGATGAAGAACCGGCTGATACAGGCAGCATAAATATGAATGTACCTATGCCTGAGAATCAGCCTCCCCGCAATGTGGATTTTCTGATGTCAAAAGGGGAAGAGCCGGTTCCGTTTTGATTGGGTTTATATATATAGAATGACAAAATAATATGAAATAAATTATGGAAAATTTTCATGAGTTGCTTATGCAACGCCGTAGCATAAGAAAATATACTGAGGATGAAATACCTGCCGAGGATGTGAAACTTATCTTGGAAGCGGCACTTGTGGCTCCCACCTCAAAGAACAGCCGTCCATGGTATTTTGTAACCGTCGAGGATAAAAAAGTACTTGAAGAACTGTCGAAATGCAAGGAATTCGGTGCCGGTTCAATAGCGAAGTGCAGTCTTGCCATAGTTGTGCTTGTCGACCCCATGAAGAGCGAGGCTTGGATAGAAGATGCGGCTGTTGCTGCAACGTTCGTTCAGTTGCAGGCTGAAGATTTGGGTATTGGCAGTTGCTGGGTGCAAATCAGGGGCAGAATGCGTGATGATGAGGAAAGTTCCGATGATTATGTGAAGGCTTTGCTGAGCATACCGCCGGAAATGCAGGTGGAGTGTATTATTTCCCTTGGTCAGAAAGGAGAGGAGCGAAAGCCATTCAATCCCGAGAAGATGCTTTGGGAGCGTGTGCATATAGGGGAATGGCGTCCTCAGGAATAAGATTATGGTATGAGTTCCATAAATTATGATTTAACCAAGATAAAGGCGTTTGCTTTTGATGTCGATGGCGTATTGTCTCCATCGGTTATTCCATTGCATCCCAATGGTGAGCCTATGCGATGTGTGAACATTAAAGATGGCTATGCCTTGCAACTTGCGGTTAAGCACGGTTATGCAATAGCCATTATAACCGGGGGACGAACCGAATCTGTAAGGAAACGTTTTGAGGGACTTGGTATCAAGGACGTTATAATGGGTGCAAGTGTTAAACTCTCGTATTTCAATGAATGGATGCAACGCTCGGGACTTAACCCGGAGGAAGTCTTATATGTGGGTGACGATATACCCGATATGGAAGTGATGCTTGCAGCAGGACTTTCTGTAGCGCCTGCCGATGCCGCGCCGGAAGTGAAAGCCGTAGCCAAGTATATAAGTCCTTATAATGGCGGTTATGGTGTGGGGCGTGATGTAGTGGAACAAGTAATGAAGGCAAAAGGGGAATGGCTTGCCGATAAACGATCTTTTGGTTGGTAATTATGGTACATCCGTTAAAGAATATAGAACGATATGATGTGGTGCTGGCATCAAATTCACCGCGCAGACACCGGTTACTGGGACAACTTGGTGTGAATTTCGCCGTAAGGGTTCTTGAAGGAATTGATGAAAGTTATCCTGACGATTTACCTGTCGATGAGATTGCTGCATACATTTCAAGGAAAAAAGCGGCAGTCTATCGTGAGACAATGGGAGAGAATGAACTTGTTATAACTGCCGATACCGTAGTGGTTTGTGGAAATATGGTGCTGGGTAAACCTCAAAATGCCGATGACGCATATAGCATGCTCAGAACGCTATCGGGAGTTACGCATAAGGTAATCACCGGTGTGACAATAACGGGAAAGAATGTCGAGAAAACGTTCAGCAGTGTAACAGAAGTGGATTTTGCCGAATTGACCGATGATGAAATAGCATATTACATCGATACTTTCAAACCGTTTGATAAAGCCGGTGCATACGGAATACAAGAATGGATAGGATGTATAGGTGTAACGGGCATGCGTGGCAGCTATTATAATGTAATGGGGCTGCCCATTCAGAAACTTTATCGTGAACTGCTTACTTTGATATAGGCGCAATATTGCGAACCGGGATAAAGCGGGGTGAGCATCTGCACTCCGCTTATTATTTTTCCGTTATCGGAAATACGCAGTTTATTATGATTCTCAAGTGAATTGATATATGAGCGCGTAATGACCGATTTATGAAACTCAGTTTGGAATAAGCCGGTAGAGTCTTCGGCAAGCAACTTGTTCCCTATAATGCTGCTTACAACTCCCATTGTAGTGCGCAGATTAAGCTCGATGCATGGATTAATTTGTGTCTTGTTTGCCGAATCCCGGTATATCATCATGTCGATGCCTGCATATCCGTTATAGTGCGGTGCAATGAGCGTGTCGAGAATCTTCAGTGCTGCCATTTTTACATCGTAGAGTAATTCTTCGTTTCCAAGGGTTTCGGCTATCTTCCGGTGTAATTGTGGTGTGGATTGCAACAATCCGCCCGAAAATGAGCTATGTGTGTCATTGTTGAATAAGGAATAACCTATAAACTCGGTTTTCCCGGTCGAAATACTGAACTCCATTGCAAAATCTGTTATTGCATCCAGCGGTTTCTCACACAATACGGAACCTTGTCGTTTCAGAATGCCGCTGCATCGGCGGATGAAGTCGAGGGCATCGATATCCAATGCACGATATATGCCTTTACCACTTGATGACCACGGAGCTTTTACGTATGCATTAGGATGTCGTCGTGCAAAGCATAAGATGTTTTCTAAATTGTCTATTTCTTCCGGTGTATTGTCGGGGAGAGACGGAATATATTCATGAAACAATTCGTGAATTTTTATTGAGATTCGTCTGTGTGACAAAGCACGTATATCTTTGATTGTTTCTTCCGGGGGTAAAACCATTGCCGGAACTCCGTCAAGTTGCAACCTGTGCCATAGGAAACGATTCCAGCCCCAAGGCTCAAATTTGTCAAATTTGTCAATGTCCTTAATGGGGCTTATGTATATATCTGTGTTGTATATGCGGTTAAGGGTGTTCAGCCATTCTGAATCCACTTCGACGTTTTCTGTCAATATGCTGTCTTGCGGTTTTGCTATCCAGTACGGTAACATTTGCAAGTCTCGTCGCAAAAGCCTTGCCATAGGCGGCGGTGTGTAATTAGTGCCACCGAAAGCCAAAGCTAAATCATGCTCGGGATTGAATATGCGTATTTGAGGCATTTCCTTTGATTTTTTGCAAATTTACTAAAAAAACGATATTTTAGTGCAACATTTGACTCGGTTGTTCGTGTAATAGGCGAAGAGGTAAAGAAACAATACGAAACGGCGAAACAGATTGATGGATTCATCACGGTTTAAACAATATATTATTCCGCTTAATGCGACATTGTTCCGCATTGCATACCGGATAGTGCGGGATGCCGATGTAGCGAAAGATATGGTTCAGGATACGTTTATTGCCCTGTGGCACAAGCGTGAAATCCTTGATGAATTGGTTAATGTAGAGTCTTTTGCCGTAAAAGTTCTTAAAAACCGTTGTATAGATTATTTGCGTACAACGCATATTTACAACATGATAGATGATGCTGCCGATGTCGTAGACGAGAATCTTCGGGCTGATGCTCTATTGGAGAACGGTAATCGGTTAAGCGGTATAATGTTGAAATTGGAAAAGTTACCTTATCGTCAGAAACAGATACTGCTGATGAGAAGTGTACAAGAACTGTCGATGGATGAAATTGCTCGGATGACGGGGTTGTCAAGCATTAATGTGCGCACGCTGCTGTCACGGGCAAGAAAGAGATTAAGAGAATTATGTGAATCGGAATTAATGGAGCTGTAAAATGAAAAGGGAAAAAGAAATAAGGCTATTGCTGAATAAATTCTATGAAGGAACGTCGTCAGATGAAGATGAGCGTTTGCTGATGGAGTTTTTCGCGGAGAATGACAGTTTGCCTGATGATTTAAAAGCCGATAAGGAGGTGTTTTCCTTGTTAAAGGAAACGGCTGATGGCATTGGGAGTGAAACGGATGTCCCCGAAGGCTTTGCTGATGAATTATCCATGTTGATAGACAATGAGAATGCGAATAATCATCGTAAGGCGTTCTTGTCAAGATGGCGGAGTGCTATAGCTTTTGCAGCAAGCGTATGTTTAATACTTGTAATAGGTATCCATTTTATGCTTAAGCATTCAAAGGACAATGTATATATGGCTGATGCTGCCCCGATGAAAAATGTTTATGTGCCACAAACAGAAGAAGAGGCTTTTACTGAAGCTACAAGGGCATTAATTCTTGTCTCTGATAAACTTAATGAGGCAAACGACAATGTGGAATATATGCCTTATGAAGAGAATTATTCTTATTTCTAAAAAAAATATAGTTATGAAACGACTGATATTGATGCTGGTGTGTTGCGGAATGGTGTTAATGAATGCGCATACGCAAGAAAAAGTGCTTGAGGAGGTAGCGGCAATGGATGGAGTGGATGTAACGTATATTACTAAAGGTATGTTGCATTCTATGGGGAACAGCAATATAAAAATAGGCGGTTTGAATATATCCAAGGTTGCCAAGGATCTGAACTCATTACAAGTGCTTACTGCTGATGAAACGGCAGCAGGTAAAGTGCGGAGTAAATTGAGGGCGGTGGGGAAAGACATGGAAGTGATTATGAAAATGAAGAACGATGATGAGCGTACCGATATGTATGGTGTGAAGACCGCCGACGGAAAATACTCCAAATTATACATGTGTGTAGATGAGGGCGATGAAATCACTGTTGTTTATATGGTGGGTAATATCGGTCAGAATTGTTTTGATGAATTGTCACGAAAAGCTGAAAAGCGTACAAGCAGGAGCTATTCTATAACAATACCGTCAAATAGTACTGTTTTCTCGATTGATTTGTCCGGAATAGAGAGTTTGAATGATTTAGGTGGATCTTTGAAAGGATTGGATGGGCTTGAAAGCTTAAGTATATCAGGCTCATGGGTTGGTTGGGATACTGCCGCCGAGGATGACTTTGAGGAAGAACTGAAACTTATAGAGCATGAGTTGGCTGAGCTGGATAAGAAAATATCGGATTTGGACAATAAAAAATTACGCGCAATAGAGAAAGATATAAGAAAAGCAGACGAAAAAATAGGAAAAGCCAAAAACCATTCGGAACGCAATAAATTATATGCAGAGCGAAGCGACTTATACGTAAAGAGAGGCAAACTGTATGTGGAACGCGGAAAACTATATGAAGAACGCGCGCGATTGTATGTCAAGCGCAGTAAGTTGTTTGAAAACAGGTTCAATGGCGGCAGTAACAGCCGTGTTGAGAAGAAAAAGCAGGTAAAAAAGCAGAAAAAGACTTTTTCCGTAGCCGATGGAAATGTGGATATGAAGTGGATGAGCAGGGTGGAGCAGATAGGAGTAAATGCCGGCTATGATCTGAAAAATTTTGCGGTGAAAGGTACTGATAAAGAACTTGCCAGTGTCCGGTATCGTGTTAAAGAGTTACATGCCGATATTGAAAAGAAACACAAACTTATGGAAGAGTTAAGCGAATCCAAAAAGACACATACCGATGAATATATTCAGCTGTTAACTACGGTTGTGGAATACAATAAACGAGCTTATATGCTCGCAGAATTCTATAATTTGATTTATGAAAAGATGAAATCGGAGTAATATTACCTCAAAAACTCGGCAAAATATTTTTTGGTTTCAAAAATAATGATTATCTTTGCAGTCGCAAAACAGAAATGGTTCGCTAGCTCAACTGAATAGAGCATCTGACTACGGATCAGAAGGTTACAGGTTTGAATCCTGTGCGAATCACTAAAAGGAACTCAATCGAGTTCCTTTTTTTATGTACATTTTTGACTTGTTAAATGGTAATATATGGATATTATTTCGTATATTTGCGTTAGATTGGTAATGTATGACTATATGAATGGCGAATTTACAACAAATCAAGAAATTATATTAATGCTCAGTAAACGCATTAAAGAATATCGTCTTGCTGCTCGAATCAGTCAAAAAGAAATGGCGGAAAAATCGGGTGTGGGGATGGCTACAATCAGCCATTTTGAGCAGGGTGTAAACCGGAATTTGACATTAAATAATCTTATTTCGCTCTTACGTGTAATCGGCATGGAGCTGCGGCTCAACGACCTATTGCCCGAATTGCCAATGCCACCGATAGCTTTGAAACAGATAAATAAGTACATCCCTAAACATGTGAGGAGGAAGAAACAATGATACAAACTCTTGATGTTTTCCTTTGGAATGCGAAAGTAGGTACATTAGTAACCTACAAAGAGAAATATAACGAAAGGGTATGTTTCTATTTCGATGATGAGTTTTTGAAGCAAGGCTACGATATAGCTCCGTTGCGAGCATCAATTCATAGCGTATCTGTAAAGAATGGACTGCCGATATATGCCGACAATGGCAAATTATTCGCCGGTCTTCCTTCGTTTATTGCCGATTCATTACCCGACCATTGGGGTAATAAGGTGTTTAATGAATGGGCGAAACTACGCAACATCAGCACTCGCAATCTATCGGCACTCGATAGATTGACATATATTGGTCGCAGAGGGATGGGGGCATTGGAATTTGTCCCATCAATGGCTGAAGAAATGGAACGTCCTTTCAAGGTTGAAATTGCCGACTTATATCACTTGGCTCATACCACTTTGGACGAAGCTCATAAATTCAAAGCGAAATTACAGCCCGACTTGATAATGGAGAGCCTGTTTAAGGTAGGAACATCAGCAGGAGGTCGTCGCCCAAAAGCGATAATCAATCTCAATACTGAAACCAATGAGTGTTATTCGGGGCAAGTTGTCACACCAATGCCGGGCTTTGTGCCGATGATTATAAAGTTTGATGAGCATCTCCACATGCCCACCACTCGCATTGAGTATAGTTTTTATCTTATGGCACAAGATGCCGGTCTGAAAATGATGCCATCAAGACTTCTCGAAGGGGAAGCGTCAACGCATTTCTTGACTGAACGCTTTGATCGAGTTGGCAACAAAAAAAATCATACCCAAACATTGGCAGCGATGAATCCGTTGTCTGATAGTTATGAAGATCTCTTTGATGTTGCATGTTGCATTGGTATTGTTCCCTCTGAGTTATCACAACTATTCTTGTTGATGACAATGAACATACTCAGTGGAAATATTGATGACCATAACAAAAACTTCAGTTTTATGATGGCTGATGATGGCGTGTGGCACATAGCACCGGCATATGACTTTACATTCTCGGTCGACACTTCCGGTCCGGGATATATCAATCGTCATTGCATGACTGTAAACAACAAGAATGCAGATATAGAGAAAGCTGATTTGCTCCAAATCGCAAAACGGTATAACATAAAGGGCGCAGAATCTATCATTAACAGAGCGAAAGAAGTTGTATCAAATTATGCTCATTATGCTCAATTAGTCGGCATAAGTGACGAATGGACAAACAGAATTTTGAAGGAAATAAATTATAGAATCGAACGAGTAAATTCATAATCATTTCTTTTATAAAAACTTGCAGGCAAAAGGGCTTCTTAAAACCGTAATAGCATTACGCTGTACCGTTTTTTGCCATTAAGTACCGTAATAATGATAATAAATGAGTTTAAGAATCTGTTTAAATAATCTCAAAATAAAATTTAAACAGATTCTAAGTGTTTATGTGGAAAAATGATGTATTTTAACTAATTTTAATTGATTAACGTAGGATGAACGGCTGAATTTGTATAATTTTGAGCCAAAAATTTGAATGACGGTAAATTTATACTGTTTACTATCAATATTTATAAACTTTAAACAAATTATTTATGGTAAAAAAATTACTTTTATTAAGTGCTTTCTTCATGATGTGCATTTGTGGCATGTCGGCACAGACCAAATGGTATGTAGTGGCAGACGGCAAGACTTCTGTTGCAGTGGAAGATGTTGCTTATCTGTTATTTACCGATGAGGCTGAAGATTTTTCTATCGTGAAAAATGACGGAAGCATAGTGGCTCCGGTCAGTGAGGTTAGTTTCAGTCAAAATGCTGCCGGTGCAGTGGAAGGTATTAGCAATGGCGCAGTGGAAGTATCGGTATTTCCTAATCCTGTGGTAAACGAACTTAATCTGAAAGGTCTTCGAGAGGACGTGAAAGCTCAAATTTATTCATTAAGTGGTGCGTTGCTCATAGAAGCTGAACTTGGACAAGGAAACGGGAATATTAATGTATCTGATCTTTCGGCAGGTACTTATGTGTTGAAGGTGAAAGAAACGACAGTGAAATTCGTTAAAAAATAATCGCTATGAAAAAGATATATACAATTCTTTCTATTGCATTGTGTGCCGTATTCAGCATGCAGGCGCAATTTAGTCCTATTGCGGGAGATTTTAAAGCTGTAAAGCAAAAAACAACTATTAAACAAGCAAAGCAGAAATCATTGTCTGCAAAAGCAGTAACTACAAAAGCTGTCGCGATTGATGACATCTGCGGCACTTATAGTGCTTATGCTTTTAGTGCTTTTGAAGGTGAACCCGATGAAGAGTGGACAGTGGAAATTACAAAAGATGAAACTGATGCAAACAAAGTATGGATTCAACCGATACTTTCGTTGGTGGCAAATGGTCTTCCTGATGCGGCTGTTAATCCTGTGTATGCCACACTTAATGCAGACGGAACATTAAGCCTACCTATGGGACAAATCGTCTTTGCTCAAAGCCCGAATTATAATTTAATTTTAGGGACATCTGTAACCGGTGAAACGGTTGATGTTACCAGCTTAATAACAATGAATGTATCAGAAGACGGTAAGATAATATCTTTTGCAGATAATTGTTATGTTGGGGTAGGTAATACTGTCGGAAATCAGTGGTGGTGGCAGGCTGTGTATAATGTAAGATATACTAAGGAGAATGAAGCACCTGAAGTAAATATATATGAAAAAGGAAACGCAGAACCTACTACGGTAAAGGCTGATGAATTATATTTCAATGAAGTGAATGGTGAAATGTGTGTAACCACCGGAAAGGAATATACGACTGATAAAATAGCCGGTACATACAATGGGTACGGAATGAGTGCTTTTGAAGGTGAACCCGATGAAGAGTGGACTGTAAAAATCACTCGTGATGCTGATAATCCAAACAAGGTGTGGATACATCCGGTATTTATGTTCGGAGGTCTTGCAGCTGAAGACATAAATCCTATTTATGCAATGTATGATGAAAGTGCCAATACATTGTCGATACCATTGGGTCAATGCTTGTTTGGTGGTGTAGGTCAAACGTATAATATTGTCTTGGCATGGACTGTTGACGGTGGAGTTACAATAAATACTACAGAAGAATTGAGATATAATCTTATCGATGAAGGTCTGATTATTGAAGGTGGAGTTTTTGGCGCATATAATTTGAATGACGGATATTGGTATCAAGGTTTCGGATATATGGAAATGATAAATGCACGCGGAAAGGCGTTCCCATTGTCAAATATCGAAAAAATTTCAAGAAAATAAACATCATCTTTGATGATAGTAAATAAAAAGAAAATGCTGTAAAATTGTTTTACAGCATTTTCTTTTTATTGTGTTTTTGTTGTCGTTTATTCTTTACCTACAAGTTCAAGAATCTTAACCAAGTGATTCCAGAATTTTTCTACAGCAGGAATGTGCATACGTTCTTTTGGAGAGTGTACGTCGTTAAGAGTAGGACCGAATGACACCATATCCAAGTTGTCATATTTAGCACGGAACAGCGCACATTCAAGACCTGCATGTATAGCCTTAACGGCAGGTGTTATGTTGTATAGCTCTTCGTATGCTTTGATGGCAATCTTTAGAATCTTGGAATCTACGTTGGCAGGCCATGCCGGATAGCCGTCGCCGTGTGTAACGTTTGCTCCGGCAAGAACAAATACCGATTCTACTTGACGGCAGATGTCAATCTTAGAACTTTCAATCAAGCTGCGTTGAGATGTTGTGATAAGAATGGTATTTCCTTCTTTCATCTTTACGGACGCAAGATTGGTTGATGTTTCGGTAAGGCCTTCAATGTTTTGATTCATTGCAATAACTCCGTGAGGAGCGCAGTAAAGAGCGTAAATTAGGTTCTTTGCAGTCTTCTCGTCAATAACTGTAGCCGGAGCTTCAACGCTTGCAACTTCAAATGTCATATTAGGCTCGATACCTTTGAACTCAAATTCTACATCGGCAATGAACTTGTTGAGGTCGGCAACAAGTGTGTGCTTGTTCTCCGATGCTACTCCTACAACAAACTCACCTTCGTGCGCTATGGCGTTACGCAGGTTACCTCCTGAAATTGATGCCAAGGCTACAGGGAACTGCTTCATTTCAGCCCAGATGAAACGTGACATCAATTTGTTGGCACATGCGCGTCCGCGATGAATGTCACAACCTGAGTGTCCTCCTAATAACTTGCTGATATTGACTTTTATGAATTCATATCCTGCAGGAGCGGCAATAGGAGTGTAAGTGAAAGTGGCAGTAGTGTCGATACCCCCGGCACAGCCTATAAAGACTTCAGCTTCATCTTCGGAGTCAAGGTTTAGGATTATGTTGCCTTGAATCATACCATCGCCAAGGTTGTTGGCTCCTGTCATACCGGTTTCTTCGTCAACTGTAAACAGGGCTTCTACAGGACCGTGTGCAAGTGTGTTGTCTATCATTACTGCAAGACCGGCTGCCATGCCTATACCGTTATCGGCTCCAAGAGTGGTCTTGTTTGCATACAGCCATTCGCCTTCAATATGTGTCTCAATAGGGTCGGTCTCAAAATTATGTGTGCTGTCACCGGCTTTCTCACACACCATGTCCATGTGTGATTGAAGTACTACTGCGGGAGCGTTTTCATATCCCGGAGTAGCCGGTTTGAACATAGCTACATTACCTACGGCGTCAACTTTGTGTTCGATGTTGTGTTCCTTAGCAAAGTTAACAAGGTATTCGATAATTTTCTCCTCTTTTTTTGATGGTCGAGGCACTTTGGTAATTTGGTCGAAGATTTCCCAAACCAAAGCCGGTTTTAAATCTTTAAGTGTCATAATTGAAATATTTAAATTCTAAATATGTTGTTAATAGTATCTCAAATGGAAAATTATGTTAAAATATTCTTTATTTGCCCTCTAAGTTACAAAAAATAATTTGAGTTGAGCAAATAATCGGTTAACCTTTCCTATATTTGCATTGAAATTTGACATAGAGGTGAAAATACTGCTGCTTTGCATATTGATATTGGGAGTGTCTGTACTGCTGTTGGGTGTGCGGGTGTTCTTTGTAAAAGGCGGAAAATTTCCCGATACTCACATCCATTCCAATGAAGGTATGAAAAAGCATAATATCACATGTGTGTCAAGTAATGAAGAAAAATAATAATAGAAAACATAAACTGAAATGAAAATTTTGAATAAACTTGCCGGTTTAGTATTAGTATTTATGAGTATTGCGATGATGGCATCTTGTGCAGGAAACAAAGAGGAAAACAAAGGTGCAGGTACTGCAGCTGTCGCTACAGAAACCGAAACGTCTCAAATGGTAATCAGATATATAGATGAAGATTCCCTGCTTGCACAATATAATCTCGCCAAGGATATTAATGAGGCTATGCTGAGACGCTCTAATCAGTTTGACTCGGAACAACAGCGTCGTGCAAGAGACATCCAGAAGTTGGCCGCTGACATTGAGAATAAGTATAAGAGTAACGGTTATCTTACAGAAGAGAGTTTTAATGCCGACCAAAACAAATTGGCAAAGATGCAAAGCGATGCCGAAAATTATCTTGCTCGTTTGCAGCGCGACATACAAAGCGAAATGCAGCAAAACTCAATCCAGCTGAATGACTCGATAAACAATTACTTGAAAGCATATTGTAAAGAGAAAGGCTTTAATGTGGTGCTTAGAAAAACTGCTACATTCTATATGGATGCCAAATATGATGTTACACAGGATGTGGTGGAAGGCTTGAATAAGCGTTATAATAAAGTAGAAAAGAAGTAATTAATATTGTTTAGATAAGAAATAAGGGGAGCGGAAGGTGAACATCTCGTTTTACTTTCCGTTCTTGTATTTAGATGCAGTTTTGAATTTTCTAAAAAATGTTATTCTGAATAATAAGAGCTATGGAAAAGAAATATAAGGTAGGAGGCATGGCTTGTGGCGGCTGTGCGGCGAGCGTTGAACGTGCGTTGAAGATGTTACCGGGTGTAGTAGCGGTAAAAGTGGATTTATCTGCCGGGATAGCAGCAGTGACAGGTGAAGTTTCTGATGATGATGTGGCTGCTGCAATAGAAAATACGGGTTTTGATTTCTTGGGTATAGAGGATTAAAAAACAAAATAGTTTCTTAGATAGTTCCTAAAAAATGTACAATTGGATAAAATAAAGCATGTTCTGATTATAAATTGTGGAAAATTGTGTATCTTTGTGAAAATTAGAGATAATATTAACAATTAATCAAATAGAAACTATAATGGGAAAGAAGTTACAAAAGTCAGTGACTAACAAGAAAATTGCCGGTGTGTGTGGCGGATTGGGTGAATATTTCGGAATGGATCCTGTACTTTTCAGAGCAATATTTGTAATATTGGTGATATGTTTCGGAACAGGTATCTTGGCTTATTTGTTATTGGCATTGATAATGCCAAAAGCTGCATAACCCCCGGTTGTAAAAAAATGCAAAGGAGCTGAGCCGAAATTTATGTTGGCTCAGCTCCTTTAGATTTATAAGAATTGACAAAAAGCAAGGGCAGTGATTTTTTTGTGTATATGATATGATTTATACCGATAAATATTATTCTCCGCTTGGAGAAATAACACTTGCAGGCACAGGGACGCATTTGACCGGGTTGTGGTTCGCCGGTCAAAAGTATTTTGCCGAAAACCGGACTATCGAAAAATATGTGCGTGATTCCAATGCTTTTGTTAAGGTCAGGAGTTGGCTTGACCTGTATTTCTGCGGTATATGTCCTGATTTTATGCCTGATGTAGAGCTTGACGGAACACCGTTTCAACTTTTGGTGTGGAATATATTGAAACGAATACCTTACGGAAGAGTTGTCATATACAAGGATATAGCCTGTGAGGCAGCAAACTTGATGGGAATAGCGTCAATGTCGGCACAGGCGGTAGGTAACGCTGTCGGTCGTAATCCTGTGAGTATTATAGTGCCATGTCATCGGGTTATCGGTTGCGGAGGCACTCTTACCGGATATGCCGGCGGGATTGATAAAAAAGTAAGCCTGCTACAATTGGAACATATAGATGTGTCATCGTTGAAATGTCCCAAGTAAAGCCGGAATAATATTTTAAGAAAAATCAAAACTGCTTATTATTCTATCATTTTCAAGAACTCTTCTTCACTTATTATAGGTATTCCAAGTTTTTGTGCTTTTTCCAATTTTGCCGGTCCCATGTTTTCGCCTGCGAATACGAAATCGGTTTTAGATGAGATAGACCCAACGTTTTTTCCTCCGTTTTGGGTAATCATTTTCTTATATTCATCGCGTGAGTGATGTGCAAAAGTTCCGCTTATTACAATGGATTTTCCTGCCAGTTTGTCGGTTTTGTTCAATAATTCTTCTTCGGAAACAGCCATTTGCAGCCCGGCTTGCCGCAGCCGTTCAATAATGATTCTGTTATCATTTCTGCTGAAATATTCAACGACGCTGTGAGCTATTTTATCGCCGATTTCGTTGATAGAGGACAGCCCGGTTTCGTCCATTGCCATTAGAGTGTCAATGTCATGAGCGGCTCCTGCCAAGACTTTAGCGGTAGTTTCTCCGACAAAAGGTATCGATAGGGCAAAAATCACGCGTTCAAACGGTACTTTTTTGCTCTCTTCGATACCGTTGATGATACGACGAGCCGACCGTTCCTTGAATCTCTCAAGTGTCATGAGTTTTTCCTCGGTTAAATCATATAAATCGGCAATGCTCTTTACCAATCCTGATGTAAACAATTGTTCGGCAACTTCTTCGCCTATTCCATCGATATTCATCATGTGGCGTCCTACGAAATGCTCTATTTTACCGGTGATTTGAGGAGCGCACTCATATTTGTTCGGGCAGAACCAAGCCGCTTCGCCTTCGATGCGTTTCAACTCCGAACCGCACACCGGGCATTCTTTAATGAACTCAATCGGTTTGCTGCCGGCAAGTCGGCTATCTGTATCGACACCTACGATTTTAGGTATGATTTCTCCTCCTTTTTCTACATATAGTTTGTCGTTTTCGTGAATATCCAGAGAGCGTATTATGTCTTCGTTATGCAAAGAGGCTCGTTTCACTATTGTTCCCGAGAGTAATACCGGTTCCAGATTGGCAACCGGAGTAACAACACCCGTTCTTCCCACTTCAAAAGAAACGAATTTAAGTGGTGTACAAGCTCTTTCTGCCTGAAACTTGAATGCTACAGCCCAACGCGGAGATTTTGCCGTACTGCCTAAATTGAGTTGTTGTCGCAAACTGTTTATCTTGAATACTAATCCATCGGTGGCTACGGGAAGGTTTTTGCGTTCAATGTCCCAATATGAAATGAATTTCCTCACATCGTCAAGGGAAGGCAATATGTCCATTACGGGAGCGACTTTGAACCCCCATTCTTTGGCTTGCTGCATATTGCCGTAATGTGTATCGCATGGAAGATTGTCGCCAAGAATGTAATAAAAATAAGCATCAAGTCCGCGCCGTGCCACTTCGGCTGAATTTTGCAGTTTCAGAGTTCCTGCAGCTGCATTTCTGGGATTGGCGAAAAGCGGTTCTTCATTGAATGCGCGTTCTTTGTTGAGCAGTTCAAACTGTTTCCAAGGCAAGAGTATCTCTCCGCGTATTTCAAAAGAATCGGGGTAGCCGCTGTTTTCGGGTAATAAAAGCGGAATACTTTTGATTGTAAGCACATTTGAAGTAACGTCGTCGCCGCGTTCTCCATCGCCTCTTGTTACGGCTCTGATAAGCCTGCCATGCTCATAGATTAAGGATATTGACGTGCCGTCAAATTTCATTTCTCCGACTATTTCGCACTTTTCGCCTTGCAAACCGTTCTCGGCTCGAGTGAGGAAGTCGGCTACTTCATCTACCGAATATGAATTGGACAGTGAAATCATGGGACGTTCGTGCTTAACCTGCTTGAATCCTTGTGTAATGTCGCTCCCCACACGTTGAGTAGGCGAATAAGCATCGAAGAATTGCGGATATGTTTCCTCCAATTCCTGTAATTCGCGTAACATGTCGTCAAATTCCTTATCGGAAATTGTAGGGTTGTTAAGAACATAATATCGGTGGTTGTGCTCGTTTATTTCCTTGCGTAAATCAAGGATTCTTTGCTCAAAAATGTCAGCCATGATTACAATCTGTTATAAATAATAAGCTAAGATAGTAAAACTTGCGCAATAACCACATAAAAATTGGGATGAAAAATTTTAAGAATATAGGATGCAGCAGTTCACAATAATAAAAATTAAGCAGACTTATTTTTTTTATTCGCTCACCTTTCGCTATATTTGCAATCGGTTTTTTGTGGAAATTAGCAAATACATTTTTTATAATTGTTGAAAATGGATGAAGATTTAAAAAAACAATTGTCAAAAGATCCTGACGGCTTATTGACCTATGAGTATATAGCCAATAATATAGGTAGTATCGATGATATTATGCTTGAATTGGCTGAAAATATAATTAATGTGGATAAGTCGGGACAATTTGTCGTGAGTGCAGCAAGGTATCTTAATGCTATAAATAAGGATAAATACGCAGAACCGATAGATAAACTTGTGAAAGCAGCAATTGAGAAAGATAGAGAACATAAATATCTGGCAGATCTTATGGTGAGTATATGGGGTACTGACTGTAAGGAACGAGCGGAGGAACTTATTGCAGCCGATGATAATTTCAGACGTATCTATAAACGGCTCTATCCTGTGGGTATTTAGTTGTTGGGCAGTATAAACATAGAAGAATATGAAAAATACTATTTGGCTTATAGCGGCATGTGTAATGCTTATAGCCGGTTGCAGTAATGGCTCTAACGTACGCAAGCAGGAATTGACCGAAGAAACGAAAAAAATTAATGTAATTAAACCTGAAATGACAAAGATTGAGTTAAAAACTTCGTTAGGTGATATAATCGTTGGATTGTATAAAGAGACACCAAAGCATCATGACAATTTCGTGAAACTTGTGAAAGAAGGATATTATGATGGTGTATTGTTCCATCGTGTAATCAACCAGTTTATGATTCAAACCGGAGACGGTGATTCGAAGACTGCAAAACCGGGTCAGATGCTGGGTACAGGCGATCCGGGATATACGGTTGAAGCTGAGTTTATATATCCTAAATTCTTTCATAAACGAGGTGCTTTGGCAGCAGCAAGAACAGGAGATAATGTGAATCCTGAACGCCGTTCAAGCGGCTCGCAGTTTTATATAGTTACCGGTAAGCCGTATAATGAACAGCAGTTGGCTCAAATGGAACATCAGATGGATATGATGAATAAACAGAATATCTTCCAAGCCAAGGCTGCCAAGTATAGGGATGAGTTGAAAAAACTCATGGCAGCAAGAGATACGGCTGCTGTAGAGGCGTTGCGCCAACAGCTGATAGCAGAGACTGAGGCTGAGGCAGCAAAAAATCCGGTGAAATTCACCGATGAACAGCGTGAGGCTTATAGTACAGTGGGGGGAACTCCGCATTTGGATAACCAATACACTGTGTTTGGTGAAGTGCTTGAGGGCATGGATGTTGTGGCTAAGATAGAAGGTGCGGCTACCGACAGAAATGACCGCCCGAAAGAAGATATTAAGATAATTTCAGCCAAGGTGATTGAATGATAGAAGTTAATTCGTATACTCTTGAGAATGGGCTGAGGTTGCTCCATCATAAAGACGCTACCACAAGAATGGTAGCGTTAAATTTATTGTATAAAGTGGGTGCAAGGGATGAAGATCCGGAAAAAACGGGTTATGCCCATTTGTTTGAGCATTTGATGTTCAGCGGCTCGGCCAATTCCGAGTCTTTTGATGAACCGCTACAGGCGGCGGGTGGTGAAAGTAATGCATGGACAAGCAATGACATGACTAATTATTATGACATCATACCGGCTCATAATATAGAGACGGCTTTCTGGTTGGAAAGCGATCGCCTGTTGCAACTTTCATTGACAGAAAAGAAATTTGAGGCTCAGAAAAGTGTTGTTATTGAGGAATTTAAGCAGAGATGCCTGAATACACCCTATGGCGATGTGGGGCATATAATAAGGGAGAATGCTTATACTGTTCATCCTTACAGGTGGCCTGTTATAGGACGCAGTACCGATGTTATAGCATCGGCAACGCTTGATGACGCCCGGGATTTCTTTAACGGACATTATTCAACGGATAATCTTATATTGTGCGTGTCGGGCAACGTGGATTTCGGGCGGGCTATAGAATTGACTGAGAAGTGGTTTGGTGATATAGAACGCAGAAATATTATGCGAAAGCAATTGCCGATGGAACCGATGCAGACCGCTCCGCGTAAAGTCGTAGTAGAGCGAGATGTACCTAAAAACATGATACTTAAAGCATATCACATGTGTGGGAGAATGGATAAAGATTATCAGACTTGCGACATAATAAGCGATATATTGGCAAACGGTAATTCAGCCAGATTTTTTCGTAATGTATTGATGCGGAGTGATGTGTTCTCTTCTCTCGATGCTTCGATAGGAGGAAGTGCCGATCCCGGGCTGTTCTATATCCGCGGATATTTACGTGACGGAGTGTCCTATGATGCGGGTAATGAAAAAATATTGGAGGAGCTGGATGCTTTTCTCTGTGAAGGTGCAAGTGATTATGAAATAGCCAAGTATGTGAACAAACTTGACTCAAGGGAGCAGTTTGAGAATATAAGCTATTTGGAGAAAGCCACAAAATTATGCTCTTATGAGTTCTTTTCATGTGCCGATGATATAAATAAGGAATCGGGTAAATATAACGCCATAACGAGTGATGATATAAGTCGTGTGGCACGTGAAATGCTGTCGGAAAACAATTGTACTACGCTTTTCTATGGAAAAAGAGAACGTTCTTAGGTGAATTGTTCTTCCGGCAGATGAAAAAAACTTGTAAAGTTTTCTGAAACAATCAGAATTATTGTATATTTGTAATTCAGAAATGTTGAGGTGGCAATGTAGCCCCTCATAAAATGATATGATTATGGATTTGCGTGAAGAATCTTTAACCGGTGAAAACTTGGAAAAAGATGTAACCTTGAATGAAGAAACTGTAGAAAGTGCTACAGAATCTGTGAATGAAAAGACCGAAACGACTTCGGAAGTGATAACTTTGGCTGAAGAAACGGCAGTATCCGGTAAGGCTCATGTCGATTACAGTTCTCTTACGAAAAGTGAATTGGTAGACGCTTTGGTGGGATTGCTTGATGAGCCTATCGACAGTGTACGTGATGCCGTGTCGCAAATAAAAATGGCTTTTTATGCCATAAGAAAAGCAGAGATAGAGGCAGAAAAGGCTGAATTCCTTGCAAAAGGGAATGAAGAGGCGGCTTTTGCAGCGGCAGAGGATACTGAAGAGGCAAGGCTCAAAGACGTTCTCGGGCAGTTAAAGGAGAAACGCGCAGAATACAATAATGCCCAAGAGGCGTTACGCATGCAGAATTTGGAGCGCAAACGTGCCATAATAGATGAAATCAAAGCAATTGCTGTGGATCCTGACAGTGTGAATAAGCAATATAACCGTGTGCAGCAGTTGCAACAAGAATTTAAATCGATAGGCGAAGTTCCGGCAACCGATGCAACCGAGTTGTGGAAGGATTATCAACAGGCTGCCGAAAGTTTTTATGATTTATTGAAGATAAATAAGGAGCTACGCGATTATGATTTCAAGAAAAATCTTGAAATTAAGCAGCAGTTGTGTGCTGATGCCGAAACACTTGCCGAAAAGGATGATGTGGTATTGGCTTTCCGTCGTTTACAGGAATTGCATAATCAGTGGCGCGAGACAGGACCGGTAGCTAAGGAACTACGTGAAGAATTGTGGAATAAATTCAAGGATGCGTCATCTGTGATAAATAAAAAATATCAGGCATTCTTTGAAGACAGAAAGTCTAAGGAAAAAGAAAACGAGACTGCAAAAGTCGCTATTTGTGAAAAGTTGGAGTCATTGGATTTAAGCGGTTTGAAAACATATCTTTCATGGGACGATGCAACGAAGGCGGTAATAGCGTTACAAGAAGAGTGGAAGAAACTTGGTTTTGCTTCGCGTAAAGTGAATGCCGATTTGTTTGCGCGATTCAGAAAGTCGTGTGATGACTTCTTCGCCAAGAAAGCAGAATTCTTCAAGACCATGAAAGAAGAACTTTCTGTTAACTTGCAGAAAAAGATCGCTTTATGCGAAAAGGCAGAGGCTTTGAAGGATTCTACCGATTGGAAGAAAACATCCGACCAACTTGTTGCATTGCAAAAGGAATGGAAAACTATAGGTGCTGTTGCCAAAAAGCAAAGTGATGCCGTGTGGAAACGTTTTATTACGGCGTGTGATGCATTCTTTGAGGCTAAAAACAAGCAGACTTCAAGTACAAGAAAGGTAGAACATGATAACTTGAAAGCTAAAAAGGAAATAATTGCTGCCATCAATGCTGTATTAAGCGATGAAACCGAGACCGAAGGTGGAAAGAAGGTGCGTGAGCTTATGAAGAAATGGCAGGAAGTGGGGCATGTGCCGTTCAAAGAAAAGGACAAGATATACACCGAGTATAAGGAGGCTATAGATAAGGCGTTCGAAAAGTTTGATATGAAAGAGGTGAGAGCTGCATTGAGCAATTATGAAAACTCAATAAGCCAGATGACCGATAAGGATAAAATATATCGTGAGCGGGAATATCTTGTAAGAAGTTATGAGCAGAAGCGTAACGAATTGAAGACGTTTGAAAACAATATGGGTTTCTTTAATGCAACATCGAAGAACGGAAATTCCATGTTGAAGGAGATGGAGCGTCGCATACAGAAAATAAAGGATGACTTGGCGTTGATCGAGAAGAAAATTACTTTGATTGATAGCAAAGTATAAGATTAATTTTATATTGGAGTGAAGACATCGAGCTGCATTGAACCGGTGCAGCCGATGTTGTTTTAAGGTTGGCTTAAGATGAATTGCTATGAATAAAGGCGGAGGATACGGACATTTTCTAAGCGGAATATTGACAATCTCTGATTTCGTCATACTTAATATCATATTTGTGATGATGGGGGTATGCGGAGTCGGTGACGGTATTGAAATGTTTTTTACGAAACGTGTTTGGTTTGCCCTGAATGTGAGTTTTGCTTTGGCACACGTCCTTATTGCCGATATTCATAGTAAGCGTACCGTATTTGCCGATAAGGTGGTTCTGAACACCTTAAAGCTGGTCGCATTGCATGCCGTAGTGTTTATGTCGGTTGTAGCCTTTTTGGACTTTGCCGATATTTCAACGGAGGTGTATTTGATATTTTATACATCGTTTTCGGTTGTCCTAAGTGTATGGTGGTTGATGTCAAGAAAGATATTGAAAGCATACCGTATGCGAGGTTTTAATTATAAAAGAGTTATAATCGTAGGCTGCGGAAATGTGGGTAGGGGACTGCTACAGGAATTTAATTCCGACCAAGGATATGGTTATAAGGTACTCGGCATGTTTGACGCTAAGGATAAGGCTGACGGCTGTGAATATTATAAAGGCGGACTTGAGGATATAGAGCCGTTTGTGAAAAAATATGGCGTAGATGAAATGTATTGTGCCATGACCGGTGATGATATTCTTGGTAAAATGGTAAATATAGCCGAATCTAATGCTGTGGATTTTTATTATGTACCTCAGATTAATCATGGCATAATACGCCAATTCACGCTTGATGCCATAGGACGTGTACCGGTAATGTCGATACGTTCTAACCCGTTGAGCAGTGTGTTTAATCGCTTTGTAAAAAGGAGTTTTGACTTCATTGTGTCATCGGTGGTGATGCTCTTATCTCCTATTGTGTTGATTCCTGTAGGGTTGGCAATTAAATTGTCATCACCCGGCCCCGTGTTTTTCAAGCAGAAACGTACCGGATTCAGAGGAAAGGAGTTTGTGTGTTATAAATTCCGCACTATGAAGGTGAATAATGATGCCGATAGGGTACAGGCAACCAAAACTGACCCGAGAAAAACACGGTTAGGAGATTTTCTGCGCAAAACCAGTATAGATGAATTGCCACAATTCTATAATGTATGGAAAGGTGATATGTCAATAGTGGGACCTCGTCCGCACATGCTGAAACACACAGCTGACTATAGTGCATTAATAGACAAATACATGTTGCGCCATACGATAAAGCCCGGTATAACGGGTTGGGCGCAAGTAAATGGTTTCCGCGGACAAACCGATCACTTATGGCAGATGGAAAAACGCGTGGAACACGATGTATGGTATGCTGAAAACTGGAATCTTTTGTTAGATTTAAAGATTATCTTCTTAACAGTGTGGAATGTCTTTAAGGGTGAGAAAAACGCCTATTAAAAAAGAACATTGTTTTCATGGAATCCGAAACATGTTTTGAGCATAATTGTAATAACATTTTAAGAAAATTCAAAACCGGTTCTTAATTATGTGGTTTCTATATTAATTATCTGATATAGTTTATCAATTGTATTTTTCAATTCGTCACGTTTAATAAGTCCATTAATATATTTAATTGGGATTGAATTATAGCCGTATTTTGCACCCAATATGCTACAAGCAACAGCGGCATTGGTGTCGGCGTCTCCGCCGGCATGTACAACTGCTAATAAGCCATTTTCAAAGTTTTCGCTATGCCATAACGCCCACAAAGCAGCTCCAAGTGTTTTCAATGTATATCCCATTGATTTGTACTCATCTAGTTCTAATAGCTTTATGTCATCAGAGTTTTGAGCTAAATTAATATATTCTTCAATTCTGCTATCGTATTTTTTTGCTATACAAATAATATCTTCATACGATAATTCTTGGTTTTGATATACTAATGAATTAATGAGCAAGGATATTATTGCACATGAACCAATACAACGAGGAACTGCATGTGTTAAACTGCATATATCACATGCATGTTGTTCCACATCTTTTTTTAATAACCCTACAACAGAAGTACGCATAATACCGCCATTAGCAGCAGAAGTTTTATGAGATAATTCCCATATTACGTTTGCTATCTTTTGAGGGTATTTCGAGTAATCTGTAAATGCTAAAACTTTAAAAGTATGTTTTCCTATACCCATTGGATTTCCTTCAAACCAATTCTTGAAATTCTGAGCAATTGTTGTGAGATTAACTGATTTATCTTCAATAAGTGCTCTTGCTATACACATCATCATATCTGTGTCGTTAGTCCAATCTCCTTTTGTCCATCTACAACGATGGTAATCACCAATGATTCTACTATAGTAATCTAATTTGTCGGGATATATTCGTTTTACTTCTTCTTTTGTTAGAAATTCTGTTCCAAGACCCAAGGCGTCACCAATAGCCTGACCGAAAAGGCAACCAGAAAATTTGTTATATATAAGTTCTTGCTTGGTCATTTCTAATTAATTAATTTTGGGTGATTGTCGTGTGTTTATAAATATAGGAATTATAAAAAATGTGGTGGTTGTTCTTAATGTTAATGAGTGTTTTGTTGCGCAAAATTAAGATTGGTGCTATGGGAAATTTGTATTTTATAAAGAATAAAAGTGTAGATTTTATATGTTTTGTTTTTTATAAAGAATAAAAATGTTATCTTTGCTTAGGATAATCTAATATGATACTTTTATGAATACTATTTTTAGGCAGGCATACATAGATAAAATTTTAAAGTATGTTGGAATGGAGACTATTATTGCTCTTACAGGTCAAAGGCGTGTGGGAAAGAGTTATATGCTGAGACAGTTCTTTACTTTAAAATCTTCAGAACCGGGTAATAATGTTATATTTATAGACAAGGAAAAGCGTGAATTTGATGCAATAAAAGATTATCTTGATTTAAATGAATATTTGGAATCAAAGATAGACAAGGATAGGCATAATTATATATTGATTGATGAAATTCAAGATATAAAAGAGTTTGAGCGTAGTATAAGAAGTTTTCGCACTGAACCTCATACAGATATAATTATTACCGGTAGTAATGCGAGAATGCTTAGCAGTGAACTTACGACAATTATAGGCGGTAGGTACAAGGAAATTTATATCCAACCGTTAAGCTATACTGAGTTTCTTGAGTTTCATGAATTGAATAATAACGATCTCTCACTTTCCATGTATTTAAGTTATGGTGGTTTGCCGGGATTGAAAAGAATAGGATTGGAAGAAAGTGATGTAAGGGAATATCAAGCAGATATATTTAATACTGTGTTGCTTAAAGATGTAATACAGCGTAATAGCATTCGTAATATTACTTTTTTGAATAATCTGGTTACATTTATAGCTGATAATACCGGTAAACTTATCTCAGCGAATAATATAAGTAAATTTATGAAATCGCAGAATGATTCTGTTACAACTGCGTTGATTTTGAACTATTTACGTTATTTGTCTGAGGCTTATATAATTCATAAGGTAAATAGGTATGATATTCATGGGAAGAAATTGTTTGAATGTAATGATAAGTATTATTTTGAAGATATAGGTATTAGGAATGCTCTTGCCGGTGGAACGAGGGATGGTGATATTGAAAAGGTGATAGAAAGTTTGGTTTATCAACAATTATTACGATTAGGCTGGAATGTTACCGTTGGGCAATTGCAAGTAGGTGAAATAGATTTTGTTTGTACTAAAGCAGGAGGAGAGCGTATATATATTCAAGTTGCATATCTCATAATAGATGAACATACTCGTAAACGTGAGTTCGGAAATTTGAAAGAAATAAAAGATAATTATCCAAAATATGTTATTTCAATGACCCCTATGGTGAATAGAACTATAGATGATGGGATTGTACATTTAGGATTAAGGCAGTTTCTTTCAAATGGATTGTGATGAATTTTCCTGTAAATTTAGATAAGTATTAGTTGCATAAAAAAAGAACTCCTGCGCCGATGATGGGGCAGGAGTTCAAAGTTGTATTTAAAACTCTATTGATATAGATTTTACTTGTTAAGAGCAGTTGCAACGTCAACGGCACAAGCTACTGTACAGCCTACCATCGGGTTGTTACCTATACCCAAGAAGCCCATCATCTCAACGTGTGCAGGAACTGAAGAAGAACCGGCGAATTGAGCATCTGAGTGCATACGACCAAGTGTATCGGTCATACCGTATGATGCAGGACCTGCAGCCATATTATCCGGGTGAAGAGTACGACCTGTACCGCCACCTGATGCTACAGAGAAATAAGGCTTACCTGCAAGTACACGTTCTTTCTTGTAAGTACCTGCTACCGGGTGTTGGAAACGGGTTGGGTTGGTTGAGTTACCTGTGATAGATACGTCAACGCCTTCGTGCCACATAACCTTTACACCTTCACGCACATCGTCTACACCGTAGCATTTAACTTTGGCACGAGGGCCTTTTGAGTAAGCGATTTCCTTAACCACATTCAATTCGCCTGTAGCGTAATCGAATTCAGTTTGAACGTAAGTGAAACCATTGATTCGTGAGATAATCATAGCAGCATCTTTTCCAAGACCGTTCAAAATTACGCGAAGAGGTTCTTTACGTACCTTGTCAGCCTTAGCGGCAATCTTGATAGCACCTTCGGCAGCGGCGAATGATTCGTGACCTGCCAAGAATGCGAAACACTTTGTTTCTTCGCGAAGAAGGCGTGCTGCAAGGTTACCATGACCCAAACCTACCTTACGATCGTCTGCAACAGAGCCCGGGATACAGAATGCTTGAAGACCGATACCGATGGCTTCGGCAGCTTCGGCAGCATTTTTGCAACCTTTCTTCAATGCGATAGCACAACCCACTACGTAAGCCCATTTTGCATTCTCGAAACAGATAGGTTGAGTTTCTTCACAAGCCTTATAAGGATCGATACCATAAGAATCGCAGATAGCGTTAGCTTCTTCAATATCTTTAATGCCGTTTTCGTTCAAAGCAGCGATAATTTGCTTAATACGACGGTCTTGACTTTCAAATTTTACTTCTCTAATCATAGTTGTATTCCTCCTTATTATTCTTTACGTGGATCAATGTATTTAGCTGCTTCTTCAAAACGTCCGTAGTGACCTTTAGCTTGTTGTAGTGCTTCTTCTGCGGGAACGCCCTTTTTCAAGAAGTCGGTGAACTTGCCTAAGTGAAGGAATTCGTAACCGATAACTTGGTTTTCTTCGTCAAGAGCCATGCGTGTGCAATAGCCTTCTGCCATTTCCAAGTAACGAGGTCCTTTAGCCAAAGTACCGAACATAGTACCTACTTGACTGCGAAGTCCCTTTCCAAGGTCTTCCAATGATGCTCCTACTACAAGACCGCCTTCAGAGAATGCGGATTGTGTACGTCCGTAAACGATTTGCAAGAACAATTCGCGCATTGCGGTGTTGATTGCGTCGCACACAAGGTCGGTGTTCAATGCTTCAAGGATTGTCTTACCCGGAAGAACTTCACTTGCCATTGCAGCAGAGTGTGTCATACCGGAACATCCGATAGTTTCAACCAATGCTTCTTGGATGATACCTTCCTTAACGTTAAGAGTTAGCTTACATGCGCCTTGTTGAGGAGCGCACCAGCCGATACCGTGAGTAAGACCTGAAATGTCTTTGATTTCTTTTGATCTAACCCATTTTCCTTCTTCAGGAATTGGCGCTGATGGGTGGTTTGCACCCTTCTTTACACAGCACATTTCTTGTACTTCATGTGAATAAACCATAATTGTTTTTGTTTAAATCTTGAAATGTTATAGTTTTTTTCTCTCTTTAATCTCTCTATACGGCTTGATTGTACTCTTTTGCACACTCTATGCCATATTCAGTGTAAAATTACATAAAAAAGCTCACTCCGCAATAAGGAATGAGCCTTTTTTAATAAAAATTTCGAATAAGACGATCTGCGTGTTATAAGAAGTTGCTTTGAATTTTCTTAAAACAACTTCTGTGCCGGGCATAATAAGTGTGTTAGATGCCGTTTTGGTCTTAGAATATGTTTAAATTTTAAACGGATTCTTATTTTTGTCTTACGTAGTTTTTAGTACCTTGAGCGTCGTTGTTTAGTTTTAATGAGTCACCGGTAAGTGAAACGATACCCCAAGTAACGGTGTCTTGCAATTGTGGATCGATTGCGCTTTGTGAAATCATTGTCAAGGTATCTCCTTGCTGATCCCATAATTGATAAACCATAGTGGTTACGGTGATGGAATCAGCGGCATTCTTGATGCCTTTCTTTTTCTCTTTTTTTACTATAGGAGTACCTTCCATAGTATTGTCTTTGTTGAATTTCACTTTTTTAGGTTGTTGCAACATGTTGGTGTCTCCTTCAGCAGGCACTTCTATCCATTCGCCTATGATTTCTATCATTGTGTCACCGGGCAAAACATTTTCATCTAATATTCCATTTGCATTTTTTGAATTCCCACATGAGGCTAAAATTCCTAATGCAAGAGCGTAAAACATTAACTTTTTCATACGTATTAACTTTTAGTTTGTATTTCAATTAATAACTACCTAAACAACATTTCACGGTATGAAAAAGTTCTAAGGGTTCGCTTTTTTCAGAATGCGAATCGGTACTGCAATCCGTCATGTGGAGGTTCAGGCTCAGTTTGTAATTGTGGTTGTGGTTTGGTGTCGATTCGTAGCAGCATGTTTATGCTCCATCCCTGAGATTGATTTCTGATGTTCAATTGTGCCAATCCTCTGAAATCGTCGGTATATGAGCATATTGTTTTTATGACTTCGCTGATACCTGAGAAATTTTGTCCCATAAGGGCTTTTATTGGTTTTCCTTTTGATGCAAGTGTTGCAAAGATGTTGTCTTCCCGGTTTATTGTTCTTGTGTCAGCCATAATTGTATCTTTTAGAATTTCTTAATGCAAAGTTCATTCCTTGGTGTGCATTAATGTTTCACATGTATTGTAAAATAAGTTAAAATGCACGCCGTATGAGAATAATGCTTTTACTTCTTGAAATTTGCCCGGTTGTAAAGCTGCAAGAAGTTCGTTGCACAACTAAAAAGACAGCCGGAAGAACTTTAAAGAAACCGAAACGTGTTACAAGTATAACTGTAAGAAAATTTAAATAGTTTCTTATATTTTAGACGAACGTATAAAGGATATGAGAATAGAGATATAATAGGGAATATATGTCAGGTAAACAGCATAAGGAACGTCTGATATGTATTTATTCCACGCAAGCATGATGCTTGAAAAAGTAAATGCAAGTCCGGTTAAGGCGTAAACCAAATCTTTTTGCAGCAATGCACACCAAAGTAGTACCGATGTAATTATTGCGTAAGCGACAGCTCCGTGACGTAGAGTTCCTTCCGGAACTTGGGGTATGATTATAAATAATTCCAGTGTGCATATTCCTATTACAAGCAATGTGGTGAGAATGATGTTGCCCACAGATGCTTTACCGTTCATTTTGAAAAAACGAGTTATAAAGAACCATGAGAAAAATATAGCTGCAATTCCGTAGGCTCCTGTCTGCAATGGGAAATTGCCCTGTGCTCGCATAATGTCACCTGATGCAAATAGTATTATGGCTGTAGCTATTTGCCACGGCGATATCCAAAGGGCTGAAATAAATAATGAAATTGCAGGAAATGCTATTTTATAAGGAATGGCTATATCGTAAAAAGCAAAGAAACAAAGTATCATGTAAATAGCCGAAACGGCTGAAATTTTGAAATATGCAGATGCTTGTTTTGCCATAATACGGATAAATTTGTTGTAATATGCAAAAGTATCAAATATTATTCGGCTTTCGATATATTTTTTGATTAAATTTACCGAAATTTCAGTAAATGAGATTCAATTATGAAACAAAGAGAAAAGATAGCCATAGTTCGTTTCCTTACGGATTTGGTTAAGTCGGATACGGTAATCGATATGCGTGAAATAGAACTGTTCGGTGAGATATGTGACAGTTATAATATAGACGGTTCTGCGGTTCTTGCCGAGGCGCAAAATATTACATTGGCTGATGCTGTCAATGAGTTGAAGGGCTTGTCGGCAGCAAAAAGACAAATTTTGGTTTCTCATCTTGAACGGTTGGCTTTTGCTGATGGGAAATGTGAAAGCTCGGAAGCCTTGCTTGTATTAGCTTTACGCTATGTGCTTGAGAGTGGTGGAGGGGATATTATCGATTGTAGCACAGGTGAATTGGATAATATAGAACCTTTTACAGTATTTTATGTTGAAAGTGATTATGATGAAGGCACTAACGATGTAATAAAGGCTAATTACCGAACTATAGATAATGAATTGCGGTTGGCTGGTTTTGATTTCGTGTATATACCCTGTAAGAGCCGATATTTTTCTCAAGTAGAACAGGGACAATTGATGTCTATAATAAGGCATTTGGCACCCACAGTGTCGGATAGCGGCATAAAGGCTGTATATGATAAAATGTGTAATTTGACTACAGTAGATTTCTGTCGTTCTTTGCTGTATAATAAGATGGGGCTTAAGAGCCTGTATGATACCGAGCCGTCATTCCTTGTTAAGATTGCAGATTCGAGGGTAGCCTTTAAACCGGTTCATAATTATTTTAAATTCATTATTACCGGAAATGTGCTGGATGATATACGTTATTTTATAGATTGCTATAGGCATATAGTCAAGGACGGCGGTATAACGGTACGACAGGAGACACATAATGGCAGTAGGTTTGAATACCGCGGATTTAATAAATCAATTTTTGATTTGTTGGCGTTTCCGGGAAAGAAGTTTGACAGCCGTATTTTGATAGACGTATCACGTCATAGGATTTTGTTTGAGGATATAAATGCCGAATTGGATTTGTCGGCTTATGAAAGGGCTTTGTATGTATTCCTGCTTTATGCTGATGTTATGGGGAAAGTAGTGAGGAGGAATGACACTTCTATGACAAGAGTGAAACGTTTGAACATTGTTTTTAACAAGATATATAATATGGTGGGGAAGTGGGAGAATGATGAAGAAAAAACTTATATTACTCCCGGCTTGCCTGCCTCTTTGTCAAGAATAAAGAAAAAGTTGAGTGAACTGGAATTACTGGATAATAAAAAGCTGTATATTCCGGAAACTGTTGATGATGTTCTTTCTGTTAAGGTTGATTCAGCTAAGGTTTATGTGCTTGACAGTGTCTCCGGAAAGAAAGAATTGATGAGGGATAGTGAAATTTGGAAAACTTTGTAGTTGCGAGCCCGTTGATAAATCGCCTATGGGTTGTATAGGTCGTGGTGGTAGAAATCAAGAATTTTTAATAATTGTTCGTTCGCAATGCGTGCCGGGCTTTGTGGGTTTATGGCGGTGGCTTGGCTATAGGCGTTGATGGCTTTGCTCCATTCGTTCTTTTTGCTGTATATATTTCCTAAGAGGAAATATGCTTCGTCATTGTCGTTATCGTTTTGGATGATAGCTTTCAGTAATTCTGTCGCAGCGTCTGTTTGGTTATCGTTGATAAGTTTTTTTATTTCTTGCAAATTGCTCATATTCGAAATTTAGAAGTCGTTTTAATTTTATTTCGAGATTGTTTTAAGGAATATTTTGGAATGGATTTGTCGTCAAATTGCGAAAGTAATAGCGTGCCATAATCCAAGAGGTTTGATGACAAAGACAATCAAAAGAGCCTTAAAGAATCCGAAATAAGACCCAAGTAAAGCTGTAATAATATTTTGAAGAAAATTCAAAACAGCTTCTTAGTTCTTTTGTAATCCGGCTGTAAAGATAAGAAATAATGAGGTATATAAAAAATCAAATCCTCGACTCACGCCGAAGATCCGCTTTCAGTATTAACCTTTTAATACTATTTACATAAACCATAAAACTAAATCTTAAAAACCATGTCGTCACGACATCTTGTTTTTAGAATAACCTTAAAACTATTACCATGAAAACTTGATGCAAAGGTAATGTTTTTATGTTATATAACATAGTTTTAAAATAAGAAAAATGTTGGAAATAATGTTTTTTAACTAAAAAGGTCGAAAAACTAACGATTTCGACCTTTTAGATGCTGTTTTAATTTTATTCCTTAAAGAATCCTAAACTATACCCAAATAAAACCGAAATAACATTTTGAAGAAAATTTAAAACAGCTTCATTTAAAACAGCTTTAGGGTTTCTTAATCGTCAGGCGATCTGCTGCAAAGTATGCTGGAGTGTTCATCCCCCATATTCCTTTGTCGCTGGAGTCCATTTGGAAATAAATTCCTGAAACCTCTCCTAATTCTTCGATATTTACATATTCCCACTGACTGAGGGGCTTAGAAGTGTCTTCAGAATAGTCGGCAAGGGTGAATGTTACCGGTCCGGTTTTCGTTCCATCGGGTTTCACTCCATATATAAGCAAGTGCAGATAGTCTCCTTTCTTGAATTGTTTTGAAAAGGAAGAACCATTAGTCATGGTGTAATATGCGTAAGTAGTGTTTGTTATCTGAATAGATTGCGGTATGAAAGTGCCGTTACCGTAAGTGACTGCACACGATGCGGTGGTATGGTCTACGTTTTCTCCTTCACTGGAGTTCCAGTATGCAATAAGATAAGGTGTACCCTCTCCTGAAAGTCCGCCGCCGGTAATGGCTGTAGCCTGATGATCCATCCATGAGAAATCGGCAGAATAGTCTTCGGTGTCGTTGTTGCGAGATGCAATGAATCCGTTCCATGTGTTCCATTCCGGTATGGCTTGATGCGAGAATGCCACGCCTTGGGATATGATACGTGCATTCTCAGTCATAGCTTGACTCCATACGCCGTTTTCATCGTATGGTATTTCGGTCTGGTTGAGGTGCACGGTTATAATGCTGTTGTCTTCATCGTTCTTCTCACAAGATGAAAGGAATGTTGTGGCAATCAGTGCCGACAATGTGATTTTTAAAAGCGTATTCATTTTTTTTATGTGTTATAAATTAATGTGTTTTGATTTTACTTCTTCATTGAGAAACACCGAAGCCATACCGTTGAATTTATCTTCGTCTTCGGTGGTGAGATATGTGCAAGTACCGCTATGCGAACATCTGCATTCCATTTCGGGATGTCGGGACAAGTAGTCTTTCAAACTGTCGGCTACAATACCGCCTTGTTCTATTATGTGTATATGTTTCGGAGTATATTGCCTTATCTTATTGAATAGGATGGGGTAGTGAGTGCATCCTAATATTATGCTGTCGATTTCCGAGCTTTGCTCAAACAGCATGTTAAGGTATTTTTGCACGAAGTAATCCGCTCCATCCTTGTCAGCTTCAAAGTTCTCTACTAAAGGAACCCATAGAGGGCAGCTTTGCGAAAACACTTTGAATGATGGATACAATTTTTCGATTTCCATGTCATAGGAGCGGCTTTGTATCGTTCCCGATGTGCCTAATATGCCTATGTTCCCGTTTCTTGATATTTCACCGATCTTTTCAACGGTAGGGCGTATTACGCCTAATACTCGTTTGGAGGGATCTATTACCGGCAAGTCGTTCTGTTGTATGGTACGCAATGCTTTTGCTGATGCCGTGTTGCAGGCAAGAATCACAAGATTGCACCCTTGCGAAAACAGATATTTTACAGCTTCTATAGTGAAACGATATACGATATTGAATGACCGTGATCCGTATGGAGCGCGGGCATTGTCACCTAAATAGAGGTAGTCATATTGCGGCAGTTTTTTGCGTATTGCGTTTAGGATTGTCAAGCCTCCGTATCCCGAGTCGAAAATTCCTATAGGTCCTATGTCGTTTTTTGAAGAAATCATGCCTTATTGTACTTTTTACAAAGATAAGTACTTTCTGTGAAAGATTCTTTCTTTGGAATAAAAATATGTCGATTGTTGGCTCTGTGTGGTGTGTAGAACTAAAATTAGTAGAATCCGAAACAGCTCCCAAATAAAGCCGTAATAAAAAAATAAGAAAATTTTAAACAGATTCTTAATCTTTTTCTTTATTTTGCAGTCTAAAAGGAAAATAAATATGTAATATGAAAAAGCGAATATATATAATATGTGTGATTCTGATGTGTTGTGCGAATGCTGTGCTTGGCGGAAGATTCTCTGATGAGTCGCTCAACTATCAGATTGTTTATCATTGGGGGCTTATTTGGAAACATGCAGCCAATGCTACATTGGAGATAAAAGATGGTGGCGATAATTATGATGCGCGTTTGCATGCTCGCACACTGTCGTGGGTGGATAAGATATATAAGGTGAGAGATACATTATATTCTACGATAGAGAAAGACGCTTTTGTTCCCTTGAAATATGTGAAAGCAACGCATGAAAAGGGATATGTTGCGCGTGATATTGTGGAATTTTCTTATACGGATAGTGCTACGATAGGCAGATGCGTGAGAATAAGAAAGGGAAAAGATAATGTGGAAAAAATCTTGGAGACTGAAGGTGAGGCTTATGATATGTTGAGCATATTTTATGTTTTGCGTATTTTGGATATGGAGAAGTTGGCTGCCGAGGGGAGTTATAAAACTACGGTGTTTTCAGGAAAGCGAAAAGAAACACTGAACATAAAGTATGTGGGTGTGGAAAATATAAAATTGCGTGATAAGTCAAAGCATGATGCTTATCATATTAAATTCTCTTTTACGCAAGAAGGTAAGAAGAAGTCGAGTGATGACATGGATACGTGGATTTCTATGGATGATTCTCGCATACCGTTGATGTTGCGCGGTAGTTTGCCTATTGGTGAAGTTCGAGTGTATTATGCGAAAGGGGATTAAACCGGTATTTGTGTTATAGAAAAATGAAGTATATGTTATAGAACATATTTTTAACCTTTAATAACATTTACACTTAACCCTCGGAGCTATAGGGTGTTGAACGGGAAAAACCGGTTTTTCTGCTAATAATTTTCTTTGCATTATTTTGTATTTCAGAAAAAGGTATTAACTTTGCACTCGCTTTCGGGGATTGAGATAGTCGCAAGAGTTGCGACAAAGATTCTCCGGGGTGAAGATAAAAAGAAGAGAGCATTGAAGTAATTGCGATAGACAAAAGACAGGAAGCACAAGGAAGAGTGTAAAACCAAGGGATGCGGCTTCGGCGTTAATTAGATAGAATAATATAGATGTCGAAGAAACGTCCTTGTCAAGAAAGCCTTGAGAAAGAAGATGTGATGAACACATCTTTACTCCAAGTCAATGAATCGAGCGTAACGGGCGAGGAAAAACGAAAAAGTTGAAAAAAAAGATAAAAACAACGGAGAGTTTGATCCTGGCTCAGGATGAACGCTAGCGACAGGCCT